>CAZVUC010000060.1:0-1693 GCA_964630405.1 uncultured Syntrophobacterales bacterium | reverse complement strand
TGATTTACTGCTGCATCAACGGCATTCGCTCGTCGCGCCAGATGGAGCGGGCGACGTACCGGGACATCGGGGCCCGCGTGTTGATGGGGGACACCCATCCGGACCACGACACGATCTGCAGTTTCCGGCGCCAGAACAAGGCGGCGATCGAACAGGCTTTTTTCGAGCTGTTGCTGCTGGCCAAGGAGTCGGGTTTCCTGAAGGTCGGCGTGGTGAGCGTGGACGGCACGAAGATACGGGCGAACGCGAGCAAGCGGCGCAGCATCCGCTATGACCGCGCTTTGGAACTGCGGGAGGAGGTGCGCGAGGATGTGAAGGAGATGCTGGAGCAGATGGAAGCGGCGGACCGCGCCGACGTGCCGGACGGCCAGAAGATGCCTGAGAAGTTGCGGAGGGGGGTGAACCTGATCGAGGTGTTGGACAAGGCGGCGCGGCGGCTCGAGCGGCAGGAGAGGGAACGGGCGAGGGAGCGGGCGGAGCGGAAAGCCCCGGCCGACGGGGCCTCGCAAGCGGCCGGAGAAGTTCCGACGGCCGGCGGCGGCGGCCGGACGGAGGGGGCGGACGGGGAGCGGAACGAGCCGCAAGACGAGGACGCGCCGAAGCCGGCCGCCTCCGCCCAGATCAATCTGACGGACGGGGACAGCGCCCTGATGTGCAAGAACCCAAGGAGCGGATTCCACCAGTGCTACAACGCGCAGGCGGCGGTGGATGCCGAGGGCAGCCAGTTGATTTTAGGCGCTCGGGTCACCAACAAGCCCAACGACATGCAGGAGCTGGCGGCGGATGTGGAGGCCATAGACGGTCGGGTGGGAACGCCCACCCATGTGCTGGCGGACAGCGGCTACGCCAGCGAGCGGGAGGTGGAGAAGGTGGCGTCGCAAGGGATAGAGGTGCTGGTCGCGGTGGAATCCGGAGACCGGCGCCGGTGTTGGGACTACCGTCCCCGCGATGCGACGAAGCCCAAGCGGCCGGTCAGGGCGGAATGGCGTCTGAACATGAGCGAGAAACTGAAGCAGCCGAAGATGAGAAAGATGTACCGCCTGCGGCCGCAGACGGTGGAGACGGTGTTCGGCGTGATGAAACATTGGATGGGATGCGATCGGTTTCTCCTGCGCGGGAAGGAAGGAGTGGAGATCGAGTGGAAGTTGATGGCGCTGGCGTACAACTGCAAGCGGCTGCACAACATGATGCGGGCCTAAGAGGGCCTGCCGCCCCGAAATTCGAGTGCGCGAAGGGGGAAACAGCGGCTTCTTACCCGATCGCGAAAGAATGCGCTGAAAATCAAATACAGCTTTATGTCCTGGGGATGCCGGGTCGGCGCGATGCCGTCCGGCTCCGTAAACTGAAATCCAGCCCGACCGGCGAGAATTGAGCTATGAACCTTCCGGCGACGCTGAATTTCACCCTAAGTCCGACGATCTGCTAGGACATCGGGCGTTCTTCGGGGGCAAGCTGCGTCCGGAGCCGGGTGAGGAAGGGGTGCGGCACTCTTCGCGGCGGGCTTCGACCCTGAAGCGCCGACCGCACTGACTCCGGCGAAAAACGAACCGGGTATCGACGACAGCCGGTTGTAGAGTAGCCTATGGGCGGGCCGGCACCGCGGCCGTCGTCTGGGGAGAAAGCCGTGGCCGTGTCCGAAGCGGGCCGGCGGCTCGGAGGCATTCGGCATCGCCGGCGCTGGCTGGAGGTCCAC
>CAZVUC010000059.1:0-18156 GCA_964630405.1 uncultured Syntrophobacterales bacterium | reverse complement strand
AACGAGGACGGCAGCGTCAACGTGTTCACCAGCACGGTGGAGATGGGCCAGGGCTCGGACACGGCCATGGCCGCCATCGTGGCGGACACGCTGGGCATTCCGCTGGATCAGGTGTCGGTGCTGGGCGTGGACACGGACGTGGTGCCGTACGACCTCACCACCTCGTCGAGCCGTTCCACCTTCCACATGGGCAAGGCCCTGGAGCTGGCGTCGCTGGACCTGTGCGAGCAGCTCCGCAAGTTCGTCTCCGAGGAGTACGAGGTGCCGTTCGATGAGACGCGCATGGAGGGCGGCAAGGTCCTCTTCCGCGAGAACGCCCTGACCATTCGCGAGGTGCTATTCAACCATTTCGGCATGCAGGGCGGCACGCTGGTGGGCAGGGGCGAGGTGAAGACCAGCACCGTGGACCCGGACACCGGCGACAAGACCACCTCGTCGTTCTGGTTCGTGGGCGCCGGCGGCAGCGAGGTGGAGATCGACAAGGACACCGGCCGGCTCAGAGTGCTGAAGCACGCCACCGCCGTGGACGTGGGCCGGGTCATCACGCCGCTGGGCTGCCAGCAGCAGCTCGTGGGCGGGGCCATCACCGGGCTGGGCCAGGCGCTGTTCGAGCAGATGGTGTGGGACAACGGGATCCTGGTGAATCCCAATCTCGTGGACTACGTGCTGCCGGCCCTGGGCGACATGCCCGACGAGATCACGCCCATCGCCGTGGAGGTGCCGCACAAGAACGGGCCGTTCGGCGCCAAGGGCATCGGCGAGACCTCGCTCATCCCGGTGGCGCCCTCCATCGCCAACGCCGTGGACGACGCCGTGGACGTGCGCATCAAGGACCTGCCCGTGACCGCGGAGAAGATTTTCCTGGGGATGCTCGACAAGTCGTAGGGCACCTGCACTGAACTAAAACGACCCTGAAACGAACAATCGTGGTTGGGGCAAGGAGGAACAAACATGAAGCTCAAAGACCGTGTGGCGATTATCACCGGATCCGGCCGCAACATCGGCGAGGCGGCCGCCAAGCTGTTCGCCTCGGAGGGCGCCAAGATCTGCATCGTGGACATGGACCCGGGGCGCGGCGAGAAGGTCGTCGGCGACCTCAAGGCCGCCGGCCATGAGGCCATCTACGCCAAGTGCAACGTGGCCGACACGGACGACGTGAAGGCCATGGTCCAGGCCACGGTGGACGCCTTCGGCGGCATCGACATCCTGGTCAACAACGCCGCCGTCACCGACCACGAGACCATCTTCAGCATCTCCGAGGAGGAGTGGAACCTGGTCATCGACGTGACCCTCAAGGGCCCGTTCCTGGTCGGCCGCTACGTGGCCGAGCAGATGGTCAAGCAGGGCAGGGGCGGCGTCATCGTCAACGTGGCGTCGACGTCGGGCCTTTCCGGCCGCACCGACGCCATCGCCTACATGGCGGCCAAGGGCGGGGTGGTCAACCTCTCCCGTGGCATGGCGGTGCAGCTTTCCCAGTACAACATCCGGGTCAACTGCCTGACCCCCAACCGCTCGGGCTCTCCCGTGGGCCAGGACGAGGGCGCCGAAGGCCGGGAGTTCAAGAACCTGGCGGGACGTTTGGGCACGGCCGACGACCAGGCCAAGGCCATGCTGTTCCTGGCCAGCGACGACTCGGGCTTCGTGTGGGGCGAGAACCTCATCTGCGACGGCGGCGTCACCGCGGCCTCGAACTTTCCCAAGGAGCGGCTGCCGGCGAACTGAAGCGCCCGTCCCGGTGGATGCGGAGGTCGGCGAAGCCGCGCGCGTGTGGGCGAAAGTGCGCGGCTTCGTTGTGAAATCCCTTGACATCCGTTTGTGGCATCGAATAGTGTCGGCGGCGAAACACGTTCCGTGTCGTGATACAGGCCACGGACAACAGAAGGGGGAAGCAATGAGAGCAGTATACCGATCGTTGACGGTGTTTGTGTTGGCGGCGTTCGCGTGCACCACGGGAGTGGCGGTTCCACAGGACGCCCAAGCGAAGATCATCCTCAAGATTCCGACCCAGTCCGCCCGCCCGGGTACGCCGCGCGCCGACTATCTCGTGCGTTTCGAGAAGGGCGTGGAGAAAAGGACCAACGGCGAGATCGACGTCCAGATCTTCTGGGCCAACTCTCTCGTGCATGCCAAGGAGGCCCTGGAAGCGGTGCAGTTGGGGACGGCGGACATGGCCGACCTGGCGGTCGGCTATTTTTCCGACAAGATCCGCTTGCTGCAGGTCGCGGGGCTGCCCTTTTCCGTCGCTGATCCGGTGGAGTCGTGGCAAGGCATCGAACGCGTCCTCAAACAGGTCCCGGAGGCGCGCGCCGAGTTGACGAAGTTCGGCCACGTCATCGTGGGCATGGCCGCCACGGCGAGCTACCAGCTCGTCGCCCACGATCCCATCCGCAACTTGGCGGACCTCAAGGGCAAGAAGGTCGGCACCTTCGGCCGCATCGCCCCCAAGGCCATCAAGGCGGGGGGAGCGATCCCGGTCAGCACCACCGGCGGTGAGATGTACGAGGCGTTGCAGCGCAAGACCATCGACGCGCGCATCCTTTCCTTCGAGGCGGCCCAGCGGTTCAAGACCTACGAGGTGGCCAAGTACATGAGCCGGATCGAGATGGGCTGCATCGCCGGCGTCACCATGTTCACCATCAACCAGAGAAAGTGGGACGGTCTCTCGAAGGAACACCAGAAGATCATTCTCGACGAGGCCGACAAGGCCGGCAGGTGGGAAGCCCAGGCGATGAAGGACGACGACCTCAAGTTCCAGAAGTACCTGAAAGGCAAGGGCGTCATCATCGTCGATTTCTCGGCCGACGACAGGGAGAAGTGGAAGAACAGCCCGGGCGTCCAGAAAATCGCTGGGGACTGGGTGGCGAGCATGGACAAGCTCGGCCTGCCCGGCAAGAAGGCCCTTGCGGCTTTCCTGGGTAAGGAGTAGTCCCGTCGAGGGGAGGGAGGCAGAGGCATCCCTCCCCTCGTCCATACGCGGTCCTCTTCAGCGTCTCGGGAATCCCCTTGACATCGGTTCAGGGCTTCGACTAGTGTCCTTTCACGCCGAGAGACTCGGAATGGTGTGGTCCGGACGGGAGGAGCGGTAGCGTTGGCGGCGTGACAAACGCCAGCGGTTTGGGAGGATGCCGTGTCGTACGAAGATTATACCGTAGTGGATTGCGACGGCCATGTCGTGGAGTGGGTCCCGGACATGGCCGACTACATGAGCGACCGCATCAAGATGCAGGCCACCAACCCGGCCCGGGATCGCCAGGGGGTGTTTCCTTCCATCGACGGGATGCATTTCGCCCTCCACGCCGGGACCACCGGCAACGAGCGGGTCACCGCCAGCGAGTACATGCCGGGGAGCGGCGAGGACTGGGTCGCCTTTCTCGAGCAGGCCGGCATCGACAAGACCGTCCTGTTCACCACCGAAGGGCTCTCGGTAGGCTTGATCCAGATACCGCGGTATGCGGTCGAGGTCTGCCAGGCCTACAACGACTACATCCACGAGAAGTTCGCCAAGGTGAGTGACCGGCTGCGGCCGGTGGCGCTCCTGCCCATGCAGGACGTGCCGGAGGCGGTGAAGGAGCTCCGGCGGGCGGTGGACAAGCTCGGCTTCGTCGGCGGCATGCTGCCGTCCACGGGACTGCCCCTCCACCTGGGCCACCAGAGCTACTGGCCGGTCTACGCCGAAGCCGAGCGTCTGGGGGTGCCCATCGCCATTCACGGCGGCTCCAACCTGGGCGTCGGAATGGACACGTTCACGAACTTCACGGGTTCCCACGTCCTTCATCATTCGATTCCGTTGATGATCGCCCTCGTGTCATTCATCTACCACGGCGTGTTCGACGCGCACCCGAAACTTCGGGCCGCGTTCATGGAAGGGGGCTGTGGCTGGCTCGATTTCCTCATCGACCGCATGGTGCGCGACGAGAACTACTTCGACGCCGCGGACCAGCCGAAGATGCGGCCGGTGGAGTATCTCAAGGGCGGCCGTATCCTGCTCGGATGCGAGGGCAGCGAGGAGACCCTGGCGTACGTCGCGAGCAGGGTGGGCATCGAGGCCTTCGCCTACGCGTCCGATTACCCGCACGAGGTGGATCTGCCGGCGGCGAAGCACGAGATCGAGGAGGTCGTGGAGCGCGACGACATGTCCAGGGAGGACAAGCAGGCGGTGCTGGGAGACAACGCGAAGCGGTTCTTCAACCTCTGAGTCAAACGCGGCAACATACCTGGGCAACATTGGGCCATGACGCGTCAGCGTCACGGTAAGGGAAAGTAACTTCAGAAAGGGGAAAGCATGAAGGCAGTATCGAAATCGTTGGCAGTCTTCCTGATGGCAGGCGTCTTGTGCGCCGCCGGTGTGGTGATCCCGGAAGACGCCCAATCCAAGATCATCCTCAAGGTAGCGACGCAGTCCGCGCGCCCGGGAACGCCGCGCGCCGACTATCTGGTGCATTTCAAGGACGGCGTGGCCAAGCGGACCAACGGCGAGATCGAGGTCCAGATCTTCTGGGCCAACTCGCTGGTGCATGCCAAGGAGGCCCTGGAGGCGGTGCAGTTGGGCACGTCCGACATGGCCGACCTGGCCATCGGCTACTTCTCCGACAAGATCCGTCTGCTGCAGGTGGCGGGGCTGCCCTTCGCCGTGAGTGATCCGGTGCAGTCGCGCGACGGCGGCATGCGCGTGCTCGCGCAGATCCCGGAGGCCTCGGCGGAGTTGAGCAAGTTCGGCCACGTGGTGGTGGGCATGACCGCCACGGCGAGCTACCAGCTCGTGGCCCACTACCCCATCACGAACCTGGCGGAACTCAAGGGCAAGAAGGTCGGCACCTTCGGCCGCATCGCCCCGAAGGCCATCAAGGCAGGGGGCGGGATCCCGGTAAGCACCACCGGCGGCGAGATGTACGAGGCGCTGCAGCGCAAGACCATCGACGCGCGCATCCTCTCCTTCGAGGCGGCCCAGCGGTTCAAGACCTACGAGGTGGCCAAGTACATGAGCAAGATCGAGATGGGCTGCATCGCGGGCGTCAACACCTTCACCATCAACAAGAGGAAATGGGATTCCCTGTCGAAGGAGCACCAGAAGATCCTGCTGGAAGAGGGCGAGAAGGTCGGCAAGTGGGAAGCCCAGGCGATGAAGGACGACGACGTCAAGTTCCAGAAGTACCTGGCGGCCAAGGGCGTCAAGATCGTCGACTTCTCGGCCGTGGACCGGGAGAAGTGGAAGAACAGCCCGGGCGTCAAGAAGATCGCCGGGGACTGGGTGGCCAGCATGGAGAAGCTGGGCCTGCCCGGCAAGAAGACCCTGGCCGTATTTCGCGGCGAATAGCACCAGTCATGGGGCGGGGATAAACCCTTCCACAAATACGCGGCTGCGGGGGCGGCGGTGATGCCGTCCCCGCGCAACGTCAAGGGGTCAGACTGTCTTGGAAGAATCTAAGGATATTCTCGAATCGGCCGGAACCCCGGGGTTCGCGGCGCCGGAAGGCGACCGGACCTGGATGACCCGGTTTATGACCTTCCTGAACGAGATCAGCGGCTACGTCCTCTTCTTCATGATGCTGCTGATCACGGTGGACGTGACCGGACGCTACGTGTTCTCGAGCCCGATCCCAGGGACCCTGGAGTTCACCGAGTTCCTGATCGTGTTCGTGGTCTTTTTCAGCCTGGCGTATGTCCAACTCACCAAGCGTCACATCTGCGTGGAGCTGGTGACGCAACGGCTGCCCGGGAAGGTCGGCGACGGCCTCGCGGTTTTCGTGCTCCTGATCGCGGCGGTGTTTTTCGTGCTGATGGCCTGGCAGTCGTGGCATGCCGGGCTTTCCGCCCTGGAATACCGCGAAGCGTCCGACGGACTGGTACAGATTCCGGTCTACCCGCCCAAGCTCGCCATCCCCTTCGGCGCAACCCTTATCGCCATTCAAATGTTGAGAGACGCCTGGAAGCGGTTTCGGAGTCTCATAACCCCGGGGTAGACATCACATGGACCCAACCTTCCTGGCGATCATCAGCGTCTTTATTCTGATCTTCCTGCTCCTGTGCGGCCTCCACGTGGCCGTGTCGCTGGGGCTGGTCGGGGTGTTGGGCTTCGTCATGCTCACCGATAGCTGGGCCGCCGGCATCGGTCTGTTGCGGACGACCCCGTACAAGGTGGTGGCCAACTTCACGTTCTTCGCCATCCCCGTCTTTATCCTGATGGGGCAGTTCGCCAACTACGGCGGCTTGAGCGCGGATATCTACTCCGTGGTCCACAAGTGGCTGGGACGGGTCCGCGGCGGCCTCGCCATGGCCACCACGGCGAGTTGCGCCGCGTTTGCAGCGGCCTGCGGCTCCAGCGTGGCCACCGCCGCGACGTTTACCCAGGTGGCCCTGCCGGAAATGACCAAGTACGGCTACGACAAGCGCCTCGCCACCGGCGCCATCGCGGCCTCCGGGACCCTGGGAGCGCTGATCCCTCCCAGCGGCCTCATGATCATCTACGGCATCATCACCGAGCAGTCCATCGGAAAGCTGCTGATCGCGGGCTTCATCCCTGGGATCCTTTCGGCCCTGATCTATATGGGCATGATTTCGTGCTGGGTGCGGCTCAGTCCGGAAATTGCTCCCGTCATCGAGGAACGGCCGCCCCTCAGGGAGAAGCTGATCTCCCTTTACCGGGTGTGGGGCATCGTCACGCTCTCGATCGTCGTCATGGGCGCCATCTACCTGGGCATCGCCACGCCCACCGAGGCGGGGGCCTTCGGCGCGTTCGGTGCGTTCGTGATCATGATCGCCAAGGGCGCTTTCACGCGCGAGAGGCTGCGCAACACCGTGTTGGACACGGCCACCTCCACCACGATGCTTTTCACCATCATCATCGGCGCCTACATCTTCAGCCGGTTCCTGGCCATCACCAACGTCGGCCCGCGACTGGCGGACTACCTGGTGAGCTCCGGCATGCCGCGCCACCTGGTCCTGACCGGCTTCCTCCTGCTCTACGTGTTCCTGGGCATGTTCATGGACCCGGCCGCGATGATGGCCATCACCCTGCCCATCGTCTTCCCCATCGTCATCCAGATGGGCTTCAGCGGCATCTGGTTCGGCGTCCTGGTGATCAAGACCTCCGAGATTGGCCTCATCACCCCGCCGGTGGGAATGAACGTCTACACCGTGAATGCCGCGGCGCACGGAATGGTGCGCCTGGAGGAGATATTCAAGGGCATCCTGCCCTTCTTCCTCATGGACGTCGTGACCCTCATCATCCTGGTGGCGTTCCCGCAGATCTCCCTGTGGCTGCCGGGCCGGATGCTGGGGTAGGGCCGGGGCGACTGGGCTACCCGACGACTTCGTTGTCTTCGATGATGTCGAGGACCCGGTCCTCGAACTCGGCCATCTCCGCCCGGGTGGCGTTGGTGGGTGTCTCCATGTCGGCGAGGACCCGTCCGGGTCTGCCGAGGATCACCAGGCGCGAGCCGATCTCCAGGGCCTCGTGAATGTTGTGGGTGATGAGGAGGCAGGTCTTGCGGGTTTCGGAGACAAGCTCCAGGAAGACTTCCCGCAGCCGTCTCGCCGTCGACTGATCCAGGTGGCCGAAGGCCTCGTCGGCGAAGAAGATCTCCGGCGAGAGGCAGAAGGCCCGGGCCATGCCCACGCGTTGACGCATGCCACCGGACAGCTCGTGGGGGTAGGCGTCTTCGAACCCCTGAAGCTCCAGCTTGTGTAGCCATTGCAGGGCGATGTCGTTCTGTTCCTTTTCACTGTATTCGAGAATCTCCAGGCCGACACGGGCATTTTCCAGCGCCGTGCGCCACGGCAGCAGGCGGTCGGTCTGGAAGATGACGCCCAGCTTGGAGCGGAACCAGTCGAACTCCTCGTAGGGGTCGTGCCCCAGGAGCTCGATGGATCCCGTGGTGGCCTGCTCCAGGCCGAGGAGAAGGTTGAACGTCGTCGACTTACCGCAGCCCGTCTTGCCTACGATTGCGACGATGTCACCGCTCCCCACCTCGAGATCGAGGCTCTCCACCGCGGTGAAGCGATCACCGTCCACTGACGTGAACACCTTGCTTACGTCCCGCATCCGGACGATGGGTCCGGCGGCGCTCACGTGGCCATTCCTCCCTGTTTCGCCGGACGCCAGCGCAGCAGCTTGTTTTCCAGGATGAGGAGGATGAGCTGAGTCACGAGCAGGAAGGTAACCAGCACCAGGGTCCAGGCGATGGCCTTGGGCATCTCGAACAGCTCCTGCGCCAGCAGCAGCTTGTTGCCCACGCCCCGGCTGGCTCCCACCAGCTCGGCGACGATGACCACCCGCGCGGCCAGCCCGAGGTTCACCTTCCAGGCGGTGAGCACCGCGGGGATCATCCCCGGCAGGATCAGCTTGGAAAAGAGTTGCTTCCGGGTCGGGCGCATGGCCCGCAGCATGTCCAGGTATTCCTTGGCGATGCTCTTGATGCCGTCGTGGATGATGAGAGCAAAGTTGGGCAGGGAGCCGGCCAGCAGGATGAACGCGATGCGCGTCTCCACGTGGCTGAACCAGATGATGGCGAAGACCACCCAGGAGAGCGCCGGGATCCCCATGATGAAGTGGAGCACCGGCAAGGTGTGCTTCTCCACCGTCTGGGTGAAGCCCATGAACACGCCCAGGATGGCACCGCTGATGAAGGCCAGGGCGAGCCCCAGGAAGATCCGTCCCATGGTGATCAACACGTCCCCCAAAAGGCCGATGTTGATGACGATCTCGATGAAGGCGGCGACGATGACGCCGACGCTGGGAATCAGGTACGGGGGCAGGAAGAAGGAGGCGATCTGCCACGACACCAGGATCACGGCAAACGAGATGATCGGCTCTTTCCGGGCGGCCATGAAGCCCAGGAGACGCGAATGCCACGCCTCCTGGGGCTGCGCCGGAGACAACGCGGTGTGGGGTGCGTCGGATTCCATTGAGGAAGCGGCGCGCGCCTAACGGACCTTGCCCCGGTAGATGATGCCGTCGTCCGGCATCTGCTTCATGTAACCGCTTTCGATGCCGGCCTGGAAGAGGGCCTTGATGTTCGCCTCGATTTCCGCCGCCGGCACCACATCGAGCGGATAGCGGCGGGTCGACAGCGCCATCAGGAACGCCTGCTTGGGAACGCCGGCCGCCTTTTCGATGATTTCGGCGGCCTCGTCATGGTGCGTCGGCAGCCACTTGGCCAGCTCCTCGAAGGCCTTGTAGATATTCGGGATCAGCGCCTTGTTGCCGGCGATCCAGTCCTCGTGCGCCGCGATGCCGAGGAAGCCCCTCTGCGGCGCCCCGTGTATGGCCTGCCACTGGTGGAAGTATTCGATCATCTTGAGCTTGCCGGGGTTGCTCACCAGCATCTTGGAGTAGTTGGGCTCCCAGAAGTGCACCGCGTCGGCGCGCTTGGCCATCAGCAGGGTCGCCAATCCCCCGGTGTTGGTGGACTGGATCGAGACCTTGTTCAGGTCGACCCCCGCCTTGTGGGCGAAGTAGCGGAACATGGCGTAGTTGGTGGTCACGGTGAACGCCCCCAGGCTCTTGCCCTCGAGGTCCGCGATACTGTTGATGGTGGGGTCCATGGTCAGCAGCGCGCCGTGCCCGTTGAGCACGTTGAAGAGATAAACCGATTTCACGCCTTTGAGCCGGCGGTTGGCTTCCGACAGGAGAGCCGAGGCGATGGTGATCTTGTCCCTGCCGGTGGCGAAGTCCGTGTTGGCCGCGCGCCCCTGCTTGAAGACCCACTGGATGTCGACACCGTGCTTCTTGTCGAATTCGTTGGCCTCGATCAGCGAAGCCGTCGTATGACCGAACGACGGCTTGTCGAACGACGACATCTGCACCGTGGGCATGTTCTGGGCCAGCACCGTGGCGGCGCCCGCCAGCGTGATGGCGGCCATCGAAATGCTTGCAATCAGTCGGACCATGATTCCCTCCTCGTCGGTTGTCGGGAGTTCGTCCGGTGATACGGTGACTCACCGGTAAAGGTGTGAACCCTAGAGATTTTTTCCGGCGGTGTCAACGCGCGCCGCGTCGATGGCACTTATACCTTGAACTGCCCCATCGGTTGGGTTACATCCAGAGAGTCGTGCCCGGGCGATCGAAGGGCCACGACCCAACACACGGAGGTGAATCATGTACCTGGTCGATGCGGACGGACACGTCGAGGAAAGCGAAACCACGTTCAGCGACAAATACTTTGACCCGGCGTTCCGGCCCCAGCGCCCGCGCGTGGTGGCCATCGACCAGATGGTCTACTGGATGATCGAGGAGCAGATGTATCCGCGCCGTGTCGGCCGCGGCGCCCACAATCTGGGAACTCCGGCGAGCTACAAGGGCAAGAAGACGCCCCATGCCCAGAAGAAGTCCGACACCATCGGCAGCATGGAGATCCACGGCGTCAAGGAGCGGATCGAGGCCATGGACAAGGAGGGGATCTCGCTCCAGGTACTCTATCCGACCCTGTTCCTCGCCTATCCTTTGGCGGCGAACCCACCGCTCGTGACGGCCATGAGCACAGCCTACAACCGGTTCCTGGGCGATCAGATCGGCGCTCACGAGCGGCTCAAGTGGGCCGCGGTGGTGAATCTCGACGACGTGGAAGGCGCGGTGAATCAGGTCAGGGAGGCCCACGAGCTCGGCGCCGTGGCCGTCATGGTGTTGGGCACCATCGGGGACCGGCTGCTCGACGACCCCGCTTTCCTGCCGTTCTACGAAGCCTTGGTGGAAAGGGACCTGACGCTGGCGATCCACGTGGGCTGGGCGTGTCCGGCCTTGAGCGGCCTTTTCACCCACATCTATCCTTCTTCGGTCAACGCGTTCCTCATGCCGGTGCTCCTGGGCTTCTCGTCCATGATCAACAGCGGCCTGCTGGACCGTTTCCCGACCCTGCGGGTGGGATTTCTGGAGGCGGGCTGCCAATGGGTCCACTTCATGATCGATCGCCTGGATCACCGGTTCGGCCATTCGGGGAACTTCCTCGCGGATATCCTCCCGGACACGGTGCCCAAGGCCAAGCTGGCGCCCATGGAATACATGCGGCAGGGCAATCTTTACCTGAGCGCGGAGGTGGAAGACACGCTGCTGCCCCAGGTGGTGGAGCTCGTGGGCGACGGGCAGGTGGTCTACGGCTCGGATATGCCCCACGGCGACCGGGAGGTCCTGTCCAGCGACTATCTGAAGCAGCGGGAAGACCTGCGGGAGGACGTCAAGACGAAGATCCTGCAGGACAACGGCGCCAGGCTCTACAACCTGGACATCAGCGACGCGGTGAGGAAGGCCTCCTAGCGAGGCGGGGTGGGCGCCCGGTCAGCGCCTCAGGGAGCATCCGGCTGGCCGAGGATGACCTCGCGGGAGCGGACGGTCACGAGGCGGTCGAGGCTGCGTAGCATGATCTTCGCCGCCTCTGCCGAGATGGCTTGGCCGAAGATGTGGTAAGGTTCTCCGTCGAGGCTCTGGTTGTTGGCCCAGGCGGCGAACTCGTGCGGAGTGGGGGTGTGGCCGAGCTCCCTGGCGCAGCGCCGCACCACGAAGCCGAGCATCACTTTCTGCCCCTTGCCGTTGTCGGCGACGGACGACATACCGGGAATTCATAGGCAATCCCCTTTACAGTTTCAACCCGGTCAGAGGCCGAGGAGGTTGGTCTTGGCGACTCGAAGGCGTCCGAAACTCACAATGGAGCGTATCCGGGAGGCGGCCGAGCGGCTCCGCAACTGGGGCCGGTGGGGCGACGACGACGAGGTCGGCACGCTCAACTTCACCACCCCCGAGGACATCGTCGCCGCCGCGCAGCTCGTGCGCAGGGGCCGGGTGTTCTCCCTGGCCCTTGATTTCGACGCCAACGGCCCGCAGGGGGGCAAGAGCAACTACCCGGCCATGGGCCGCTTCAACCCCATACACCTCATGCTCCGCACCGGCACGGACGCCTATTCCGGGGTGCTCGACCACAGGGGCATCCGGGGCGCCGACGACGTGATCATCATGCCGCTCCAGGCCGGCACCCAGTGGGACGGGCTGGCGCACATCTTCTACGAAGACCGGATGTACAACGGCTACGACTGCCGGCTGGTGACCTCCGGCGGCGCCGCCAGGAACGGTATCGAGAAGACCCGCGACAAGATGGTCGGCCGCGGCGTTCTGCTGGACGTGGCCCGGGCCAAGGGCAGCGAGTGGCTCGAGGACGGCTACGCCATCACCAACCGCGACCTCGACCGCACCATGAAAAGCCAGCAGGTGGAAGTGCGCCGGGGCGACTTCGTGCTGGTGCGGACGGGCCAGATCAAGGCCAAGCGGGCTGCGGGGTCCTGGGACGGCTATCCGGGCGGGGACGCCCCCGGGCTGGGCTTCGAGACCCTGGATTGGCTCCACGCCAGGGAAGTGGCCGCGGTGGCCACGGACACCTGGGGGGTGGAGGTCCGCCCCAACCAGACCCGGGAGGCCAACCAGCCGTGGCACTGGGTCAGCATTCCGAACATGGGCCTGACCGTGGGCGAGATCTTCCATCTGGACGAGCTGGCGGACGACTGCGCCGAGGACGGGCGTTACGAGTTCATGTTCGTGGCCCCGGCGCTGCCGGTCACCGGGGCCGTGGGTTCCCCGGTGAATCCCCTGGCCATCAAATAACCGGAACCGCCGGCGGCGCGGCGACGCACCGTGGGGCAGGACACGAGACACGGGAGGAGACGACAAATGGCGGCGCAACTCGGCTCGGTATGGCTTCAGGAACTGACCTGGGAGGATGTCGGGGCCTATCTCGAGGACTCCGACATCATCATCTGTCCGGTGGGCAGCACCGAGGAGCACGGCCCCGCGGGTCCGCTCGGACTCGACTGCCTCATCGCCATCGCCCTGGCGGAGGACGTGGCCCGTGCCACCGGAACGCTGTGCACGCCGCCGCTGTGGTTCGGCGACTCGCCGCATCACTTGGGCTTCCCGGGAACCATCTCTCTCCGCACCGAGACCTTGATGGCGGTGATCCAGGACATGAGCCGGAGCCTGCACAAGCACGGGTTCCGGAAGATCCTCATCATCAACGGGCACAAGGGCGCCAACCTCCCGGGCCTGCTGGCGGCCACCAAGAACCTCCGGGAGTTCGAGATGCCCGAGGTCTTCTTCGCGGTCATCGACCCGGTGAAGATCGCCAAGAAGATCGCCAACGAGATCAAGGAGGCCAAGGAGCATCACAGCGGCGAACTGGAGATCTCGGAGTGCTGGTACAAGTACCCGCACCTGATCAAGCAGGAAAAACTGACCACGTCGCAAGTCGACTTCGACAAGAACTTCTCGCCGTGGTCTCACGGAGACCTCTTCTCCGCGCCGCACGAAGTCATCGACATCCCCTGGACCAGCACCGAACAGCGCCGCATCGTGCCCACCGGCTCCTTCAGCCCCTCCATCAAGGCGTCTCCCGAAAAGGGCAAGGCGTACCACGACTACATGGTCGACCAGATCGTCCAGTTCATCGGCTGGCTGCGTGACTACGAAGGGCCGGTGGCCCAGGTTTGAGCCGGGTGGACACGGGCGGTTCACAGGGTCCGGCCGTCGCCGGGCTCCCCGCGAATACCCGGCGGCTGCACGACCGGGGGCGGGAGGTCTATCTCGTCGGCACGGCGCACGTATCGCTGGAGAGCATCGACGACGTGCGCACGACCGTCGAGCTGGTGGACCCGGACGCCATTTGCGTGGAGTTGTGCCAGGCCCGCTACGAGGCATTCACCCGGCCCGACGCGTGGCGGCAGACCGACGTCTTCAAGGTCATCAAGGAGGGCAAGGCGGCGCTGCTGTTGAGCCAGTTGATCATGTCGGCGTTCTACAAGCGCGTCGGCGACCGGCTGGGGGTGCGGCCCGGGGCGGACATGCTGGAGGGCATCCGGCTGGCCCATGAGCGCAATGCGGAGCTGGTGCTCGCGGACCGTGACGTCCAGGTGACCATGAAGAGGACCTGGCGGCGGCTCGGGCTGTGGAACAAGCTGAAGCTCCTCTTTCTGCTTCTCACCAGCGCCGTGGCGGAGCCCGAGATCGACAAGGAGACGGTGGACGATCTCAAGCGTGGGGACGGGATGGGGGACGTGCTGGTGGAGTTCGCCAAGGCCTTTCCCGACGTGAAGTGGACCATTATCGACGAGCGGGATGTCTACCTCGCGCAAAAGATCCGGGAGGCCGAAGGGGAGAGGGTCGTGGCCGTCGTCGGCGCGGGCCACGTGCCGGGCATTGCCCGCGAGATTCTTCGGGACCAGCCGCTGGCTCCCCTCGAAACGGTGCCGGCCCCTTCATTCTGGTCCAGGAGCATCAAGTGGTTCGTGCCATCCCTGATCGTGGCGATCATCGCTTACGGCTTCTACCGCGCCGGCGCCGCCCACTCGCTGGAGTCCATCTCCATCTGGGTGATGGTGAACGGCGTGCTGGCGGCCGTCGGGGCGGCTTTGGCCCTGGGCCACCCGTTGACCGTGCTGGCGGCTTTCCTGGCCGCGCCCATCACCAGCCTCAACCCGACAATCGCCGCCGGATGGGTTTCGGGACTGGTCCAGGCCTGGGTCAAGAAGCCCACGGTGGCCGATCTGGAGGCCATGGGCGAGGTGGTGACCGCGTTTCCCAAGGGGCTTTGGCGCAATCCGGTCTCGCGCATCCTTTTGGTGGTCGTGTTCTCGAATCTGGGAAGCACGTTGGGGACTTTCATCGGCGGCAGCTGGATTGCCGCGCGTTCGTTCTAGCAAACTACCGGTCCAGGAACAGGAGGGAGCCATGGCAGATTCGGTCAAGATTGGTTTCGTCACGCCGATATCGAGCTCGAGCCCGCACTTCGAGCCGTTCAAGGCGTTCATTCCCCGGGAAGTGGAGATGGAGTTCGAAGGGCTGGGAATCGTCCGGGGCTCGCTCGAGAGCCTTGCGGGAACGGGCGACATGGTGGTGGAGACATCGGCGCGGCTGGCGCGGGAGCGAGGCTGGCGGGGCGTCATCGTCAGCGGGGCTCCGGTGGAGGTGCTCAATCCAGGACTGCTGGGGAGGTTGAAGGACGCTTTGGACGTGCCAGTGACCACGGCCCTGGAGTCGTGCGTGGAGGCCCTCAAGGCCCTCTCGACTCCCAGGGTGTTGCTGCTGACCCCGTTCGTCGAGGTCATGAACAAGCGGATTCGCGACTATCTCACGGACTGCGCCATCGACGCGGTTTCGCCGGCGGACACCTTCGATGACTACCGCGACGCCATGACGGTGGAGCCCGAGGACGTGTACGCGCTTACGGAAAAGGCGTTGGAGGGGACGCCCGATGTGGATGCGATCTACTTTCAGGGTGCGGTGCTGGACCCGCTGAAGGTCCTGGACCGGATCGAGCAGAGCCTCGCGCGGCCGGTGGTAGCCAGCAATCCCGCCATGCTCTGGTTCATGCTCTCGAGGGTGGGGTTCTCGTGCAGCATCTCCGGCTACGGAAAGCTGCTGCGGGATTGGCCTGACATCAAGGATTGACGTTCAGACGGTTACGCCCGGAACCACCTGGTCCCCCAGCCGAGGGCCGCGAGACCGACCACCGCGCCGAAGATCCACTGCCAGTAGCGCTCCAGGATCAGCTTTCCCTCGATCTGCTGCTTGAGCACGTCGCGTTCGGTTCTTGCCGCCACCATCTGCCGGGTGAGCTCCTGCTTGTCGGCGCCCGACGCGGCAACCGCCTGCTCTTTTTCGATACGCATCCGTTCCAGGGACCGGTTGGTCGCGCCTAGTTGCTGCCGCAACTGAGTGGCGGTCTGGTCGTGGGTCGCGGTGAGGGAGGCGAGCTTCTCTGCCGCTTCCTGTTCCTTGGCGGCGAGGCCGGCGACGGCCTTGTCCTTTTCGGCGCGGGTCTGTTCCAGGGCGCTGTTGGTTTCATCCAGTTGCTGCTGGAGCCTGGCGGCGGCCTGGTCGTGGGCCGCGGTGAGGGAGGCGAGTTTCTCCGCCGCTTCCTGTTCCCTGGCGGCGAGGTCGGCGACGGCCTTGTCCTTTTCGGCGCGGGTCTGTTCCAGGGCGCTGTTGGTTTCATCCAGTTGCTGCTGGAGCCTGGCGGCGGCCTGGTCGTGATCCGTGGTCAGGGCAGCGAGTTTTGCCTCGGTTTCCTGTTCCTTGGCCTTCAAGTCGACCAGAGCCTTCTCCCTCTCCGTGCTGGTTTGTTCGAGTGAGCGGGCTACCCCGACCAGGCGCTGTTCCAGTTGTTCCACGGCCGTTTCGTGCGCCGAGGTCAATCCCGCCATCTGCAACGCGAGCTGTTTTTTGTCGGCGGTCAGCGCGTCCAGGAACTGTTGCCGCTCGGCCTCGGCTATTTTCAGCGAACGTTCGGTGTCGGCCAGCTTCTGCTCCAGTTGCTGCCTTTCCTCACCGTCCGCGGGAGTCTGCTTCTCCATCTGCTGCTTGAGGGCGACGAGCTCGGCCTCGGCCCGTTCCTTTTCCTCCTGGACCTTCTTGAGCGATTGCGTGGCTTGATCCAGTTGTCCCTGCAACTGGCTGGCGGCCTCACCGTGGGAAGCTTTCAGCCTGTTCAACTGTTCGGTGAGGTCTCGCTGATCCGCCGTCAGGGCAGCGAGGGCTTGTTCCTTTTCGGCCCGGTTCTGCTCCAGCGAACGTACGGTCTCATCGAGCTGCTTGCGCAGTTGGCTGGTGGCGTTGTCATGACCCGCCCTAAGCTCCGCCAACTGAGTCACCAGGTTCTGTTGCTCGGCCGTCAACGCCGCGATTTCCTTGTCCTTCTGGGTGCGGACCTGTTGGAGCGATGCCGTGGCCTGCGTCAGTTGTTGCTGCAGTTGCTTGACGGCCCGTTCGTGGTCGGTGGCGAGGGAGGTCAGCCTCTGCGTCGCTTCCCGTTCCTTGGCGGCCAACTCCGCCAGGGCGTATTCCCTGGCGGCGAGATCGGCCAGGGCCTTGTCCTTTTCGGCCCGGATCCCGTCCAGCGAGCGAAGGGTCTCGGCGAGCTGCGTCTGGAGCTGTTGAACGGCCTGGTCACGAGCGGCCGCAAGGGATGCCAGTTTCTCGGCGGCTTCCTTTTCCTTGGCGGCGAGGTTTTCCAGAAGCTCGTCCTTTTCGGCGCGGATCCGGTTGAGTGACTGTGTCACCTCTGACAGCTGCCGGTTCAAATTCGCCAAGGCCGCCTTCTGGGATCCGATCTCGGCCTCCATGGACTGCCTTGCCGCTCTCAGCCGATCGGTTTCGGCGGTCATCCCGCCGATGGTCCGGTCCTGCCGCGCGACCTCGTTCTCCAGCCCCTCCACTCGCGCGGTCAATTCATCGCGCGTTTGCGTCAGCGCGGCGAAGTTGTCCTCCAGGTCGGTCTTGGCCGCCGTGAGAAGCGCGTTCTGCCGCACCAGGGAGTCCCTCGCCTCGGTCAGTTCCCGGGTTCTTGCGTTCAGGTCCCGGACTGTCCCCGATCTTTGATCGAGTTGTGCGGTCAGGTCGTCGACGGTCCTGAGCGTGCTGTCCCTTTCGGCCGTCAGAGCGGCCACCCGCCGCCGGTTCCGTTCCACCGTTGCGCGCCCTTCGTTGATGGCGTTGTCCAGCTCCCCCTGGACCCGGGTCAGGGACGCCGTCAGTTCGCCGATCCTCCGGCGGGCGTCGGCGAGTTCCCGGGCCCTTTGGTCGAGGATGCCCCGGGAGCGGGTCACGTCTCCCTTGAGTTGGTCGACCTCGCCCCGGAGCGCCGTGACCTGCCGGCCTCGCTGCTCCAGGTTTTGGGTCAGAGCGGCATTGTCCGCCTCCACCTGTTGCTTCGCACGGTTCAATTGCTCGTGTTCGTCGATGGAGACGCACGAGGCCAGGAGCACGAGTAGCCCGGCCATAAGGCCCAGGGGTTTCAGATAGTGCATCATCGGTTTCATCCGTTGTGATCCGGTATTCCGGCGTATTCGCGTGGTCACGCGGAGGACGCCGCGGGTACGCCACTGTTACAAAAGAGTTAAGTTACCTATCAGACTTGGGCGGCAACAAGCAACGCAAAAACGTCACGAATTTCGCCGGTTTTTCGCAGGCGGGAAAGGCCTCAAGCATACCGCGAGAGGCCGTCGTGAGTGGCGCCCGTGGGGGCTGCGGTGCTGCGGTCAGATGACCTGTCGACCGCGCAGCCCCTCGATGGCTTCCGCGCCGTATCCCAGGCCTTGAAGGATTTCCTCGGTGTCCTCGCCGAGCATGGGCGGAGGGGTGGGGGTCTCCGGGGGGGTCCGGCTCATGTTGACGCCGCTTCCCAC
>CAZVUC010000058.1:0-41490 GCA_964630405.1 uncultured Syntrophobacterales bacterium | reverse complement strand
CACGCGCACCTTCAACCTGCAGGAGTGGAAGGAGCGGGGCGCGGGCGGCAAGAACGTTTTTCTCGAAATGTGCGACGGCACCATGGCGGCGCACATCTCCGAGTTCCCCGTAGGGACCTACAAGAAGGCCCACCGCCACGGGCCGGGCTTCAACGTCATCATCATCAAGGGGCAGGGTTTTTCGCTGTTCTGGTGGGAAGGCGAGGAGCCCAAGCGCTACGACTGGCAGGACGGCAGCGTGTTCGTGCCGCCGGAGATGATGTTCCACCAGCACTTCAACCTCGGCCCCACCGGCGCGCGCTACCTGCCGCTCCGTTTCGGCGGCATCAAGCACAGCATGGGCGAGGGCTACGGAGACATCTCCAAGGTGGACAAGGACGTGAAGTCCGGCGGGAACCAGATCGAGTACTACGACCAGCCGGGGTACATCCGCGAGATGTTCGAGGCTGACATGACCAGGCTCGGGGCCGAGTCAAGGATGGATCCCGGCGTGTACGCGAAACCTGCTGCATAACGAAAAGGGCTTGTGACCAAGGGAGGAAGCCCGCGCGCTTCCTCCCTTTTTTTGTCCGCGATGGCTGCTCCGATCATCCTGACCATACTGTCCTATCTCCTGGGATCGGTTCCTGCCGGGTTCCTGGTGGGCTCGTCCGCGGGGGTGGACGTGCGCAGCGCCGGCAGCGGCAACATCGGCGCCACCAACGTGGCGCGGACGCTGGGGTGGAAGAAGGGCCTCGTCACCCTCTTCGCCGACGTCGCCAAGGGCTTCCTGCCCGTGCTGGCGGCCCATCTGCTGGACCTCGGGGCGGCCGCGGCCGCCGCGGCCGGCCTGGCCGCCTTCGCGGGCCACCTCTACCCGGTGTTCCTGGGCTTCAAGGGCGGCAAGGGCGTGGCCACCGCCGCCGGCGTCTACGTCGGCGCCATGGCTCTGGGCCTCCTGGTCGTGCTGGGGGTCTTCGTCCTGGTGGTCCTCGTCGGCCGGCGGGTCTCGCCGGCTTCCATGGCGGCGGGGGCGGCGGCCCCGGTTGTGGCGTGGGCGTTGTCCTATCCCGTCGAAACGGTCTGGATGAGCCTCGTCATCGGAGTCCTCGTGGTGGTCCGCCATCGGGAGAACATCCGGCGCCTGATGGCGGGCGAAGAGCCTCGGTTCGAGTTGCGCAGGCGCGGTTCGGGCCCATAAACCGGCCCGTACGGCTGGTCCGGAGGGGCTGACGCCCGTTCTCCGTCCTCTTCATGAACTTCGTCGGCATCGATCTGGCCTGGGGCAACCGCAATCCGACCGGACTGGCCCATCTGGTGTCCGAGGGTGCCGGCTGCCGCCTCGTGAGCTCGGCCCGCCGCACCACCGACACGGAAATTCTCGATTGGGTGGAGGCGTGCGGTGGGCAAGACGTGTGGCTGGGCATCGACGCGCCCATCATCGCCAGGAACCCGCCGGGGACGTCCCGGCCCGCGGACAAGATGGTATCGTCCCGGTTCGGCCGCTATCACGCGGGAGCCTATCCGGCCAACCGGGTCCGTTGCGAACGGCCGATCCGGTTGTGCCGCAAGCTCCGGCGAAGGGGTTTCTCGTCGAACCCGTTTCTTCCCGGCCGGGGCGGCCGCCGGCAGCTCGAGATCTTTCCGCACCTGGTCCAGGTGGCATTCTTCGAGCGGCCCCGCATCATCAAGTACAAGAAGGGTCCCGTGGCCGCCCGGCAGACCGGCCTGGCCGATTTTCAGAAGGCCATCGGCACCCACCTGGCCCGCCAGGACCCTCCCCTGCTGCCGTCGCCCGAGCTCTCCCGGCTGCTGGACGAAGACCCCCGGGAACTGCGCGGCTCGGCCCTCAAGTCGCTGGAGGACAAACTCGACGCGGTACTGTGTGCCTATATGGTATTCTATTTCCGAACCTGGGGAGAGACGCGCTGCGAGGTCATCGGCGATCACGCCGAGGGTTACATCATCGCCGTCCGCGACTGGTCCACCCGGCCCAAGGAATGACATGATCTCCCGAAGAACCCGAGCCTCACGACCCGCATCCACCCCGCGTCCCGACGTAGAGGCGTTGCTCGACCCGCGCAACGTGGTCATCGTCGGCGCCACCGACAGGCCGGGGAACTGGGCGCAGCGCTGCTGGCGCAATCTCGGCCGCTACGGCTTCGGCGGTCCCGTCTACCCGCTCAACCCGAGGCGCGAGGAGGTCTGGGGCACCCGCTGCTACCGGAGCTACTCCGAGTTGCCCGAGCCGCCCGACCATCTGGCGGTGTTCGTGCCGGCGCCGTTCGTGGAGGCAACCCTGCGGGAGGGGGCGGCGGCCGGAGCGCGCAGCGCCACCGTGGTTTCGTCCGGCTTCGGCGAAGTGCCCGATCCGGTGGCCGTCGAGCGCGGCCGGCAGCTCTCCGCTACCGTCGCGGAGTTGGGCATCGCCGTTTCCGGCCCCAACTGCATCGGCAACTTCAACGGCCGCGCCGGGTTCGTCACCATGACCGACAACCGCCCGCACCGCACCGAGGCCGGTCCCGTCGCCATCGTCGGACAGTCGGGCGGCCTGGTGATGGCGCTCAAGCGCACCCTCGAAGAACGCGGCATGGACGTGGGGTACATCGTCAGCAGCGGCAACGAGGCCGGGCTCAAGACCGCCGATTACATCGAGTATTTCGCGGCCGATCCGCAAACCCGGGTGATCGTGTCCTACCTCGAAGCCGTGCGGGAGCCGGAGCGGTTTCTGGCGGCTTGCGCCGCGGCGAAGGCCGCCGGAAAGCCGGTGATCGTGGTCAAGCTTGGCGCCTCGGACAACGGCCGGGCGGCTGCCATGGCCCATACGGGCGGTTTGGCGGGGTCCATCGCCGCCTTCGACGCCATCGCCGGCGACTACGGCGCCGTCCGCGTCGGCACCCTCGATGACGTGGTGGAGATGGCGGAATACCTGTTGCACGCCCGCCTGCCCAAGGGTGACGGGCTGGGCGCCATGACCTTCTCCGGCGGCCTTCGCGGCGTGCTGCTCGACCAGGCGGAAGCGAACGGCCTGTCCTTTCCGTCCCTCGCCGCCAGGTCCCGCAAGCGGCTGGAGAAGCTGCTCGGCGTCGGCACCGTCATCGGCAATCCTCTGGATTCCGGCTTCGGCGCGCTCACCAGCCACGAGACCTACCTCCGCTGCGTCGAGACGCTGCTGGACGATCCCGGCATCGACACGCTGTTGCTGCAGGAGGAGCTGCTGCGGGCGCCGGAGGGCGGGAACAAGGAAGCCAACATGCGGGCGGTCAACGAGCTGGTGGCGCGGGCGAGGAAACCCATCGCCTTCGTCACCATGATCTCGCACGGCCTGAACGACTACGCTCGGGAACTGCGCGACGGCCTGCGCAACGTCGCGTTCCTGCAGGAACCGGACAAATCGCTGCGCACGGTGCGCTCGGTTATCTCTTATGCGGAGCGCCTGTCGAGAAAGTCGCCCGCGAAGCGGCGTGGCGCGGCCCCGGTGCCGCCGGCCGTCCGGAGAGTGCTGGCAAGGACGAAGGACGCCGCCGGCCCGACGCCGCTGTCGGAGGTCGATTCCAAGGCGCTTCTCCGCGCCTATGGCCTTCGCACGCCTCGGGAGCGGTTGGCCGGCAGCGCGGCCGAAGCGGTGCGGATCGCCCGCGCCATCGGGTTTCCGGTGGTCTTGAAGGCCGCCGGCGCCGAGCTGACCCACAAGTCGGACGCGGGCGGCGTGCTGCTGAACAACATAACCGCCAGCGCCGTGCGCCAGGGCTACGGCGCCATCCTGCGCAACGTCGCGCGCAAGGCCAGGGGAGTCGCCGTGGACGGGGTGCTGGTGGCCGAGCAGGTGGCCGGGGGGCTGGAGCTGGTGATCGGCGCCTCGCGCGATCCGGAGATGGGCCCCATGGTGATGTTCGGATCGGGTGGGGTGGCGCTGGAGCTTTATCGTGACGTTGCCTTCGCAGCGCCCACTCTGGATGAGTCCAGTGCGGAGACCTTGATCGCGCGTACCAGGGCCGCTCCGCTCATCGGTGGTTACCGGGGTGCGCCGCCCCTGGACTGGAAGGCGCTGGTCAAGGCGTTGATGGCGGTTTCGCGGCTCGCCTGCGACCTGGGCGACCGGCTTGAGTCCGTCGATGTCAATCCCTTCGTCCTGCGCCGGCGGGGCGGCATCGCCCTCGACGCCCTGGTGGTGCTTGTCGGCGCGGGCGGCGGCGAACCCGGTCAGGCCTAACCAGCACGCGGCCATCTCGCTCGTACTCCCCTTGCCGTTGACCGGACCAGTTGGCTCCCGGTATGATGATAAACGCATATACGTGTATGTGTATATGGTGAATCATGACCCGTTGGAACCTTTCCATTCCTGAAGAGACGGACAGAGTGGTTCGGACCTTCCTCGCGCGCAACGGCGGCAAGAAGGGCGATCTTTCCCGGTTCGTTGACGAAGCCGTGCGCCGTCGCGTTCTGGACCTTACCGTCGAGCAGGTCAAGGACCGCAATGCGGTTTATGATCAGCGGGCAATTCTTGACCTGATCGATGACGAGGTGGCGGCGGGACGTGCGGGTCGTACTTGACACCAATATCCTGATCGGTGCTCTCATCACCAAGGGGACCCCACCCGACGCCCTGTATCAGGCGTGCCTGCGCGGCGAGATCGAGCTTGTCACATCGCTTGCGCAGTTGGGCGAGATGGCGCAAGTTCTGGCCCGGCCGCGTCTTCGTCGGTTCGTCGACATCGACGAAGCTGCCGCGATCGTTGAGAACATCGCCGCAAGGGCCGTCGTCCTGCGCGAACTTCCGGCGGTGGACCTGTCCGCCGATCCCAACAACAATCCTGTTCTGGCTACGGCAATCGCCGGAAAGGCCGACTTGCTCGTCTCCGGCGACAAAAAACACGTGCTCTCGCTTGGAGCCGTGGAAGGCATTCCTATCGTGACTGCTCGTGATGCCCTGAATCGTGTGGTCAAAGCGTGATACGGGCAATGTGGCAAGGCACAACGCGATCTGGACGGGAGGACTCCCTTGGCGGCCCGTAAGCGTTGGATCCGTAACGCCGCAGTCGTCGTCACCATGGACGCGGACCGAAGCGAGCTGGCCGACGCCGACATCCTCGTCGTGGACGGCCGGATCGAGAACGTGGGCGCCGGCGGTCCGGAGGACTCCACCGGCTGGGAGGTGATCGACGCCTCCGGCTGCGTGGTGACGCCGGCGCTCGTCAATACCCATCACCATCTCTTCCAGACCCTGACACGGGCCGTGCCGGCCTGTCAGGACGCGCTTCTGTTCGGGTGGCTCAGGTCGCTCTATCCGGTCTGGGCACGCATGCGGCCCGAGGACGTGTTCGCGGCTGTCCAGCTCGGCTTGGCGGAGCTCGCCCTGTCGGGCTGCGGCATGAGCTCGGACCACCACTACATCTATCCCGACGGCGTGCGGCTGGAGGACACCATCGAGGCCGCGGCTGCCGTCGGACTGCGCTTCCACCCCACCCGTGGCGCCATGAGCATCGGCGAAAGCTCCGGCGGCCTGCCGCCGGACAGCCTGGTCGAGCGCGAAGCCGACATCCTCGACGACTGCATCCGGGTGATCGACGCCTTTCACGATGCGTCAGACGGGGCGATGGTCCGGGTCGGCATC
Organism: uncultured Syntrophobacterales bacterium; assembly: GCA_964630405.1. Lineage (GTDB taxonomy): Bacteria > Desulfobacterota > Binatia > UBA9968 > JAJDTQ01 > JAJDTQ01. The sequence goes on along the minus strand of CAZVUC010000058.1, from coordinate 35,897 downwards.
GCTCCCTGCTCGCCGTTCTCGGTCTCCCAGGAACTGATGCGCGATGCCGCCGCGCTGGCGGCCGACAAGGGTGTCCGCCTGCACACGCACCTGGCGGAGAACGCCGAGGATGTCGCCTGGTCGCTGGAGAACAACGGCAACCGGCCCGGCGAGTATGCGGAATCGCTGGGATGGGTCGGAGAACGTGTGTGGCACGCGCACTGCGTTCAGCTTGACCCAGGGGAGATCGACCTCTTTGCCCGGACCGGCACCGGCGTGGCGCATTGCCCCTCGTCCAACTGCCGGCTGGGGTCGGGCATCGCTCCGGTCCGCGCCATGCGTGACGCCGGAATCGCCGTGGGCCTGGGCGTGGACGGATCGGCCAGCAACGACTCCGGAAGCCTCCTGCCCGAGGCCCGGCAGGCCATGATGCTGCAGCGGGTCCGCCACGGCGCCCCCGCCATGAGCGCGCGGCAGGCCCTTGAGATGGCGACCCTGGGAGGGGCGGCCGTACTCGGACGCGCGGGCGAGCTCGGAACCATCGAGGCGGGCAAGCGCGCCGACCTGGCGATCTGGGACGTTTCAGGCCTGGGCGCCGCCGGCGCCTGGGACCCGGTGGCCGCTCTCGTGCTCTGCGGCCCGTTCACTGTTCGCGACCTGCTGGTGGAGGGACGCCCGGTGGTGCGCGACGGCATGCTGACCACGCTGGACCCGGTTGCCGTCGCCGACGTCGCTCGGCGCCGTGTTGCGCGCCTCGCGTCTTAGGCGACCGGACCCGGGAACCATCCCCTCCCATACTCCGGCAGTTTGGCCATCCGGCCGTTACGGGCCGCCAGCTTCAATACCCACGGGTCCGGCCGACAGCCCGGTAACGGTGGAAGTGATCCACCGGTCCGTGCCCGGAGCCGATGGAGAATGCCCGCCGGATCGCCTGGGTGATGAACTCCTTGGCCTCGGCGACCGCGGCTTCCAGGGACTCGTTCCGGGCCAGGGCGCACGCCAGGGCGGCCGAATAAGTGCACCCGGTTCCGTGGGTGTTCTTCGTCCGTATCCGCACGGCCGGGAACTCGTGGAACACCGCGCCGTCATGGAATACATCGGTAGCGGCGCCCTTCCGATGTCCCCCCTTCACCACGACGCTTCGCGCACCCATATCGACCATGCGCCGGGCCATCTCCTTGATGGCGCGCACCCCGGTCCCCTCCACGCCCGTCAGCGCCTGGGCTTCGGGGAGGTTCGGTGTGACCACGGCGGCCAGCGGGAACAGCCGGCTCTTCAGCGTCCGGATGGCGTCCGGGCGCAGCAGCACGTGGCCGCCCTTGGCCACCATCACCGGGTCCACCACCAGCCGTTGGACGCCGTGCTGCCGGATCTTGTCGGCCACCGTCCGGATGATGCGGGCGTTGGCGAGCATGCCGGTCTTCACCGCGTCCGCGCCGATGTCGTCCATGACGGCGTCGATCTGGGCGGCGACCATGAGCGCCGGTGTTTCGAGGACCCGCGTGACACCCACGGTGTTCTGGGCGGTGATGGCCGTGACCACCGACGTGCCGTACACCCCCAGCGCCGCGAAAGTCTTGAGGTCGGCCTGCAGGCCGGCCCCGGCTCCCGAATCGGAGCCGGCGATGGTCAGTGCCTTGTGGATCTTCATGCGCGTGCCACCGAACCGGACCCCCGCAGGTTACGAGCCATGCACGGCAGGGTCAACCCGAGAAATTCAGTTTGACATCCCCGCCGTTTCTTGATGGCATACCCCGCCACGGGTGACGCCATGACAAAGATGATTTCGAAAGACCGATTGCAGGGGTTCTTCCTCAATATGACCCAGCGATGCTTCGGCGAACTGGGGATCCGGGACGCGGAGGTGACGGGCTACGTGGCGGACGTGCTGACGGAGTTCGCCCGCAGCGACCGGCTCTATCGTGTCCGCTCCCGCAAGAGCCAGAGGCTCGACAGCGTGGTGGAGATGCTGGCGGAGGACGAGCAGACGTTCTCGCGCGAGAACCCCCTCATGCAGGAACGGCGGATGCGGAAATATCTGGGAGACTACACGTTGTTCATGAGCGGTGTCTTCCGTTCCTATGTCGAGCGCGGCGGCTACCTGGACTATTATCTCCAGGAGGGCAGCCGGTCGTACTGGAAGGTGTCCGAAGTGGACCTGTCGCTCTACCGGACCGGATTTTTGCTCTATCAGGAGCTCTCGGAGAAGTTCGAGTACCTGTCCGGGGCCCTCGACTACATGCACAAGACCTACTTCGCGGATTCGCCGAAAAAGGATCCATTCGCAGGTTTCCTCAAGCAGATCGAAGGATGGATGAAGGTGAACGTAACCGACAACTGAAGGTGCTCGAGTCCCTGCTTTCCAGTCGTCGAGGCCTTCTGGTTGCCGGCGCTTTCCTTCTGCTCGCCGCCCTCGTGCTCGGTTACATGGGCGCTTTCCTCCTGACCCCTTACCACGGCCATTCGTCGGTTGCGGAGATCGAGATCCGACGCGGTGACACGTTTGCGGCGGTGGCCCGCGAGCTCGGCAGGAAAGGGGTTGTTTCGCAGCCCCGGCTGTTCGCGTTCTGGGCTCGGTTGCGCAGACTCGATACGAGAGTCCACCGCGGCCTCTACCGCTTCGAGGGGGCGGTGTCGCCCCGGACGGTGCTCGACGCGCTCGTCCGCGGCAGGGCGGTCGTCTACAAGGTTACGATTCCCGAGGGCTTCACGGTCCGCCAGATCGGCCGGCTGCTCGAGCGCAAGGGGCTGGTGACGCCGGAGAAGTTCGCCGCGGCCATCGCCGATCCATCTTTTCTCGACTCCCTGGGGGTCGACAGCGTGGAAGGTTATCTCTTCCCCACCACCTACCTCTTCCGTGCGCTGGCCATGGAAGAAGAGATCGTCAAGACGATGTTCGCCGAGTTCAAGGACAGGTTCACTCCCGAACTGGAAGCGCGGGCGAGGGAGCTGGGTCTGACCCGCCACCAACTGGTGACGCTGGCGTCCATCATCGAGAAGGAAGGCGGCCCGGGCGCGGAGATGCCGCTGGTGTCCGCGGTCTTCCACAACCGCCTGAAGCGGGGCATGCGGCTTCAGAGCGATCCGACGGTCATCTACGGCCTGGAAGACTTCGACGGCAACCTGACGCGCGAGGACCTCCGGAGCCCGGGTCGCTACAACACCTACACGATCCGGGGGTTGCCCCCGGGTCCCATCGCCAACCCCGGCCTGGTCGCGTTGAAGGCGGCGCTCCATCCGGCGGAAGTCGACTACCTGTACTTCGTGTCCCGGAACGACGGCAGCCACCACTTCTCCGAAAGCCTCAGGGAGCACAACGCGGCGGTCAGGAAATATCAGAAGAACCGTCGCGCCGCGACGCCGTAGGAACATTTGAAACTTTCTTGATAGTCTGTCGCTGGGGGTGGGACCGCATCGACCGCGACAGGAGGGAGGAGGCGATCATGGATGCATCCGACATCGAGCGGGTCTACGGCCTGGCGGCCAGGGTGGGTTCGCTGGAGGGATACCTCTATACCGGCACGGACATCGAGACGGAGTATCTGCCGGGCTGGCTGGGCAACATCGAACGGGAGTTCAACGAGCTGTCGCCCGAGGCGCGACGCGCGTGCGCCGAGGCCCATCACGAGGTGTTGCGCAAGGTGGCGGCTTACCTCGGGAAGTTCTACGGCACGGGGGATTCCAACGCGGTGAAGGCCCAGGGCATGGTCGACGCCGCCAAGGGTGCCACGGATTCCCAAGGCTGCTAAGCTGGTTCGATGACCGTCTCGAGGCGGCAGGGACGGGTCTTCGAGCCGGTGGAGGCGGAAGACATCCCGGGCGTGCCCGGGGAGTTGGCGCGAAGCCCGGACACGTTCGCGTTGCGCGTGAAGGGAGACGCCCTGATCGAGGAGCAGATCGGCGACGGCGACGTCATCCTGGTTCAGTCCGCGCCCGCTGCGCGGGAGGGCGACACGGTGGTGGCCCTGGTCCGGGGCGAAGCCACGGTCAAGCGGCTTCACCGCCGAGATGGAAGAGTGTTGCTGCAGCCAGCCGACGAGCGGCTCGCCCCCGTGGCGGCCGCGGAAGAAGAGGTGGAGATCCGGGGCGTGGTGGTGGCCGTGATCCGGAAGTACTGAACTCGGGGAAGCGCAATAGGAGAAACCGTCGATGAACCGCCTGGCCAACGAGTCGAGCCCGTATCTGCTGCAGCACGCCGGCAACCCGGTGGACTGGTTCCCCTGGGGGGAGGAGGCCTTCGCCAAGGCCCGGACGGAAGACAAGCCGATCCTCCTGAGCATCGGCTACTCGGCCTGCCACTGGTGCCACGTGATGGAGCACGAGTCGTTCGAGAACGAGGCCATCGCGGCGCTGATGAACGAGAACTTCGTCAGCATCAAGGTGGACCGCGAGGAGCGCCCGGACCTGGACGAGATCTACATGAACGCGGTGCAGATGCTCACCCGGCGGGGCGGCTGGCCCATGACCGTGTTCCTGACGCCCGAGGGCAAGCCCTTCTTCGGCGGCACCTACTATCCGCCGGAGGACCGGCAAGGCATGCCGGGCTTTCCGCGGGTGCTGCGGGCGGTGGTGGAGGCCTACCGCAACAAGCCGCAGGACGTGGCCAAGAACGTCGACCAGCTCGTGGCCGCGCTGGACCGCATGAGCGTGCTCAGCGAGACCGACCGGGAGCTGAGCGTGGAGGTGGTCACCCGGGGGGCGGAAGGGCTGACCCCGGCCTACGACGCCGCCCACGGCGGCTTCGGCCGCGCGCCCAAGTTCCCCAACGCCGGGGTCTTCAACCTGTTCCTGCGCTCCTACCGGCTGTCGGGGAACCAGCGTTACCTGGAAATGATCACCGAGACGCTTCGGAAGATGGCCGAGGGGGGCATGTACGACCAGCTCGGCGGGGGCTTCCACCGCTACTCCGTGGACGACAAGTGGCTCGTGCCCCACTTCGAGAAGATGCTCTACGACAACGGCCAGCTCGCGCAGGTCTACGCCGAGGCCTACCGGATCACCAAGGACGGCTTCTTCAAGCGCATCGTCGAGGAGACCCTGGACTACGCGCTGCGGGAGATGTGCCAGCCCGAGGGCGGTTTCTACTCCGCCCAGGACGCCGACAGCGAGGGCGAGGAAGGCAAGTTCTTCGTCTGGACCCGCGAGGAAGTCCTGGAGCTGCTGGGCAAGGAGCACGGCGAGATCTTCTGCCGGGTCTACGACGTCTCGGACCTCGGCAACTTCGAGGGCAAGAACATCCTGCACCCCATTCTGACCGTCGAGCAGGCGGCCAAGTATTTCAACAAGGACGAGCAACAGATCGAGGCCGTCCTGGCCGGGTCGCGGGCGCGTCTTTTCGAGGAGCGGGAGAAGCGGGTCAAGCCGTTCCGTGACGAGAAGGTCATCGTCTCCTGGAACGGCCTGATGCTCTCGGGCGTGGCCGCGGCCTACGCCATCACCGGCGAACCGCGCATCCGGGACGCTGGCGCCAGGACCGTGGACTTCATCTTCACCCGCATGTTCGACAAGGGGCTGCTGCTCCACACCTACAAGGACGGGCAGTCCAAGCTGCTGGGCTACCTGGACGACTACGCCTTCCTCATCGCCGGCCTGCTGGACCTTTTCGAGGCCACCTTCGAAGCCGACCTGCTCGACCGTTCCAAGGCCCTGGCCCGGACCATGGTGGAGGAGTTCTGGGACGAGAAGAACGGCGGGTTCTTCTACACCGGCAAGTCCCACGAGCAGCTCATCAGCCGCACCAAGCCCGGGTTCGACCACTCCATCCCGTCGGGCAACTCGGTGGCGGCCGCGGTGCTCCTGCGGCTCTACCACTACACGGGGGAGCAGGACTTGGTGGACCGCGCGGAGAAGGTCCTGCGGCTTCACTATGACGCCATGGCCAAGGAGCCGTTCGGGCTGGCCACCATGCTCGGGGCGCTGGACTTCCACCTGTCGATGCCGGCGGAGATCGTCATGGTCGCCGGCAAGGACGACACGGATGCACGCGGAATCGCGCAGCAAGTACAGGACAGCTACCTCCCCAACAAGACCTTTCAGTGGGTCGGCCCGGACGCCAGGCTGGAGGAGATTTCCCCCTTGCTGGAGGGAAAAGCGCAGATCGACGGCAAGCCGACGGTCTACGTCTGCCGCAATTTCACCTGCGCGGCGCCGGTGACCGACTGGGAGGGGCTCAAGCCGCTGCTCGAAGAATAAGGGGTCGGAACTTGGACTATGATATAGGCCTATAACCACCTGTTATCACGAATAAAGGGAGAACATGGCTAAAAAGATCAAGCTCGGTGTCATCGGGGCCAATCCCACCCGCGGATGGGGTCCGAGAGGCCACCTTCCGGCCATCGTGGCGAGCCGGGATGTGGAGTTGACGGCGGTCTGCACCACCCGCAAGGAGAGCGCCGAGGAATCGGCGGCGAAGTACGGCGCGGAGATGGCGTTCCATGACTACCGCGAGATGCTTGCCTGCCCCGACGTCGACGCGGTGGCGGTGGTGCTGCGGGTACCGGCCCACTACCAGGTGACCATGGATGCCCTCAACGCGGGCAAGCATGTTTTCACCGAGTGGCCGCTGGGAAAGACCCGGGCCGAGGCCGTGGAGATGCGTGACCTCGCGGAGGCCAAGAATCTCAGGCACATGGTGGGTCTGCAGGCCAGGGCCAACCCGGCCATCGTCTACGCCAGGGACCTGGTGGCGGACGGCTACGTGGGCGAGGTCATAGCCTGCCACGTGAGCGTCGCGCGGGGGGGCATACAGAACTGGCCCTCGGACCGGAGCTGGCAAAAGGACGCGTCCCTGGGCGCCAACGCCCTGACCATCGCCCACGGCCACACCATCGACGCGCTGCGGTCCATCGTGGGTGATTTCAGCTCCGTGTCCGCCGTGGTGAGCACCCAGGTACGGCAGTGGCTCGAGACCGATACGCAACGCTACGTGGACGTGACTTCTCCGGACAACGTGCTGGTGAGCGGGCGGCTGGCCGGCGGCGGGGTGGCGTCGGTCTATGTGTCCGCCATACCCTGGAAGGCGTACGGATATGGCATGGAGATCTATGGCCGCGAGGGTACCCTGGTGGCCACGTCCGACAACACGCCGCAGCTCGAGGTGGTCCGGTTGAAGGGAGTCAAGGCCGGCGATTCCGATCTCCAGGACTTGCCGGTGCCGCCCGAGTACACAAGGGCGCCGGCGGAGACCCCGAAGAAGGAGCCGAGGAACGTCGGTGAAATGTACGTGAGGTTCGCCGACGCCATCCGCAACGGCACGGCGTGCGAGCCGGATTTCAACACGGCCGTGGACCTGCACCGCTTGATCGATGCCATCACGGAGTCGTCGGAGCAGGGACGGGCCGTGGAGATCTAGAGCCTGTCCGAACAAGCGGGAATCCAGTCCAAGACATGGGAATGGGTCCTACCGGGGCACGCGCCCCGGTAGGATGGCGACATGCGATTGATCCGAATGAGCGCGTCCGTCGGCTGGTTGGTCGCAGGATGCGGTGTCACGGTCGCCGGGGTCTGTCTCCTTTTCCTGCTCTCGGTGGAAGTGGGGATCGGGGTCAGCCTGCTCGGCGCCGGTGCGCTGGGTTTCGCGGCCGGCCTCACGCGATCCGCCGCCGTTGACCGAAGGCTCATCACGGACGTCGAGCGGCACATCGACGAACTGCGTGAGCGGGATCGGAAAGAGGTTGAGAAGCGTTGGCTCGCCGAGGGCGTGTCGCCGGTGGAGCAGGCTTGGAGCGCGCTGCAGCGGTCGCAGGACCCGAAAGCGGAGACGGCGTCCTCGGAACTGGACGCACGGCTCGGGAGAATGATCCAGGCCCGCTGCGACCGCGTCTGGGATGGTATCCGCGACCGGCGCTACGTGAAGCAAGAGCACGGGAAGATCGCCGGCCTCGACGGCCGCGCCATTCTCGAGGAACTCCGCGTCGTCGTGGTGGAAGTCGCCCGCCTGTACGGGAAGGATGCCGAGAAGGCGGAACTCGACGCACGCATCGGTGACGTCGCGCTGGCAGCCCGATCCGCGGTCGGCGAGCTCCTGCAGGCGGCGCGGCAGGCGCCGGTCGTCGACGTCACCGGTTGGACCGTGAGGGAAGTCGTGGTGTGGCTCGAACGGGTGCAGAAGGTTCGCCACCTCTACCGGATGTACACACCCTGGCAGCATTATGTGCGCGGCGCGACGCTGGCTGCTCGCCTTGCGCTCGGTGCGAACCCGGTCACACTGGTAGCGTCGACTCTCGCCGGGGAGGCATTTACGCGGGTGGGGAAGCACGTCGCCAAGAGGTACGCCGAGGCCTGGCTGAAAGAACTGCTGGAAGGTTCCGTCGCGCTGGTCTATCTGCAGGTGGCGCGCACGTACGATCCGAGCCGGACGTATCGGAGCGCTGACTGGCTGGGGCTGGTCGAGGCGCTTCGCATTCACAAGCTGGTTCCGGGCATCGACCACAACCGCAAGCTCCTGCTGGACCGCATTCTGCGCGCACGGATTCCGGACGAGTTCGCCAAGTTGGCGCTGCTGCGCACACTTGCCGACGACGGTGAACCGGATCCCACGCTGGCGCCCCCGATCGACTTCGCCTCCCTGCGCCCCGCGCAACGCCAGGCGATTGCCGAGTGTCTCGGGGCGATCCTGCGGGACATGCGTGGATTGAATGAGCCGAAGGCCAGCAAGGCGATAGAGGAAATGGAGAAGGGGCTGTCGATGGGTCTGCAGATCGACCTGATCGAAGCCGGCAGCCGCGAGGAGATACGCATCGAGGAGGGATTCATTCAGCTCGCGATGCTTGCCCGCGACTGGTGTCGGCTCGACGTCGGGGAAGCGCGGCAGGTGATCGAAGGCAGCGCGTTCGCCGTGGCGGCGCGCAAGCGTATCGGTGATGCCGACGTGAACCGCGTGCTGTTGGAGAAGGCGATGCCGGTCGTCTTCGACGACGGCGGCTTCGAATCGGACCGCGTTGCGGGAAGTGAGCAATACTTGATCGAGCCCCCGCGGGACCTGGTCGGAGACTCGCTGGCGGAACCACTGATCGCGTCCTTCGTCGATCTGCTGGCGACGAAGGCTGCCGTGGACTGGCCGGTCGAACATGACCACATGGTGCTGTTCAATGCCTCGGTGTTGCTCCCGGAGCGCAAGCAGGTCACCGCGCTCTGGTCGCGATATCTGAAGGCGGTGGAGTCGCGGCTGCGTGATCGCCTGAAGTGCGGGACGCTGTCGACCGTCCCGCCAGGGTCGGCGCCGGCGGTCCTGCGGCAGATCGGCGACCAGGAACTCCCTGCGCCGGCAGGCCGAGTCGCCGGTTCCGACGTTCGGAACGGGGCCGTCGCGGTGTTCGAGGCGCACTCCGGCAACGCGCGGGCTTGCTGGGTGCTCCTGTTTGCGGACCGCGTCGTTGTGGGGGAGGTTCCGAAGGAGGAGCTCTCGCTCGACGACGGCGAGCCGAGGACCTACCTGAAAGACGAGGTTCGTTTCAGCCGTTTGTCACGCTCCCTGGCGGATGCCCTCGTTATCGACTGCGGTGATGCCCGGCGTCTGATCGTCGACGGTTCCGTGACGGGCACCTTCGCGGGGTACTTCGGTCCCGTGCTCGAATCGCTGGGCCTCGATGACACTGCCCTCTAGGGCGTAGAGAATCCCTGAGATTGTCAAGAATCAGGCGGGATGGAACACTGGGACGCGACGGGTTCGGCCTGTTTAGGCGCGCCGCTGCGCGGAGGCCCGGGCCAGTTCTTCGAGCATGGGAACCGTGGTTTCCCAGTCGATGCAGGCGTCGGTGACGCTCTGGCCGTAGGTGAGGGGGGTGTCGGGCTTGATGTCCTGGCGGCCCGCTACCAGGTGGCTCTCCATCATCACGCCGCAGATGCTTTCGGAACCGGCGGCAACCTGCTCGCACACGTCGGCGCAGACCTTGGGCTGCCGCAGGTAGTCCTTCTGGCTGTTGCCGTGGCTGCAGTCGATGAGCACGCGGTGCGGAAGTTTGGCGTCGCGCAGCGTTTCGGCGGTTTCATCAACCACGCCCTGGTCGAAGTTGGCGCCGTTGTTGGAGCCTCGCAGGATGACATGGCAACTTTCGTTCCCCGACGTGGAGATGATCGCGGCGATTCCCTGGCTGGTAACCCCGAGGAAGTGGTGTGGGTGGCACGCGGCGCGCACTCCGTCGATGGCGATCTGTATGGAACCGCCGGTGCCGTTCTTGAATCCAACCGGCATGGACAACCCGGAGGCGAGTTCGCGGTGCACCTGGCTCTCGGCCGTGCGTGCGCCGATGGCGCCCCATGAAACAAGGTCGGCGGTGAACTGCGGCGTGATGGTATCGAGGAACTCCGAACCCGCCGCCAATCCCATGTTCGCCAGATCGAGCAACAAGCCCCGGGCGATTCGCAGCCCCTGGTTGATGTTGAAGCTGCCGTCGAGATCAGGGTCGTTGATGAGGCCCTTCCACCCCACGGTCGTGCGGGGTTTCTCGAAGTAGACGCGCATGATGACGAGCAGGTCGTCGGCGAGGCGGTCGGACTCCCGCTTCAACCGGCCGGCGTACTCGAGCGCGGCTTTCGGGTCGTGAATGGAGCAGGGGCCGGCAATGACCAGGAGTCGTTGGTCTCGGCCGTTGATGATGTCGGCGATGGCGGCACGGGCGGCAGTCACGGTCGCCGTGGCCTGTTCCGTAATCGGCAATTCTTCGTCCACAACAATCATCGGAGGGACCAAGGGACGGAGATTCTCGATTCTGAGGTCGTCGGTAGTCTGGGTCATGACCGTTCCAACGATGGTATCTAACACAGTTTTTCAGGAGAGGCGAATAACCGGGCGGGGTCGTGGGGCGGCGTTTCGGAGGGGTCGCCGCGCAACGCTCCATGGCACGCAGGTCGACGGCGGATGGGGTATAATGTCGCGGACAAGGAGAAGTTGAAGGTCCCATCATGTACCAGGCAGATACCATAGCGGCGGTGGCCACGCCTCCCGGGGAGGGAGGCGTGGCCGTGGTGCGCCTGAGCGGGCCGGACGCGCGACGCATCGGCAGCGAGATCCTCGGGCGCAAGGCTGACGGCTGGGAGTCGCACCGATTGTATTACGGGAGGGTGCGCGACCGGCCTCGCGGCTCTGTCGTGGACGAGGTCATGTTCGCATTCCTTCAGCAACCGAAGAGCTATACGGGTGAGGACACCGTCGAGATCCATTGCCACGGGGGTCCCTACGTGGTCCGCCAGGTGCTCGGTCTGGTGCTGGCGCAAGGGGCACGACATGCGGAGCCGGGGGAATTTACAAAAAGGGCATTTTTGAACGGACGTTTGGATTTGGCCCAAGCCGAGGCCGTGTTGGACCTCATTCGCTCCCGCACGGACAAGGCCGCGAACGTCGCCTTGGGTCAGATGGAAGGAGGCCTTTCGCAGGAGGTCCAGGACCTCAGGGAACAACTAGTCGACACGTTGGTACAAGTGGAGGCTGCCATCGACTTCCCGGAGGAAGAGATCGAGCTGCTCCAGCGCGCGGAACTGGCCCGGAAGGTGGCCGGAGTCGTGGACAGGATATCCGTTCTCATCGACAGCTACGAGTGGGGTCGACTGATTCGCGAAGGCGTCCGGGTGTGCATCGTCGGGCGGCCGAACGTCGGCAAGTCGAGCCTGATGAATGCGCTGCTGGGAGCGGATCGGGCCATTGTCACGGACACGCCCGGAACAACTCGGGATTTCATCGAGGAGACGGTGAGTCTCAGCGGCCTTCCAGTGGTCCTCTGGGACACCGCGGGTCTCAGGGAGGACACCGAAGGCGTCGAGCAGATCGGCATCGACGTGACCCTCCAAAGGCTTGCGGAGAGCCAGGGGTGCCTGCTGGTCCTGGACGGGTCGTCGCCGCTTACCGGTGAAGACTGGAGTGTGATGGAGAGGTTGCGCGAGAGCGAGGGCCTTGTCGTCATCAACAAGATCGACCTGAAGCAGCGGATCGACCGGGCAGCGGTGTCGGAGTTGTTGCCACGCCTGCGGCAGTTGGAGGTATCCGCGCTCACCCGGCGGGGGCTCGATGAGCTGCGGACCGCGTTGCATGATTGTTTCCTGGATTCCGCGGCGGAGCCCGAAATCGTCGTAACCAATGTCCGGCACAAGGCAGCGCTGGACCGTGCACGGTCCAGTCTGGTGGAGGTCCATCGAGCGATGGACGACGGGTTGCCGCCCGACATCGTCGCGGTGGACTTGCAGGAGGCCCGCGATAGTCTCGAAGAGATCATTGGCACCGTCACCAATGACGACATTCTCGACCGGATCTTCTCGCAGTTTTGCATCGGCAAGTAGAACGAGCCCGCGCGCCGCGTTGGCCCGGTATGGGGTCGAAGGGGAAACCGGGGGACGGTCTTTGCGGAACGTCGCGTGGAAGTTCGTCAAGGAATTTGGCACAATGGTTTGGTGGAATCGGAGTGGTGATCGGGCAGTCCGCGAAGGATGTTTCACGTGAAACAGTCGGGTAAGGGAAAAGACAGAGTCTACGACGTCATCGTGGTCGGCGCCGGGCATGCCGGCATCGAAGCCGCTCTGGCCGCCGCTCGTATGGGTTTTGACACCTTGATGCTGACCCTGAACCTCGACCATATCGGCCAGATGTCGTGCAATCCCGCCATCGGCGGCATCGGCAAAGGCCATCTCGTCAAGGAGATCGACGCCCTCGGGGGTGAGATGGCCCGGGCCATCGACGAAACCGGCATCCAGTTCCGGATGTTGAACACCAAGAAGGGTCCTGCCGTCAGGGCTTCCCGGGCACAGGCGGACAAGGCCCTTTACCGCCAGCGAATGAAGCGCGTGGTGGAGAACTGTGAGAATCTCACCCTCAAGCAAGCCAGCGTCGAGGCGCTCGTGTGCCGGGATGGCCGGGTCACGGGTGTCGAATCGCAGATGGGGGAGGTCTTCGAGGCCGGAAGGACCATACTGACCACCGGGACCTTTCTTCAGGGCATGATCCATGTGGGCGACCGCAACTACTCGGCCGGCCGCGCCGGGGATTTCGCCGCCCAGGGCCTGAGCGGGTCGTTGAGCGCGCTGGGGCTGCGGTTGGGGCGGCTCAAGACCGGAACGTGTCCGCGGTTGAACGCGCATACCATTGACTATTCACGGCTTTCCGTCCAGTACGGCGATGAGACGCCGGTGCCGTTTTCCTTCGGCACGGAGAGGATCGAGCAGCCGCAGATCCCCTGTCACATCACGTACACGAACCCCAGGACCCACGACATCATCCGGGCGGCCATACACCGCTCGCCCATGTACTCCGGGGTCATCAAGAGCCGCGGACCCCGTTACTGCCCCTCCATCGAGGACAAGGTGGTGCGTTTCGCCGAAAAGCAGCGGCACCAGATCTTCCTCGAGCCCGAGGGTCATGACACGGTAGAGGTCTACCCCAACGGCATCTCCACGAGCCTCCCGCTGGACGTGCAGGTGGACATGGTCCACAGCATCGAAGGTCTGGAGGAAGCCGAGATCATGCGGCCCGGCTATGCCATCGAGTACGACTACGTGGAGCCGATCCAACTGAAGCCGTCCCTGGAGACCAAGGCCATCGAAGGTCTCTATCTGGCGGGGCAGATCAACGGGACCACCGGATACGAGGAGGCAGCCAGCCAAGGCCTGATGGCGGCCATCAACGCATGCCTCAGCCTCCGGGGCCAGGAGCCATTGATCCTGTCCCGTGACCAGGCCTACATCGGCGTCCTGATCGACGACCTGGTCACCAAGGGGACCGACGGTGAGCCGTACCGGATGTTCACCTCCCGGGCCGAGTACCGGTTGCTGCTTCGGGAGGACAACGCCGACCTGCGCCTCGCCGAGCTGGGTCACCGTATCGGGCCCGCAACGCCGGAGGCCCATGCGCGAACCGCTCGGAAGCAGGAGCAGATCACCGAACTGAGGCATCGACTCGAGACCACCCGTATCCATCCGTCCAGCACGGTCCAGGCGCAGCTCCGGGCCCTGGGAACGGCGTCCATCCGAAATATAACGACGTTGGCGCAACTGCTCCGCCGTCCCGAGATCGCCTTCACGGATCTGACGGCCTTCGGCCCCGAGCTGGAAGGGATGCCTTCGGATGTAGCGCTTCAAGTGGAAGTATCAATAAAATACAGCGGTTACGTGGATCGACAGGCCCAGGGTCTCAAGCGGTTCCAGAAGTTGGAGAACGTTACCCTTCCGGATGACCTGGACTATGGGCGGATCAATGGACTCTCGCGCGAGATCAAGGAAAAGCTGTCTCACGTGCGGCCCCGTTCCCTGGGGCAGGCCTACCGGATCTCCGGCGTGACCCCGGCGGCCATCTCCGTGCTCTCGCTCTATCTGTACAAGCAGAAGGCCGGCTGACGGAAAGCGGCGGTCCGGGACTCGTGTCCGTCACAGACCCAGCAAACAACGAGCGGCTTCTGATCTCGGGGGCAAGGTCTGTTGATGTTGAACTGTCGCCGCTTCAAACCGGGGCGTTCGTGCGCTACCTTTCCCTGCTCTCGTTCTGGAGCACTCGGCTCAACCTCACGGCCATCCGTGAAGAGGAGCGCGTCGTACGGCTCCACTTCATCGATTCCCTCTCCGTTGTCCGGTTGCTGAGTCCTGCCGGAAACCTGTTGGACGTCGGCAGCGGAGCCGGCTTTCCCGGCATCCCCATCAAACTCGCGCTTCCGGACAAACCCGTGTATCTCCTGGAGCCGCGCCGGAAGCGGGCGAACTTCCTGAGGCACGTCGCACGCGAGCTGAAGCTGACCGGCATCCACGTGATCGAGAACCGCATCGAGAACCTGCACGACGAGAACCTGCCGGCAATGACGGAGACCATTACCCGTGGATTCTCGGACCTTCGCGGCTTCCTCGGGGTTAGCGGAGACTTCCTCGTCCCCGGAGGCGCGGCCGTCCTGATGCAAGGGCCCAAGGGGAATATGGTCCTGGACGAGGTCCGATCATACCTTCCCGACTGTGGCCTCTCGGCGGAGAGAAGCATCCGTTTCGAGTTGCCCTTCGGTGACGAGCGCCGGACCGTGCTCACTCTCAAAAAGTCCTAAGCGTCAAAGAAATGTTGAGAATCGACTCCTCCTGATTCAATGCCTGTCGATGTTTCACGTGAAACACCGCGCTTCCCTTTCAAGTGCCGGCGTGTTACAAATCAAGATGCCAGTCAATTTGTAACATATTGAAATATAATAAGTTTTGGGAAAGATAATCGCCATAGCCAATCAGAAGGGCGGGGTCGGAAAGACCACCACGGCGGTGAACCTCGGCGCATCCCTGGCTGTCGCCACCAAGAGGACGCTGCTCGTGGACCTGGACCCGCAGGGAAACAGCACCACGGGCTTCGGGGTCGATCCCCGGACTCTCAACAAGAGCATCTACGACGTGATGCTCGAGAATTGCTTCGTGACCGAGGCGCTCTGCGCCACGGAAATGCCTTCGCTGTTCCTGTTGCCCGCCAACCGGGATCTGGTGAGCGCGGAACTCCAGTTGATCGATATGGAGAACCGAATCGGACGGTTGAGGCAAGCCTTGGAAAGCGTCAAGTACCGCTTCGACTACATCCTGCTGGATTGCCCGCCGTCCCTTGGCCTGCTCACGCTCAACGCCCTGGCGGCGGCGGATTCGCTGCTGGTCCCCCTGCAGTGCGAGTACTATGCCCTGGAGGGCTTGAGCGCGGTCCTCGACACGATGAAGCGGGTCCGGGCATCGTACAACCAGCACCTTGAGTTCGAGGGCGTCCTCCTTTGCATGTACGACGGCCGGAGCAACCTCTCGGCCCAGGTCGCGGAGGACGTTCGCGGCCATTTCCCCGACAGTGTCTTCCAGACGGTTATCCCGCGAAACGTTCGCCTCAGTGAGAGTCCCAGCCATGGCAGGCCGGCACTGCTCTACGATGCCCGCTCGACGGGGGCACAGAGCTACCTGAGCCTCGCCGCTGAACTGATGGGCCAAAAGGAGCGAAGCCATGCAGAAGAATAGACTGGGACGCGGTCTCGATGCCCTCTTGCCGAGCACGGATCCGGTCGCGGAGGATCCCGGCCCGGAGGCTTCCCCGACAGCGGTCGCTCCATCGTTGATCGTCCCGAATCCGAGCCAGCCGCGGCGGGTCTTCGACGACGCGAAGATAGACGAGCTGGCGAGCTCCATCGAGGCGAGCGGCATGCTGCAGCCCCTGGTGGTACGGACCACGGCCGGCGGCTACGAACTCATCGCCGGCGAGCGCCGCCTGCGCGCCGCGCAAAGGCTGGGGCTTTCGGAAGTACCTATTATCGTTCATGAAACCGTCGATCCGAACTCGTTGCTGTTGGCTTTGATCGAGAACCTCCAGCGTGAGGACCTGAACCCCGTCGAGGAAGCGGCGGCGTTCGCCGAGTTGCAGGAACAGTTCAACCTGACCCAGGAACAGGTGGCGGAAAGGGTCGGCAGGAGCCGGTCTGCGGTGGCCAACTCGCTGAGGCTCCTGTCCCTGCCCGACCAGATCAAGGAGCATGTCTCCCGCGGTGAGCTGGCTGCCGGGCAAGCCCGGGCGCTGCTCGGCCTCAAGGACCGGTCGATGATGGCGGCCGCCGCGCGCGAGGTGATGGCCAGAGAGCTGTCCACCCGAGACGCCGAGGCCCTGGTCAAACGGCTGAACACCCCTAGGCGCGCCAGGAACGAAAGCCGTCCGGACCCCGACCTGTCCCACCTGGTCGAAACGTTGCAGCGCCGCCTGGGCACCCGGGTCCGCCTCATGCAGCGTGCCCGCGGCGACAAGGGGAAGCTGGAAATCGAGTACTATTCGCACGACGACCTGGACCGGATCACGAGCATGATGATGGGGACCGGGTAGCGGCGGCGGCTCCGGGGCGGCGACCGGCGGTCTCTTTGACAAGCACAGGCGTCAATGCTATAGACCTGTCCGTGGTCGGCAGTTGAAAGAGGTTGCCTTTCCTCAGACTGCAAGCACAGCCCCATCAGGCGCCACGGACTAGCGCCGGGAATCCGTGTAACCGGGCAGATTTTCGAGGGTTTTCCTTTGCCGGGAACGTCGAAGCGTGATCACGGCGAGACGTGAATGGCCAACACGGGAAGGAAACGTTTATAGAAGCCAGCTGACGACATCTCGGTTCACGCCATCTCCGAATCTTCCATGACCGGGACTCGCCGTCCGAGTCCGGCGTCATAAACACCGAACGCGAAGCATGATCAGCATAGACTATTCCCTGGTGGTCCAAATTGTCCTGTTCCTGATCCTCTGGAGCATCCTCCGGCGGGTGCTGTTCGGGCCCGTGGGACGTCTGATGGCGGAACGGGAGCGCCGGACCGACGGCGCCCAAGCGGAAGCGCGCTCCTTGGTCGAGGAAGGGAAAGAGCTGCAGGAGCGATACGACGCCGCCATCGCCAAGGCGAGGGTCGAGGGAGAAGCCATCAAGAGCGAGATCCGGGAGGAGGCGGTCAAGGCCCGCAACGCCATCCTTTCCCAGGGGCGTGACGCCGCCGCCCAGAAGATCCAGGAGATTCGCGAAGAGGTCCAGAAGGAACTGGAAGCAGCGCGCCGCGTCGCCTCGGCCAACGCCGACGCGTTGGCGGAGGAGATGGCGGAGAAGGTCCTGGGCCGGAAGCTGACATGACCCTCTTGACCGACATACTGGTCCCCGTGGCCTGGGCCGCGACCGGCGGCGAGGCCCACGTCCCTTCCATCACGGAGTTGTTCTTCCCCCTGATCAACTTCCTGATCTTCGCATTCCTGGTCAAGCGCTACGGCCTTCCGCTGATAAGGCAGCACCTCGAGCAGCGTCGTCAGGGACTCGTCGAATCCGTGGCCACGGCACAGCAGGCCAAGGGCGAGGCCGAGGGTTATGTCCGTAAGTATAAGGAATTGTTGGAAGTTATCGACGAGGAGAGTGAACGGATACGGGCGGGCCTGAGGGCCGAGGGCGAGCGCGAACGGGAGCGGATCGTGGCCGACGCGGAAGAGTCGGCCGCCAAGCTCAAGGCCGACGCGGACTTCCTGGCCGAGCAGGAGGTCAAGATGGCGCGCCAGCAGATTCGCGGCGAGATGGCGCTGCTGGCGGAGGCCGCCGCGGAGCGGGTGATCCGGCAGCACATGGCGGCCGCCGACCAGGAGCGCATGGTCGAGAGCTTCTCGGAGCAGATACGGGAACTCTGACGTGATGCGGGTCCCTGCTCGGATCGAAACCGTGCCGATGAGGCAGGAAAACCGGGTTCATAACCGATGATGGAAGGAAAGCTGAGCCGCCGTTACGCAAGAGCCGTTTTCGAGCTCGCCACCGGCCGTGAGGAGGCCGTCGGGGCCGAGGTCGACGGGTTTCTGGAGGTGTACGAGGACCCCGACCTCAAGAAGGTATTGGGCAACCCCGCTTTCGACCAGGACCGCCGTAAGGAGATCGTGGTGGAACTGGCGCGACGCCTGGGACTCTCGGACCTGACCACCAACTTCCTTTCGTTGCTGGTGACACGGGACCGTCTGGACGGCCTGCCCTCCATCGCGCGCCACTACCACGGCCTGCTGGACGATTCGGCGGGCCGGGTGAATGCCAAGGTCGTCGTGTCGCAGACCCTCGGCGAAGAACAACGGAGCAGCCTGGCGGCGGTGGTCGGCGAAATGACCGGCAAGAACGCCATTCTCACGGAAGAAGTGGACTCCGGCATCATCGGCGGCATCATCGTCGAGGTCGGCGGGAAGGTCTACGACGGGAGCGTGCGGACGCAGCTTTCGAGTCTCAGGAAGAGCATCGAACGGACCTACTAGCGGGCCGCGGGTCTCGGCCCGCGCGCGTGACGGGGAGAGCACACATTCTAGGGGCGGGTTTGAACCCCGCCCGTGTCGCGGAGACAGTACACCCATTCAGGAGCGAGCCATGGAAATCGGCACCGCCGAAATCACCAGCATCATCAAGAAGCAGATCGAAGACTACGACAAGGGCGTCAAGGTCGAGGAGGTCGGGACTGTCCTGTCCACCGGCGACGGCATCGCCCGCATATTCGGCTTGGACAACGCCGCGGCCGGAGAGCTCCTGGAGTTTCCCAACAACGTATTCGGCATGGCGCTGAACCTCGAGGAGGACAACGTCGGCGCCGCCCTCTTCGGTGAATCGCACCTCATCAAGGAAGGCGATCGGGTCAACCGCACCGGCCGCATCGTCGAGGTTCCCGTCGGCGACGCGCTCAAGGGCCGGGTCGTTTCGCCGCTCGGAGAGCCTCTCGACGGCCGGGGTCCCATCGAGACCACGGAACGGCGCCGGATCGAGCTCAAGGCCCCGGGCATCGTCGCGCGGCAGCCGGTGACGCAACCGCTGCAGACCGGGCTCAAGGCCATCGACTCCATGATTCCCATCGGGAGGGGCCAGCGGGAACTCATCATCGGCGACCGCCAGACCGGAAAGACCGCGGTCTGCCTGGACACGATCATCAACCAGAAGGGCGGCGACGTCACTTGCATATACGTGGCCGTGGGCCAGAAGCGCTCCACCGTGGCCCAGGTGGTGGACCAGCTCAGGCAGTACGGCGCCATGGACTACACCATCGTGGTGGCGGCCACCGCCTCGGAATCGGCTCCGCTCCAGTACATCGCTCCCTACAGCGGCTGCACCATGGGCGAGCACATCCGGGACAACGGCGGCCACGCGCTGGCCATCTACGACGACCTCTCGAAGCACGCGGTGGCCTACCGCCAGCTCTCGCTGCTGCTGCGGCGCCCGCCGGGCCGCGAAGCCTTTCCGGGCGACGTCTTCCACCTGCATTCGCGGCTGCTGGAGCGGGCGGCCAAGATGAGCGATGCCCAGGGCGGCGGCTCGCTCACGGCCTTGCCGATCATCGAGACCCAGGCGGGCGACGTTTCCGCCTACATCCCGACCAACGTCATCTCCATCACCGACGGTCAGATCTATCTCGAGACCGACCTGTTCTATTCAGGGGTCCGTCCGGCTATCAACGTCGGCCTGTCGGTGTCCAGGGTCGGCGGCAACGCGCAGATCCGGGCCATGAAGCAGGTGGCCGGCGGACTTCGGCTGGACCTGGCCCAGTACCGTGAGATGGCGGCTTTCGCCCAGTTCGGATCGGACCTCGACGTGGCCACCCAGCGGCAGATCGCCCGCGGCAGCCGGCTGGTGGAGATCCTCAAGCAGGGGCAGTACCAGCCCATGCCGGTGGAGAAGCAGGTGTTCATCATCTACGCCGGCACCAACGGCTTCGTCGACCAGGTCGCCCCGGACAACCTGCAACGGTACCAGAACGAGCTGTTCGAATTCGTGGAAGCGAAACACCCGGACCTGCTCCCGGCCATCGTCGAGAAGCGTCAGATCGACGACGACATCAAGGGGCAGGTGGAAACGGTGCTGCAGGAATTCAACCAGCGGTTTGAAGCGTAAGTGCCCTCGCTCAAGGACATAAGGAAGCGGATCTCCTCGGTCCGCAACACGCAACAGATCACCAAGGCGATGAAGGCGGTGGCGGCGGCCAAGCTGCGCCGGGCCCACGATGCCGCGGTGGAGGCGCGGCCGTACGCGGAAAAGATGCGCGAGTTGCTGTCGAACCTTTCCGCGCGGGTGTCCGAGGGAAGCCATCCCCTGCTGATCGAGCGGGAGGAGAAACGCATCGACGTGCTTCTGGTCACCACCGACCGCGGCCTGTGCGGCGCCTACAACAGCAACGTGATCCGTCTGGCCGAGAACTTTCGTGCCGATCAACGGGAGAAGGAACTCACCTTCCGCTTCGTCGGGCGCAAGGGCTCTGAGTATTTCCGGCGCCGGGAAGTATCCGCCTTGGACGACGGTCCGGTGACATGGCATGCGACGCCGGACGAGCTCGCCTCCGCGGCCGCGGGCCGCCTCATCGGGCGTTTCCTGAGCGGCGAATCCGATGCAGCCTACATCGTCTACAGCCGGTTCCGCTCGGCCCTGTCCCAGGTTCCCACGGCCGCCCGGATCATTCCCGTGGCGCCCTCGGTGGTGGAGGAGGAGCAGCACCTGACCGAGTACCTGCTCGAGCCCAGCATCGGCGACCTGCTGTCCAACCTGCTGCCCAAGAGCGTGGAGGTGCAGGTCTACCAGGCATTGCTCGAGGCCGTGGCCGGCGAGCACGGCGCCCGCATGACGGCCATGGAGTCCGCCACCAACAACGCCTCGGACCTGATCAGCGACCTCACGCTGCAGATGAACCGGGCGAGGCAGGCGGCCATTACCAAGGAGCTGCTGGAGGTGGTCTCCACGGCGGAAGCGCTGTAGGGGCGGGTCTTGAACCGGCTCGTGTAACTCCCGTGGACGGAAGGACGAAGACGACACGGCTACGGCAACGGCGGATGGTCCGCCCTTGCCCACGCCGGTAGCCAAGAATGGGGAGGCAGCCATGGCTGTCACGAAGGATGGGGCTCCGCGCAAGAGCGGCCGCAAGGCACAGGCAGCCAAGCCTCCGGTGGAAGTACCGACTATGAAGATGGGCAAGATTACCCAGGTCCTGGGCGCCGTGATCGACGTGGAGTTCTCCGACGGGCACCTGCCGCCGATCTACAACGCCATCAAGGTCACCAACAGCGCCATCGACGACCGGGAGTGGAACCTGGTGGTGGAAGTCGCGCAGCACCTGGGCGAGAACACCGTCCGCTGCATCGCCATGGACTCCACCGAGGGGCTGGTCCGCGGCATGGACGCCATGGACACGGGCGCCGGCATCAGCGTGCCCGTGGGCGAGAAGACCCTCGGCCGCATCCTGAACGTGGTGGGCGAGCCCGTGGACGAGGGTGCGCCGGTGGAAGCGGAGCAGCACTTCCCGATCCATCGCGAGGCGCCTCCCTTCGTCGACCAGGAAACCCAGGTCCAGGCCTTCGAGACGGGCATCAAGGTCGTCGACCTGCTGGCGCCTTACGCCCGTGGCGGCAAGGTCGGCCTCTTCGGCGGCGCCGGCGTGGGCAAGACCGTCATCCTCATGGAGCTCATCAACAACCTGGCCATGAAGCACGGCGGCTACTCGGTGTTCGGCGGCGTCGGCGAGCGCACCCGCGAGGGCAACGACCTCTGGCTGGAGATGAAGGAATCGGGCGTCCTCGACAAGACGACGCTGGTCTACGGGCAGATGAACGAGCCGCCGGGCGCCCGCGCGCGGGTGGCGCTGTCGGCCCTGACCATGGCCGAGTATTTCCGGGACGAGGAGGGGTTGGACATCCTGCTCTTCATCGACAACATCTTCCGTTTCACCCAGGCCAACTCCGAGGTCTCCACGCTGCTGGGCCGCATGCCCTCGGCGGTGGGCTACCAGCCCACGCTGTCTACCGACCTGGGCGAGTTGCAGGAGCGCATCACCTCCACGCGCAAGGGCTCCATCACGTCGGTGCAGGCCATCTACGTGCCGGCCGACGACCTGACCGATCCGGCGCCGGCCACTACCTTCTCTCATCTGGACGCCACCACGGTCCTGTCGCGGCAGATCGCCGAGCTCGGCATCTACCCGGCGGTGGACCCGCTGGACTCCACCTCGCGGATCCTCGACCCGCGGGTGGTGGGCGACGAGCACTACGACGTGGCGCGCCGGGTGCAGGCCATCCTCCAGCGCTACAAGGACCTCCAGGACATCATCGCCATCCTGGGCATGGACGAGCTCTCCGAAGAGGACCGGCTGACGGTGTCTCGCGCCCGGAAAGTGCAGCGCTTCCTCTCGCAGCCGTTCCACGTCGCCGAAGTCTTCACCGGCACGCCGGGCGTGTACGTCGAGCTCAAGGACACCATCGAAGGCTTCCTGGCCATCGTCGACGGCCAGCACGACGACCTCCCGGAGCAGGCCTTCTACATGGTCGGCACCATGGAGAGCGCCATCGAGAAGGGACGACGGCTCGCAGCCGAGTAGGTCATGGCCGGCAGCATTTCACTCAGAGTCGTTACTCCGGTCCGTCTGGTGCTCGAAGAGCAGGTGGACGAGCTGACCGCGCCCGGTCCCCTGGGCCAGCTCGGCATCCTGCCCGACCACGCGGCGTTGATGACCACCCTGGACATCGGCCAGCTCGGCTACAAGAAGTCCGGCGCCAGCTCCGTCATCACGCTGGCCGGCGGCTACGCCGAGGTGCTGGACAACGTGGTCACCGTGCTGGCCAACGCCGCCGAGTTCCCCGCCGAGATCGACACCGCCCGGGCCGAGAACGCCCGGGCAAGAGCCGAGCGCATCCTCGAGGAACGTGAACACTCGGACGAGGAGACGCTGGTGGCTGCGGAAGCCGCTCTGAAGCGCGCGCTCCTGAGGATTGACACCGCCGGTCAACGCTGACCGGCCACCGCTGCCGCTTCAAACCGCCCATCAAGGCCGGGATGACGTTCCGTGCCGTTCCCCCTCCCCGTCACCGGGCACTCCCCCGTCACGCCGGACTTGATCCGGAACGTCACGGAAACGAGCCTTGTTTGTCGGCGCGTTTTGGGCGGGGAAACTGACCGTTGAAACGGCGGTGTCACGCCAGCCGCGCGGCCAAATTGTGGTGCAGTTCGACGGGGATAGGCGGTTTCTTAGCCGTCTTGACACCACAAGACCGGCCGCCTCGGCGTCTGTCCGACCCAAGGCTTTGAGCCGCGCGACCTCGCGGTGGAGTCTGTGCACGCTCCAGACAGCCGTTCGGTTCGGCCCGTGGTTTTTCCTTAAGAAACCCGTCTTGACGGGACAGGGCTGTTCCCTCTCTGTTTCATGATCGGTTTCGGCGAACCGGTACTCGGCCACGATGGTCGTGGCGAGTTTCCGCTCGGCGTCGGTCAGGCGTTCAAGGAACTCGTCGAATGCTTCAGTCTGCCCGTGAGGGCCTGGAAGTTCGCCTTGCGGCGACAAGACCCGTCGGGCGGCGGCCGGTCGAGGTCCAACGCTACTGGATCGCCCACGTCTTCACCGCAATTGGCGTGAGCTTTTTCTGGCGGGCCGTAATCTCGACTACAGTCCAATTCGTCTCGGTCCCGATCTGTTTAGTCAACTCGTAGGGTGAGTTCTCGTAGATGGGTCGCTTTGTCACGAAGCTCGCACTCTTCGCAGTGGAATTGTCGCTGGCTCGGAGCAAACAGAGATTCCCAATCCGCTTGTAGTACAGCCGCACTTCGTCTTCCGAGAATTTAGGCCAATTCTCTTGGGGTTTTTCCGGAAGGACATGCTCCAGATTGATTTCGCTCCGATCATCGTTCGGAATGTGCCACGGTTCCGGTTCCCCCTCTGCCGATAGCTCCATTGAGCGCAAGTAGTACCGCGCAAGTTTTCGGTTCGAAACAGTCGCTGTCTCAAACGCTTCCGAGAAAGTCCTGTCGGATGGAGTTAGATTCGCTAATTTCTTTTTGAGGTCGACTGCTGTAGTGATGTTCTGAACATAAATCTCGTGTGCCGCCTCGGCTATGCCTTCCTCAACGGAGCCGGTGCGTGTGCTACTTGCGATCATCAACCGGACGCCGAATGAAACACAGAAGTTTGTTGCCTTCTCAGTCTCTTTCTCGTTGAAGCGTTCAGCAATCGCGAGAATCAGCGGGCGAAGAGGTTTGATGTCGAATAGATTCAGAACCTCCACATTTTTTCTCGTTGCATCGGACCGGTTCCATTTCTCATGATCCGCGTTATGTATCGCCACGTAGGCGTTCGCCAACGATTCAAGCTGGCCGGTGAACGTAACTACCGGCTGCGATGCCTTGGCGAGCCGCTGGACGGTCTCATAGACATCTTGTTCACGGACGAATCCCTGAATCAGGATCAGAGAGTGTCGAAGGAACCGGATTGTTATGTCGTCATCCTCGATGGTTTCAAGTGCGCCGCGCATGAGAGACCATCGCTGCTGAACCTCGCCAATGCGGTCCCCTGCGTGTCCGAAGAGGTAGTTCTTCACAAGGTCCGATTGGGATGTGTGGAGTCCCCTGTCATTAAGTGTCTCGAACATCCGATAGGCATCGGCATCGTTAGGGACTTGCAGGAGGATTACACGCGCGTGTTGCTGCATGAAGTTAATCCACCGATCCAGGGTGTCTCCGTGATCCTTCTCATCGAAGCCGCTGACGATCCGCCGTACTTGCTTTCGTGATTCAAGAAATGCTTGATCGATGAGGTTGTGCGATGGTTTCAGCGGAGGCGGCATCGGGTCTTCGTTTGTCAAACGAGCGCGGAAATAGTCATTGTCATCGAGATTCAGCTGTAGACGTGGGACCCGAGCACGGGTACTGCGGTCGATCGTGGTTAGGATTTCCTCGTCGACCGATTGCGCAATCATCGGGTCTCTGTCTTTCAGATAGTTTCGAATCTCGGCAAGCATGATGGCAGTGGTCGCGAGTCGTTGTTGTCCATCGACTACTTCTAATCTCCCACCGTCGCGCGGAATCGTGACGATCGTTCCGAGAAAATAAGTCGCGTCGTTGTCGCCTAGCGAACGCGCGAAGTCTTGGAGCAGCGTCTTCACTTCCCTCACTGTCCATGAGTAGTCTCGCTGATTCGGCGGTACGGTAAGTTGGTTTTGACCGAGGATGCTCGCCAGGCCGAGCTGGGAGAAGCTGAAGGTCGAATCAGCCATTGCTCACGGTCCTCAGTGGGACAGACGAAACAAAAGGGACGGGGCGACCGCTTCTCTCACGTTCCCGAATCGCTGAAGTGCGAAGGCGTTCACGAACCCGAACGGAGAGCGAGTTTCCTGTGAGAGCCGCAGCCTCTTGGAAAGCCTGCTGTGCCTCTTGGCGCAATCGCAGTTGCAAGAGTTCCGTCCTCATCGTCGTGCTCCTCCCTCTTTCAGGTTGGGCGGAAATGTACTGCAAGTGTATTGGCACCGCAACCCAAGATCAGAAGTCTGTAATGACAGCCACACTTCTGAATCCAACATCGCCTGTATGAGCTTGTCGCGGTTCCCCACATGCGCGAGATCCTCCAACCTGAGTCAGGGGACCGAAGTGGCAATGACGTAACGGGTCCGGACTGTCGGGGTGCCCGCTGGCCGGGGGCGCGTATTTGGGCTAAGATGTGGAACATGTTGCGCTATTTCACGGCAGGAGAGTCCCACGGTCCGTGCCTCACCACCATCATCGAGGGGGTGCCCGCGGGATTCGATATCGACATCGAGAAGGTCAACCACGATCTTTGGCGGCGGCAACAGGGTTATGGCCGTGGCGGCCGGATGCTCATTGAGAAGGACCAGGTGCAGGTGCGGTCCGGTCTCCGGTGGGGCAAGACCCTGGGTTCGCCGGTGACCTTCGGCATCGACAACCGCGACTGGAAGAACTGGACCAAGAAGATGTCGCCGTACGCGGAGGACGACGGTCAGGCCATCGCGGTCAAGAAACCCCGTCCGGGCCACGCGGACCTCACCGGCGTCCTCAAGTACGGCCATTCGGATATCCGGAACATCCTCGAACGAGCCAGCGCCCGGGAGACCGTTTCGCGGGTGGCGGTGGGCTCTTTCTGCAAGCAGCTCATTGAGCCGTTCACGGTCAGGGTGCGGGGCTATCTGCGTTCCCTGGGCGGCATCGAGGCCGACGTGGACGGGAAGAGCTACGACGAGATCTTCGAGCTGGCCGAGAACTCCCCGGTGCGCATGGCGGATCCGGAAGCCGAAAAGAAGGCCATCGCGCTCATCGACGAGTGCAAGAAGGAAGGGAACACCCTGGGGGGCGTCTTCGAGGTGGTGGCCACCGGAGTGCCGCCGGGCCTGGGAAGCCACGTGCACTGGGACCGGAAGCTCGACGGCCGGCTGGCCCAGAGCCTCATGAGCATCCAGGCCATGAAGGGGGTGGAGTTCGGGCGCGGCTTCGACATGGCCATGCGGCGCGGGTCCGAGGTTCACGACGAGATCTTCTTCGACCCGCAGCACATGGTGTCCGATACCAGGCCGCGCATGCAGCCCACCGATTTCTTTCGCGGCAGCAACAACTCGGGCGGGGTGGAGGGCGGCATGACCACCGGCGCTC
Source organism: uncultured Syntrophobacterales bacterium (assembly GCA_964630405.1). Lineage (GTDB taxonomy): Bacteria > Desulfobacterota > Binatia > UBA9968 > JAJDTQ01 > JAJDTQ01. Next base: position 9,078 of record CAZVUC010000058.1, on the reverse strand, counting down.
CACTGGTGGTGCGGGTGGCGATGAAGCCCATCTCCACCCTCATGAGTCCGCTCCAGTCGGTGAACCTGGATACCAAGCAGCCGGAGGACGCCTCGGTGGAGCGCTCGGACGTGTGTTCCGCGCCGGCGGCGGCCGTCATCGGCGAAGCCATCGTCTCCTTCGAGCTGGCGCGGGCGTTCCTGGAGAAGTTCGGCGGGGATTCGCTGGCGGAAATCACCCGCAACTATGACGGCTACCTGGACCAGATCAAGAGCCTCTGAGGCCGGGTCGGACTACGCGAACATCGCCCTGACCGGTTTCATGGCCGCCGGCAAGACGGTGGTGGGCCAAAGGCTGGCGCGGGCGCTGGGCTGGTCGTTCGTGGACCTGGACGCCGTCATCGAAGCCGGAGAAGGCATCCCCATCCGTGAGATCTTCGCCGGCCGCGGCGAGGGCTATTTCCGGGAGCGCGAAAAGGCGGCGCTCGGACGGGTGCTGAAAGGGTCCGGGCAGGTCATCGCGCTGGGAGGCGGCGCGGTGGTGGACCGGGACAACCTGCGGCTGCTCAAGGAGCGCAGCCTCCTGATCTGGCTCAGGGTGTCGCCCGAGACCGTTCTGCGCCGGGTGGGACACACCGACGACCGCCCGTTGCTGCGGGGCCCCGACAGGCTCAAGCGCATCGAGGAGCTTTACGCGCAGCGGGAAGGGATCTATGCCGAGGCCGCCGTCACCGTGGACACCGACGTTCTGACCGTGGACGGTGTGGTGCGGCACATCCGACAGCAGCTATGCAGACCGTAACCGTCAATCTGGGACAGCGCTCCTATCCCATCGAGTTGGGCGAGGGGCTCCTCTCCCGCGTGGGCGAGCTCATGAAGGCCCAGGGAATCGGCGGCCGCGTCGGCATCGTGTCCAACCCGCCGGTGGCCGGCTTGTACGCGGAGGAGATCCGGGAATCCCTCCAGGGCGCGGGCTACGAAACCGCGCTGGTGCTGATCCCGGAGGGCGAGGGGCACAAGAACACGGCGTCCCTGGGGTTGATCTACGACGCGCTGGTGGAGCACCGTTTCGACCGGAGCGCCACGCTGATCGCCTTGGGCGGCGGGGTCATCGGGGACATCACCGGCTTCGCCGCGGCCACGTTCCTGCGGGGCATCGGCTACGTCCAGATCCCCACGACCCTGCTCGCGCAGGTGGACGCCAGCGTGGGCGGGAAGACCGCGGTCAACCACGAGCAGGGCAAGAACCTTGTCGGCGCCTTCCACCAGCCGCGGCTGGTGGTCGTCGACATGAAGACGTTGCGGTCCCTGCCGCGGCGCGAGTTCGCGGCGGGAATGGCCGAGGTGATCAAGCACGGCATCATCCAGGACGCCGGCTACTTTGGCTTCCTGGAAGCGGGCATGGATGCGCTGATGCGCCTGGATCCGGCGGCGGTGGAGACCGCCGTCGCCGGCTCCTGCCGGATCAAGGCGGCGGTGGTGGAGCAGGACGAGCGGGAGGACGACCGCCGCGCCATCCTCAATTTCGGCCACACCATCGGCCACGCGCTGGAGTCGTTCACCGGCTACGAGCGCTTCCTCCACGGCGAGGCCGTGGCCATCGGCATGATCCAGGCGGCGGCCCTGTCGGCGGGCCGGGGCCTGCTGAGCGCCGACGAGTTGGGGCGCATCGAGGCGCTGGTGCGCAGGGCGGGGCTGCCGTGGCGGATCCCCGACGACATCGCCCTGGAAGACCTTGTCGCCGGCATGGCCCTGGACAAGAAGTCGCATGCCGGCAAGATCAAGTTCGTGCTGTGCGAAGGTATCGGCCGGACCCGCTTTCAATGGTTCTCGGCAACCGAGATCGTCCGGGAACTGGCGTCCGGCTTCTGACCCGAAACGAAGAGCCCAAGACCATGCCCGACACGAAGATCCTGGTCCTCCACGGACCCAACCTGAACCTGCTCGGCTCCCGGGAGCCCGAGATCTACGGCCGCGACACCCTGGCGGACATCGACGCCCGCCTGGCCGCCCTGGCCGCGGAGCTGGACGTCGCGGTGGAGGCGCGCCAGTCCAACCACGAGGGCGAGCTGGTCACCTGGGTCCAGCAGGCCGGCGCGGAAGGATTCCGGGCCGTGATCGTGAACGCGGGCGCGTACACCCACACCAGCATCGCGCTGCGCGATGCCCTGGCCGCGTGCGGGCTTCCGGTCATCGAGGTCCACCTTTCCAACATCTACAAGCGCGAAACGTTCCGGCACACGTCCCTGATCTCCGGCGTCGCGACGGGGCAGATAGCGGGCTTCGGCGCCCAGAGCTATCTGCTGGCGCTGCGGGCCGCGGTGGAGATCGGAGCGGCGGACAAGTAGGCGGCCCGCCTCCGCCGAAAGGCGCCGGTGGACCATCGGCGCCGGAACGTCATGGCTTCTTTCCCCCTGTTCATCCTCGCCCTGATCACCGTCACCCACGTCATCGGGGCGTCGGCGCAATACGGCATCAACACCTTCGCGCCGTTCTACCAGGAAGAGCTCGGCCTCACCCGGGCCCAGGTGGGGCTTTTCTTCACGGCCTTCTACATCGGCATGGCGAGTTTCTCGTTCGTCGCGGGATGGCTGAGCGACCGGCTGGGCGTGCGAAGGGCATCCTTCATCGGCCACGTGTTCGCCGGAACGGCGGTCATCTTCGCTTCTTCCGCGGGATCCTTCGTCTGGGCCTTCATCTGCTTCCTTCTGACCGGCCTGGGCTACAGCTTCCTCAACCCGGCTTCCACCAAAGGGGTGCTGATGTGGTTCCGGCGCCATCGCGCCACCGCCATGGGAATCAAGCAGACCGGGGTGCCGGCCGGCGGCGTGCTGACGGCGCTCGTGGGCGCGCCCATGGCGGCGGTCTTCGGCTGGCGCGCGACGCTGGCGGGCTTGGGGGCGGTCAACGTGCTGTTCGGCCTGGCCTTCTGGTTTCTCTGGCGCGAGCCCGCCGAAGCCGAAGGGAGCGGCGCGGAACGTTCCGGCACGGCCGGCCGCGGGAGGTTGCGGGTCAGGAGCCTTCTGGCCCTGAGTTGCGGCACCGCCCTCTTGCTGATCGGGCAGATGTCGCTGCTGACCTATCTGCCGTTGTTCCTCAAGGAGAAGCTGGCGTTCTCCACGGTCCACGCCAGCCAGTGGCTGTCCATCACCCAGGGCGGCGCGGTGCTCGGCCGTGTCGGCTGGGGCACGGTCAGCGACCGCCTCTACGGCGGCAGGCGCAAGATCGTGCTGGTGCTCATCGGCGTCATCTCGGTGTTCCTGGCCGTCGCGTTGAGCGTCCTCGACAAGGGCGTCTCGCCGTTCATCCTGGTGCCGCTGACCTTCTTCGCCGGGTTCACCATGATCGGCTATCAGGGCGTGTCCTATTCGCTGATCAGCGAGATCGCGGGACAGTCCCGGGCCGGGATGGCCCTGGGCCTGATGATCACCATCAATGCGCTGGGCACCGTGGTGGGTACTCCGACGTTCGGCGCCATCGTCGACGTCACCGGCTCCTACGCCATCGCATGGCAGGCGCTGGCATGCGTTCTGGCGCTGGGGACGGCGAACATCGCCGTGTTCGTATCGGAGGCCGGCCGAAGCGGCCACCCCGCGGGCGTCCGCTGACGGCAAACCGGCAACTATTGTATCGAATTGCGACAGCTTCCTTGATTCATTTCCGCCAACCCCGTAACGATCAGCAACACCTGCGGCAACGGCAGTTGTATGCATCTCTCCGCCAACCCCTTGATCTGCAAGGAATTTCGATGTCCGCCTTCCGAGGGGCACGATGATTGCACACGTTCCTGGTTCCGGAACACCAGATGCAAGTGTCAAATCTCAATACCGGGGGCGTCGTTGTAAGGGTCCGCATGGAGGTTGAGGTATCCGAGGCGGCGGAGGTGGAGAAGGACGCGCGTCGGATCACTCAGGTCCGGACCTACGAACCGCCCGACGGATGGACGATGGCTCAGGTCCAGGAGCTGTTGCGGAGAAGCGGGTTCAAGGAATAGTCCTTTCCCCGTCCCTGCCCCCTTCCGCGCCGGACCCGGCCAGGATGATCCAGTCCCTGGCGGTGCGCCCGGCGCCCCCGACCGGCCGACGATGCCGCGGTGCAGTGGCATTCGCTCACGGCAAATGTTATAGTTGTAAGAAGTTCCTCCTGTTGCTTTCCGTCAACCCGCAAAGAGTGAAGGGCGGCAAAGTCGATCCACATGATGGCTTCTTCCGAGTCCGATTACAAAGCCGACAACATCAAGGTTCTCGAGGGGCTGGAAGCCGTCCGGAAACGCCCCGGCATGTACATCGGAGACACCTCCGAACGGGGGCTCCATCACCTGGTCTATGAGATCGTCGACAACTCCATCGACGAATCGCTGGCCGGCCAGTGCGACCGCATCGAAATCACCATACACATCGACAACAGCGTCACGGTGGTGGACAACGGCCGCGGCATACCGGTGGACATGCATGCCACCGAAGGGCTGCCGGCCGCGGAGGTCGTGCTCACCAAGCTGCACGCCGGCGGCAAGTTCGAGAAGGGCGCCTACAAGGTCTCCGGAGGCCTGCACGGGGTCGGGCTGTCGGTGGTCAACGCGTTGGCGGAACACCTCGAGGTCGAGATCAAGCGCGACGGGAAGGTGTATCAGCAGGCGTACGAACGCGGCGATCCGCTGGCGCCGCTCAAGGAAACGGGCACCTCCACGGAGCGGGGGACACGCATTACCTTCAAGCCGGATTCGACGGTATTCGAAACCGTGGACCTCAGCTTCGACCTGCTGTCCCAACGGCTCCGTGAGTTGGCGTTCCTGAACCGCGGCCTGCGCATCCTCATCGAGGACGAGCGCCACGACAAGCAGCACGAGTTCTATTACGAGGGCGGCATCGTCTCGTTTGTCGAGCATCTGAACCGGGTCAAGACCGCGGTCCACTCCAAGGTCATCTACCTGCAGGGCGAGAAGGACGGCACCGACGTCGAGATCGCCCTGCAGTGGAACGACAGCTACACGGAGACGGTCTATTCCTTCGCCAACAACATCAACACCACCGAGGGCGGCACCCACCTCAGCGGGTTCAAGGCGGCGCTGACCCGCACCATCAACAACTACGTCGCCGGTTCCAATCTGCTCAAGAAGGACGAGGAGAACCTGCAGGGCGACGACGTGCGCGAGGGCCTGACCGGAGTTATCAGCGTCAAGGTGCCGGAGCCCCAGTTCGAAGGCCAGACCAAGACCCGGCTGGGGAACAGCGACGTCAAGGGCATCGTGGAGGCGTTGATCAACGACCGGCTGGCGAGCTATTTCGCCGAGCACCCCGGGGACGCCAAGAAGATCGCCGCCAAGGGCATCGAGGCCGCCAGGGTGCGCGAGGCTACCCGCAAGGCCAAGGAGCTGGCGCGGCGCAAGGGCGCGCTGGACTCGGCCTCGCTGCCGGGCAAGCTGGCGGATTGCCAGGAGCGCGACCCCGCCCTGAGCGAGATATTCCTGGTGGAGGGCGATTCCGCCGGCGGCTCGGCCAAGCAGGGGCGCGACCGGCGCAACCAGGCCATCCTGCCGCTCAAGGGCAAGATCCTGAACGTGGAGAAGGCGCGCTTCGACAAGATGCTCTCGTCGCAGGAGATACGCCTGCTGCTGACGGCCCTGGGCGCGGGTGTCAAGGACGACTACGACTCGGAGAAGCTGCGCTACCACAAGGTCATCATCATGACGGACGCGGACGTGGACGGCTCCCACATCCGGACGCTGTTGCTGACCTTCTTCTACCGGCAGATCCCCGACCTGGTGGAAAGAGGCTACCTCTACATCGCGCAGCCGCCCCTGTACAAGGTCAAGCGCGGCAAGCAGGAACGGTACCTGAAGGATGAGAACAGCCTCGAGGACTATCTCATCGAGAAAGGAACCGAGAACCTGAGGCTGCGGTCCGCGGTTTCCAACGGGAACGGGAACGGAGGGGACGTTCAGCCGCGCGATGTCAAGGGAGCCATGCTCCAGACCTTCATCAAGAAGGTCGTGCGGATGGACAAGCTGCTGCAGCTCATGGCGAGGAAGCACAAGGAGCGCGCCCTGATCGAGGCGCTGCTGCTGCAGACCGACTTCAACGCGGAGCGATTGAAGGACGACAAGGAGTTGGAGACCCTCGCCAGCGACCTCGCGTCCTACGTCAACCTCGTGGCGCCGGAAGTCGGGCCGATGTCCGGGGTGGTGGAGGAAGACCCGGAGCACAACTGCTGGAAGCTGGTGTGCTCGACCCGCTCCAACGGGAGCGGTATCCGCACCGTGATCGACCGGGAGTTGCTGACCAGCCCCGAGTACCGTGAGCTCAAGCGTCTCCATGGCGAGCTGCTGGCTTCGGGCCACGCGCCCTTCATTGTCGATGAAGGCCAAGGCACCAGCCAGGCGCCCTCCCACAAGGAGTTGCCCTCCCGCAAGGACCTCCTCGACTTCGTGATGGAACGGGGCAAGAAGGGGCAATACATTCAGCGATACAAGGGGCTGGGAGAGATGAACCCGGAGCAGCTTTGGGAGACCACCATGGATCCCGAGGCACGAGTGTTGCTGCAGGTCCGGGTCGAAGACGGCGTCGAGGCCGACGAGATTTTCTCCACGCTTATGGGTGACCACGTGGAGCCGCGCCGAAAGTTCATCGAGGAGCGAGCCCTGACGGTGCGGAATCTGGATGTCTAGAGCTTGCGATGACAGGCACCGGAGCCGCGACTTTTCCACCCTACCCACCGGCATGACCGCTGACGCGGTCCCTTCGCCATAGTCGTTTTCCGCCTCATGGAACCCGGAACAAGGCAACAGAGAGTTCCCGTCTACATTGAAGACGAGATGCGTCAGTCCTACGTGGACTACGCCATGAGCGTCATCGTGGGACGGGCGCTGCCGGACGTACGTGACGGATTGAAGCCGGTGCATCGGCGCGTGATGTTCGCCATGCATGACATGGGCAACCACTGGAACAACGCCTACCGCAAGTCCGCCCGGGTCGTGGGCGACGTCATCGGCAAGTACCATCCCCATGGCGACGCCGCCGCCTACGACGCCATCGTCCGTCTCGCGCAGGATTTCTCCATGCGCTACTGCCTGGTGGACGGACAGGGAAACTTCGGCTCCATCGACGGCGATCCGCCGGCCGCCATGCGCTACACGGAAATTCGCATGGCGCGCATCGCCCAGGAGCTGCTCGCGGACATCGACAAGGAGACGGTCGACTTCCTGCCCAACTACGACGACTCCATGGAGGAGCCGTCGGTGCTGCCCTCGCGACTGCCCAACCTCCTGATCAACGGCGCGTCGGGCATTGCCGTGGGCATGGCCACCAACATCCCGCCGCACAACCTGAGCGAGGTCATCGACGGCCTCATCGCGCTGGTGGAGCGGCCCGACCTGTCCATCGACGAGTTGATGGAGTACATCCCCGGCCCCGATTTCCCCACCGGGGGGTTCATCCACGGGCGTGAGGGCATCAACCAGGGCTACAAGACCGGTCGGGGCAGCGTGCAGATGCGGGCGCGGGTCTCCACCGAGACCGTGAAGCGTACGGGCAAGGAGCAGATCATCATCTCCGAAATCCCGTACATGGTGAACAAGACCCGCCTCCTCGAGCAGATCGCCAACCTGGTCAACGAGAAGAAGATCGAGGGCATCTCCGACCTGCGGGACGAGTCCGACCGCGACGGCATGCGCATCGTGGTGGAGCCCAAGCGCGACGCGGTGCCGCAGATCGTCATCAACGCCCTGTACAAGCACACGAGCCTTCAGGAGTCCTTCGGCGTCAACATGCTCGCCATCATCGAAGGCCGGCCGAAGCTCCTGAACCTCAAGGAGATCCTCGAGGCGTTCCTCGAGCACCGCCGGGAAACGGTCACCCGGCGCACCGCCTACGAACTCAGGAAGGCCGAGGAGCGGCTTCACATCCTGGAAGGGCTGAAGATCGCGCTGGACAATCTCGACGCGGTCATCACGCTGATCCGCGAGTCGCCGGATCCCCGCTCGGCGCGGGAAGGCCTCATGGCCAACTTCGGCCTTTCCGAAGCTCAGGCCCAGGCCATCCTGGACATGCGTCTGCAGCGGCTGACCGGGCTCGAGCGGGACAAGATCGTCGAGGAGCACCGGGCCACCGAGGCCACCATCGCCGAGCTCCGGGGGATTCTGGCCGACGAGCAGAAGGTGTACGGCATCATCGTCGACGAGCTCCGGGCGGTCAGGGAGGCCTATGGCGACGAGCGCCGCACCGCCATCGTCGACAAGGCCGAGGAGATCTCCATCGAGGACCTCATCGTCGAGGAGGACATGGTGGTCACCGTGTCCCACGAAGGCTACATCAAGCGGAACCCCATCACCCTGTACCGCGCGCAGCGTCGCGGCGGGAAAGGCAAGGTCGGCACGACGACCCGGGACGAGGACTTCGTCGAGTCCCTGTTCGTCGCCTCCACCCACTCCCACATCCTGTTCTTCACCACCATCGGCAAGGTCTACCGCATCAAGGTCCACGAGCTGCCCCAGGGCGGCCGCGCCGCCAAGGGCCGGCCGGTGGTGAACCTGCTGCAGCTTCAGGACGGTGAGAAGGTCTCGGCCTTCCTGCCCGTGCGGGAGTTCCAGGAGGGGCGTTACGTCATATTCGCGACCCAGAACGGCCTGGTCAAGAAGACCGACCTGATGGCCTATTCGAGTCCCCGGGCCACCGGCATCCGCGCCATCGCGCTGGACGAGAACGACTCGCTGATCGAGGTCCGGCTCACCGACGGCGACCAGGACATCCTGCTGTCCACCATGGACGGACAGTCCATCCGCTTCAAGGAAGAACAGGTCCGCCCCACGGGTCGCGACACCATGGGCGTCATCGGCATCCGGCTCGAGGAGGACGACCAGGTAGTGAGCATGGAGGTGCTGCATCCCGGCGCGTCGATCCTCACGGTCTCGGACAAGGGTATGGGCAAGCGCACCGGCACCGACGAATACGGACAACAGGGCCGCGGCGGCAAGGGCCTCATCACCATGAAGACCACCGAGCGGACCGGCCGCGTGGTGGGCGTGCAGCAGGTGGTGGACGAGGACCAGTTGATGCTCATCACCGACGGCGGCAAGATCATCCGTCTCCGCATCGGCGACATCCGC
>CAZVUC010000057.1:0-2564 GCA_964630405.1 uncultured Syntrophobacterales bacterium | reverse complement strand
GGTGGTGGGGGCGGCTTTGAGGTGGCGGCGCGCGGGTTCTCCGGTGGGCGTGCGGGCGGGTTGGATCGGCGAGCGCAAGACGCTTCTCGGGAGCGTGGGTGAAGGGGCGTTCGGCCGGTTGGGAGCGGACACGTCGTACGTGGGGTTGGACGCGGGCACGATGCTGGGAGCATGGCGCTTGGGCGCCAAGGCGGAGCTGGGGCTGGTGGTGCCGGCGGCCCGCGGGGGATGGGTGGAACGAGTGTCGTCATTGGCCACGAGCGCGTTCGGTCTGCATGCGAGCCGCGGGTTGGGAGACCACGGGATGGTGAGGCTATCGGTGTCGCAGCCGCTGCGGGTGGAGCGGGGGCGTGCGAGGTTGCGGGTCCCGGTGGCCCGGACCCGGCAAGGAGCGGTGGTGTACGACGCGGTGGGAGCGGGGCTTGAGCCCAGCGGGCGGCAGTTGGACGTGGCCGGAGAGTGGCGCAGACCGGCAGGCAGCGGCGAGCTTCGCGTGGGAGCGGTGTACAGCCACCGGCCCGGGCACCGCGGGGATGCCGGCCCCGAGCTCCTCTTCCTCGGCGGCTGGCGTTGGGGGTTCTGACCGATGGATCGGGTTGACCGCGAACAAGGTTGTCCCATGGCACGTCGTTTTTATTTCACGGGTCCCGTGGCGCTCCTGGCGTTGCTGGTCCTGGCCGGCTGCGGCACGGGCGGAGGCAGCGGCCGGGGGGGCATCCCCGTCCACGGCGGCAGCAGTGTCACGCCGGAGGAATTCAAGGAGGCCGCATCCGCGGGGGCCGAACAGGTCCGCCAGGATCCGAACTTTCAGAATCAGTGGGGGTTGACCCATATCAGGGCGGACGAGGCCTACGGAAACCTGAGCGTGCTGTTGGGCCCGGACGCCGAGCCCGGCGCCGGGGTGACCATCGGGGTGCTCGACACCGGCATCGACCTGGAACACCCGTCCATCGCGGGAAACAGCAACCGGAAGGTCACCGAGGTGTTCACGCCCGGCGCGGTTGACGAGACCGGCTCGGAAGAGGATGGCTTGTCCCACGGCACGGCCGTCGCCAGCGTCGCCGCGGGGGCCCGCACCGATGCGGCCGGAGCGCACCACGGCGTGGCCTGGGGCGCCCACATCGCCGCCTTTGCCCTGCCCCTGGGTTCGGGCGACGGGTACTACAGGCCCGTGCCGCTCGAGGCTTTGGCTTACTTCGACGCCGAAGACGCCGCCAGGTTCGAGCAGATTTTCTCGTGGCGGGACGGCGACCGGAAGGTGGACGTCCTGAACCTGAGCCTCGGCTTCAACGGCGTGATCGACCGTTACTCCGAACAGGAACTTCGGGAAAACTACGGCCCGACCATCGCCGCCATGGCCCAGGCGGACGCGGAGGAAAAGGCGATCCTGGTGTGGGCGGCGGGCAACGCGCACGGAGACCGGTGCGATCCGCCGACGCTGGAAGAATGCCGGCATGGGGTGGTCAATGCGGCCTCCGCCAGCATCCTGGCGGGTCTTGCCGCGCGCATCGAGGAGCTGCGCGGCCATTCCATCGCGGTGGTGGCGTTGACCCCGAGCAACGGAGAAATCACCTCCTTTTCCAATCGCTGCGGCCTGGCCGCCGACTTCTGCATCGCGGCTCCGGGCGAGCAGGTCCGAACGGCTTATTTCGGGCCCCCGCGGCATGGCCTGTTGCATCGGGACTACGCGAACCTCCGCGGGACGTCCTTAGCCGCCCCCATGGTGTCGGGCGGGCTGGCGCTCATGAAGCAGGTATTCCGGGGCCAGTTGTCGAACACGGACTTGGTGTCGCGGCTGTTGGAGACGGCCGACAGGAGCGGCTTCTATGCCGATGCGGCCATCTACGGCCGGGGCTTGATGGACCTGGGCGCGGCCACCTCTCCGGTGGGGGTGCTCGAGTTGCCGGCAGGGGCCAGCGTGGCGGAGAACGGCTTCCGGCTGGTGTCCACGTCCATCAGCCCGGGGACGGCCCTTGGGGACGGACTCCGGCGGTCGCTGGCGTCGCGGGAAGTGATGGCGGTGGACCGGCTGGGAGCGCCTTTCTGGTACCGCTTGGGGGACTTCGCCGGGGCCGGCGCCGGGCCGCCGGTGATGGCGCGGCTGCGGGGCTTCCTGGGGGCCGAGGGGGAGTGGCCAGGCGGCGGGAGCGGCGCGGCGCGCGGGCAGGAAGAGACCGGACGGGCCGCCGGGGCTGCGCGGGGCGAGGCGGATACGTTGAGTCTTCATGCCGAGCGCCTGGAGGCTTCGGGGGACGTTCCGGGCAGCCACATGGCCCTGGCCGAGGGTGGGGTGCGGGCGACCCTGGCGGGACTGGGGGGGTTGTCTGCCGCCGCGTTTACGAGCAACCGGGTATGGGGACAGCGGCCCGTGGTCGGTGCGGTGCTGAGGTGGCGGCGGGCCGGTTGGCCGGTGGGCGTGCGAGCGGGATGGATCGGCGAGCGAAAGACGCTTCTCGGGAGCGTGGGGGAAGGAGCCTTCGGCGGTTTGGGTGCGGACACGTCGTTCGTGGGTGTGGACGCGGGCACGGAGCTCGGCGGATGGCGTGTGGGCGCGAAGGCGGAGG
>CAZVUC010000056.1:0-94088 GCA_964630405.1 uncultured Syntrophobacterales bacterium | reverse complement strand
ATCGGAGCTGATGTCCACCAGCAGCATCGAGCCCAGGGCCGCGCCCAGCACCGCGCCCGCCACGAAGGGCGCGAAAAGCGACCACACCATGTGGCGCAGCCCGAACAGCGTGCGGGTGAGGTTGCTGAAGATCTGCACCATGCCGTGCACCGGGATGATGGCGAAGGTCGGGATCAGCCCGGGCATCACCGAGATGAGCAGGATGCCGCCGCCGAGGCCCACCACCGCGGCGGTGGTGGAGGCGACGAAGGTCACGAGGATGAGGAAGAGCTCGGACATCGGCCGGGGTTAGGGACCCGCCGGCTCCTGTTCCCGCACGACCGGGTTGCGCAGCGTGCCGATGTGGCTGATCTCGACGGCCACCACGTCGCCGTCCTTCATGTTCTCGGTGGCCCCGTCCGTGCCCATCCACAGCACGTCCCCGGGCACAAGGGTCAGGTAGCGGCTCATGGCGCTGATGTAGCGGGCGACGCCGAAGATGGCATCCTTGACGTCGTACTCGCCCACCACGCGATCATTGAGGGTGATGGTGACGTGCAGGTCGTCGGGATCGAGGCCGGTGACGATCCAGGGGCCCATGGGCTTGAAGGTATCGGTGTTCTTGGCCCGCCACAGGGTGCGGTCGGACCTCTGCCACGTGCGTTCGCTCACGTCGTTGCCGATGGTGTAGCCGAACACGTAGTCCAGTGCCTCGTCCTCCGGCACGTCCCGGCACTTCCGGCCGATGACCGCCACCAGTTCTCCCTCGTACTGCACCTTCTCCGAGGCATCATGGGGGATGACGATGGCGTCTTCGTGGGCCGCCAGCGCGTTGACCGCGCGGTAGCCCACGTCGGGCTTCGGCGGAAACACCGGCTCTTCGCCGCGCACCTGCGCGGCGAAGGTGACGTGCTCGCGGTAGTTGACGCCCGCGGCGTAGAAGGTGGGCGGGACCATCGGCGCCAGCAGCTTGACCTCGCTCAGGGGTTGGGTTTCGCCGGTGACGGTGTAGTTCTCGAAGGGGCTGCCCCCGACAACGGTTATGGTGTCCGCGTCATCGATGATGCCGAAGGCGGTCTTGCCCTTCTGTAGGAATCTGCACCATCTCATTCCAAGCTCTCCTTCTCGCCTCCGTCATTCCGCTAATCTCGATCCGCCACCACCCAGGCGTCCATGAAGGCGCTGACCCTCATCGGTTCCAGGGAATCCCGGGAAACGCAGCCCTCCAGGATCGCTTCACATTGTTCCGGCGCCAGACGCGCGGCAATGTGCCGCTCGAATTTCTCCTGCAGGAGCGGCACGCCCTCGCTTCGCCGCCGCCGGTGGCCGATGGGGTAGGGCACCTCCACCCGCGCGGTGGAGGTGCCGTCCTTGAAGTCCACCTGGACCGCGTTGCCGATGGCGCGTTTGTCCGGGTCCATGTAGTCCACGGTGAACTGGGGGTTCTCCCGCACCGCCATCTTTTCCCGTAGCGCGTCGATGCGCGGGTCCCGGGCGATCCCGTCCTCGTAGTCCTGTGCGGTGAGCCGGCCGTGGATCAGCGGCACCGCCACCATGTACTGGATGCAGTGGTCCCGGTCGGCGGGGTTGTCCAGCGGTCCGGTCTTGTCGATGATCCGGGAACCGGCCTCCTGGGTCTCGATGACGATGCGCTCGACGTCCTCGATCCGGTCCTTCACGGCGCCGTGCAGCTCCAGGGCCGCTTCCACCGCGGTCTGGGCGTGGAACTCCGCGGGAAAGGAGATCTTGAACAGCACGTTCTCCATGACGTAGCTGCCGTAGGGCTGGCTGAACGAGAACGGGCGGCCCTTGAAGAGCACGTCGTAGTAGCCCCAGCCCTTGGCCGAGAGCGCCGAGGGGTAGCCCATCTCGCCCTGGAGCGCCATCAGCGCCAGCCGCACCGCGCGGCCGGCGGCGTCGCCGGCGGCCCAGCTCTTGCGCGAGCCGGTGTTGGGCGCGTGCCGGTAGGTGCGCAGGGCGCCGCCGTCGATCCAGGCGTTGGAGAGGGCGTTCACCACCTGGTCATGGTCGCCGCCGAGCATGGCCGCCGCCACCGCCGTGCTGGCCACCCGCACCAGCAGCACGTGGTCCAGCCCCACGCGGTTGAAACTGTTCTCCAGGGCGATGACGCCCTGGATCTCGTGGGCCTTGATCATGGCCGTCAGCACGTCGCCCATGGTGACGGCGCCTGCATCCCCCGCGTTCCGGTCGAGGTAGTCCGCCACGGCCAGGATCGCTCCCAGGTTGTCCGAAGGGTGTCCCCATTCCGCCGCCAGGAAGGTGTCGTTGAAGTCGAGCCAGCGGATCATGGCGCCGATGTTGAAGGCGGCCTGCACCGGATCGAGCTCGTGGGCGGTGCCGGGAACCCGGGCGCCCCCGGGCATGACCGCGCCGGGCACCACCGGCCCCAGCAGCTTGGTGCAGGCGGGGAACTCCAGCGCCGCCAGCGCGCAGCCCAAGCTGTCCATGAGGCACAGCCGCGCCGTCTCCCGCGCCTCGTCCGAGAACGGCCCGCCGGACAGGGCATAGGCGGCCATGTCGGCGAGGACGGTATCCGGTTGAGGCCTTTGGGCGTCGCGCACGGAAGAGTCGGTCATGGCGGGATCGGGTCGGACCCTATTCCTTGCTGAACAGCGCGTCCAGCTTCTGCTCGTAGTCGTGGTAGCCGAGGACTTCGTAGAGCTGCTCCCGGGTCTGCATCCGGTCGGTCACGCCGCTCTGGGTGCCGTCCTCGCGGATCGTGCGGTAGACGTCCGTGGCGGTCCGACTCATGGCGCGGAACGCCGACAGCGGATAGAGCACCAGGCCCACCCCGGCCTCCCGCAGCTCGTCGACGCCGAACAGCGGCGTGCGGCCGAACTCGGTCAAGTTGGCCAGCACCGGCACCTCCGCGCTCCCGCAGAAGGCGCGGTAGTCTTCCAGCGTGTGCACCGCTTCGGGAAAGATCATGTCGGCGCCGGCCTCGACGTAGCGCCGTACCCGTTCCAGCGCGGCGTCCAGCCCCTCGCTGGCGAAGGCGTCGGTGCGCGCCATGATCACGAACTGGTCGTCGATGCGCCCGTCGGCCGCCGCCTTGATCCGGTCCACCATCTCGTCGCTGGAGACGATCTGCTTGTTGGGCCGGTGGCCGCAGCGCTTGGCCTGGACCTGGTCCTCCATGTGGACCGCCGCCGCGCCGCCCCGGATCATCTCGCGTATGGTGCGGGAGATATTGAAGGCCGTGCCCCAGCCGGTGTCGATGTCCACCAGCAACGGCAGCGGGCTCGCCCCGGTGATCCGCCGCACGTCCTCCAGCACGTCGTTCAGGGTGGTGATGCCCAGGTCCGGCTGGGCGAAGGAGGCGTTGGCGACCCCCGCTCCGGAGAGGTAGAGCGCGCGGAAACCCTGCCGTTGCGCCAGCAGCGCGCAGTAGGCGTTGATGGCTCCGACGACCTGAAGCGGGCGTTCTTCCCGCACGGCGCGCCGGAACCTGGCTCCTGCCGATCTTTCTTCGTCCATGTCGTGGTGTTCCCGTGCCAGTAACGCAAGTATCCGATGACGGTATGCCTGTCAATCCGGCAGGCTCGAGATCAGAAGTAGGACAGGTCGAGGGCGCCCAGTTGCTGCAGATGGGCGATGTCGCCCCAGGTCTCCAGTCCCCAGACCCCGTCCTGGCACTTGAAGAGGTTGATGCTGGCGTTCTTGAAGGAGAAACGCCGGGGCGCGTCCAGCGGGATGGCGAGAGTGTGCCGGAAGAGCGCGCTCAGGACGCCGCCGTGGGTGACCACCATGATGGTCTCTCCGGCGTGCCGTTGCGCCAGCTCCTCCAGGCACAGCATGTTCCGCTTGGTCTGATTCCGGAAGCTTTCTCCCGAGGGCACCGCGTGGTCGGCGCCGCCGTTGCGATGCTCCTCGTACTCGGCGGGGAAGCGCTCGCGGATCTCGTCGCCGTTGAGTCCCTGGAAGATGCCGAGGTTGCGCTCGCGCAGGCGCTCGTCGACAACGACTTCGTGGCCGGTCTTGCGCGCGATGATCCTGGCGGTCTCAAAGGCGCGGCCGAGGTCGCTGCTGTAGATGGCGCTGCAACTCTCGGGAGTGAACCGCTCGGACAGCGCTTCCGCCTGAGCGTGTCCCTTTTCGGTCAGCGTGCTGTCCAGGTGGCCCTGCCGCCGGCCCTCGATGTTCCAGTGGGTTTCACCGTGCCGCACCACGATGACGTAGGTAGCGTCCATTCCGCCAATCCTAGCCAAAGGGCCTTGAAATTTCTATCGGAATGGGGGATAGGCCATCGAGGATACGCCCAACCGAATGAACCATCCCCAAAGGAGGAGAGACATGGCAGCAACAACTTTTACGGTCAAGACCCCCTGTATCACCGACGGCCGAAGCCACATGCCGCTGGTGCGGACCGACGTTCTCATGAGCGGTCTCAACTATTACGCGCCGGGCCGGAAGAACAAGCTTCATACGCACCCGGGCGAGGACCACATGTTCGTTGTGCTCGACGGGCAGGCGACGTTCTTCGACAAGGACGAGAAGGCCACGGTGCTGGGGAAGGGCGACGGCATCCTTCTCCCGGAGGGGCACTTCTACCAGTTCGAGAGCTCCGGCGACACGCCGTTGGCGTTGCTGCGCTTCGCCGCCTACAAGTCCGACCGGAAAGGTGTCCGGCGAGTCGACGCCACAGGGGAGAACCCCCGGACGGAGGACGAGATGGACTACGTGTGCGTCGACGGCGACCCCATCGACGGACAGGAGTGGACGCTGAGCTGATCCGCGTTAGAGGCGCCTGTCGAGTTCGTCGAGCGGCGTCACCCAGACCCGGTCGGCTTCGATCGGGTACGCGTTCCCCCGCGGAACGACGATAAACAGTTGGTCCAGATCCAAAATGCCGGCGGCCATGCCGGCGGCCCGCCGGTTGCCGGGCGAGAGCCTGGGGCTCGATGACGTCTTGAACTCGAACCCCAGGCGCCTTCCCTGCCGTGCTAATTGTAAATCTGGTTTACGATTAGCACCACCAAAACGGGCCTGTGTTCTTCAGAGGCGGCGTTTCAGAAAGTCCACGGTCCGCTGGTGGGCGAGGCTGCGTTGAAGGCCGGTCCGTCCTCCACGTCGAAACGTTTCTTCGTGGCTTGATAGAGGTGGACTTGCGCGCCGTGACGCGCGTGGCGAAGTCCTTTACGACGTCGACCTCGCCGTCGGACGGATAGTGGGCGATGAGCGCCGCCGCTGTCGCTGTTGTAGACGGCGGACGCGCCGATGTCGAAACCGGCTACCGCCATGCGAAGGACCACGCGGCTCCGTACCCCCAGCCTGCTACCGCCACGCGTGAGCCTTCCACCTGCGGCATGGACCGCAGATAGGCGAGCCCACTCTTCGTGTTGCGGAACACCGCACAGGGATCGCATTTCTTGATCTGCTCACGAGTGACGGCTTGAGCCGCCTCCGCAGAGTCATAGGTCTTGCTGTCGAACGCATCCAGGGCCAACGCAACGAACCCGGCGGCGGCAAACGCCTTGGCCTGCTTCCGCATTTCGTCGTTTAGCCCGCCGAAATCATGCATGAAGATCAGCGCCGGTGATTTCGAGGGTTGTCGGGTATGGCGAGAAAATCCTTGACGGTCTCGTGGTAGACGACGGTTTCCTCTTGGATTGCGTTGGCGCGGAGCGGTACCAGCAGCATCGCTGCCAGTGCGGCGACTGCGATGAAGCATGCTTTTCTTTCGGTCGGTACCGTGGCCGCAGTCCCGTCGCGTAGACGTGACCTGCGGGTTACCCGTGCCTTTCTTCACATTGGATGGATACCGGTTCCAGGGCCATGGAACGAATCGGGAACCGTCCGATCCGTGGGTGAATGTGGGAACCTATCGATTGGGTTGGTGAGCCGTGCCGGGATCGGAACCGGCGATGGGGATGGCCTAGGAACGGGTGACCCTCGAAACGGGACGGGCGGCCCTGGAGACTAAAACCGGGCCGCGTGTCCTGCCCTTGCCCGAGGCCGTGGTAAACTTGCCGGACGCGCTCCCGCACGTCAACGCCAACTCGTGGGTATTCGCCGGCGCCAAGGTCGGGACGGCCGTGGGCTACGAACTCACCCGCTCCGTGTTCGCCGAGGCGGTGAAGGACGCCGGGCTCGTAGATGTGCGGCTGCATGATCTTTGGTGCTCCCTTGCAACCCGATTGGCCGGTGCCGGGGTGAACGCCTACATCCTGCGTGACGTGTTGGCGTAAGACGTTGGCAATGAACAACCGCTACGTTCGGGGTGCCCCGCGACGTGCTGGCGGAAGCCGTCGAGAAGGGCGCCAGCGTCACGGCGGCGGCGATGGAGGGCCATCATGAATGAGGACAAAAAGATTGCTGCGTTGATGCGAGGGCTTCGTTCATCGCCCGTTGTGAAGTGGGGCGATCCCCCTATAGACGAAGCCGATCTGTTGGACTCGCTACACGAAGATGTGCAGTTCTGGACAAATGGCGTCCACGATCCCGATCTCTTCTTCGACAAGTTGGTGCACCGAGAACCGCACCGGCTTGAACGTGTCATGCGTCCCGAAGTGTGGTCACTCTACATCGCGGCGTCCAGAGAAGATCCGGTGGCGTGGAAGTTGTTGCAGGCGGCCGTACGCCGGTTCCGGACAGACCTGTCTCTGCTGGCCAGCTCGAAAGTGCTCGGGCAAGGATGGGAACGCGACGCAGCGGAGGAACTGATTGAGTGGGCAGTCGACGTCGCAGCGGGTATCCGGTCGATGCCAACACCCGACGGTCGGCCCAGAGAGACCATTGTCCACACCCTCATCGCCGACGCGTTGATGTCTATCAAGTCTCTCACCGGGAGGCCCTACGAGTCCAGACGAGACACAAAACGATACAAGCAAGATCTCAAGGATGCGGGCAAACGCTATAGGCCCATCTCTGCCTGTGCGGTGGTTGGCAAGAAGTTGGGGTTGGACTACGAGACCGTCCGAAAAGCTTGGCAGAAGTACAAACCCGACCACCTGCGGAGGAGAAGAAACGGACCGTAGGGACGAAAGGGGGCTTGAAAAAGTACCGTCATTACCTGCTGCATTCTCTCCGCACTTCCGTGCAAACTGCCTCCAACGTCCATAAAAAGGGGGCAATATCTGATGTTCGACGACAACAAGCTACAATACGGATGACGCCGCGCTCTTGGCGCTGGCGCCGTACTCGACCTAGGTGCACTGGCGTTGCGAGCGCCGCCGGCTGACGTTCATCAAGCTCGGCTCGCGCGTTGCCTTCAGCGGTGCCGAGCTGAATGCGTGGATCGAGGCTCAGACCGTCCAGCCGACCGAGGGGCCTACAGGGATCAAGAGGACCCGGCGAGGGCGCGGCCCGCCGATGAGGCGCCACAGCGATGGAAAGGAAACCAGTTATGAAATGCAACGAGTGCAAAGAGAGAAACGCGGAACTCATATGGACCGATGCAGTGGGCCAAATCCTTGCGGCCTGCGACATTCACCGAGACTACCTGCCCTTGCCCTTAGAGAATCGGCAACCCGTGCTCGACTTCGCGAAGGCCGGGATAGATGTCTGCCGGAGTTGCGACAAAATGCCTGCGACCGTGGCGTATCATCCGGCGGATGATCGCGTTCTCGCCTTATGTAGGGACTGCTCCGAGGTCGCGGAACGCGTAGTGCGAAACAAGAAGCGCGGTAGCGGTGGCGAGTGGGGCTGATTATGGCAGCGGCCCGCTTCCGGGGCCGGGCGCCAATCGCCCTGCAGCGAAATGAGCCTCTAAGCCTAGACCTGTCCGGGCTCCATGCATCGGATATCCAAGGCAGGGCGCGAGCGTTTCAATCCCTGGTGGGCGGCGGTATGCCCATCACGGAAGCGGCGAGCGTTACGGGGTTGATCGGAGACGATTAAGTCAACTAACGGAGTAGGAGGAATTTAACATAATGAGGAAATCAAAAAGGTCATTTGAGCCCGACACCGAAGACCCAATAACCTACTACTACCGGGAGTTGGACGAGAGCCCGCCCCGCGCAGCGATCGCGCTGGTCAGTGCTAGTTTCGAGCGACGACTAACAGACGCAATATTGGTCCTGCTTAACCGCCGTCGCGGCTCCCAGAATCCCTTACAGTTGAGCAGCAAAGAAAATAAGGATCTTAAAGCGACCCTGCCCCGGTCTCTCCGTTCGAAGGTGCGACTCGGCTACGAAATGGAGATATTTCCGCATGTCACGAAAGCCGCCGTCGAAAAGGCTTTGAAGGTGCGCAATAACGCCGTTCATCAAACGAAGCCGCTTGCGTCCAGCGAAAAAGAGGCAATAGAGAAGGCAATCCAATTTCTCCACCAGATGGAGGCATACCTTGTAGGCGTAAAAGTCTATTCGCCCGAAGTAGATAGGGAAGGGCCTCCAAGGCCTCCCGACTACCCCGACTGAAACTTGATCCCGGAGTCCGCTTACTTATTGCTTACTTGACTCTATCCTATACTTCTCGAATTCACCTAAGTTATTGAATTTATTGGTGAGCCGTGCCGGGATCGAACCGGCGACCCTCTGCTTAAAAGGCAGATGCTCTACCTGCTGAGCTAACGGCTCGTGGTTGGTTATGCGGGCGTGACGGTCGGATTCCGATCACGTCACGGTTTCGAGTGTACCAGAGGGGCGCGGAGGGCGGCAAGATGCGTTGCGGCGTGCGTGTTCGTCACGCCGCTATCGATCTGATAGACATGGGGCTGTTCATGGGAACCGCATCCGATGCCGGACCGTCCGGCGTGAATGCGCGCCGGCTCGATCCGTCCGTCCTTGCGGGCTGAAAAGGGGAGTTGCCAATGCTGTTGATCACCGATCCCGACGTGAAGCAGGTGCTTCGCGTGGAGAACATCATCGACGACATGGAGCGGGCCTTTGCCGAGGAGGCGCGGGGCATCGCGGTCAACCGGCCGCGCACCCGCTACAAGGTGCCGCCGGACCGCGATTCCGACGGCTACATGGCCAACATCATCCCTGGCGCGGTGCCGAGTTCGGGGGTGGCGGCGCTCCGCTACGACTCCATCGTCGTCCGGGAGCGGGTCGTGGACGGTTTGAAGCGCATGGACTATCCCTACCCGGCGCGTCGGAGCTGGGGCTTCGTGCTGCTGTTCAGCCTCGAGGACGCCCAGCCCCTGGCCATCATCCATGACTTCAGCCTTTCATCGATCCGGGTGGGCGCGACTACCGGCGTCGCCACCCGCGCGCTGTCCCGGGAGGACAGCCAGGTGGTGGGGCTGTTCGGCTCGGGCAACGAGGCCGAGCAAAACCTGGCCGCCATCTGCGCGGTCCGGGACGTGCGCGAGGTGCGCGTGTACAGCGTCACGAAGGAGCACCGGGAAGGGTTCGCCATGGAGATGACCGGCAAGCTGGACATCCAGGTGCGCCCGGTGGACAACGCCAGGGCGGTGGTGGAGGGCGCGGACATCGTCATGTGCGCCACCAACGCCAGCACGCCGGTGTTCGATGGCGAGTGGCTGGTGCCCGGCCAGTTCGTCACCACCATCGTCAACAGCGACGGCGTGCACAGCCGCACCGAGGCGGACGCCGCCACCTTCCTCCGGGCCGATCTGATCGTGCTCAACAACAAGCAGACCTCCCTTACCAACCAGCAGCGGGAGATGCTCGATCTCATCGACGAAGGGAAGATAAGCTGGGACAATATCTGCGAGCTGGGCCAAGTCCTCATCGGCGAGAACCCCGGGCGCAAGAGCGACGACGAGGTCATCTACTACAAGAGCAACACCGGCGTCGGCATCCAGTTCGCCGCCGCCGGCGCGGTCATCTACGAGGAATGCAAGAAGAAGGGGCTCGGTCGCGAGCTCCCCACCGAGTGGTTCGGCGCCGACCTGGGCGAATGGCTGGACAAGGGCTATTCGCCGTCGCCCTAAGCCGTCGCCTGGAGTCACCGTACACCGGGAAGGTTTTCCAATTGCCTCGTGGAGGTTCTTCATGATCGTCGACTTCCAGCATCATTACGTGCCCAAGGAGATCGCCCAGAAGCACGGCCTCTACTCCGAAGAGCCGTCGTTCGCCAAGCTCGATTCGGGCGTGCCGCGACTGACCATGCACGCGCGGCTCTACGACGCCGAGATGCAGCTCCGCGACATGGACGAGGCCGGGGTGGACGTATCCGTGCTGTCGTGTCTGCTGGGTTGGGACGCGACCCTGGAGGACAACCGCGCCATCAACGACAGCCTGGCGGAGTTGCAACGCCGCTATCCCGGGCGCTTCGTGGGGCTGGCCCAGGCGCCGCTCCTGGGCGGCCCGGAGGCCATGGCCGAGTTCGACCGGGCCGTCGGCGACCTGGGGCTTCACGGCGTCGCCACCACCTCCCAGTTCCGGGGCCTGCCGCTGGACTCGGAACAGCTCTATCCGTTCTACGAAACGGTCAGCGCGCTGGACGTGCCCATCTTCGTCCATCCCGCCATGGTCCCCGAGGGCTATGGCCTGCTGCTGGACTACGATCTCGCCCGCATCCTGGGACGGGAGGTGGATCTGGCCGTGGCCGCCACCCGCATCGTGGCCGGAGGCGTGCTCGAACGCTTCCCCAACCTCAAGTTCGTCATCGGCCACTTCGGCGGCGGCATCGCCGGGGTGAAGGACCGGCTCGTGGCCAAGGCGTACCGCTTCGGCACCCTCGACAAGCCCTTCGAGCATTACTTCGACATGCTCTATTTCGACATGGCCGGCTTCGAGGGGGGCACCGTCGCCCTGGGCTGCGCCCTCCAGGGCATCCGGCCCGACCGGCTGGTGTTCGCCACCGACTATCCCCAGGACTTCACCGGCGTCAGCACCGACACCGGCAAGGGGATGACCGCGCTGCGGGACTACATCGACGCCATCCGGGGCCTGCCGTTGACCGACGCGGACAAGGAAGCGATCATGGGCGGCACGGCGGCGGGGCTGCTCGGTCTGGATCCCTAACCTCCGAGGCCGAGCGGCGCGCCTCACTGCCGGTTCCGTCATGATCATCGACATCGACCTCGAGAAATGCACGAGCTGCGGGGACTGCGACCCCGTATGCCCCGCGGACGTCATCCACATGGAGGAGCAGGGCGCACGGCAGGTTCCGGTCCTCAAGCACGTGGAGCACTGCGTCACCTGCTTCAACTGCGAGATCTTCTGCCCGGTGCAGTGCATCGACGTCCACCCCATCGTCAGGCGCCGGCCGCTTCCCTGGTAGCCGGCGCCACAGACCGCACATGCTCGACAAGATCGGCAGACTCATCGACACCGACGTGCTGGTGGTGGGCGCGGGCGCCGGCGGGCTCTGGGCCGCGCTGAGCGCCAGGCGGCACCTCCCGGCCGGCCGCGTCACCCTGCTGGACGCCCGCATGGTGGGGCGCACCGGGCACACGGCGTTCTCCAACGCCTGGATGGTGGTGGTGACCCCCGACGACGACCTCGACGCCTGCGTG
Organism: uncultured Syntrophobacterales bacterium; assembly: GCA_964630405.1. Taxonomy (GTDB): domain Bacteria; phylum Desulfobacterota; class Binatia; order UBA9968; family JAJDTQ01; genus JAJDTQ01. The sequence goes on along the minus strand of CAZVUC010000056.1, from coordinate 82,717 downwards.
CGCGACATCGTCGAAGGGAACGAGTGGATCGCCGAGCAGGAGCTCATCCGCGACGTCCTGTCGGTCTCGCACTTCCAGTTGCTGGAGTTGGAGAAGATGGGGCTCGTGTTCCCCAAGGAAGACGGCCGTTTCGTCCGCCGTCCCACCCGCGGCCTCAAGATCACCAAGGTGCTCAAGCCGGACGGCGGCGGGCTGGAATACTGCTGGCGCCTGCGCAAGGCATTGGAGGCCGAGGGCGTGGAGTTGGTGGAGCGGGTTTTCGTCACCGATCTCGCACAGGACAACGACGGGCGCGTCACCGGGGCCCTGGGCGTCGACGGCCGCACCGGCGAGTTCGTCATCATCCGCGCCGGGGTCACGGTCCTGGCCACCAACAGCGTGACGTTCCGCGCCGGCTTCGTCCGTGACCTCACCGGCACCGGCACGCAGCTGGCCTACGACGCCGGCGCGGTGCTGACCAACGCGGAGTTCGGCTATCTGCGGCCGGGAACGCCTAAGTTCTACTTCGAGGGCATCACCTTCGCCATCCAGGACGGCGCCAGGTTCGTCAACGCCCAAGGCGAGCCGTTCATGGAGCGGTACGAGCCCGACTGGGCGGACTGGGCCGACGTGCAGGCGCTGAGCAAGGCCATGGTCGCCGAAAAGAAGGCGGGAAGGACGCCCCTCTACCTGGACATGTCGCTCATCCCGGAAGAAGAGCGCGGGCAGTACCTCCAGAGCTCGGTGGCGTGGATGGACTACTTCTTCCGGAAGCTCGGCGACCGGGCCCGCATCGACATGTTCGGCAGGACCGAGTATTACCCGCTGTTCCAGATGACCAAGCTGGGGGTCAAGACCGACGCGGCGTGCCGGTCCTCGGTGGACGGCCTGCTGGCGGCCGGACTGGCCCAGGCGAGCTGCGCAAGCCACTTCGCCGGTTTCCACATCGGCGCCTGCAACGGCACCGGCTGGATCGCCGGCAAGAGCGCCGCGGACGACGCCCGGCGGCTGGGTGCGCCGCGGGTTTCCGAGGGGAAGGCCCGCTTGGTCAAGGCAGATGTCACCGCGGGCTGGCGCGACGGAAACAAGAAGATAGACGACGATCTCCTTCGCGCGCTCCAGACCCTCATCTTCCCGTACGAGGTCTCGGTGCTGAAGCACGAAGACCGCCTCCGCCAGGCGCTCCGGGAGCTGGAGGCCATCGCCGAGCGCGGCACTGACAGCCGCGCCGCCCATGTCCATGGTTTCGTGCGGTTGCGGGAGACGCAGTGCATGGTGGAGACCGCCAGGCTCATGTTGGAAGCGTCGCTGATGCGCCGGGAGAGCCGCATGAGCCACATGCGCGAGGACTACCCGGACCGGGACGACGAGACGTGGCTCAAGTGGATCCTGATCGAAAAGGGGAGGGAAGGGCCGCGCCTGTGGACCGAGCCCATCGCGACGCTGCTGGTGCCGCCGCCGACTCCATAGAACTTGCCGGCAGTGCCAAACTGGAGCAGAAGGACTTCGGGCAGCAGAGCCTATCTGTCTCTCCGTACCCCCCTTTTGAGCGGCTGACGCCATCCCTGTATGTTGATCGGAAAGAGCGAGCAGCGGGACATGGACAATCTACCTCTGGAACGGCGTCACCGAGACGTGATGCTGGATTTGATACTGGCTTGGGGCACCCTAGACGGGGCTCTGGGGATACTTCTGTCGACTGCAGGAGGACTGGCTCTCGACCGGGGTGCCGAGAAGTTTGGAAGAAGTGGCAATCCAGCCAAGCTGAAGAAACTCTGTGGATGGCTGAGGGAACTGCCCGGTGGCGCCAATGCAGCCAGCAAACTTGAGAAACATGTCAGCCTTTACGAGAAATACGCCGAGGCGCGTAACGCCGTGGCCCATGCCAAGTGTCTAGGTGTAGCCAAGGACGATTCCGAGTACGTCGTATTTCTGAAGTTCGAGAAACACGTGGACGGCGAGCTTCTATGCCTGAAGATACCCTTGCGAGAAATGCGAGAAGCGACAAGATGGGCAGAAGCACTGAGTGACGCGGCGTTGAAGATGGAAGCGTTGTGGCGCCCGCTCCTCTCCCGTATCCTCAGTAGGGAGAACTGATGGTTGTTTACCGGATCGCTGTTGAGGCAAGATGACCTACGGATCAGCGTTGCGGACCCCACTGTTTGTTCGGCACGTTGCCGTTTGAGACGGAGGACCCTGGCGGATGAAATCCTCAGAACTGCTCGAACGCATTACAACGGACCCATCGATTTGCCACGGGAAGCCGTGTATCCGCGGTTTGCGGTACCCCGTGGACATGATCTTGGAATTGCTTAGCGCAGGCATGACCGAAGAGGAGATCCTTGCGGACTACGACGATTTGGAGCATCAGGACATATTGGCCGTTTTCGCCTTCGCAGCGCGCTTGAGCCAAGTGAAGGGTGTGCAGGCTGTTGGCTGATGCGATTTCTCGTTGACGCGCAATTGCCTGTGCGGTTGGCGCGTTGGTTGCAAGACGAGGGGCACGATGTCCTGCACACTCGTGATTTGCCCACGGGAAACCGGACGGAAGATTCCGACGTCAACGAGTTGTCCCTACGCGAGGCGCGCGTCGTCGTCACAAAGGACACTGACTTCGTAGGCACGTTACTCTTGACGCGCAGACCTTATAAGCTGCTCTTGGTTGCGACGGGTAACATTGGCAATGTGGACCTGGAGGGCTTGTTTCAACGAAATTTGGAAGCGATCGTTTCGGCGCTCGACACTTCCGACTATGTCGAACTCGGGCGCGACCGGTTAGTGGTTCATGAGGTGGCGGGCAACGTGGGGCAGTGACGTGTTCTGGCTCACCGGACATTACTTCAGGTGGCCTGCCGCGGACGCCGCCTCAACGGCCGCCTAGAACAGGTCCGGAAACGTCTCCTCCGGGATCTCGCGTCCCATCCCCTTGCTCACCGCCGCCTCGTAGACCTTCCCCGCCAGGGCCGCGAACTGGAGCCCGAAGCCGACGCTGTTGTTGAAGCAGGTGATCTGCTCGGAATCCGTCCGGCCCGGGTGGCGGTTCAGCAGCAGGTCCGGCAGATCGGGAACGCTCTGCCAGTCGATGTTGACCGCATCGCCGGGGGGGTAGCCTTTTTCGATGTCCAGCAGCACCTGCGGCGGCAGCGGGCCGTGCTGGTTCCTGGCAACGAAGGTTGTCGGTCCCAGGTTGTCCCTGGAGTTGACCGCGAGGACGTCGAAGCGGGCGAAGGTCTCCGGCGCGATCTCGCAGTGGCGCACCGTGCAGAGGTATTGCCCGGGTTCGAGCCAGCCGGTCCGGATCACCGGAGTCAGGGCGTTGGTCGCGATGACCACGATGTCGCTGCCCCGGACGGCCTCCTCGGCGTTGTCCACGGCCGCCACTTCGGGGCACTCCTCCCAGCGGGGATCCTCGATGAAATGCTGTCGGTGGTCCGGGTTCGGGCTGAATACCCGAACCGATCTGATCCCCTCGACGCTTTTCAGCATCGCGTCCAGGTGGGCGCCGGCCATGAAGCCGGTGCCCAGCACACAGACCCGGGAGGCGTCGACCTTGGCGAGATATCTCGCCGCCAGGCCCGCGGCGGCGCCCACTCGGAGGTTCCGTATGTGCCCTTCGCTGACCAGGGCCAGCAGGTCGCCGTTCTCGAGGCTGAACAGGAACAGCAGACCCCGTGTCACGCTGTGGGACCGCCGGGTGCCCGGGGTGCGGTCGCGGCGGAAGTTGCCGTGGCGCTCCTGCCAGTAGAGCTTGTCCGTAAGGAAGCGAATAGCCGCGTACTTCTGGGTGGAGGCCGACATGGTCTTGAGGCTGTGGGCGCCGGGAAGCCTGTTGCCCTCGTCGTCGACGTAGGAATCGGGAGTCAGCAGGTCGATTCGAGGGCTGGTGATGGAGGCCCCGGTGCCCAAATCCCGGTAGGTTTCTTCGAGGGCGTCCAGGCTCATCTGCATGTCGAGGAGTTGCTCCGCTTCGGTGTTGTCGATGGCAAGTATCATAAACGCTCCGTCAAAAAAGGGGAGCGGCCGGCTCCCCGGTTGTCTTCGCGGGTCGCGAGCGTCAGTCCCGGACATCCTGCACGAACCACTCGGTGGGCAGCTCGCGGCCGACCCCCCGTTCCTTGGCCAGTTGATACAATCTTCCGCCCACAGAGGCGAACTGCAGGCCCTGGGTGCCGACGTTGATGAAGCAGGTGATCTGCTCCAGAGAGGAACGGCCCGGAGCGTCGCCCCTGACCACTTCCACGAGCCTCGGGTACTGCTCCTCGTCGATGTGGACCCTGGACTTGGGTATGCGGGCCAGTTCCTCCGGCTGGCCCGCCGTGTATCCGGCGAAGTGGAATGGCCGGAAGTCCGCGTCCGTGTGCTTGCGGCTCATGGTCTGGTCTCCCAGCCGAACCGTGACATCGAACCTGTCCCAGACATCCGCGGCCGCGAACTCGCGCAGGTCCAGGTTGGTGACGTGCATGCCGGGCTCCAGCCAATCCGGGTCGGTGAGCACGGGGACGATGGAATCCGTGCAGGTGGAGACGATGTCGGAGCCGCGCACCACGTCCTCGGGGTTGTCGAGGACGTCGACTCGAAGGTCGAGGCGGCCCCGCATCTCCGCCGCGTAGGCTTCGCGACGTTCCCGGGAGCGGCTGTAGACCTTCACCCGCTTCAGCTTGCGGACCTCGGCGAAAGCCTGGAGATAGGTGCGCGCCATGCCGCCGGAGCCGATGATGCCCACCACTTCGGCATCCTCCCGGGCGAGGTACTTGACCCCGAGGCCGGCGCCGCCCCCCACCCGCATGTGCTGGATGACGCCGTCGTTGATGATCGCCAGGGGCTCTCCGTTGTTGGTGCTGAAGAGCATGACGAGGCCGCAGAAGGTGCCCGGCTCGATGCAGTACTTCTCCTCGTTGGCCCCTTCGGGCCAGCGCACCATGTCGGACTTCATCCGGATGGCGAAGGTGCCGTAGGTCCGGCACACCCCTTCCATGCTGCCCCAGCGGAAGAACGCGTCCTGCTCGTCGCTGGGCGCCCAGACGTCGAGCCGGGGCCGGTGGACCGCATTGCCCGCCGCGAGGTCCTGATAGCCCGTTTCCAGGGCTTCCAGACAGGTCTTCATGTCCAGCAGCTCGTGGACGTCGTCGTTGTTGAGAAACAGCATCGGCACCTCGCTGCGGTTGGCTGCAAGACGTTGCCCAACGGGTGGCGGAACTCGCCGATAATCCTCGAACGGTCTGGAGTTGTCAAGCTGGTACTTTGCTTTGCCCCGGGATTGATTGAGCAGTCTCCAACAATCTCCATTCTTCAGCATCCAATATCAAAACGGATATGCTTGGGAACTTCTTTCGGTTCTTACCCTCTGTTCTTTCGCACCGTGTTGCAGTATAATCCGGCGACGATAGTCCGATGGCTTCCAACAAGGATTCTCAGGAGCCCGCCAAGGAGGTGTGAAATGGCGCTCGATCCGGCGACAACGAGCAACACGTTCGACCGTTACATCGAGGAGCTGCGCTCCCTTTGGAGAGACAGTCAAGACGCGGAGCTGCCCTTCAAGGTGAAGGCCGCCATGGAGCGGATGATCGCGTCCACGAGTCCGGACGATCCCTGGATGGCCGAGATCATCCGAGACGCCGACCCGTCCAGAGAACTCTACCGGGACCCGGACTTCGGGTTCGTCCAGATGGGTCACGTGCATCCCGAAGGACACGGCAACACGCCCCACGACCACGGGCCTTGCTGGGTGGTTTACGGCGCCTATACGGGACTCACGGAAATACCGCTCTACGAGCGCATCGACGACGGCAGGAACGCGGGCCAGGCCGATTTGCGCATCAAGGAGGTCCACAGGCTGGGGCCCGGCGTCGTCTACCCGTACCTGACGGGCCAGATTCATTCGACGCAGGTGGCGGAACCGCCTGCCGTGGTCTTCCGGTTCCTCAGCGCGGACCTCACCCGGATTCTGCGCCGGCGCTACAACCTGGAGACCGGAGCCGTGTCGCTGATCGAGCCGCAGGCATAGGCGGGTCTCCGCAGCATGGGGTGGCGCGTCCCGATGCCGGAGACGTGAGGGGGCGGACGTAAGGAGGATGCCGGCGCGATGACCCACATCCTGAACAACGACGACGTCGAGCAGGTGCTTACCATGGACGTCTGCCTGGAGGCCGTGGAGCAGGCTTTCCAGGACCTGGGCCGGGAGATCGCGGTCAACCAGCTCCGCACCCACACGTACGTTTCGTTGGAGAGTTCCAGGCAGTCCTACCGCCTCAAGACCATGAACGGCGCGGTGCCCCGCTTCGGCGTCATGGCCTTGAGGCTCTCATCGGACATCGTCCACTTCCCCAGGGTTTCCGGGCTGGTGCGTCAGGAAAAGGTCCCGGCCGCGCCCGGGAAGAAGTTCGTGGGTCTGATTCAGCTCTTCAGCCTCGAAACAGGCGAGCCTCTGGCCATCATCCAGGACGGATTCCTGCAGAAGGCCCGAGTGGGGGCCACCAGCGCCCTGGGCGTCAAGTATCTGGCCCGGGAGGACGCCCGCGTGCTCGGGCTCTTCGGCTCGGGTCTCCAGGCGGGAGCCCATATCGAGGCCATCGCGAAGGTGAGGAAGCTCGAGAAGGTCAAGGTCTTCAGCCCCAACCCGGATCACCGGCGGTCATTCGCCGCGGAATGGAACGAACGTCTGGGGATACCGGTCACCGCCACGGACGATCCCAGGGAGGTCGTGGCGGGGTCGGACATCGTCATGTCCGCCACCAACACCAACGAGCCGACGTTCAAGGGAGAGTGGCTGGAGGAGGGCACGCACGTAGGCTCCATCGTGAACAGCGATGAATCGGTCAAGCGCATCGAGCTGGACGAGGTGACGTTGCGCCGGGCCGACGTGATCGTGATCAACTCCCGGGCCCAGTCCGAGTACGCGGGTCACCCCGACCTGCTGAAGCCCATCGAGGAGGGGGTGTTCGGCTGGGACAAGATTCACGAGCTGGGCAAGCTTATGGTGGGCGAGGCGCCGGGTCGGACCCGTGACGCCGACATCACCGTGTACAAGAACAACGTCGGTATGGGCATTCAGTTCGCGGCGGTGGGTGCCAGGGTGCTGGAGTTGGCGAAAGACGAGGGACTGGGGAGGGAGATACCCACGGACTGGTTCCTGGAAACGATACACCCGTAGGGGTCCACGCATGAGTTGAAAGGAGTTGCAACCTATGGACGTCGATATCAAGTGGGGCCGGAAGGGAAGCATCGTCATCGCGATGTTGGTGGGTCGTTTCAGCAGCGCCAATGCCGACCTGTTCGAGCGCATGTTGGAAAGCGGAGTCGACCCGTCCGACGATGCCTTGATCCTGGACTTCGAGCAGGTGACCTTCCTCAGCAGCGCCGGTCTGAGGGTCGCTCTGACCGTTGCCAAGAGATTCAACGAGCCGGGAAAGAAGTTTGCCATTTGTGCGCTTCACGAAGGCGTTCGAGGCATCGTCGAGGTCAGCGGTTTCGACAAGGTCATCCCGGTCTACGATTCCCAGGCGGCGGCAGTGGCCGCGTTCGAGAAAGACTAGTTTCGGTTCGTATCAATCGGGCCAATGCGTCGCATGGGCCCATAGGCGACGAGTGAAAATGGCAGGAGGAAACGATGGCGGATGCCCCGAAAGACACGGAAGAAAAAATCGGAACGATTCGAAGCTCGGTGGACTTCAACGTGGTCGGCGACAACATCCTCGACATCGCCGAGTTCACCGTAGAGAAGTACGAGTTCAGGAACGGCACGACTCTCTCGGCCCAGACACGTGAAAGAGCCGTCACCGAGATCAGGGATGTATTGTGGCAACGGGTGGAACAGTTGAGGGCGCGCCGCCAGCAGATTCTTGCGGACATGTTCAAGGCAGCGGAGGCGACCCTGAACGAAGTTATCACGAAGACCGAGTAGGGAATCGTCAAGAGGTGCTCCCGGAGGTCCGGATTCCTTCCATGGGAACGGGGCCAAGACCATGAAGCCCGAAGCTCCCATCGCCATCGTAGGATACAGCTACCGCATGCCGGGCGGTATCCGCACCGATGACGACTTCTGGCGTCTGCTCAGCGAACGGGAAATCGTCCGGGAACCGGTGACCGGCCGCTACGGCAAGGGCTATCAGCCCATCGGCGCGTTCTCCGGCCCGGGCCGTTTCGCGAGCCCCTACGAGGGGTTGATTCGCGACGACGTCGAGAAGCTCTTCGACCGCGGCTTCTTCGGGCTGTCCCACAACGAGATGCTGGCCATGGATCCCCAGGTCAGGATGTTGCTTTGTTGCGCCTGGGAGGCCTTCGAGCGGGCCGGTTGGGATCTTCATTCCTTGCGGGACAGTCCCACCGGCGTATTCATCGGCGCGCAGGTTCCCCCGGTGGCCAACTGGCGTTCCCTGTACGGCTCCACCCAGTTCGACGTCATGAGCATCAGCCTGGCCATGCTGGCCAATCGCATCTCGTACCACTTCAACCTGATGGGGCCGTCCACCACCTATTGCACGGCGTGTTCCGCCAGCCTGACCGCCTTGCACGCCGCGGTGAGCGCCCTGCGGTACGGCGACTGCGAGCAGGCCGTGGTCGGGTCCGTGAACTACCTGGGCACGGCCCGGGTGAGCGCCTCTTTCAACGCACTGGGCGTCATCAGCCCGGAAGGCAAGTGCCATTCCTTTGACGCGGAAGCCAACGGGTACATGCGCTCGGAGGGAGCGTTCGTCTACGCCGTCAAACCCCTGGAGGCGGCCGAACGCGACGGGGACCCCATCCATGCCGTGGTGGAAGCCACCGCGGTCAACGCGGCCGGCACCGCCGATGGCGCCGCCGGCCTGGCCCAAGGGCGTTACATTACCGCGCCGACGCGTCATGCGCAGATCGCGCTGATGCGCACGGCCGGTGCCCGCGCGGGTCACGCGCAAACGGATTTCGACTACATCGAGGCCCATGCCACCGGAACCGTGGTGGGCGACCGCATCGAAGGCAACGCCATTGCGGAAGCGTTCGGCGGTCCCGATCGCGCGGTTCCGCTGCGGATCGCCAGTGTCAAGAGCAACGTGGGCCACATGGAGGCCGCGGCCTTCCACTGCGCCCTGCTCAAGGTCGTCCTGATGATGCAGCGGCGCACGTTTGCGCCGATATCCAAAAATTTCCTCGTGCCGAATCCGGAGATCGACTTCGAGCGTTGCCCCATGCAGGTGCAGACCGCCTGTGAGCCCTTTCCCGACCATCCGGTCGTGGTGGGCATCAATTCCTTCGGCTTCGGCGGCGCCAACGGGCACTGCGTGGTAGGGGAGTATCGCCCGGCCCGGCCGCGGATCTGGTCCGCGGCCCCGGCGCCGGAGGCAGGCTTCATGATCCCGCTGTCGGCTCGTACCTCCGCCACGCTGACGCGGAGCGCGGCGGAGCTGCGCGATGCGCTGGCCGGGCGTGACATCGACCTTTACACGCTGGCGGGCAATCTCAGCCGCCGCCGCACCCACTTCCCCGTCCGCGCGGCGTTTGCGGTCCGCAATCGGCAGGAACTGATGGCGGCGCTGGACGCCTTCGGAGAAGATCCCTCATCTGCGGCCACGACGGAACCGGGAGAAAAGCGGCTGGCCATGGTCTTCTCCGGACAGGGCACCCAGTGGTCCGGTTGCGGCCGCGCTCTCTACGACGCCGACCCGGTTTTCCGGCGCGTGGTCGACGCCGTCGAGGAGTACTGGCGGGAGCATTCGGAGGTCTCGTTGCGCGGCGCCTGCTTCTCCGCCCCCCAGGAGGCGCTCGATGAGGTCGAGCTGGCCCAACCCGTCATCTTCATGCTCCAGTGCGCGCTGGTGGAGCTGTTCAAGACCTGGGGAGTCTATCCGGACTGCGTGGTGGGCCACAGTTCCGGCGAGGTGGCCGCCGCCTACGCCTGCGGAGCGCTCTCGCTGGCGGAAGCGACGCGGCTGGTCTTTCATCGCGCCACGTTGCAGCAGCGCACGTCCGGCTCGGGTCGCATGCTGGCCGTCGGCCTCGGCCGGCCGGGCGTGGAGGAGTTGCTCGACGCGCTGGGGGTTCCGTTTCGCCCCGAGGAAGGGCCGGCCCCGGTGGAGATCGCGTGCGAGAACGCGCCGGCCAGCACGGTCATCTGCGGCAAGGAGGCCGCCCTGGAGCCCATCATGGCGGAGCTGGACCGCCGCCGCCTGCAGAACCGGCTGCTGCCGGGCAACATCGCCTTCCATTCCAGCGTCATGGACCCGCTCCGGGACGACGCGCTGTCGACCCTGTCCTTCCTGAACGGGCGCGCCATCGACGCCGACGTTCCGCTCGTTTCTTCGGTGACCGGCGAGCAGGCGGAGCGGCTGGACAACGCCTACTGGTGGTCCAATATCCGCCGGCCCGTGCGGTTCGCGGCGGCGATGGAAACCATCCAGCGGGAATACCGGCCCGACGTGGTGCTTGAAATCGCGCCCCACAGCGCCCTGCAGCCGGTCATCGCGCAGTGCCTGGAAGGCAATGCTCAGGGGTCTTTCTGCATTCCGACGCTGATGCGTGACGCCGACGTCTGCCGCAACTTCCAGGAGGCGCTGGGCGCCCTTTTCAGGGCCGGCGTGGACCTGGATTTCACCGCCCAGTATCCGCGCCCCGAGCCCGTCGCCCACCTGCTGCCCGGCCATCCGAGAGAAGAGCAGGCGACCATCGACGTCCTGTGCGATGACGAGATGTTCATCCGGCAGGGCCAGTACTCCCACGGTCCGCTGGTGGGGCACAAGGTGCCTTCCGATCACATGCTCTTCGAAGCGCGCCTTTCCGACAAGGACTTTCCCTGGCTGGCGGAGCACCTCGTCCATTACGCGGCCATCATGCCGGCGGCCGGCTACATCGAGCTGGTCCTGGAGGCGTTCGAGGGAGCGCCGGTCCATATCGAGGTCCTCGAGTTCCTCCAGCCCTGTCCCATTCCCAAGACGCCGGTGCGCCTGCAGACGGCCGTGCACCCGGTGGCGAACGCTCCCGACGAGTTCACTTTCACCATCTCCTCCCGCTCCTTCGACGTCGACGCCGGAAGCGAGATGCATTGCCGCGGCAAGGTGCGCCGGCTGAGCGGCGCCCCGGCGCTGGAGGTGCCGGCCCGCCTGGCGGACATCGACATGGCCCGCTTCGAGCGCTCGGTCCTCGCCGACGAAAGCGATTGTTACGAACGCTTCGAAGCCGCGCTCAGCGAGACGTTTCAATACGGCCCCAATTTCAGGACCATGAAGCAGGTCCGGATGGACATGGCCACCCGCGCCTATCTTGTGGACGTGGAGATGGACGAGAGCCTGTGGAAGGCCGGCGACGACGAGGGGTATGTCGCGTCCGTCCCCTTGCTGGACGGAGGCCTGCAGATATTCCTGTACAACCTGATGCTCGGCAGCGATCATTTCGCCATACCGCAGCGGGCCGAGGGCGTGACGTTCCTGGGCGCGCCGACGTCGCCGCGGATCACCGTTCTCGTCACCAAGCCCGCCGACGGCTGGTACCATGTGAACGAGAAAGGTCAGTATACGGTTCACTACGGCGAAACCACCGGCGGCAGCGTGAGCTTCTACGACAACGCCACCGGAAACCTCATCGCCCACATCGACAAGTACATATCCTTCGTATCCAATCCGCGCTGGGGCGACCTGCCGCGCAGCAAGCACGGGATCTCCTGGCAGCCGAAATTCCTCCCCACCGGACCGGCTCTCGTGGACCGGCTGCCCGGCGGCGAGATCGAGCCCGCCGCGTTGATCGCGGCCCTGGAACGGCCCGACGGAGGCCCTGGTCATGCCTGCCACGTCGTCGAGTTCGCCGGCGATCGCGGACCCGACCAGACGATTCTCAAGCAGTGCGTCGAGGGGCTTTCGGGTCCGGGCGGGCAGTCCGAGTTCTGGCTCGTGAGCGACAGCGAGGAGAGTAGCCGGGCCCACTACGAGGCCTTCCACCAGCAGGGGGCCGCGGTCCGTTTCGAAAGCCTTGACCCCGCCGTTGAGCGGCAACTGGAAGAAGGCCTGCTGCGTCCGGGCGCCGCCGAGATCATCTTTCTGCATCGGGATGCCGGAGACTTCGGGCCGGAGCGGTGGGTTTTCCTGCACAGACTGGCGGTCGCCGGCGGCCTGGCCCTGGTGTGCCACGACGAGGGCGACGTCATCGAGCCGGGCGCCGGCTGGGTTACGATTCGCGCAGGCCGGCGCACCACCCTGCTGCAGGCCTCCCAGGCCCGTCCCGATGCGGGTGACCCAGGGGATCTTCCCGGCCCGCGGTGGGTTCTAGGCGAGGCGGAGAGCTGTGCGGAGGACTGGGCCTCCCTGCTCGATGCGCCCGACCTGCGCCGGATCCCCTGGGAGACCGTTGCCGCGGGAGACTTCGAGTCGCTTGCGGAGTGGCCGGAAGTCACCGGGGTGCGGGCCATCGACTTCTTCTGCGGCAGAGACCCGCGGGATACGACGGGCGAGAAGGTGTCGGCGCGGCTCATCGCACTGGTCCGGGCCCTGGTGCTCGCCAGAATGGAGGACGCGAAGCATCCGTGCCGCGTGACCGTGGTGACGCAGGGTGCTGCCTTCGAGGTGGAGGAGCCGCGCGGCGGCGCGTTGTGGGGAGCGGTCCGGAGCATGGACCTCGAGATCGGCGAAGAAGCGGGGATCCGGTTCCGTCTTGTGGACCTGGGCGCCCAGGAAGACCTGGAGACCTTGGCGGAACTCGCCCGCTGCGATTTGCGCGAGCGCGAGCTGGCGGTGCGCGGGAACCGGTTGTGGGCGCCCCGGCTTGTCAGCATCCGGGATCGATATCCGCTGGTGCCCGCCGGCGAGGAGGCCGCGTACCGGCTCACTCTCGACAACCCGGGCCAGATCACCGGCCTGGGGATGAAGACCCGCGAGCTACCGCCGCTGAAGCCGCGCGACGTGGAAATAGGGGTGGAGGCGGCAGCCCTCAACTTCCGCGACGTCATGGTGACGCTGGGGTTGTTGCCGGCGCTGGCATACGAGCGGTCGGCTCTCGGCCGCGAAGTCGGAATCGAGGGCGCCGGCACCGTCCGCCGCGTCGGGCCGGGCGTGGCCCATTGCCGGGTGGGCGACGAGGTGGCGTTCACCACCGGCGGGTGCATCGCCAATCGGGTGGTGCTCAACGAACATCTGGTTTTCGGCAAGCCCGGCCGTCTGAGTATGGAAGAGGCCGCGTCATCGCTGTCCGTGTACGTCACCGGCTACTATTCGCTGATCCATCTGGCCCGCTTGCGGCAGGGTCAACGCGTTCTCATCCACTCTGCCATGGGCGGCGTCGGACAGGCCGCCATCGCCCTTGCCAAACACGCGGGAGCGGAGATCTACGCCACGGCCGGAAGCGAGAGCAAACGTGAACAATTGAGGGCGCTGGGCGTGCGCGCGGCCTTCGACTCGCACAGCTTCGACTGGTACGACAGCCTGATGGAAGCGACCGCCGGCGAGGGCGTCGATGTCGTATTGAACTCCCTGGCCGGGCGCCACGTCGAGTTGTGCCTGCGGGCGCTGCGGCCGGGCGGGTGGCATTGCGAGATCGGCAAGGTGGACATCTACCAGGACAACGATCTCGGTCTGCGCATCTTCCGCAAGAACCTGCGGTTCGCGGCCATCGACGTGGACCGTTTGATGATCGACGACCCGTTCCTCACCCATCAACTCTCCCAGGCTTGCCTGGACCTGCTCGATCAAGGCGCGCTGCCACCGTTGCCGGTAACCGTCTTTCCGTACAAGGATTACGCAAAGGCGCTCCGCTTGATGACCACCGGCCAGCATCAGGGAAAGCTGGTGCTCAAGGCGCCGCAAGCGTCCGAGGACGCCGGGTTCACGGTGGCCGACGTGCGGCCGTTCCTCGACCCCGACGCCACCTACCTGGTGACCGGCGGCCTCGGCGGCTTCGGGATGCGGTTGCTGCCCTACCTGGTGGCTGCCGGCGCTCGCCACCTCACGCTCATGGACCGCGACCCCGAGCGCCGCCGGGATGCCGATTGGATCCGCCGGTCGGGCGCCTTGACCTACATGGATGAGGAGGTCGAATTCGATATCGTATCGGGCGACGTGGCGATGGAAGAGGATGTCCAACGCTGTATCGCCGGATTGAAGAGGCCCCTGAAGGGCGTGTTTCACCTGGCCGGCTTGCTCGACGACGGTCTGCTGGTGGACATGACGGAGGAATCCGTGGCGAAGGTCTTCGCCCCCAAGGCCTCCGGAGCCCTCCATCTCCACCGGGCCACCGCCGCCTGCGCCCTCGACCACTTCGTGCTGTTTTCATCGACCTCCTCGGTGTTGGGCAATCCCGGACAGGTCAACTACAGCGCCGCCAACGCCTTTCTGGACGGCTTGGCCGCGTACCGCCGACGGCAGGGCCTGCCCGGTCTGGCCTACAACATGGCCGCCGTTGCCGACGCCGGCATGGCCGCGCGCAGCCTCCCGGTGCTGCGACTGATGAGGGCCGCCGGCATTCCGCCGGTGAGCAGCCAGTTCGCCGTCTCCAACCTGGACTACGCCATGCGCTCCATGCCCGACCGGGACCACTTGATCACGGCCTTGTTCGAGAGCCCGGCGTGGCGGGTCGACTCCCCGGACTATATGCGCGTCGGACGTTTGCTGCCGAACCAGGACGCCTTCGAGGTGGGGGCGGCCGGGGAGTTGACGGTCGACGCCGTGGTAGCGCAGATCGCCGGCAAGGTCGCGGAGCTCTGCGGTCATGACGAGGGCGGAGTGGAGGAGCCGTTGTCGAGCTTCGGGCTGACGTCGATCTCGGTGGCCGAGTTGGGGACCTTCATCCAGACGCAGTTCAACCACCGCGTGAGCGCATTGGAGTTGATGACCACGGCTTCCGCGCTCTCGTTGGCGCAGGACATTATCCACGGGAAGAAGGACGCCGACGGAGACCAGGCCGAGACGGATGCGGCCGGGTCCGAAGACGCTCAACTTGCCGCCCGGCAACGGGTCTGCCGCGCACCATCCGTCTTCGCCAACCGGCTCGAAGACCACTTCCCGCGCGGGGCCGGCGTCGAGCCGGGTCTCCCGGAAGAGATCGCCGCGGGCTGACCGCCGTCAACACCGATGGAACGACGCTCCATACAGACCACAGACCACCGGAAAACAAACCATGGGTGAAATCTCCTCCGCCGAGACGAAAGTGCCGCCGCTGGTCGGGGCGCTGCCGCCACAGTGTCACAGAGACGTGCAAGTCATGCGACGCTTCATTCATGGAGCCGTCAGCCAGGAGTCGCCGGCGGATGCCGTATCGCCGGCCGACTTCCGGGAGGTCCTGTTGACCGGAGCCACCGGCTTCATCGGTCGTTTCTTCCTGCGCGACCTCTTGCAGCATGACAGCGGTCTGGTCGTTCACTGTGTCGTGCGGGCAGATGATGTCCGGCAGGGATTCCAACGCCTGCATGATGCGCTGCAAGAGGCCGAAGTCTGGGATGAGTCGTTCGCGTCGCGTATCCGGGTGGTGGTCGGCGACATCGGCGCCGCCCGCTTCGGTCTGAGCGATGCGCGTTTCGACGATCTCTGTGAGCGGATCGATGCGGTCTATCACCTCGCCGCCGACGTCAATCTCGCTTCTTCCTATCTCGCCATCCGCAAGGTCAACACACTCAGCATTCACAACGTGATCGAGCTGTGTCTGCGGAAGCGCTTCAAGCACTTGTTCCATGCCTCGACCATGGGCGTGTTTCCGCAGTACTTCTTTGCCTTCGCGGATGAATTCCAGAACAGCGCCATCGAGCACCAGATGCAACCGGACCTCGCCACCATGAAGAGAAGGTTCCCCATCGGTTTGCTAGGCTACCCCTGGAGCAAGCTCACGTCCGAGCAGGTGCTACTTTTCGCGCAACAGGCCGGAATGCCGTTGGCGCTCTTCCGGCTGCCGCAAACCGCCTTGGCCAGCAACGGTTTCGTTCGGGCAAACGATTTCACGATGAAGATACTGGCCGCGGTGCTTCAAAGCGGGATCATCCCGGCGGGATTCTCGTTTCAATCCAGCAACGAGACGGTGGATACGTTGAGTCGGGCCTGTACGGCCATCTCCCTGAACCCGGAGCGCCGGTTCACGGTCTATCATTGCTGCAATCCGAAGCTCGATTCCGGTGATCTCGAGCTCGCCGATTTCGGAAACTACCTGCCCGAGGTTTCCTACGAGTCATTCAAGCGCGCCTGCCACGCCCGCGAGGATTCCGCGCTTGACGGACACTGGGCCGTGCTCGATCATTTCCAGGAGCACTGGTTCAGCCAGCAAAAGCCCAAGGAGTGGCTGCCCGTCTGCGATCGTGCCATCCGCGAGGATTGTCCGCATCCGATCAAATGGCCGGGCACGTTGACCAAGCTGAGAGGGTCCGTCGAGTGGGTCATGGAGCATCGGTGGCAATGGCCCCATCCCGTAGCGCAACCCCGTTTGGACTTCGAAGGCCTGATGGCCCGGGCCGAGTGCTATGCCGACCGCTACGGCGTCCCCTCCGAGCAGGTGTATCCCGAATGGATGCGCCGAAACCTGCAGCAGTTGGTACGTGCGTTGCAGGATCCCGATGCGGCTCTGTTGGAGGACAAGCTTGGCAACACCATCTTCGGCCTGAGCCGTCTCCTGCGCAACAACGCCGGGTTCGCCCGAGAACGGCTTCAGTATCCGGAGATCGAACGGGAGCGGATCCGGCAACCGGTCTTCATTGTGGGGATCAACCGCACCGGCACCACTTATCTGCACCGTCTCATGGCCCGCGACCGACGGTTCTGGTCGCCGCTAGGCTACGAGTACGCCCCGCCGATCCTGTCGAAGGAGGAATATGCCGCCATCGGAGGAACCCTTGACGATCCCCGTCGGAAGCGGGTCGAGGAGATGCTCGACGTATCCAGGCTCGTCGATATTTTCGAGGGTATCCACGAATTCAACATCGACGAACCGGTGGAGGATTTCTCGCTCCTGAACTTGTCCTTTGGCTCTTGGACCTTGACCATCCAGTTCCGTGTCCCGGAGTTCGGCCGTTGGCTGGCCGCCACCGGTTGCCGGCATGCCTACGCTCATCACCGCCGCATCATGCAAAACCTGACCTGGCAGCGCCGGCAGCGCGAGCCGGAGCACCAGGGGCAGTGGCTGTTCAAGATGCCCTTTCATCTCATGGAGCTGGAGACCCTCGTGGAGACCTATCCCGACGCCCTCTTCATCCAGACCCATCGCAGCCCGGGTCAATTCATGGGTTCCTGGAACAGCTTCGTGGAAAAGGCGCGCTCGCTCGCCAGCGAGCCCCGCCCGCGGCATGACCTCGGCGCCGAAATGTTGACCTTCATGAGCGGCATGATGGACAGGGCCGTGCGGTTCCGCGAATCTCACCCCGAGCTGGAGGACCGCTGGATGGACGTGAACTACGTCGATCTGGTGGAGGACCCGTCGGCCGTCGTGCGCAGCGTGTATGAACGGTTCGGCTGGGCGCTGGAGCAGGGGACCGTCGACGCCATGGACGACTGGCTGTTCCGGCAGGCAGAGCGCCGGCGGCGGGAGAAGCGGCATCGCTACGCCCTGGAGGACTACGGTCTCACCGTGGAGGCGGTGGACGGCGCGTTCGCATCGTATCGGGAATTCTTGTCCCGGTCGGCCATTCGACAAGGGCGTCCACGATAGCCGCCAACCTCGCCGCCATGCCGCATGCACTTCTCATCTATCCCGAACAACCCCCTGCCTTCTGGGGGGCCAGGTATGCCTTGGAACTGCTCGGCAAGAAGGCCGCCTACCCGCCCTTGGGCCTGCTGACCGTTGCCGCGATGTTTCCGCCCGAATACGACCTACGCGTGGTGGATATGAATGTGACCTCGTTGGAGGAGTCGGATCTGGAATGGGCCGACCTGGCGTTTACCTCCAGCATGATCGTTCAACGAGTCTCTTTGCGAGGCGTCATCGAACGATGCCGTCGGGCCGGTCTTCCCGTGGTGGCGGGCGGACCCTATCCCACCACGTATCATGAGGAGATCGACGGGGTCGATCATTTCGTTCTGGACGAGGCCGAGGAGGTCCTCCCCGATTTCTTGCGTGATCTGGAGAACGGCACGGCCAAGGCCATCTACCGGGAGCGGCGGAAACCCGATGTCACCCGGACGCCGGTTCCCCGTTTCGACCTCGTCGATAGGGAGGCCTACCACTCGATGTGCGTGCAGTTCTCGCGCGGATGTCCGTTCGACTGCGAGTTCTGCGACATCACCAAGCTCTACGGGCGCGTGCCCCGGACCAAGTCGCCGGAGCAGATGCTTGACGAGTTCGAAGCCCTTTATCGGCTGGGTTGGCGTGGCCCTCTCTTCCTGGTGGACGACAATTTCATCGGCAACAAGCGGGCCGCAACGGAGTTGCTGCCGGTCATCGCCGGCTGGCAAAAGGCCCGTGGCTATCCGTTCTCCCTGGTCACTGAAGCCTCTGTGAATCTCGCCCGGATGGATGCCTTGATGGATGTCATGATCGAGGCCGGGTTCGACTCCGTGTTTCTGGGCATCGAAACGCCGAATCCCGAGGCTTTGCTCAAGGTCAAGAAACCACAGAACGTCAGCACGCGGGAGGAGAACTATCTTCTCCACGCCGTGCGCAAGATCCAAGGCAAGGGGATGCAGGTCCTGGGAGGCTTCATACTGGGGCTCGATGAAGATGGCGCGGATGCCTTTGACGCACAGATCGACTTCATCCAGGAGGCCGGCATTCCGATGGCCGCCATCTACCTGCTGACGGCTTTGAAGGACACGAATCTCTACCAGCGCCTGAAGAGGGAGAACCGGCTGCTGGACGTATCCATCGGAACCGTCGCCACGACCGTCAACTTCAAGCCGCAGATGGACATCAAGACGTTGATTGACGGATACCGGCGAGTGATGAGCACCATCTACGACCCGACACTGGAGAACTACTTCAAACGCTGCCTGACACTGCTGGAGCACCTGACACCCGTTCCGCACCTGCGGAAACCGATGAGCAAGAACGCACTGTTCCTGAGACTCATGATCGTCCGCAAGCGGCTTTCTCCGACGCAGCTCCAGTCCTTCAACCGGTTCATTGCCAAGGTTTCCGAAGCGTATCCACGGATGCTTCCGGAAGCGATCGGACTGGCTGCACTGGGGTACCACTATGAGAAGGTCACCCGGCAGCAAATGGCGATTCACGACTTCAAGGAGTTCCTGGCGGAAGAGTTGAGCCTTTTCCGGGAAGCGGGTTTCCGATCCTTCGAGCCGGTCGAGGCAATCGGCGAACGCCGGGACGATTTGTTCACGCGGGTCGACGCCCGCTACCGATCGATCCCTGGTGGCTATCGCTATGATGGTGACGAAATAGAGCCCGAATTGGAGACCTTCCGATTCGCGGTGGACGAACACGTCGAGCGCCTCACACACGGGTAGCGGACACTAACCCCATCGGTGTCGATCTGTTAAACAACCACACTCCACGGGCGCGGACCCGGAAGCGGTGGAAAGGCCCATGGACGGGAGTCCGAGAATCGCCGTGAACGAAACATACCCCGGCGCGCCGGAGAGCCACGAGATCGAGACGGCATCGCCGGAGGTCATCCGGCAACTCCAGGGCGAACGCCTGGCCGCCCTGGTGCGGCGTTCCTGGGACCGCATTCCGTTCTACCGTGACCGCTGGAAGGCGGCGGGAATCGAGCCCGGGGACATCCGCGCGGCAGAAGACATCCGCAAGCTGCCGGTCATCCGAAAGAGCGACTTCGAGGACAGCCTGCGGCTCCATCCGCCCTTCGGCGACTACCAGGGCGACTTCGCCGCGGTGCGGGTCCAGGCCAGCTCGGGCACCTCGGGCAACCCCAAGCCCTTCTTCTTCACCCGAAACGACTGGGACATCATCGCCCGGCTGTGGAGCCGGCGCTTCCATGCCCAAGGGGTGAGGGAAGGGGACATCCTCCAGGTCGTCTTCGCCTACACGCTCTTCATCGTGGGGTTCACCGCCTCCGAAGGGGCCATGCGGCTCGGGGCGCTGGTGGTGCCCACGGGCAGCGGCAGCGTGACCCCGAGCGAGCGTCAGGTGAAGATCGCCCGGGACTGGGGCACCACCGTGCTCGCCGGGACGCCGTCCTACGTGCTCCATCTGGCCGATGTGGCCGAAGGGCAGGGACTCGACCTCAGGAAGGACTTCCGCCTCCGGCGCACCATCCATACCTCGGAGACCATGACGGAGGCGGCGCGGCGGGCCATCGAGAGCCGCTGGGGCGTGTCCGCCTACGACAACTTCGGCAGCGTCGAGACCGGCTCCCCGACCTTCGAGTGCGAGGAACGGAGCGGTTACCACGTCAACGAGGACGCCTACATCTTCGAGGTGCTGGACCCGGCCACCCACGAGCCGGTGGCGCCAGGCAGCGAGGGCGTGCTGGTGGTCACCTGCCTCTTCAAGGAGGCGGCGCCGGTGATCCGCTACAACATCGAGGACCTGTGTGAGCTCATCGAAGACGATTGCGGCTGCGGCCGCACCTTCCGGCGCATCTCCAAGCTCAGGGGCCGGCTCAGTGACATGGTGAAGGTGAGCGGCATCCCTTTCTATCCCACCTCGGTGGAGACCGCGTTGGAGCGCCTGCCCGAGCTTACCCGCGAGTACCTGGTCACGGTGGACCGCGCAGGCCAGCAGGACACCCTGACGGTGGAGGTGGAAATGCGCCCCGGCTGCGAGGCCACGGGGGATATCAAGAAACGGCTGGAGCGGGAGCTCAAGGTAGCGACGAGCCTCACCATGGATGCCTCGCTGCTATCGCCGGGCGAGTTGGGCCGTTCACTCGGGGTGGAGAACCGCATCAAGGTGAGACGGATCCGGGACAGGAGACAAGGGTGAGGGGAGCGGGGGTATTCCGGACGCTGGGTTGAAGCAAATGGACGACCTGCAAACCGTCGCCGAGACTCTTTCCCTGGACGCCAAGTGGCTCCAGGAGTTCGACGTCGTCGACCCCTTCAACGACATCGCGCTGCGGGGCTTCCTGTCGCGCCGGCCGGACCACCGGTACGGGGCGCTGGCCGTTACCCATGTCAACGATGAACCCGCGCCGCAACTCGTCTTCGCCACCCCCAAGCTGCACTACCCCTTCGACCGGCAAGGCCGGTTCAGCTTCCCGCCGGTCAGCCAGATCGAGGTCTTCGAGAAATACGACGGCACCAATGTGCTGGCCTATGCCTATCATGACGCCCGGGGGCGCCGTTATCTGACCTACAAGCTTCGTCTGTCCCCGGTGCTGCGCAACGGCCGGTTCGGCGCGTTCCTGGACATGTGGCGGGAGATGCTGCTCCGCTACCCGGTCATTCCCGAGCTGGTGGAGATCAACGGCTGCTCCCTGGGCTTCGAGCTCTACGGCAGGCGCAACACTCATCTCATCCTGTACGAGGAACCCCTGGATTGCGTGCTGTTGTTCGGCGTTGCCGAAGGCGGGAAGCCGCTGCCGCCGTCGGCCCTGGACAGCCGGGGAGTTCCCGTGGCGACCCTGTACGGCACACTGAGCGCGGGGAAGGATCCCGTGGCGGAGTACGCCGCGATCCGCGAACGGCTGGAGAGCGGCAACACGCCGGCCGACGATGGCAAGATCACCGGAGTCGAGGGCGCCGTCTGGTACGTGCGTACACGGGACGATGACACCGTGCTGTTCAAGTGCAAGCCCGAGTCGGTGGAGGAGGTGCACTGGGTCGCCGGCATCAACAAGGCCGCGGTGACCGCCACCTGCTGGAACCTGTTCGAGACGCAGGACGTGCTGACCTACGAGACCCTCTATCCGCTGCTGGCGGAGGAGTACGCCGACGACGAGATCGAGCGGTTCCGGACCTGCATCGACGAGTGCATCGCCGAGGTGTGCGAGGAGATGGAGTTCAAGAGCCGGGTGATGGCCGAATACCGGCAGGTGGGCATCAAGCTGTCCGAGAACAAGGGTGAGGTCATGCGCCGCCTTTCGGGCAAGTTCAGGAAACAGGAGATGAAGAAGGTCTTCACCCTCATCGCCCTCGACGAAGCCCGTCGGTAGGAGTTGCTTGCAATCGAGTGATCGGCACCTTACGTTTCCCATCATGATTTTCGATGACAATCGAAGCTTTATCGAGGCGCTCCGCCGCTCCGGCGACCTCGTGGAGGTGGAGAAGGAGGTGAGCTGGGACCTGGAGCTCGGCGCCATCAGCCGGTTGGCGTGCGAGAAGGACGGCCCGGCGGTGTGGTTCAAGCGGGTCACCGACTACCTGGACGAGGTCTCGGTTTTCGTCAATCCGGTGGCCACCTGGCGCCGCATCGCCATCGCCCTGGGGCTGCCCGCCACGGCCACGGTGCGGGAGATCTACGAAGCCTACGAGAAGGGGGAGGGGAATCCCGTCGATCCGGTGGAGGTGGAGGAAGCGCCGTGCAAGCAGGTGATCCGCAAGGGGGCCGACGCCAACCTGTTCGACCTGCCCACGCCCATGCTTCACGAGGGCGACGGCGGCCGTTACCTGGGCACCTGGGATCTGGTCATCTCCAAGGACGTGGACAGCGGCTGGGTCAACTGGGGCATGTACCGGTTCATGGTCTACGACGCGCATCACCTCACCGGCTTCCCGCGGCCCACGAGCCATCTGGGCAAGGTCTTCCAGGAGCACTACGTGGCCAAGGGGAAGCCCATGCCCCTGGCCATCGCCATCGGCACGGATCCACTCTCCCATTTCGCGGCGGCCGCCACCTACGCCCTGGGCGGCGACGAGGCCAGACTGGCCGGCGGGTTGCGCGGCCGGCCGGTGGAGATGGTCCGGTGCGAGACCAGCGATCTTCTCGTGCCGGCCCATTCCGAAATTGTCATCGAGGGCGAGGTGCTGCCCGACCGGGTGGGGCTGGAGGGACCCTACGGCGAGTATCCGGGCTACCGCACCGGGGAGATGGGCAATGGCATCCTGTTCCGCACCACCGCCATCACCCACCGGGAGAAGCCGGTGCTCACGGTGGATGCCACGGGCTACAAGGATGACAGCTCCACGGTGACGGCGCTGTCCGGAGCGCTGGCCATCAAGCGGCGGCTGGAGCGCCACGGCGTGCCCGTTCGGGACGTGTACGTGCCGCCGGAGGGCGCCGTGCACCTGGCGGTCATGAGCGTGGACTACGGCGGCCAGGAGGTGGCCCGGAAGGTGCTCCAGGTGCTGACCTCGCGCCGGGCGCTCCTCTCCAAGCTCTTCCTGGTGGATACCGACACCGACGTGTTCGACATGGGAAAGGTCCTTCACGCGTTTTCCACCAAGTGCCATCCGGCCAACGGCATCCATGTGATCCACTACGAGGGGCGGGCCAACACGCTGACGCCGTGCTACAGCCAGGCGGAGCGGGCGGCGCAGAAGGGCGCCACGGTGCTGTACGACTGCACCTGGCCGGGTGAGTGGTCCCGCGAATGGGAGACGCCGGTGAAGGCGACCCTGGATTCGATCTTCTCGGAAGAGGTGCGGGAGAAGGTGCTGAAGAACTGGAGCGAGTATGGCTTCAAGCAGTGATGCTCGGGTATGGGATACCTTCGTGCGCCGTCCGGGGGACGTCCGGTGCGGCGTGGAGACGCCGATGGTCCTGAGGGACCTGCGGCCGGGCCGGGGCAAGTACGGGCTCAGGCACGTGGTGGGCATCGTCCGCGAGGGCGGCGGCCCGGGCGACGGGCTCCTGGTCCGCACCGTGGTGGGCGTCGAGTTGCGCGGGGACTATACCGTGGAGATCGTCCGGGAGATGCCCCAGGAGATCGCCGGGACGCCGTACCGGGACTTCTATGCGGCGCTGCAGCGGGCGGCCGAGGTGGAACCCGGATAACCGGAGAGGACCGAGTCATGGACTTTGGGAAGGGGACAGCCGATCGCCACATGTTGTCGGGGATCGCGTCATACCGCGATGACTCGCGCCGCAATGCCGGGTTTCCGTGGTCCGTCTTCGCGGGGTTCGTATTGACGGGTCTGCTGGCGACGGTTGCCTTGTCAACCCCTCGCTCCGCGCCCGCCATGCAGTTGCCCGCCAACGAAAGCGGCATCACCGGACACTTCGACACCACCATTTCCACGGGTGCGGCCATGCGTGTCTCGGGGCGTGACGAGCGTCTGTTCAGCAGGGGTAGCGGCGGCAAGGCGTTGTCCTTCAACAACGACGACGGCAATCTCAACTACGACCGGGGCGACTTCGTGTCGCTAAGTGCCAAGGTGAACCACGAGTTGCAGCTCAACCTGGAGAGTCCGGGCGCGGAGTTGGGGCTATTCGGGCGGGTACTGTATTTCTACGATCACGTGGTCGCCGATGGCGACACCGAGCACACGGAACTGTCCGCGACCGCCAAGGGCCACGCTGGGCGAGACTTCAAGCTGCTGGACGCCTATGTCACGGGCGATGTCGACGCCGGCACGGTGCCGGTTTCGATTCGGCTGGGAAACCAGGTCATAAGCTGGGGCGAGAGCGTCTTTCTCCGTAGCGGCGTCAACTCCATCAACCCGGCCGACGTCGCCAGGTTGCGGATAGCCGGCGCGGAGTTGCGCGACGTCCTCATCCCGGTCCCTGCCGCCAATGCAAAGCTGGGCATCGGCGACAGCCTCTTCCTCGAAGGTTTTTACCAATTCCGCTGGGCTAACTCGGAGATCGAAGCAAAGGGCACGTTTTTCTCCGTCTCCGACACCGCGGGGCCGGGGGCGGACACCGTCCATCTTGGCCTCGGCGACAGGAACAGGGGTGACGACAGGGACAACATGCCGGACCCCGCCTGCCCGAGCCGGATCAACCCGGCGGGCCGTTGCTCGCGCGTGCCGCGTGCCGCCGACCGGGACGCCGGCCACGACGGACAGTTCGGCGTCGCCCTGCGCTATTTCGCCGCGGCGCTGAACGACACCGAGTTGGGTCTCTACTACGCGCGCATCCACAGCCGTCTGCCGCTGGTGTCGTTCATCGCCGGCGACCACCGGGCCCTGACCGCCCCCGGGGGCTTTGCCGGCTCCGTGCGGTATTTCCGGGAGTTCCCCGAGGACATCGACCTCATGGGCGCAAGCTTCAACGGCGAGCTGGGGGCCAGCGGTTTCACCGTCCAGGGCGAGATCGCCTATCGCCGGAATCAGCCGCTCCAGGTCGACAACGTAGAGCTTCTCTTTTCCGCCTATTCGCCGCTGCGGAAGCTCGCGGCTCAGGCGGCGGCCCTGCCGCCGCAGCATCCCCGCAAGCGGTTGCTCACGGGTCTGGCCGGTCTCGGCAGGTTGTTCGGCGAGAGCCAGACCGGCGCGCGGGAACCAGGGGAAGAGGTTACGGGCTTCCGCCGCAAGGACGTGGTCCAGGGTTCCCTCGCGGTCACGAAGGCGTTGGGCCCCATGTTGGGGGCAGGCGATGTGCTGGTGCTGGCTGAGGCCGGCTTTACCCAGGTAAGGGGCATGGAGGACAAGTCGGTGCTCCGCTACGACGGTCCGGCCACGTACACCAGCGGCACCGAACTTTTTACTACGCGGAACATACAGCCGAAGACCCAGGTGAGCGGCTTCGCCGATGCGTTCTCCTGGGGTTACCGGGCGGTGATGCAAGCGACCTACAGCAACGCGCTGGGCCCGGTCAGTCTCACCCCTCGGATCGCCCTTGCCCACGACGTCAGCGGTACGGCGCCCACTCCCATCAGCAACTTCATAGAGGGACGCAAGACGGTGACGCTGTCGTTGGGCGCGAGCTACCTCGTGTCGTGGCGCGCCCAGCTCTCGTATACCAACTTCTTTGGCGGAGGCGCGCACAACCTGCTGGGCGATCGCGACTTCGTGTCGCTTACGGCAAGCTATTCCTTCTAGGGTCGCAAGCATCTTGGAAAGACTATCGAGGGATGGATGACATGAAGGTACGATGGGCCATGCAGGCAGCCGCGCTCGCGTTGGCGCTGGTCGCGGCGGCGCCGGCGGCGGCGAAGGTCACGGCCGCGGAGGCGGCCAGACTGGGTGCGGAGTTGACGCCATTGGGAGCCACCCGCGCGGGCAACGAATCCGGCACCATACCCGCGTGGGAAGGCGGCATCAGGGAGCCGCCGGCCGGCTACCGGCGCGGCAAGCATCTCGTCGACCCGTTCCCGGACGACAAGCCGCTCTTCACCATCACGGCGGACAATTTCCGGAAATACGAGGCCAACCTCACGCCCGGCCAGATCGCGGTGATCCAACGCTATCCCAAGACCTACCGGATGCCGGTTTACGAGACCCGGCGCACGGCGTCGTTGCCGCGGCGGATCTACGAGCGGACCATCGCCAACGCCACGACGGCGATGCTCACCGAGGACGGCAACGGCGTGGTGAACGCCGCGGAGGGCGTGCCTTTTCCGATCCCCAAGAACGGCCTTGAAGCCATCTGGAACCATCTTCTGCGCTACCGCGGCAAGTCCGCGCGCGTTACCAGCGGCCAGGCCGCGCCCACGGCCGCCGGCGCCTACGTCGTGGTGCAAATCCGGGAGCAGGTGCTGTGGGGGTATCAGCAGCCCGGCGCCACCACCGACAACATCGACAACAAGCTCGCCTATTTCCTGCAGGAAGTGCTGTCCCCGGCCAGACTGGCGGGCACGTTCGTTCTCGTTCACGAGACCCTGAACCAGGCCGCGGAGCCGCGCAAGGCCTGGATCTACAACCCCGGACAGCGGCGCGTCCGGCGCGCCGCCAACGTCGGCTACGACAACCCCGGCACCGGCTCCGACGGCCAGCGCACCAACGATCAGGCGGACATGTACAACGGCGCGCCGGACCGATACGACTGGAAGCTGTTGGGCAAGCGGGAAGTCTACATCCCCTACAACAGCTACAAGCTGGCCAGCGACCGCTATCGCTACGACGACATCCTGAAGCCCGGCCACGTCAACCCGGACCTCACGCGTTACGAGCTGCACCGGGTGTGGGTGGTGGAGGCGACGTTGAAGGAGGGCACCCGCCACATCTATCCGCGTCGCACGTTCTATCTCGACGAGGACAGTTGGCAGATCGCGGTGGTGGACCAGTACGACGCCCGCGGCAAGATCTGGCGGGTGAGCCAGTCCTGGATCGTCAACCACTACCAGGTGCCGGTGCTGTGGCAGACAGGGTTGGCGGTCTACGATCTCCAGAACGGACGATACCTGGCCAAGGGCCTGACCAATGAGTCCGAGGCGGCCGAGTTCGACATACCGTTGGAACGAAAGAAGTTCACGCCACAGGCCCTGCGCCGGCGCGGCCGTCGTTAGGGCTCCGCGTCGCACCACCTACGGGCTCACAACAACGCGAAAGAGTCACTGCTGGACGCCGTGGGGATCCAGCGCGTCCCGAAGACCGTCACCGACGTAGTTGAACGCCATGACGGTGATGAAGATCAGGACGCCGGGGATCAGGATCCACGGGTGGAAGCGGATCTGCGCGATGTCCATGGCCAGGGCCAGCATGTTGCCCCAGGAAGCCTCGGGATCCTGGATACCGAGGCCGATGAGGCTCAGGCCGGATTCCCCGAGGATGTAGCCTGGTATGGACATGGTCGCGGCGACGATGGCGTACGAGAACGTGTTGGGCAACACGTGGCGGATGATGATGCGTGAATGGGGAACGCCCATGGCGCGCGCGCTGGCGACGTAGTCCATCTCGCTGATGGAGAGCACGAGTCCGCGGACGATCCGGGCGAGGCTGGCCCAGCCGATGAAGCTCAGTATGACCACGATGGCCAGGTAAGTCTCGAAGGACGACCAGTCCGCCGGAATCGCCGCACGTAGCGCCAGGAGAAGATAGAAACCCGGCATCATCATCAGCATCTCGCACAGCCGCTGAATCACCATGTCCGTACGGCCTCCGAAATAACCGGAAGCGCCGCCGATCAGCATGCCCAGGACGAACGTGATGGCCACCCCGACCAGCCCCACCGACAGCGACACGCGGCTGCCGTACAACAGGCGGGAAAGGACATCGCGGCCGAAACTGTCCGAGCCGAGCAGGAAGAGCATGGGCCGGTTCGGGTCGCTGTCGGTGAACTCTTCCACGCCGCGCAAGCCGAACAGGTGCAGCCGGGTTTCGATGAGTCCCAGGAAACGGTAGCGGTCTCCGGTGACGAAGAACCCGATGGGATAGGTGGCGCCGGGCAACTCGCGGTAGACCTTGCGCTGGTTCTCGTCGAACTCGAAGGCGCTGTTGCGGATGTAGGGCCATCTCAACCCGTCCTCGTCCAAGACATGGACCCAGGTGACCATGGGCGGATGATAGGCCTTCTTGCGGGCGCTGGTGGCGTAATGGTGCGGGGCGAGGAAATCCGCGAAGATGGCTGCGCCGTAGAGGACCACCAGGATCCAGAATCCAAGCATGGCGAGACGGTTGCGCCGGAGGCGGGAGACGGCGCGCCGCAATGGAGAGTTGGATCCGGGTGTCTTGCGTTTTTGGCGGCCGCCGTTGTCCGTATCGGGGGGCATGGAAACTACCTGTAACTGATCCGCGGGTCGACCCAGGCCAGCAGGATGTCGGCGAGCAGGTTGCCGATGATCAGCAACAGCCCGCCGGCGAGGGAACTGGCCATTACGACGTAGATGTCGTAGGAACGCACCGCTGTAAGCATCAGTTGCCCGATACCGGGGTAGCCGAAAACGATCTCCACCAGGGCCGAGCCGCCGATGATGGTCGGCAGCAGGGAGCCGAAGCCCGCCACGAACGGGGTGATGGCGTTCCTCAGGATGTGCTTGTAGTTGACCATGGCGTTGGAGAGGCCCTTGGCCCGTGCGGTGACGACGAACTGCATGTGGCTCTTGTCGAGAAACTCCGCTCGCAGCACGCGGACGAGCGCCGCCATGGAGCCGGTTCCGAGCACGATCACGGGAAGCACCAGGTGACGGGCCACGTCCATCATCCGTCCCCACGTATCGAGCTCATGGTAGTTCGCCGACGTGAGCCCGCCGATGGGAAGCCATTCGTAAAACGGGTTGTTGGGGTTGAAATCGTAGGTCAGGGTTACGGCATAGAGCAGCAACAGCGCGAAGAAGAAAGAGGGAATCGCCAAGCCCATGTAAGCCATGAAGCCGAACGCCTTGTCGCTCCAGGAATAGGGATGCGTGGCCGAGTAGATCCCGATGGGTAGCGACAGAAGCCAGGTGAAGAGAATGGCCAGGACGTTCAGCAGCATGGTGTTCTTGAGAAAGGGCCACATGGTGGTCCACACGGGCTGGCGGTTGGCGATGGACTTGCCGAAATCGGGCATGCCGATGTGGAAGCCGCTGCCGGCCTTCACGAGCCGGATCTCGTCCACGAAAAGGGATCCCGGGACGTCGCTGCGGAACGAGATGGAACCCATGCGCGCGGTGTCCACGCCCGCCGCGTGGAGCTCGGCCAGGTCGACCGACAACGACGTCGTGACGTTGCCGGCCAGGCGCAACTTGGTGGTGTAGGCGTTCGAGTCCGCATCCCGGAAGGCCACGGTCGCCGTCATGCGTACCGGCGGTTCCGGGATGATCCTGAAGGTCACGCGGTCGCAGCGGCCCGGTTCCGCCAGCCCGGGTGGGAACGCACCGCGGACGAGGGCCAGGCGCCGTGTCGGGTCGAGGGCGTGACGCGCCGTGGCCAACAACGCCTTTCCGGCATGATAGGTGACCTCCATCACCGCGGGTCTTCCGCCGCGTTGCCGCGCAAAGAGAAACACCCCCTTGAGCCGCTTCCGGTCCACTCCGAAGCGGGCGTAGTCGGCGTCTGTCAGCGCCACCGAGACCGGTTCGTCGGCGGCGACGGATCGGCGTTCCTGGAACGTCTTTCCGTCCCTGTCCTGGATGCGCAGGAAGATGTCCGCGCCGTGAACCCGGTCATTGCGCAGGTCCATTTCGATGGCATGGAACTCATCCCCCGACCAATGGTTCCAGGCGCGTTGACCTGCGGTGTTGGGGTTGTCCGTCTTTCGCAATACACCGACACCTCCGGCCGCGTCGAAGTTGAACCCGAGTCCGAATGTGCCGTCCGCTTGCGGGACAAGGATAGGCGTGGCGTTGCCGGAGATCTTGTAGGCTTTACGGTTGGCGGCCAGATCGGAGTATTCGAAGTCGACGATGCGAACGCGCTCGCGGGCGAAACGAACGTCGAACAACACGCCGCGCAACCACCGCAGGTATTGGTTGCCCCAGCCCTTGTCAGCGCCGAACTCGCGTTTCCACTGGCGCAGTTGCCGCTGATCGAGGTCGGGCTGGAGCGCCCACTGGTCGAAATAGTCCCCCGGGGCGATCTGGATGATCATGAAGATCACGAAGGTCAGGCCGAAGAGTGACGGAATCGTTATCAGCAGCCGCCGTACGATGTAGGTCGTCATGGTCGGACCGTTCGGGCCTGCGCGAGGTCGTCGCGTAACAGCACGGAATACGGATCACTTCACGTAGAGTCGCCGTACATCGAACAGCCCGAACAGGGTCGGCGTGACATTGGCGAAACGATTGCCTATGGCCGTGATGCGTTCGGCCAAGGCGGTATAGACCACGGGTACGTTGTCGGACGCGATCTTCTGGAACTCGTGGTAGATGGCAACCCGCTTTTCGTGGTCCAGCTCGCGGCTGCCGCTCACGAAGAGCTCGTCGATCCGCCTTTCCCACTCGGTGGCGGGTTCCTCCTGGTTCGGGAACCATAGGTGAAGCCGTTCGCCGGAATGCCAGAAATTGATGCCGTGATGGGGTTCCACGCCGCCCGTGAAGCCGATGACGATGGCTTCCCAGTCGTAGGTGCTGGTGAGTTGGGATACGAGGGTGTTGAACTCCAGAAACCGCAGGTTCACCCGGATGCCGATTCTGGCCAGGTCCTGCTTCATGATCGTGCACACCCGTTCCCGCACCGTGTTGCCGGAGTTGGTCGCAAGGTTGAACACGATGTTGTTGCCTTCGGCGTCTTCCCGTACGCCGTCGCCGTCGCCGTCGAACCAGCCCAAGCCGTCGAGCAGGGCGTTGGCTTTGTCGATGTCGTAGGGATAACGGGCCACATTCGGGTTGTGGAAGTCGCCGGCCGCGGGGCTGACGGCGGCCCACTGCGGATAGCCGAGGCCGTTCATGACGTTGTCGATGATGCTGTCCTTGTCGATGCTGTGGGCCAAGGCCTTCCTGAAGGCTAGTGTGCGGAACCACCCCAGCTTGACGGGATCGACGAAGGGCGCATCGTTCTTGGGATTCTTGCCGGCGTTCATGTTGAGAGCGAGGAAGGTGGTCCCGAAGTTCGGTCCCCTCTTGTACAGAGTGAACTTCTTGGCCGCCTCCTGCGGTTTCAGGATCGGGAAGTGCTCGCCGGTGACGTTCAGTATGTCGGTCTCACCAGCCTGGAATTTCAAGAGCGAGGTAGCCAGGTTGGGTACCACCAGGTAGATGATCCGGTCGAGGTAGGGCAGGGGGTTTCCGGCCGTGTCCCGTTGCCAGTACCGCGGGTTGCGCTTGAGGACGATGCGCTCCCCCACGTCGTAGCGTTCAATGGTGAAGGGCCCGGTGCCGATGATGTCCCCGGGCTCGGTGCCCACGTCCCAGGTGGAGGTGAAAGTGCCGTCGTCCACGTGCCGTTCCAGGATGTGTCTGGGATAGATGGAGGTCTCCATGCTCCGGAGGAAGGGCGCGAACGGCACCGGCAGGGTGAACCTCACGGTGTGCGGGCCGATCTTCTCGGCCTTGACCTGGCCTTTTTTCCAGGTCTGCGTCGCGGCGTCGTGATAGCGGATGGTGAGACCGGGCCGGGCCGAGGCGGGGATGTCGTCGTTGTAGATGATTTTCGAGAACGTGAAGATGACGTCGTCCGCGGAGAACGGCGCTCCATCGGCCCACTTCACGCCCTTGCGGAGGAAAAACGTCCAGACAAGGCCGTCCTCGGACGACTCCCAGCGCTCCGCGAGGCTGGGCTCGACCTCCGCGGTCAGCCAGGAAGTCTCGACCAGCCCTTCGAACACGTAGGCGAGAATCTCGCTCGATGACGTCTCGGTGGAAATGGCCAGATTGAACGTCTTGGGGCCGGAGATCGTCGAGTAGGTGAGCGTTCCCCCAGGCTTGCCGATTTCGTAGCGGAACTCGGCGGCGTTCTGCTTCAGCCGGTCAACCAGCTCAAGGTCGCGGGAATAGAGCGTTTCGGGGGCCGCCAGACTCAGAACCGTTGCGGCTGCCGCGAGAACGAGTACGGATTTCGTGAGTCGAAACATCGTCGGCTTGACGGGAACAAACCGTCAGTCTACCGTAAGTCGTTGAACTGACACAAGGTCGCGTCGAGGTGCACGCTGGACATACGCGGCTGGAAACTCCGGGGAGCGGGTAGACAAGGGGTTCTTGATGGCTGACGAGGACGTGCTGGTCCTGACCAACGAAGACATGGAGGGTCTCCTCGACATGGGGGAGATCGTGGAGGCGGTGGAGACGGCGTACGGAGAGCTTGGCCGGAAGATCGCCGAGGGTATGCCCCGGCGCCGGCTGCACATGCCGCAGGAGGGCCTGGAGCGCACCTGGTACTGGCTGAACGTCATTCCCGGGGCGGTGCCGGCCTTCGACACGGCCGCGGTGCGTCTCGATTCGTCCCAGATCCGCTTCCGGAACGTCGACGGCGCCAGCCGCATGGAGTTCCCCGGCGACTTCGCCGGCTTCGTGATGCTGTTCAGCATCAAGGAGCGGGCCCTCAAGGGCATCGTCCACGACCACTACCTGTCGGCGCTGCGGGTCGGGGCCACCAGCGCGGTGGCGGCGAAGTACCTGGCGCGGGAGGACGCGTCGGTGCTGGGCATCTTCGGCAGCGGCACCCAGGCCCACGGCCAGGTGTCGGCCTTTTGCGCGGTGCGGAAGATTCGGGAGGTCAAGGTGTTCTCGCTGCGGGAGGAGAACCGCCAGCGCTTCGCCAGGGAGGTGACCGAGCGCTACGGCGTCAAGGCCCGGGCCGTCCGGCGCCCCGAGGAGGTGGTCCACGATTCGGACATCGTGGTCACCGCCACCAACTCCGGCGATCCGGTGTTCGACGGCGACCTGCTGGAGCCCGGCACGCACGTCGTCTCCATGATCGGCCCGGACTGGTTCGACAAGCGCCGGGAGCTGGACGACGCCGCCATCGAGAACTGCGACCTCATCGTGGTGAACTCCAAGGAGCAGGTGGAGATCGACGAGCAGCCCGAGCTGATGTCGCCGATCAGGAAGGGCATTATCGGCTGGGAGCAGATCCACGAGTTGGGCGACCTGGTCATCGGCAACATCGCCGGCCGCACCACCGCCTCGGAGATCACCCACCACAACAACAACTGCGGCATGGGCGTCCAGTTCGCCGCCATCGGCCACCTGGTGCTGCAGGAGGCCCGGAAACGAAAACTCGGCACGCGGCTGCCGGCGGATCTCTTCATGACGCGGCGGACCGACGTGTCTTCTCCTTGAATCCGCACCGGAGTTCTCCATGGCCACGACTCTGAGCATCGACCCCCAGCACCTGAAGGGACGGCACGTGGACCGCGCCGTCGAGGTGCTGAAGCGCGACGGCGTCATCGTCTATCCCACGGACACCATCTACGGCCTGGGCTGCGACGTCACCAGCAAGGCGGCGGTGGAACGTATCCGCCGCATCAAGGGGCGCGATGCCAACAAACCCATGTCGTTCGTATGCTCGGACCTGGTGCAGGTGAGCCGGTACGGCCGCGTGTCGAACTTCGCGCACCGGATACTGAAGCGATTCCTTCCGGGCCCCTATACCTTCGTGTTGACCGCCACCAAGGAAACCCCCCGGGTGTTCCAGTCCAAGCAGAAGACCGTGGGCATCCGGATTCCCGATCACCCGGTGCCGCTGGCGCTGGTGGAGCAGCTCGGCAACCCCGTGGTCAGCACCAGCGCCAACGAGAGCGACGAGGAGGTGGTGACCAACCCGGTGGATCTCGAACGGATCTTCGGCCACCGGGTGGACCTCATCATGGAGTGCGGGACCCTTCCGGTACTGGCCTCCAGCGTCATTTCGCTTGTCGACGACACCATCGCGATCCTGCGCGAAGGGCAGGGGGACCTCAGCTACTTCAAGAGCCTCGCCTGATCTCCGCCTGGAGTTCCTTCACCGCCTTTCCCGTTTGCGCCGGCCGGCCCGGAAGCCTTTGTTTCGCGGCGTTGCGAGTCCCTGTTCACGTTGACAGGCGCGTCGCGCGTGTGGCATACGGGGGCCACGCCAAGCAGACCAAGGAGGTCCCCATGCGAGCAATACGCCTTACGACAGTGTTTGTGGCAGCAATCGTCGCGCTGGCCCTCGTTTTCCCGGGTCCGGCGGTTTCGGCGGACAAATATCCGAGCAGGACCATCACCTGGCTGATCCCCTACGGTCCGGCGGGCGGTTTCGACCTTCACAGCCGGGCCATGATCATCGGCATGAAGAAGGCGCTCGGCGTCAACATCATCATCCGGAACCGGCCCGGGGCGGGCGGAAACATCGCCTGGAACCTCACCTGGGGCGCCAAGCCCGACGGATACACGATCTCTACCGTCAACATTCCCGGAGCCATCATTTCCGAGCTTTTCGACAAGCCCAAGCCGCAATACCGGTTGAAGGAGTTCTCCTGGATCGGGCAGATCTCGGCCGGACCCTATATATTCGCGGTCGGCGCCGATTCGCCGTTCAAGACCCTCGAGGACATGCAGAAGGCCAAGGAGTTCCTCACCACGGGTTCGGGGGTGGGCGGCACCGATTGGATTACGGCAACCCTGTCGGCAAGGGTCATGAAGTTCCCCCTCAAGCATATCCTGGGCTATCCCAGCGCCCCGGCGTCCAACCTGGCCATCGTCAAGGGCGAAGGCCACGGCCGTCCTCTCGGCCTGGACTCCCCCGGGCAGATGGCTTTCATCCATGATGGCCGCCTGAGGCCCATGTGGGTCTACCTGGACAAGCGCGACCCGGACTT
This sequence comes from uncultured Syntrophobacterales bacterium, assembly GCA_964630405.1. GTDB lineage: Bacteria > Desulfobacterota > Binatia > UBA9968 > JAJDTQ01 > JAJDTQ01. The sequence goes on along the minus strand of CAZVUC010000056.1, from coordinate 48,001 downwards.
CCCCGATGTCCCCACGGTGGGAGAGTTGGGCTATCCGGGCCTGTCGGTGCTTGCCTCCCACCGGGTCGTGACGGCTCCTCCGGGCATGTCCAAGGACCGCTTGGCCATACTTCAAAAGGCGTTCGACGCGGCCACCAAGGACCCGGACGTGTTGTCGCGGTTCAAGCGGATGAAGGCGCGGATCGACCCCGTGGTCGGTCAGGACTGGAACAACATGCTCAATGATTTCTACGGCCTGATCGAGGACAACGGCGACGTCTTCAAGGCGGCGCTGAAGAGGTAAGTCCGCGTACCTGTAGCCGTACGAACAAGAGTGAACCGAACGAGTAAGAATGATTGGCGGATTCGCAAGGAGGTACCGATGTTACGTAATCTGATACGCACAGGGTGCTTGCTGGCCGTCCTTGGGATGGTCGTTCCGGCGAGCGACGCATTGGCCCAGGGGACCTGGCCGGAGAAGGGCAAGACCATCACGTGGTTGATCCCCTACGCCCCGGCGGGCGGGTTCGATCTTCACAGCCGCGCCGTGAGCATCGGCATGAAGAAGGCCCTCGGCGTCAACGTGATTCTCAGGAACCGGCCGGGCGCCGGCGGAACCATTGCCTGGAACCTGCTCTGGGCGTCCAAGCCCGACGGCTACACCATCGGCACCGTCAACATCCCCGGGGCGATCGTCTCCGAATTGTTCAACGATCCCAAGCCGGTTTACAAGCTGAGGGAGTTCTCCTGGCTGGGACGGATGACGTTCAGTTCCTACATATTCGCGGTGGGCGCCAAGACCCCGTTCCACACCCTCAAGGACTTCCAGGACGCCAAGGAGGTCCTGCTCACGGGCACGGGGGTGGGCGCCACCGGGTGGATCACCAACCTGCTGACATCCAAGGTCATGGGGTTCAACGCGAAGTTCATCCTGGGTTATCCGGGTGCTCCCGCGGCCAACATGGGAATCGTCCAAGGGGAGGGCCACGCCAGGGGGCTGGGGCTGGACTCCCCGGGCCAGATGGTGTTCGTGGAGGATGGCCAGATGAGGCCCGTATGGGTCTACCTGGACAAGCGCACTCCCAGGTACCCCGACGTCCCCACCGTGGGGGAGTTGGGCTTTCCGCAGCTCGCGGTCCTCGCCGCTCACCGCGTGGTGACGGCTCCGCCGGGAGTGCCCGAGGACCGCATGGCGGTCCTGCAGAAGGCGTTCAACACGGCGATGAAGGATCCGGAGGTGCTCGCCACGTTAAAGAAGTTTAGGGCCAATCCTGCCGTGGTCGTGGGCAAGGACTGGGACGCCACGCTTGAAGGCTTCTACGGCCTCATCGACCAGTACGGAGACATATTCAAGGAGGCCCTGAAAAGGAAGTAGAATAGCGGAGCCTTCCGAATCACCGCAGATCCACCACCGGCCGGGATACGCCGGCATGGCTTCGCCATGCGTGCGGCCCGGCCGGTGGTATGTTCGGTCATGGCGGCTCCGAGCAAACCGGGTGGGAGAGGAGTGCTTTGATGAGGAGCGCCTACGGCTTCAAGGTCCCCGAAATCGATCCGGAACTGACTCGGGTCGGTCCCGGCACGCCCTGCGGCGAGCTCATGCGCAGGTACTGGCAGCCGGTGTGTCTGTCCCGTGATTTGGGGGATCTGCCCAGGCGTATCCGTATCCTCGGCGAGGACCTGGTCGCTTTTCGGGACGGCGACGGCCGGCCGGGACTTCTCTTCTTTCGTTGCAGCCACCGGGGCACTTCCCTGGAGTACGGGCGGGTCGAGCGGGACGGATTGCGTTGTTGTTACCACGGCTGGCTCTACGATGTGGAAGGGCGCATCCTCGACATGCCGCTGGAACCGCCCGGGAGCACGGTGAAGGACCATCTATGGCACCCCGCCTACCCGGTGCAGGAGTTCGGCGGCCTGGTCTTTGCCTACATGGGGCCGCTGGAGAGAATACCGGAGCTTCCCAAGTACGATGCCTGGGTACACGAGGGGGGAAAGTTCCACGCCCGATTCGGCCCCAGGATAGGCGGTTCCGTCGATTGCAACTGGCTCCAGACCGAGGAGAACCTGATGGATGCGCTGCACACGGTGTGGCTGCATACCCTGCACAGCGGCTCCCAGTTTCCCACCCAGGTGTTTACCTCGCTGCCGGAAGAGCTCCGCTACGAAGAGACCGAAATGGGCATGCGCTTCGTCATGATCCAGAAGCTCGACGGCGGCAGATGGGCCGAGTTGATCTGGGAAATGGTCATGCCCCTGAATGCGCACCTGGTCTACACCAGCGAGCTCAAGACCACGAAAGTGAACCAAGTCTCCTTTTGCGTGCCGGTGGACGACACGCATGTCAGGTCGGCCAACATCCGGTGGATGCCGGCGGACGAGGATGAAACCCTGTTGAGCGGGCGCGCCAAGCTCGCGCCGGGGGGAAGGTCCGACACGAGCTACGAGTACCGCCAGCGCCACCCCGACGACAAGGAAGCCCAGGAAGGCCAGGGCGAGATCGCCAATCATCGGTTGGAGCATCACGTCACCTCGGATGAAGGCGTGCTGATGTTCCGCAGGATTCTTCGAACGGCCATCGACGCGGTAAAGGAGAACAGGGATCCCAAGGGAATCATACGGGATGCCGAGAAGGCCGCCTGCGTGGCAACGACGGCAGGGGCCAGAGTCTGGGAGGAAGGTTGATCAAGTGGAAGAAACCATGCAGAGTGGGTGGAGTCATTGGCTCTGGGCAAGGAGGTACTCAGTGTTGCGTAAAGTGATCGGAATCGTTTCTTTGTTGGCCGTCCTGGGGATTGCCGTGACCGCGCAGGTCGTACTGGCGGCGGACAAGTACCCGAGCAGGACCATCACCTGGCTGATACCCTACGGTCCCGCGGGGGGGTTCGACCTCCACAGCCGGGCCATGACCATCGGCATGAAGAAGGCGCTCGGCGTCAACGTCATCATCCGAAACCGGCCAGGGGCCGGCGGCAACATCGCGTGGAACCTGACCTGGGGGGCCAAGCCGGACGGTTACACCATTTCGACCGTCAACATTCCGGGAGCCATCGTTTCCGAGCTGTTCGACAACCCGAAGCCGCAGTACAAGCTGAAGGAATTCTCGTGGATCGGGCAGATCTCCGCGGGGCCGTATGTGTGGGCCGTGGGAGCCAAGACCCCGTTCAAGAGTCTGGAGGACCTGCAGAAGGCCAAGGAGGTGCTGCTCACCGGTACGGGGGTGGGCGGCACGGCGTGGGTCACGGCGGCGCTGACCGCGTCGGTGCTGAAGTTCAACCATCGGTTCATTCTGGGTTATCCCAGTGCGCCGGCCGCCAACATGGGCATCGTGCGCGGCGAGGGACACGCGCGCGGCCTGGGCCTGGATTCACCGGGACAGATGCAGTTCGTTCACGACGGCCACCTGCGGCCTCTGTGGGTGTATCTGGAGAAACGTTCGCCGGAGTTCCCCGACGTGCCGACGATCGGAGAGCTGGGGCATCCGGAGTTGACGGTGCTGGCCTCTCACCGGGTGGTGACGGCTCCGCCGGGGATGCCCAAGGACCGGCTGGAGATCCTCCAGAAGGCGTTCGATGCCGCCACCAAGGACCCCGACGTACTGGAGCGGTTCGCCAAGATGAGGGCCAAGATCGAGCCGGTGGTGGGCAAGGATTGGGAGAACATGCTCAACGGCTTCTACGGCCTTATCGAGGACAACGGGGAGACCTTCAGGAAATCACTGGGCAAGTAATTGGGACAGCAACAGGCGCCGTAGCGTCCGGGTGCGGTCGGAAAGGCGGAGGTGCATGCAGGTAGTCAGACTTTACAGCGGGGACGACGGCGAGTCCCACTTCGAGGACATCGAGCTCAACTTCGAGCCGGATCGGCGGATGGAGTCCACGACCCTGGGCAACGCCAAGAGCGTTCACGTGCGCCGGGTGCCGCCCGGCGTGCTGCTGGACTGGCATCCGGCGCCCCGGCGCCAGTATCTGTTCACGCTCTCGGGGCAGTGGGACATCGAGTGCGGCGGCGGGGAAGTGCGGCGGTTTCAGGCCGGCGACATCATGCTCGCGGACGACCTGACGGGCCGCGGACACCAGAGCCGCGTCATCGGCGACGAGCCCCACGTCTTCGCGGTGGTGCCGCTGGCGGACTGACGCGGGCGTAGACCTACGATCCGCCGACGGCGGCGGAGGCGCCGCCGTCCACCACCAGCGCCGTGCCGGTGACGAAGGACGAGTCGTCACAAGCCAGGAACAGGATCGTGTGGGCGACCTCCCGGGGCTCCGCCCACCGTTTCATCAACGTGTGTTGCGCGCCGTTGCGGCGCAACTCTTCCTCGCTCACGCCACGGGCCTTGGCCCGCTCGATGTGAAAGGGCGTGATGGTAGGGCCGGGACAGACCGCGTTGACGCGGATGCCGTGTCCCACCTCCTCGATGGCCAGGGTGCGGCTGAGGCTCACCACCGCGGCCTTGGTCACGTCGTATTGTCCCATTCCCGCCCGTCCGGTGACTCCGAAGACCGAAGAGACGTTGACGATGCTGCCGCTGCCCCGTGAACGGAGCAGCGGGACGGCCGCCCTGCAACAGTGGACGGTGGCCATGAGATTGACCGCCAGTATGGAGCCCCAACTGTCCGGTTCCGCATCCGCCAGGGCGCCGAACACCCGGATCCCCGCCACGTTCACCAGGATGTCGAGGCCGCCGAAGCGCGCCGCCGCCGCATCCATGGCCCGGTCCGCCTGCGGCTCGTCGCTCAGGTCGGCCGCCAGGGGCATGACGTCCGCGGAGGGGATCCTGCCGCGGATCTCTTCGGCCGCCGCCTCGGCGCTGTCGCCGTCACGGTCCACCAGCGCAAGCCGGGCGCCTTCCTCCGCGAAGAGCAGGGCGGTGGCGGCGCCGATGCCGCCTCCGCCGCCGGTGATCAGCGCGGCCTTTCCTTCGAGGCGGCCCATGCGTTCCCTTTCTTACCTCGAGTGGCCCATGGCCGCCCGCGTGGCCACGTCGGCGTCCGGGAAGGAATAGCCCTCGGCCTCCAGGGCCGCGGCCGCCACTTCCTCGTCCTCCTGCGGCGCGGCGCCGCTTACGCCGATGCCGCCCACCACCTCGTCGCCGATCCAGACCGGGAGCGCTCCCTGGCCGATGGCGATGTTCCCGCCGTGCACCACCTGCACGCCGGTGTAGAAGACCGGCTTCGGGTTGGCCTTCTCCTCCAGCACCGCGGTGCTCTGCCGGAACGCCGCCGCGGTGTAGGCCTTGGCCCGGGCGATGTCCGGCGCCACGAACTTGGTGCCGTCCATGCGTCCCGACCACATGAAGTTGCCGCCGGCGTCTACGATGGTCACCGCAACCTGGTAACCCTTTTCCTCCGCCGCGCGGATGCCCGCATCCACCAGCGCCCGTGCCTGTTTCATTTCAAAGCTCAATGCAGTCCTCCTCTCTCCGGGTCGTAGGCTGAAATTCGCGTTTGGCGTCAACTGGTTCGAGTTCTCATCAACCTTGCCAGCGGACGGCGGGGAACCGGTACTTGAGCCCCCTCGGCGAGAAGTTCCCGGACCATGCGCTCGCGGTTGCGGTCGAGTTCGGCGAGGGCCTCTTCCGGTGAGAGGCCCTCGCCGAAACAGCCCGGCAACTCCGGATACTCCGCCCGCCGCAGCCAACGGCCGTCGGTTCCCTGCACCGCCGCCATGCACAGCACATAGGGCACGGCCATATACTCTTCAAATGTCATGGTTTCCCGGCGACTACATCCGACACGGCATTCCCGCTCCCCTCCGTCATTCCCGCGAAGGCGGGAATCCAGGGGCGGGGAGGATGAGCTGCCCTACGATGCGATATGCACCCGCTCCTTCACCGCCTCCACCCACACGGCGTCCTTGGGCAATCGCACCGAGGCGGCGCGGATGTGGTGAAGCCTCGGATCCAGTCCCGGCGGGTCGGCGTGCTCCTGCCGCAGCATCTTCGCCGAATCGATGAGGCACTTGCGAACCTGGATGATGGCGGTGTCGCTGGTGCCCAGCCGTTCGAGGGTCCGGTCGAAGATCGGGCCCTGGCTTTCGGTCATGGCGCGGTCCTGCATGCCGAAACCGGGGATGCCGCAGAACATGCGCGTGCGGTGCGCGTCCCAGTCCATGCCGTAGTCGGCGGCTCGTGTGGCCGCCGGGCGAACATCGCCGTACGGGCCGTTGGCGGGCGGTCCGTACTCCGTGATGTGGGCGCTGAAGCCGGTGTTGAGCGACACCAGTTCCTCTTCCTTGAGGGGCCGCGTCGGGTGCCAGGTGATGGTCCAGTTGATCAGGTGCCCGTCGTCGGCCGGAACCCAGGCGTGGGAGTGCAGGATCGGATCCTCGTCCTGGGGCGGCGGCATGGTGTAGAAGGGCATGATGAACTGGGTGATGCGCCAGTAGTAGCGCTCGCCTTCGGCGTTGCGGCGGGCGCCGATCATCACCCCGTAGTCCGTGTCCACCACCTCGAACCGGGGGCTCCGGTCCGAGGTCCCCACCGCCGTGTCCACGCCGAATCCGGCCTTCTCGATGTTTTCGAGGGAAGCCTGGTCCGCGGTGTCCAACGGCGCGTGCAGGAACGAGATGTGGCTGGAATCGATGCCGCCCTCCAGGGCCTGAAAGTAATTGCTGTCCTGGTAGTATTTTGAGATGAATCGTTGATTGTCGGGCAAACCCAGCCATTCGAAGTCGGGCACCTCGGTGACGTGGGCGGGATCGCCCATGAACGCCCACACGATGCCGCCGTGCTCGCGGCAGGGGTAGGCGGGATGCCTCACGGCGTGCTTGAAGTCCGTTTCCGGCGCCTCGTTGGGCATCTCCAGGCAGCGGCCGTCGAGCCCGTACTTCCAGCCGTGGTAGCAGCAGCGAAGGCCGTCCTTCTCCACCCGGCCGAAATAGAGCGACACGCGCCGGTGCGAGCAATACTCGCCGAGCAGCCCGGCCTCCCCCCCGGCGGTGCGGAAGGCCACCATGTCCTCGCCCAGGATGCGCACCCGCTTGGTCCGGCCCCCCGCTTCCAGTTCGGCTGAAAGCACCACCGGCACCCAATAGCGCCGCATCAGCTCGCCCATGGGCGTGCCCGGGCCCACCCTCGTCAGTATCTCGTTGTCTTCCCTGGTCAGCATGCCGTCCTCGGTGTCCTCACTGTCGTTGGCCGAGCCTAAAGAACTACAATCGGGGTTCCGATTCTGTCAATCCCTGGGTGTCTGAGTCGAATCAGAGCCCTTGCATCATAAGAAAAATCGAGCACATCCACGGCAACTTGATTGCATCGCAATCCCCGCGTAAATTGGCAACCACGGGAGAATGACGATGGCGAGCATAACGATCCGCAATCTTGACGACGACGTGAAGACGCGCCTGCGCGTGCGCGCGGCCGAGCACCACCGCTCCATGGAGGAAGAGGTGCGCGTTATCCTGCGCGACGTGGTGAACGGCGGGCGGACCGTTCCACGGGATCTGGCGAAGTTTACCCGGGAGTGCTTCGCGCCCCTTGGCGGCGTCGAACTCGAACTTCCTCCGCGCGGTCCGATGCGCGAGCCTCCGGACTTCTCCTGAGACGCTCGCGATGTTTGTCATAGACACCAACGTCGCGGCCGAGCTCATGCGCCCCGCGCCGAATCCCACCGTGGCGGCGTGGATAGCCGAGCAGGACGCCGAGGCGATTTATCTGACGGCCGTGAGCGAAGCGGAACTGCTGTACGGGGTGGCGATCATGCCGGCCGGCAAGCGACGCAATGCACTGGAAGCCGCCATGCGCGAGTGGCTTGATCTTGGGTTCACGCGACGGATTCTGTCGTTCGACAGCGCCGCGGCACGAGCCTATGCGGAGATCGCATCCGGCCGTCGCCGCGCAGGCCGGCCGATGGGTGAGGCGGACTGTCAGATTGCCGCCATATCGCGCTCCCGTGGCGCTGTCCTGGTAACCCGCAACGTGCGGGATTTCGAACGCACGGAAGTCGAACTCGTGGATCCCTGGACGATGGCATGAGCGGCACGACCGGGACAGCTCGGGGAGCCGTTCGTGTTTCCGAAGGTGGCTTGGCTCCCATCAAGTCTACACGACCGTGAGCAGAGCTGGCCGCCACCCACCGAGGGTGCGCTGCACCGCGTCGAGGACCCTTCCTGGGCGTTCCAACCCCTCACGGCAGGACGAGGGTGCATAGAAACAGTACCTTGTATGCTTCCGGCAAGACTGACTCCCATCGGTGTCAAGTTATGGAAGCTTCGTGAAAGGTGTCGGCGGGGTCGGGAGTCGATGAGGCTGAGCGCGGTATGAGACAAAGAAAGCGCGGCATAACAGGGAGACTCGGTATGGACGGGGGCTTTTGGTTCATGTTCGTGGCCAGCATCGTCGTGGGCGTGTACGTGGTCCATTCCTACGGCGTGCCGCGGGCCCTGGACGGCCTGTCGAGCGGCGGCCAGCTCCTGATGGCGACGCTTCCCAAGATGATCTTCGCATTCGCGGTGGCGGGTCTGATCCAGGTCATCCTGCCGACGGACCTGATATCCCAGTGGATCGGCGAGGGCTCCGGGGTGCGCGGGCTCATGATCGGCACGGTGGCCGGGGCGTTCACCCCGGGCGGGCCCATGATGCACTTTCCCATCGTGGCCTCACTGATGGCCTCGGGCGCCGGCGCCGGACCCATCATCGCCTATCTGACGTCATGGTCCCTCATCGGCTTCCACCGGGTCATCATTTGGGAGATTCCCATACTGGGCCTGGAGATAACCGTAGCCCGATTCCTGGCCAGTCTCGTGTTGCCTCCCATGGTGGGTTTCGTGGGCGGGTTGATCTTCCACGGCTTTCCCGGCAGGGTGCCGGGGCCCTGACGGTTTCACCGGCGTCTCAGGACGCCGCTTCTTCGTCCTTGACCAGGTCGATTTCCCAGGACAGGTAGCGTTCCATATCCTCGCGGGACTTCCCCAGCGCGCCGTGCCACACGCTGTGGCCGAAGTCGGCCTGAGCGTCCTCGGTGGAGACGCCGGTGCCCTCGAGCCCGTCCTCCAGCGCACGGCCGCCGCTCTCCCATGACCGGGTCCCGCCGTCGAGCACCTGGACAGCGGTGTAACCGAGTTGCCGCAGGGTACCGGCCGCCAGCGTCGACCGCGTGCCGTTGTCGCAGATCACCACCAGCGGGGCGTTCTTTTCGGGCGCCGTGCGCTCGACGTCGAGCTCCAGGCGGCCGCGAGGGAGCCAGCGGGTGCCCGGGATGTGGGCGAAGCCGTATTCGCCGATGCTGCGGACGTCCAGCGCGAGAGCCGATGACTCGAGACGGGCCTGGAGCGCCGGCGGATCGATGAGGGCCGCATGGGCCCGTGCTTCCTCCAACCTGAAGACCGTGGGCTCCGGAGTTCCTTGCTGCAGGGGAAGGCCGGCTTGGTCCCATGCCCGAAGGCCGCCGTCCAGGATGGCGACGTCGCGGAAGCCGAGGTTCCGTAGCAGGGAAGCGGCCCACACCGGCCGCAGGTCGTCGTCGGAGACCACGAACACGGGTGCGCCGCGCACGGCGAGGAAGTTCTCGTGAGCCAGCGCCATCTGTCCCAGGGGCAGCGAAATGGAACGGGGTACGTGGCCCCTCTCGTATTCCTCGGGCAGCCGCACGTCCAGCAGGTAGAAGGCCCGGTCGGAGTCGTAGACCGTGCGGAAGGCGTCGAGCGAACATCGCCTGGCACCTTCTCGCGAGGCGAGAGCCTCGGTGGCCTGCCGGACCTGGGCGGCCCGCGATGCCGCCGCCGTCTCGGGCACTTCCTTGCCCGGGCCCGTGGCGATGTGGCCGCCGGCCAGGAACCAGCCCATGACGCCGTTCTCCAGGGCGTAGACGTTGGTGAAACCGTTGTCGTGCAGCAGTTGCGCGCCGAGGATGCCGCGGGTCCGGCCCGCGCAGCTCACCACCAGCGTCGTGTCTTCCGCCAACGGCAGCCGCGGAGCGTCCAGCAAGAGGTTGCCGCCGGGGATGTGGTAGGTATCCGGCACGTGGCCCCGCAGGTACTCCTCACGCGAGCGCACGTCCACCACCACCACGTCCTCGCCGCCCTTGCGCCGTCGCGCCAGCTCCACGGCGTCGAGGTGGGTGACGTTGCCGCCGTGGGCGACGCGCTCGCCGTATTCCTTGCCGTGCACGCCCCAGCCCGAGCGCACGGGCAGGCCCTGGCGCTGCCACTCGTCGACACCGCCCGCCAGGACCTTGACATCGGTGTAGCCCATGCTCGCCAGCGTTTCCGCCGCCAGCCCGCTACGGCGTCCGTCGTCGCAGCAGACCACCACGGGAACGCGCCGGTCCGGCACCATCACCGGCAACCGGACCTCCAGTGCGCCGCGGTTGACCGGGCTCGTGGCGGCGATCTGCGCCCGCGCGAACTCGCCGCGTTCGCGCACGTCGATGCAGGCGTGAAGCGTATCCGAGGCCAGCAAGTCGCGAGTGTCCAGTGGATCGATGGATGGGATGCTCAAGTTCTTCTCCCTCGCCGGATGATCATGAAGGTCCTGTTCGGTGTACGGTCGTGATCCGGCCCCGTGTGCGGCCGAAAGACAAAGGGGACGCCACGGAGTATGGTGTCCCCTTTCTGCATGGCGAGTCCCCTCCGGTCAAGTGAACAGCTTGACGATGATCGTCGCCATCCCGACCAACAACCCCAGCGCTCCCCACATCATTTTGGACTCGAGTTTGCTTATGGCCCTGACGAGATCCGTCTCCAGCTTCGCCAGATCCGCCTTGGTTGCCAGATGGGGCAGTACGGTTTCAAAATTCGCCAGATCCGCCTTCGTGGCCAGATGAGGCAGTATGGTCTCGAATGCCGTTTCGAGCTTGGTCATGCGGTCTTCGGTTCCGTCCGGCATCGCAGTCCTCCTCGCTTTCGTTTTTTATACCTATCGGCACATAACGCCGATAGTCAAGCCATAGGTTTTTGAGGGTGGCGCCGGGTGGTATATGATGCCCCTTTCGCACATGAGGATACGAGGGAAGGGAAGAGCATGATCAAGGCGTGGGATGCGGACGGACACGTTTCCGAGTCCGAGGTCACATTCTCCGACAAGTATTGGCACGCCGATCTCCGGTCCCGCAGGCCGGAGGTGATCGAGATCGGTCCGGACCGGGCGCTGCGCTGGCTGATCGACACCCGGGCGTTCCCGGTCCGGACCGGGCCGTACCAGCAGGCCGGTTTCCCGCTGAGCAAGGACGGCCGGCCGGCGGCGGTCACGCCGGGCATCAACGCGGCGGACCCGGTGGAGAGCGCCGAGCTGCGCACGGTGGCGGCCCGCCTCGAGCAACTGGACCGGGAGAACACCCAGCTCCAGGTGATCTATCCCACCATGTTCCTTTCCTACCCGATTACCTTCGACCGGGAGCTGTCCGTGGCCATGATGCGGGCCTACAACAACTGGATCGCGGACATGACCGGCCAGGCGCCGGAACGGCTCAAGTGGGTCACCATCATCGACCCCATCGATCCCGAGGCATCCGCGCGGGAGGTTCAGCGCACCAAGGAGATGGGCTCGGTGGGCGTGATGATGCTGGGCATGACCGGCCACCACCGGGTGGACGACGATTCCATGGAGCCCGTCTGGGAGGCCGCGGCGGCCGCCGGTCTGCCGGTGGCGGTGCATACCGGCCACAGCTTCCGCGCCCTGGGCGAGGTCTGCGACACGCATCACGACAAGACCAGCATGGCTTTCTGGCTCACGGTGCAGTTCGCGTTCCAGCGGGTCATCTCCAAGGGAATCGCCGACCGCTATCCCGACCTCCGCATCGCCTTCCTGGAGGCCGGCTGTTCGTGGGTGCCGGCGGTGGTGGAGCGGGTGGCGGACTACAGCGGCCTCGGCCACGCCCGGGCCGGAGCGGATTTCAACCGCGGCTATCTGGGCAGACACAAACCGGAGGAGTACATCCGCCGGGGCCAGGTCTACTTCGGCTTCGAGGTGGATGAGCGGCTCCTGCCGTTCGCCGTCGAGGAGTTCGGCGACGAGTGCTGGCTCTACGGCTCCGACATCCCGCACGGCGACCGGCTGGTGGACTCGGTCAGCGTCTTTCTGAAGCGCACGGACATCGGCGAGGACACCAAGCGGAAGCTGCTGGTGGACAACGTCGCCCGCTTCTACGGCCTGGACCCCGAGACGGGCAGGGCCTGAACGAAGGGCAGGGATCGAAGACGCCGGCCCGTCAGGCCACGTGGGCGGGCCGGGCCGCGTGCACGATCGCTCCCGCGGTGGTGGGCACGCATGCGGCCCGGTCGGGATCCCTGATGATCCCCTTGGGGTCCCTGCCGGCCTTGACGTCGTCGATGGCGGTCTTGAGGATCTTCCGGAACAGCAGCACGCCCTCGTCCGAGCTCACGTGACGTTCCATGGCGTGGATCACGATTTCGCCCTGGCCCTCCTGGGCCTCCTTGTCGTCGGGGTAGCGCTGGCTGTATTCGTAGTCCCGGGGTCCCCGGCCCGCGGGGGCGAGCTTCTCGCGACCCGACAGCTCCGACGGGTCGGCGCCGTCCGGAATCCACCGGATGTTGGCGCCGAGCTGGTGGGTATCGTCCACGGGAACGCAGAAGGACACCTGGTTCACCTTCTCCGTCACCGGCTCGTCCGTGTAGGTCAGGTGCACGTTGAGCGGCATGATGTTCTCCCAGATGACGTCGGCCCAGCGCCCGTCGTCGAGCTTCCGGGTCATGATGAATCGCATGCCGATGTCGGTCTCCTCGTAGGCCAGCTTTTCCGGCAGCGTCGAATGGGCCTGGGTGGGGAACTGGGCTCCGCTGTGGACCGTGTGCAGCCACACCGCATGGAGCGCGTCCATGAGGTTCTCCTCGCTCTGCAGCCAGTTGCAGTCCTGGGCGCCGCCCACGCGGGGGCCGAAGCGCGGCTTCAGCGTGCCCCCTTCCGCCTGCAGCACGTCATAGCGGGGCAGAAGCGGCATCTTGTCCAGGGGACCCATGTAGGCGAACAGCAGCCCGCCGAACTCCTGCACCGGGTAGGCGGGGTGCCAGAGGTGGTCCTTGACAGTGCTCTCGGGCGGCTCCAGCGGCATGTCGAGGATGCGGCCTTCCACGTCGTAGAGCCAGCCGTGATAGCAGCAGCGGAGCCCGTCCCGTTCCACCCGCCCGTATTCCAGCGAGGTGCCCCGGTGGCTGCAACGGAAGAACAGCAGCCCGGCGCGTCCCTTTCCGTCCCGGAAGGCGATCAGGTCCTCGCCGAGGATGCGGATGCGCTTGGGCAGGTCGGTCAGGTCGGCCGACAGGCAGACCGGCTGCCAGTACCGCCGCATCAATTCGCCGCACGGCGTGCCCGGCCCCACCCGGGTGAGCTCGGGGTCTATCTCGGGAATCTTGAGACCGTAGGCGCTTCGCATGACGATCCTCCTCGTTGGGGACCTGACTCGGGACGATTCGGCAGCGGGTATATCAATACCCACATGCGGAGTAAAGTGCGCGGCAGCGTCCCCGGCGCCTTCGTTGACACGCTACAGCCGTTCTGATACCGCCGGGACAAGCCGATGGCGCCGGCATGTTTGGAAACAAGGAGGGGTAACGATGGCGGATACTCAAGCGGATGTCATTACCACCAAGACCTATTTCAGGGTTCCTCCGGAGGCGGATGGCCCGCCTCTCTCCCCGGAGGAGTACGAAGGGCGGTTCCTGCAGGCACAGGCCGACGTCGTGCGGACCTACCATAATCATCCGCCCATACCCGACGAGGTCCGGAGCGACCCTGAAAAGGCCAAGCGATACTTCGGCGTGTGGCAGATGAACCACAGCTTCTTCGCCAAGATGTTTCCCAGCTATCTGATGAACATCGCCGCCAGGTGCCCCTACCAGGACGTCCGCCGCGAGATTCTGCACGATTGCTGGGACGAGGAGGTGACCGATCCGGACGCCGACGGCATGTGCCACATCGAGGTGCTGTACCACGACTCCCGGCAGCTCGGCATCACCCGTGAGGAAGCGGAGGCGTTCGAGCCGACGCCGGTCTTCATGGCCTGCATGCACGCGCTGGACAACCTGAGCCGTACCCTGACGTGGCAGGGCGGCTTCGCCGCCATCGGCGGCCTGGAAAGCATCCGGGTGGCGGTCAAGCGCGGATATCTCGACAAGGGCGAGTTCGAGGGCCCTTGGGCGGCCAGCGCCAACACCGTGGAGAAGCTGTGCGGCATACCGCACGGTTCCCTGATGAATGCCGGCCTCCACCAGGCCAAGGACCAGCTCCACGGCGGCGGCGTGCTGGACATCCTCAAGAAATACGCCACCACCCGGGAGATTCAGGAGGAGACCTTCTGGGCCATCAAGACGGCGCGGTCCTTTCGGGTGATTACGACCAGGGAGCAGGTCCGGCTGGCCCGGGCCGCCATCGGGCTCCCGGCCGACCAGCTCTGGGTCACCTGAGGGGCGCCTCCATAACCCGATGACGGGTGAAAGGCCCGGGGGAAGTTCATTTGACAGCCACCAATGCCATCGACTAACATCGGCCGCTTGGCGGCGAATTCGGTCGTTCGTATCAGGAGACATCATCCATGGCGAAACAGGAGGAGCTGACGCTCGTCCCGACACCCGACACGGAACCCCTCAGAGGGCCCCGGAAAACCTCTTCCGTCTTTACCGAGGCCGGCTGGGACGTCTCTCTCCGCGTGGGCTCCATCTTGGCGCTCGTCCTTGCATGGTGGGGGATGAGTCTTTTCTTTCCGCCGGCCCTGGTGCCGAGGCCGTGGGAAACGTTCGGGGAAGTAGGCGTCATCATCAAGTCGGGGGAACTGTATCACCACATGGGCAACACGCTTTGGCGCGTGTTCGTCGGATTCGGCCTTGCCATGGTGATCAGCACGCCCCTTGGGATTATCATGGGGAGCTTCAGGAACCAGGAAAGCTTCTTCGAGCCTCCGGTGATCCTGGGTCTCACCATGCCGGGCCTCATCTGGGCGCTCTTGATGATCATGGTTTTCGGCATCAAGGAGGTCAGCGCCTACCTCGCGGTGGCCGTGACCATCTCTCCCATGCTCACCATCAGCATCTGGCAGGGGACCAAGTCGATCGACAAGGATCTGATCGACATGAGTACGGCGTTTCACGCCAGCGTGTATTCCAAGCTGGTGGACGTGATCCTGCCGCAGTTGGTGTCGCATATCCTCGCCGCCATCCGATACGGCCTGGGGTTGGCGTGGAAGGTGATCGTGCTGGTCGAAGGGTTCGGCTTCAGCAACGGCGTCGGCTATCAGGTCATGCACCAGTTCGACCTCTTCTCGGTGAAAGGGGTGCTGGCCTGGGCCATCACGTTCCTGATCGTGATGATCTTTCTCGAGTTCGGTGTGGTCGGCGTCCTGGAGCGCAGCGTCACACGCTGGCGGCCGCGCGTCGAGGCCTGGAGGAGATAGGTTGGCCTACGTACGGATTGACGAAGCGGTCAAGTTCTTTTCCCGCGAGGACGGCTCGCCGCTGAAGGTGTTGGACGGCATCTCCTTCGACACGAAGGAATACGGCATCACGGCGCTTCTGGGCCCGTCGGGCTGCGGCAAGTCGACGCTATTGAACATCATCACCGGACTCGAACGCCTCGACCACGGGCGGGTGGAGATCATTTCGGAGAGCGAGGACGATGGGCAGGCACACCCGCAGTTGGGCTACGTGTTCCAGGACCCGAGGCTGCTCAACTGGAAGCGGGTGGAGGACAACCTGAAATTCGCTCTCAGGGGCATGGACGTGCCGGCGGACGAGTGGGACGAGCGGCTGGACAAGTACCTGTCGCTGGTGGGCCTGACGGACTTCCGCAAGCAGTACCCCCTGTACCTGTCCGGCGGCATGCGGCAACGCGTGGGTCTGGCGCGCGGGCTTGTGATCGAGCCGCAGGTGCTGCTGATGGACGAGCCCTACAGCAAGCTCGACCAGCTCACGGCGCGGCAGTTGCGGGAAGACACGCTCCAGATCTGCTCCCGGTTGAAGCAGACCGCCTTGCTGGTGACCCACGACGTCGAGGAGTCGGCCTACATGGGAGACCGGATCGTGATATTCTCCGCCCGGCCGGCGCGCATCGCCGCGGTCTACGAGAACCCCCTGAAGTCATCGGAGCGGGATACCGACGACATGCGGTTCATCGAGTTCAAGAAGGAAGTGCTGGAAACCATACTCAACCTGGTGAAGGAGGAAGCATGATGATCGCGAGAATCAAACGGTTTCGTCTGCTGGTCCTGGCCGCGGGGCTGTTCCTGTTGGGTCCGGGCCTCTCGGTGCCGGCCCTGAGCGCGGATCTGCCCGTGGTGGAGTTCGGCTTGCCTTCCGGCGGCGTCTTCGGCCTGGGCGGCCAGTACATGATCGACAAGAAGCTCGACCGCAAGCACGGCTTTGTCGCCAAGCCCCGCTGGGGCGGCGTGGCCAACGTCGAGCGTCTCATCGCCATCGGCGCCATTCCGGTGGGTCTGGCCACCGTGGAGTCTGCCCTGCGCGCCAACATGAAGGGCATTCCGCTCAAACTGGTGCAGCCTTACATGCGGACGATGCACAACTACATCCTGGTCCGCAAGGATTCCCCTTACAAGTCCATCGCCGACCTCAAGGGGAAGTCCATCGCCGTGCCGCGGGAAGTCACCTCGGCCTACAACCTGTTCGACTTCATGATGCGGAAGCAGGGTGTCTCCATCGAGAAGGACTTCGAGCTCAAGAAGCTGGGCGCCGCCGGCATCATCGCGGTGATGGAGAAGGGCGAGGTGGAAGCCGCGCTCCACTGGGAAGCGCACGTCACCCGGATGATGGCCACGGGGAAATACCGCTCCATCGCGAAGCTGGGAGACGTGATCACCAAGGTGCTGAACAAGGACATCCACATGTTCGGCTGGGTCGGAGCGCAGGAAGCCTGGGCGAAGAAGAACCCCGGAGTCGTCGGCAAGATTCGCGCCGCGTGGCAGGATATGATCGCCGGCGTACAGAATGACCCTGAACACTTCGCGAAGTACGCCAAGAAGATCTTCGGGCTGGAGGGGAAGGACGTCGTCGACCTCGGCTACAAGCGGGTGAGGCCTTTCCTGCTTCCGGCTGACTTCAAGTGGCCGAACCCGAAGAACCTGGCGAATCAGAAACAGTACCTGAAAGACGGCATCGCCCTGGGGATTTTCCCCAAGGAGGCGGAGGCTCATATCGACGGTCTGTTCGTGCCGTAAGTATTGTCGATAGGCCGCGCCGGACGAACCCCGTCGCTTCGGAGGTGCGATCCGGCGCGGCGGTCGGCCGGAACGCCGGGGAAATGCATGCATTTCTCCGGCGTTGCGTTCAGGGTGCGTGGCCTTGTATCCGAACCCCAGCGGGCCAGGGCCTCGCCTGCTCCAACGCCCGGGAGGCCCGAAGCACCGTCGCGTCGTCGCCACCGCGGCCGATGATCTGCAACCCCACGGGCAAGCCCTTCTCCGTCAGCCCGCAGGGCAGGGAGGCGGCGGGCTGGCCGGTGAGGTTCCATAAAATCGTCAGCAGCGTCGTGCTGGCGTAATGGGGCACCTCGAAACCCTCGATCGTCTTCGGGGGTTGTCTTACCGGATAGGCTGGAACCGGGGTCGTCGGCGTCAGCAGCACGTCGTATCGCTCGAAGAAGTCCGCCATCCTGTGATTGAGGCGCTCCAGCTCCCGGAGCGAATTGGAATATTCCTCGCCGGTGACCCGGCTTCCGCGTTCCAGCACCGACCGGACGTAGGGCGTCAAATCGCCGGGGCGGTTCCTGAGCAAGTGTCCCCAGGCGGCGTACTTGTCCGCGTTCCGGACCGGGTCCGCCACCTCGAAGAGGTCGGCGTCGACGGGCGGGTCTTCGGCCTCCAGCCGGCAGCCCGAGGTTTCCAGGGTCTTCGCCGCCGCTTCCGCCAGGTTCCGGGTTTCGGCATCGACGTGAGCGAACCCGAGATTCGGGCTCCAGGCGACGCGCAGGTCCTGGACCGGACGGCTCAGCGCCCCGAGAAAATCCGGTGGCGGCTGCCGCGTGGAGTTGGGGTCCCGGGGGTCGTGGCCGCACAGCACCGAGAGCATGAGGGCGGCGTCCCGGACCGATCGGGTCAGCGGTCCGGGGCAGGTGTGGAGTGGAAGCCCCAGGAACCCGCCGTGCATGGGGATCCGTCCGAAGCTCGGCTTGAAGCCGTACACGCCGCAGAAGGCGGCGGGCGCCCTGATGGAACCGGCCCCGTCGGTGCCGGTCGCGACAGGCGCCAGGCCGGCCGCCACCGCGGCCGCGCTGCCGCCGCTGGAGCCCCCCGAGGTCCGGGCCGTGTCCCAGGGGGTGCGGCAGTCTTCGCTCAGCCGGTTCCAGGTCTGGCCGTAGGAGCCGAATTCGGGCGTGTTCGTCTTCCCCAGTACAATGGCCCCCGCGTTTCGCAGCCGTTCCACCACGATGGAGTCTTCCGAGGGCACGTGTTCCCGGTAGGCCAGGGAGCCGCCCGTGCTCCGGAGTCCCCGGGTGAACTCCAGGTCCTTGACGGCTACCGGTATTCCGAAGAGCGGCGGCAAACGGTCGATTCGCATGGCTGCCGTCTCGGCCTCCGTGGCGGTCCGTCTCGCTTCTTCCTCGTTCACCGTGAGGTAGGCGTTCAGGGTGGGATCGAACCGGGCGATGCGTTCGAGGAACAGGACGACGAGTTCGCGCGGCGAGACTTGGCGCGTCCTTGTCAGGCGCGCCAGCTCGTGAACCGACGTAAAGGCAAGCTCCTTCATGGCCGCATTATGCGGCGGCGGCGGTGATTTTGGAAGGCGGCAGGAGCAGGCGCTATCCGCCGAAACATCCGTGTGATAGGTGAGGAGCCACGGAGGAGTCATGGCGGATGTGGGCTTCCGCTGGTTTCTGAGCCGGCTGAAAGAACAGGGTGAGCTGATCGAGGTGAAGCAGCCCGTCTTGCTGGTACACGAGCTCGCCGCTCACGTCGACGCCAGCGAACGCGGAGACAACAAGGCGTTCCTGTTCCGTGCGGTCCGGGGGCACAGCATCCCGGTGGCCGCGGGTCTGTACGGCAACACCCGGCGCCACCTTCTTGGTCTGCGCATGAGCAGCATGGCCGAGTTCGCGCAGCGGCTGGAAGGGGCCATCGCCCGCCCGGTCGCTCCCCGACGTGGCGTTTATGGGGGGTGCCAGGAAGTCCGGTTCGCTCCCGAATTGGGACTGGAACAGCTTCCGATACCCACGCACTTTCCCGGCGACGGCGGACCCTACATCACCTCGGGCGTCGTGATTACCGACGATGGAAAACGAAGGAATGCAGGCATTTACCGTATCCAGATTCATGGTCCACATGAACTTACCGTCATGACCAACCGCTTCCACGACGGCCACAGGGTCTTGGGCGACGCACAGGCCGCGGGGCGCGGCGTCGACGTCGCCGTGTGCATCGGCGTCGACCCGGCGCTGTTCGTCGCGGCATTCTGGCCGGTGGGTCCGCGGGCCGACGAGCTCGGTGTGGCCGGAGCGCTGCTGAGGCGGCCCTTGGAGGTGGTGCCGGCCCTGACCGTGGACCTGGAGGTGCCGGCTCATGCCGAGATCGTCATCGAAGGCCGGATCAGCCCGGACCGGACGCGGTTCGAAGGTCCTTTCGCCGACATTACGGGACAGGTGACTTCGGCCGGACAACAGCCGGTGGTGGAAGTCTCCGCCATCACCACGCGGCGCGACCCCATCTACCATACCGTGCTGGGGTTCAATTCCCGGGAGCACTTCAAGTCACGCAACAACGATTTCTGGCACGACTACCAGGCCGCGGGGCGGGCAAGGGTCCTGGGCCTCGACCTGGGCGCCGCCTACGACGTCCACTTTCCGCCCGCCGGGCGCAATTTCCATGCGGTGGCGTCCCTGCGCAAGCTGGACGACGGCATGCCGCGCCGGCTCATAGAGGGCCTGTTCGGCGCCTACGGATACCTCAAGCGCGTGGTGATCGTGGACGATGACATCGATATTCGCGACCCGGCCCAGGTGGAGTGGGCCCAGGCGACACGGGTGGGACGGCCGGAGCAGATCACCCTGGATCAGGGCCTCGGCTCCCGCATCGACGCCTCCCGGGACCCATCGAGCGAACAGGTGGTGAAGGTGGGGATAGACGCTACCGTGCCGATGGCGCAGCGTGACGAGGTCATCCTGCCGGGTCTCACCGAGTCCGGTCTACCCAAGAAGGATTCCTAGAGCGCGCCGTCCTCCGCCCAGGTCCGCAAAGAACCGCGCCATGGAACACGCATCCCGCTCCTCGATCAATCGGTGCAGACTCTTCGCGCTGCTCTCCGCATTCTGCTGGAGCCTGGCCGGCGTCTTCATCAAGTCGCTGGCGCTTCCCGCCGCGGTCATCGCCTTTTACCGAAGCCTGTTCGCCATGCTCTTCTTCGTCCCGTTTGCCGGGACCCGGCGATGGCGCCCGAGGCCGCGGCTCCTGTTCTCCGGCCTGGCCTTCACCGCGGCCACGGGCTCGCTGGTGTGGGCTACGAAACTCACCACCGCCGCCAACGCCATCGTGCTGCAGAACACCGCCCCGGTGTTCGTCTGCGTGCTGGTGTTCCTGCTGTTCCGCGAGCGTCCCACGCGCGCCAACCTGGTCACGCTGCTCTTCGGCACCACCGGCATCCTGATCATATTCGGCGGGGCCGCGGGCGCGCGGGACCTCCTGGGTGTTTCCGTGGGCCTTGGCAGCGGGTTCATGCTCGGGGTCTACTTCCTCAACCTCCGCCCCCTCAGGGGCTTCGACCCGTTCGCGTTGATGCTGAGCAACAACTTCGTCTCGACCGTCGCCCTGCTCGGTTTCGCCTACGGCGCGTTTTCCGTGTCCGTGTCCCAGCTCGCGGCGCTGGCGTGTCTGGGGGTCGTCCAGTTCGCGTTTGCCCACTTCTTCTTCTTCAGGAGCATCGAGCACATATCGGTGCAGGAAGCATCTCTGATCGCTCTGGTGGAGCCGGTGCTCAATCCGCTGTTGGTGGCGCTGTGGGTGGGGGAAGTGCCGTCCCTGGCCACCTGTATCGGCGGCGTGATGATCCTCGGCGGCCTCGCGCTGCGGTACCTGCCGTTCGGACTGCTCAAATCGTCATCCCGGACTTGATCCGGGATACAGGAAAGTCCCGTCCGTCATTTCCGCGAAACAGGCTGTGTCGAACGCCATACGAGAGAGGTAACGCCCCCCGAATCGTCATTCCCCCTTTCGCGGGAATGACGGAAGCGGGGGTCTCAGGCGGTTTCGCAAACAACGGTTGCCGTCGTTGGCCGGCTGTTTCGTGGTGTTTATCTGGCCCGTGCCACGGCGTCGTGCAGGGCGCGCTTCGTCAACACCCGTCCAAGATGGGCGCGGTATGCTTCGCTGGCGTGGATGTCGCCCACGGGGGTGACCGAGCCGTCGACCAGGTGCGAGGCGGTTTCGATTGCTTCCGGCGTGGGCCGGTTGCCCTTCAGCGCATCCTCGGCGGCGACCACCCGCACCGGCCGGCCGGAGATGCCGCCCAGGGCCACGGCGGCTCCGGCCACCGCGCCCCCGTCGTCCAGCGTGACCAGGGCCGCGGCGGCCACCAGCGCGAAATCGCCGTGGCGGCGCGCCACCTCGTGGAAGCCCCAGCCCGAGCCCTTCCAGGGCAGCCGGAAGCTGATGCCGGTGAGCATCTCGTCGGGGTTCATGCCGGTCCACAGCGGGCCCATGAAGAAGTCGTCCGCGGGAATGGTTCTTTGCGACCCGGCGGAGCACACCTCGATCTCCGCGTCGAGTGCCTGAAGCAGGACCGGCAACTCCGCGGCGGGGTCGGCGTGGGCGACGCTGCCGCCCACGGTGCCGCGGTTGCGGATGGCGGGATGGCCGATGAACTCCGCGGCCGCGCGCACGAGCGGACAATGCTCCGCCATCAGGGGGTGTGTCAGCAGCTCGCACTGCCGCGTCAGCGCGCCGATTTGGATGTGCCCGTCGGTCTCTGCTATGGAGCCAAGCCCTTCCAGCCGGTTGATGTCCAGCAGCAGGGCCGGCTTGGCCAGCCTGAAGCTCATCAACGGAACCAGGCTCTGGCCTCCGGCCAGCACCTTGGCTTCGTCGCCGTGCTCGCGCAGCACGTCCAGCGCGTGTTCCTGGCTCTCGGCGATGACGTAGTCGAAAATCGGCGGTTTCATCCCGGCCTCTTGCGCCTCAGCGTCCGTTCACCAGCCCGAACAGGATGTCGGGCGTGACCGGCGTGTCCGTGATGCGCACGTTGGTGTGCCGGAGGGCGTCTTCCACCGCGCTCACGATGGCGGGGGGCGCGGGCATGTAGCCGCTTTCGCCCGCGGCCTTGGCGCCCACCGGGTTGCCGGGGGCCGGGGTCTCGTGCTCCTCCAGCACGATCTCCGGCACCTCCATGGTGGAGGGCAGGAGGTAGTCCATGAAGGTCTGGCTCAGGAGCTGGCCGTCCTCGTCGTACTTGAACTGCTCGTAGAGCGCCCCGCCGATGCCGAGGTTCACGCCGCCGTAGCAGAAGCTTTCCACCATCAGCGGATTGATGACCTTGCCGCAGTCGTGGACCACGTAATAGTCCACCAGCTTGATCTCGAGGGTCTCGGGGTCCACCTCCACCACCGGCACGTGCACCGAGAACGTGTAGGTGGCGAACCCCCCGGCGACCCGGCCGTCCGGGGTCGGCGGCACGAACCCTCTCGGGTGCTTGGCGATGGCGTTGGCCATGAGCCCGGGCTCCATGCCGGGGGAGAGCAGCGTGTCGCGGCGGTAGGCGTAGAAGCACACCTGGTCCCAGCTCACGTTCTTCCCAGGGTCCTCCCGGTCGGTGAACATGCCGCCGGCGAGCTCGATGCGCTCCGCCGGAACCTCCAGGGCGTTGGCCGCGATGGCCTGCATCTTGTCCTTGATCTTCCGGCCGGCGCTGAACAACGCCAGCGGCAGCATCAGGTGCAGGCGGTTGCCGGAGGTGGCGCGGGTGACGATTCCCTCCATTGAGTCGGCGCGGGCGATGCGGACCCGGTCCGGCGCGACCCCGAAGAAATCGCAGGCGAGCTGCGTGGTGGTGGTCTCGTGGCCCTGGCCACAGGACTGGAAGCCGATGGTGACGGTGATCATGCCGGTGACGTCCACGTGGACGCGGATGCCTTCCATGTTGGTGTCCATGTTCACCATCTGCGGCCCCATGACCGCGAACACCATGCCCGTGCCGCCGCCGGGCTCGATGACCGTGGAGAGGCCGAAGCCGAGCCACTTGCCGCGCTTCCGGGCCTCCCGGCGCCGCTGCTCCCAGGTGTCGGCGCGGGAGACCGCCAGCGCCTTTTCCAGGCACACGGGGTAGTCGCCGCTGTCGTACTCGGCCCCGGTGGGGATGGTGTACGGGAATTCGTCGGGCTGGATGAAGTTCCGCGAGCGGATCTCCGCCCGGTCGATCCCGAGTTCCCTGGCGATGAGGTCCACCATGCGCTCCAGCACGTAACCCGCGGGCGCCTGGCCGAAGCCCCGGTAGGGCGACTGGTTGGTCTTGGACGTCAGCGCCGAAATGGCGTGATAGCGCACGGCCGGGATTCGGTAGGGGCCGACGATGGCGGTAATGGGCTTGATGAGCTGCATGGCGCCGCGGCCGGCGTAGGCGCCGGCGTCGTCGATGCAGCGGATGTCCAATGCCTGGATGCGGCCGTCGCCGTCGCAGGCGGCGCGCAGGTAGTAGACCCGGTCCGGTCCGTGGCCGTCGCCGGAGCTCATGTTCTCCAGGCGGTCCTCGATGAACTTGACCGGGCGGCCCAGCATGCGGCACACGGCGGCGGTGAGAAACATGTGCTTGCGCCCGCGCTTGACGCCGTGGCTCCCACCCACGTCCAGGTGCTGGTGGACCCGGAGCTGGTTCAGGGGCAGCCGCAGCACCTTGGCGAGCTGCTCCTCGATGTTGGGGGTCTGGTGGGAGGCCCAGAGGCTCATCTCCTGCCGGCCCGCGTCCCACCGGGCCACCGCGCCGAAGGTCTCCAGCGGCACGCCGGAGTGGCGGTTCCAGCGGTAGCGTTCCTCGAACACGTGCCGCGCCTTGCCGATGGTCTCGTCCACCGGGCCGTAGGTCAGCACCCGTTCGTAGGCGATGTTGCTGCCGTGCTTCTCGTGCAGCACCGGGGCGTCCGGCCGGATGGCTTCCTCGGGATCCACCACCGGCCCCAGCATCTGGTACTCCACCTCCACCAGTTCGGCAGCGTCCTCGGCGACGTAGCGGTTCTCGGCCACCACCGCGGCTACCCACTCGCCCGCATAGCGTACCTTGTCCAGCGCCAGCGGGTACCAGACGACATTGGGGATATCGAGGTTCTGGGGCACGGGGTCCATGACGTCGGGGAGCATCGCTCCCAGGATCACCGCCACGACTCCGGGATGGGCCTCGGCGCGGCTCGTGTTGATGCTCAGGATGCGGGCGTGGGCGTGGGGCGAGCGCACCATGGCCATGTGCAGCAGGTCCGGCACCGTGAAGTCGTTGATGTAGGCGCCCTTGCCGGCCACGAAGCGGCGGTCCTCCACCGGCGGAATGCGCCGCCCGATGTACGGGCCGCCGGCGGCGCCGGCGGGCACGGCAGGGGGCTCTTCCACCGCGCTCTCGCTCCGGGCGATCCTGCCCGCGGCATCCTTCACCGCGTCGACGATCTCCATGTAGCCGGTGCAGCGGCAGAGATTGCCCGAGAGGGCGGTGCGGATCTCCGCCTCATCCGGGTCCGGGTTGGCGGCCAGCAGGTCCGCGGCGGCCATGATCATTCCCGGGGTACAGTAGCCGCACTGCATGGCGTGCTTGTCGGCAAAGGCCCGCTGGAGCGGCCCCAGCCGTTCGGGGGAGCCCAGGCTTTCCACCGTCCGGATGTCGTGCCCGTCCGCCTGGACCGCCAGCAGGAGACATGAGCGCACCACCTTGCCGTCGAGCAGCACGTTGCAGCAGCCGCACACGCCGTGCTCGCAGCCGGCGTGGGTGCCGGTCTGGCCCAGCTCTTCGCGGACAGCGTCCAGCAACGTCTTGCGCGCCGGCACCTCCGCCGTCACCGGCCTGCCGTTGAGGGTCAGGGAAACGCGTGCCATCGGTTCGGTGCGCGAGCCGTTCATCTGAACGTTCCTTCCTGGCGTCGATGCGTGATGGCCGGCCGGTGGAGGTCCGTCACGCTCCCTTGGCGTAACGGTCGAGCCAGCGCAGGGCGGGCCCGGTGACGGCGTCGAAGCGGTAGCCGAGAAAGTGCCGCCGGCAGAAGAAGTGCTCCACCTCGTCGATGATCTCCACGGATACGTCCCGGTTGCCTGCGCGCTCGAGGGCGCGGGCCATGTCCGTGCAGTGATAGGATGGGTTGACCCAGTCCTGGGCGCCGACGATGAACAGCACCGGCACCTTGATGTCCCCGGCATAGTGGATGGGAGAGCGTTCCATGAAGGGCCGCGGGTCGATCTCCGGCGGGACTCCGCCGGTCATCTCCCTGACCGTCAGATCGTAGAAGTCCGGTTTCCATTCCCTGGCCCCCCGCAAGGCCTTGACCCAGTCCGTCTTGGGGGCGAGGCTCACGCACGTTTTCACGCGCTCGTCCTTCGCGCTCACGATCAGGGCCAGGGCGGCGCCGTTGGAATGCCCGCTCACCGCGATGCGGCCGGCGTCCACCGACGGCAGTCCGCTCAGAAAGGTGATGCCGTTGGCGACGTCGCCCTGCTGCAACGGGCCGCCGCGGTCGTTCTCCCCCGCGGGCCCCGAGCCGTATCCGCGTTGCTCGATTCCCAGCCCGACGTATCCCGACTCCGCGAACTTGCCGAGATACCATTCGTAGTGTTTCGCCGGGCTCTTGTGGGACGGGTGGTGCACGACGGCCGGCGCCCGTTCCACCCCCACCGGCTCGAACAGGAGCGCGTTGACGTCGATGCCGCCGCTGGGATAGCGGACCTCTCTGACGGTGTACTTGTCGCTGGGCATGTCCAACCGCCCCTTTGGTGATGAACCGACTCGGAGAAGCACGTCCTCGTCCGATCTCGGGTAATCCGTTCTCGGTATCCAAGGGGACCCGTGTTGTCAAGGATCGCCGGGGACGCGAGCGTTCGAGCAGCCGTATTGACAGACCCGCGGGAAGCAATATAGCGTTCACTCAATCGTATTCGCGCCAAACTCCGAGAAAGAGTGGGAGGAAACATGGACCACGACAAGTGGAAGGGGATTCACACGATCCTGACGACGCCGTTCAAGGACGACCTCTCCCTCGACGGGGAAGGGATGGCGCGCAACGTCTCGTTCGCCGCCGACAGCTCGGCGCACGTGCTGGTGGTGCTCGGCACCCAGGGAGAGTTCGCCGCGGTGACGGACGAGGAACGCCTGGAGGTCATGCGCATAGCCGTCGAGACCAACCGGGGGCGCAAACCCGTCATGCTGGGCGTGTCGCATTCCGCCACGGTGGCGGCCGTGGAGTTGACCCGTTACGCCAAGGAGCTGGGCGCCGATGCGGTAATGGCCACGCCGCCGTACTTCAACAACGTGAACGATGCCAGCATCCGCGACCACTTCCGGCGGATCGCCGAGGTAGGGGTGCCGGTGTTTCTCTACAACGCGCCGCCCCGCGTGGGCTACAGCCTGCGCCCTGCCATGATCGCGGAGCTGGCGGAAATCGATGGCGTCGCCGGCATCAAGCAGGCGTCGCAGAACGCCGTGGAGCTGGACGAGACGGTGGCGCTGGCGGCTGACAGGATGGCGCTCATCGGCGGCGCCGAGTCGATGATCTGGACATGCCTGGCCCTGGGCATGATCGGCAACACCGCCACCACCGCATCGTTCTGGCCGGAGTCGGTGGTGGAAATCTACGATGCCGCCGTCCGCGGCGACGCGCACGAGGCGCAGGCCCTCTACCTGCGGCTGGCGGAGTACCGGATGTTGTGCAAGGCCGCCGGCCACGCCGCGGTGGTGAAGGCCGGCATGGACATGGTCGGTCTCGCCGGAGGGCCGGTCCGGCCGCCGCTGCCGATCATGACGGAAGCCCACAAGGAGCACCTGGCGCGGATACTCAGGGAGTTCGGAGTCCTGACCGCCGGCGCCAGGGTCGCGAAGGCATAGGCGCGCCGTCACCCGCGCGGCCTTCGGGGCCGAGCGCATGTCCTGCTCCACGAGGCCGGCGTCCCGGCATGCCGGCCTCTGCTTTCCCAAGCCCCGCCGATCCTGCCCGTCAGGCCTGAACTCCGGCCCGGCGTTGACATTCCGGGGAACATGCTCCTAACTTACGGAATGGGTCGAAACCACAGCGAGGAGTCGTCAGGATGGCCGCAGGGAAGACGCTGAACCGACATCTGATCGAGGAGGGGGGGTGGCGCCAGGACGGGGCAGGGGACCTGCTCGGGCTGCTGGAGCCCATGGCGTTGGCAGGGAAGATCCTCGCACGGGAGGTCGATCAGGCCGCTCTCGCCGGCAAGCTCGGTCTGGCCGGCGACGCCAACGCCACCGGCGACATGCAGAAGAAGCTCGACGTCATCGGCAACGAGATCGTGATGGACGCGTTCTCGGGCTGCAGCTTGGTGGCGGGCATCGCGTCGGAGGAGCTGGACGAGGCGGTGGTGATGAGCACGTCGGAGGAGGCGCGGTATCTGCTGTGCACGGACCCCCTGGACGGTTCGTCCAATACCGACGTCAACGCCCCGCTGGGGACGATCTTCGGCATATTCAGGCGCGTACGGACCGGCGAGCTGTCCGGCGAGGAGTTCCTGCAGAAGGGCTCGGAGCTGGTGTGCGCCGGCTACGTGCTCTACGGCACCAGCACGGTGCTGGTCTACACGGTAGGCGCCGGCGTTCATGGATTCACCCTCGATCGGGGAGTGGGAGAGTTCATGCTGTCCCACCACGATATCCGGTGTCCGGAGAAGGGCAGCGTCTACAGCGCCAACGTCGGCCGTCACAAGGCCTGGGAGCCCGGGGTACGGAAGTATCTGGACTACGTGACGGAGCAGGACAAGTCCACCGGCAGGCCCCATTCCCTCAGGTACACGGGCGCCTTGGTGGCGGACCTGCACCGCTGCCTGCTGGACGGCGGCGTGTACTTCTATCCCGGCGACCCCGGCAGCCCCAACGGCAAGCTGCGCCTGCTCTACGAGTGCGCGCCGCTGGCCTGCGTGGCGGAGCAGGCGGGAGGGGCGGCCAGCACCGGCCGCGGGCGGCTGCTGGAGGTGATGCCGGAGGCCATCCACCAGCGCACGCCCATCGCCGTCGGCAGCGTCGACAACGTCGCCCTTTATGAACGGTTCATGGCGGAGGAATGAGACCGCCCGAGGAGGCTGAGCGATGACCGAGAGAGTACGAGAGGTGCTGAGCTGGTACGGCAGCGACAATCCCGGGACCCTGACCAACCTGGCCCGGATGCTCAACCACGGCCGCCTTGGCGGCACCGGCAAGTTCGTGATCCTGCCCGTGGACCAGGGGTTCGAGCACGGCCCGGCGCGCAGTTTCGCTCCCAATCCCGCGGGATACGACCCCCGCTATCACTTCGAGCTGGCCCTGGACGCCGGCTGCAACGCCTATGCGGCGCCGCTGGGCTTTCTGGAGGCGGGCGCCCGGGACTTCGCCGGCGAGATCCCGCTCATTCTCAAGGTCAACAACCACGATCTCCTGAACGACGAGAGGGACCCGACCCAGGCCGTCACCTCCAGCGTGGAGGACGCGCTGCGCCTGGGATGCGTGGCCGTGGGGTTCACCGTCTATCCCGGCTCGGAGCACCGTTTCGGGATGTACGAGCAGATCCGTGAGATCGCCCGCGAGGCCAAGCGCAACGGCCTGGCGGTGGTGATCTGGTCCTACCCTCGGGGCTCGGGACTCAGCAAACCCGGCGAGGCGGCCGTCGACGTGTGCGGCTATGCGGCGCAGATCGCCGCACAGCTCGGAGCGCATATCATCAAGGTGAAATTTCCCCTGGAGAATGTCGAGCAGGACGCGGCGCGCAAAGTGTTCGAGAAGGAAGGCGTCCCCATCGCCGATCCCGCGGACCGGGTCCGCCACGTGGTCCAGTCGGCCTTCGACGGCCGCCGCATAGTGATCTTCTCGGGCGGCCCCGCCACCACCGACGAAGCCTTGCTGGCGGAGATACGCGCCATCCACCAAGGGGGCGGGTTCGGCTCGATCATCGGACGCAACTCCTTCCAGCGGAGCAAGCCCGACGCCATTGCCCTGCTCGACAAGGTGATGCGCATCTATGCCGGCGAGTCTGTCTGAAGGCGGCCGGCGCCGTGGCCCCGTCCCACTCCCGGCCGTCCGGGGGCGGGGAGTTGCGGCCCTCGCATCCCTGTGTTAACCGTCATCGGCATGCCTCTCCAGAGAACGATGGAAATAAAGCGGCGCCGCAGGCGCCGGAAGAGCTTGGCCAAGCTGCGCGTGAAGCTTGAGGGCGCCAGGGGCGACCAGGCGCGCGCCAAGCTGCTGGACAAAGCCTTCAAGATCTCTCCCGGCGCCGTCCTGGAATCGTAGGGGCGGGTTTCAAGCCGGCCCCTGTCAGGGCTTGCGCCCGATGACCAAGGACGACGTCAGCGGCGCAGGCAGTCCCACCCGCTCCACATCCACCAGCCCCTCACGTTCGAGCCAGCCCCGGACCTCGCCGAGGGAATAGCAGCGCCCGCCGTCGGTCGTCAGCAGCATCAGCAGGCTGAAGACGGCGCCGGCGTCGTTTTCCGCACGGCCTCCTTCCAGGATGTGGTCCTTGATGATGAGGCGCCCGCCCGAGATCAATGATTTCGAGAGCTTCCCCATCAAAGCCTCATTGACGGCTTCATTTTCTCCATGGATGATGTTGGACAGGAAAACCACGTCGTAGCCGCCCGGCATTGCGTCCGTCCGGTAGTCGCCGGCAACGCATTCGACGCGGTCGGCCACGTCCGACGCGCGGACGTAGCGCTCGGTGATGCGCAGGGTCCCCGGGAGGTCGTAAAGGGTCGCGCGCAGGTTCGGATAGCGGCGGCACAGAGCCACGGGATACGTGGCCGGTCCGGGGCCTACGTCCAGCAGCCGCCGCGGGTCGCCGAGGTCCAGGATGCCGGCCGTGACCTCCGCGTCGCCCCGCGCCCGGACCAGTGAGTCCATGGCTTCGATGAAGACCCGGGTCTCGGTTTCGTCGCCCTGGTACATGTCCGGCCTCCGCGCGGGCCGTCCGGTGCGCACCGCGTCTTCCAGCTTGCCCCAGGCGTCCCACGACAGCACGTCGAAACGCACCATGCCGCTGAAGTCCCTGGGCGAGCCGCTCGTCAGATAGGTGGCCGACAACTCGCTCAGGCGGTAGCCCCGGCCGTCCCTGTCCAGCAGGCCCATGACCGCCAGGGCGTCCAGCAGCAGGCCGGTGGCGCGGGCCTCGGCGCCGATGGCGCCCGCCACCATGGCCGCGTCGGCGCCTTTTTCGTCCCGCAGGGCGTCGAACACCCCCAGCGCCACGGCGGCCTGCAGGATTCGAGACTCCACGTACCCGCCGGCGATTCCCGCCAGCCGGGCAAAGCCGTCACTCATATCGGTTCCACCACCCGGTAGGTGCGGCTCTTGGGCTTGACGGGGGCGAGGATGCCCATTTTCACCAGCCCGCGGATGTCGCGGTAGGCGGTGTCGCGGTCGACCTCGGCGACGCGCTGGTAGTCGGCCGTGGAAAGCAGCTTGTCGTGGGACAGGGCGTACACCAGCAATCGTTGTTGGCGCGGGCCGAGGCGGGAGCGGTCGAAGTGGTCGAGCCACCGCAGGGTCTCGTCGTCATAGATGGGAGTGTTCCGCAGCGTCACGGTGAAAAAGAAGCCGTCGGTGGAGAACTCGGGCGGGCGGAGCGCGTTGTGCTCCATCTCCTGGAACATGCGCGGCACGCCCTCACCGATCTCGCGCATGTAGCCCAGGTCCGACAGCACCCGCACCAGCAGCGGGTTGCGCGAGAAGTGTACCCGCTGTCGCCGGTTCAGGTGGTCCACGGCGACGGGCGCGGGCAGCGCGCCCGGGCTCCGAACTTCCAGGCGGTCCTCGAACATCCAGAGCTCGACCCCCGCGCCGGTGATGCCGTAGTCGCGGTGGGCGACCGCGTTGACCAGAGCTTCCTGCCAGGCAAAGGACGGGTATTCCAGGCGCTCCCGGAAGAACAGGTCGTGGAGGACCATGCGCTCGCGGATGTGCTCCTTGATGCGTCCCACGGCCTCGTCGACGAGGGTCCACAACGGCCGGTCGATGCGCACCCGCTTCACCACGTTCAGGGATCCTCCGTAGTTCCGTTCGGTGCCCTCGTACTTGACGAAGTCGATGCCGCAGCGCGGATGCCACCGGGTCGGTTCGACGGCGAACAGAAGCAGGGCCGCCATGGAGACTTCGGGCCGTTCCGCGGGGCCGCGGACCAGGTGATAGGTGCGGGCCAGCAACGAACGGGGATCCGCCTGCGGGTCGACGCGTTCCGCGAACGACTCCAGCGCGGCGTCGTCCAGGTCCCCCCAGGCGGCGTCGTGGACATGCTGCCGTTCGTAGGAGTACGACAGCTTCGCGTCCTTCAGCAGCCGGATCTGCTCGGGCGACACCGCGGGGTTTTCCGAGGCAATCCGGTAGAACGTCCGGCCGCTGGCCACGCGACGGATCTCCAGCCCCGGGCTCACCTCGAAACGGAGCAGCAGCAGATTGCCGATGTCGATTCGTTCGTGGAGGGACGGGAGTGGCGGATTGAGAAGGCTTTGGGGCACCTCGCCGAGTTCCCGTATTTCAGACTCGGAATAGGGGAGCCCGGTGAGGCTCTTGTCGGGCTCGACGCCCACGAGAAGCACGCCGCCGTCGGCGTTGACCATGCCGTCGAGGATGCGCGCGATTTCGCGGGCCAGGTCTCGGGGTCGCTTCGTCTGAGTGCCGCGCTTCTTCTGTTCGAAAGCGCTGATGAACTCGAAGAACTGACCCCGCTCTTCCTTCAGGAGTGTTTCAAGCTCGCGTCCAAGCATGCTTGACGGGATCCTTCCAGCCGGACGACTTCGTGGATGATCCGGGCCGCGGTTACCAGGTCGTTGACATCGAGCCATTCATGGACCGTGTGGATGTCCCGCATGCCGCTGGCCAGGTTGGCGACCTGAAGCCCCCGCTGGTTCAATACGTTCGCGTCGCATCCGCCGCCCTTGGCGACGGTGTCGACGGCGAAACCGAGATTGTGCGCCGCCTCGTGAACGCGTCGGACGATGGCGGTCTCGTGGGGCACGTCCATGCGGTCATACTGCCGCCTGATGTTGGACTCCACGACAGTCGTATGGAGGCGTCCGTCCAACTCCAGCGTAGCGCCGGCCGCGGCTTCCTCCAGGCACGCGACCATCGCCCGCGTCTGCCGTTCGAGCTTCTCCTCGTCGTGGCTGCGCACTTCACCGGTGAGGGTCACCCGGTTCGGCACGATGTTCACGGCCGTGCCGCCGCTCACCAGGCCGAGGTTGGCGGTGGTGTCCTCGTCGATACGTCCGAGTTGCATGGCGGCGATACCGCGGGCGGCTACCTGTAACGCGCTGATGCCCCGTTCCGGGCAGATGCCGGCGTGGGCCTCCAGACCGTGGACCTCGAACTCCACGAGGTTGGCCGCCGGCGCCCTGGTGATGAGGAATCCGATGGAATCGCTGTCGAGCACCAAGCCGGTCTTCGCGCGTACCAGACTCAGGTCGAGGTGCTTTGCGCCCAGGAGGCCGACCTCCTCGCATATGGTGAAGACCACGTCGATGTGTCCGTGCGGCATGTCCTCCTCGCGCACGGCCTCGAGCACTTCCAGGATGATGGCGATGCCGCTCTTGTCGTCGCCGCCAAGCACCGTGCTCCCGTCGCTCCGGATCACGTCGCCGTCCACCACCGGGACAACTCCCTCGCCCGGGGCCACCGTGTCCATATGCGCCGACAGCAGCAACGGCTCGGCGCCGTCCACGTTGCCGTCGAAGTGGGCGACGAGATTCCCCACCTCGCCTCCCACCGCGATTCCGGCGTCGTCCATGAAGACGGCGCCGCCCAACCCTTCGACGATCTCCGTGAGCCGCAGGGCGATGGTCCGCTCCTTGCGGGACAGGCTGTCGATCCGCACCAACTCCAGCACGCGCTCCTTGAGACGCGTCTTGTCGATCAAGAGTACCTCCCCTGTCCGTGTGACCCCATCGGCTGCAAGGCGGCCAACGGCACAACATTCGCAGCATGGGCGAGTCCGGCGCTACCCCCCGGGACGCGGAATCGGCAGGAGTCTACTACGAAACCGGGCGGCAGGTCTATTCTCCAGGTCGAGATTGGCCGGTCCAAAACGCTTTGATATGCTCCGGGCTCGCCCGACGCGGCGTTCTACCCAGAGTTTCCGGGAGGTGATCCGATGCAGACCCACGAATCCCACCACCGCGCGAGCGTTCGTTACCAACCCGATGAGAATCCGCCGGCCGCGCTTGCGGTCGGGCTGGGCCTTCAACTCGCCATTCTCTGCGTTGCGGGAATCGTGCTGACTCCGGCCATCGTGATCCGGGCCGCCGGGGGCAGCGAAGCGTTCCTTTCGTGGGCGGTGTTTGCCGCGGTGGCCGTCAGCGGGGTGACCACCGTGCTGCAGGCGGTGAGGGTGGGCCGCTTCGGCGCCGGCCATGTGCTGTTGATGGGCACGTCGGGCGCGTTCATCGCGGTATGCGTCACGGCGCTCGTCCAGGGCGGCCCCGCCATGCTCGCCACCCTGGTCCTGGTCTCGTCGTTCTTCCAGTTCGTGCTCGCGTCGCGGCTGTCCCTGCTGCGGCGGGTTCTGACCCCCGCGGTCGCCGGCACCGTCATCATGCTGATACCGGTGACCGTGATGCCCATCGTCTTCGGCTTGTTGAACGACGTGCCGGAAGGCGCCCCGGCGTTGGCGGCGCCGCTGAGCGCCCTGGTAACCGTGTTGGTGATCGCCTGCATCGCGCTCAAGGCCACCGGGTCGTTGCGCCTGTGGGCGCCGGTCATCGGCGTGGTGGCGGGTTCCGTGGTGGCCGGGGGCTTCGGGCTCTACAACGGGGCCCTTGTATCCGGGGCGTCCTGGGTGGGCCTCCCGGACGGAGAATGGCCGGGCCTGGATCTGGGTTTCGGAGGGGTGTTCTGGGCGCTTCTTCCGGCGTTCGTGTTCGTGACCCTGGTGGGCGCCATCGAGACCATCGGAGACGCCGTCGCCATCCAGCGGGTATCCTGGCGCGGCAACCGGGCGGTGGATTTCCGCACGGTGCAGGGCGCGGTGGGGGCCGACGGCGTGGGCAACCTGTTGTCCGGACTCGCCGGGACGGTGC
The DNA here is from genome assembly GCA_964630405.1 of uncultured Syntrophobacterales bacterium. Taxonomy (GTDB): domain Bacteria; phylum Desulfobacterota; class Binatia; order UBA9968; family JAJDTQ01; genus JAJDTQ01. Next base: position 13,913 of record CAZVUC010000056.1, on the reverse strand, counting down.
CGAACACCACCTACTCGACCAGCATTTCGGTAACCGAGCTGACCGGTGTCGCGTCCCGCCGGGTCGGCGTCGCCATCGGCATCATCTTCATCGTGCTGGCCTTTCTGCCCAAGGCCTTGGCCGTCGTTCTGGCGATCCCGAACCCGGTGGTGGCCGCCTACGCCACCGTTCTGCTGTCCATGCTGTTCGTCGTCGGCATGAAGGTGGTGGTTCAGGGAGAGCTCGACTATCGCACCGGGCTCATCGTGGGCGTGTCTTTCTGGGCCGGGGTCGGCTTCCAGAACGGAGTCATCTTCCCCGAGTACTTCGCCGACTTCGCGGGAGGGCTGCTGCAGAACGGCATGACCGCCGGAGGCCTGGTGGCGATCCTCATGACCGTGTTCGTGGAGCTGACGGCGCCCCGCCCGAGCCGGATGGAGGTAGAGTTCGGAATGGAAGCGCTGCCCAAGATCCGTGAGTTCCTGGCGGGCTTCGCTTCACGCGGCGGCTGGGGCAAGGCCATGGCCGAACGCCTCGACGCCGCCGGCGAGGAGACGCTGCTGACCCTCATGCGGCAGGACGAGGAGGGCGAGGGAAGGGGACGGCGCAGGCTGCGGCTGACCGCCCGCAAGCAGGATGGCGGGGCTTTGCTGGAGTTCGTCGCGGCCGCCGGCGCCGAGAACATCCAGGACCGCATCGCACTGCTCGGAGCCGGTCCTGTCGATGCGCCCGACGAGCGGGAAATCTCGCTTCGGCTGCTCCGCCACCTCGCTTCAAGGGTCCACCACCAGCAATACCACGACACGGACATCGTGACGGTGCACGTGGACGCCCCGCCGGGGTCTCGTAAAGACTCGTAAGCCCCGCCGCCGGGAGCTTCCGAAGGGTGGAATGGTGGCGGTGGCTGGACTTGAACCAGCGACGCCGCGGATATGAGCCGCGTGCTCTGACCAACTGAGCTACACCGCCATTGTGTGTGAATCGCGCTCACGCGAGGAGAGACGTCAATCATAGAACGCGGCTCGCGAACATGCAAGCCGAACCCCCCGGCGCGACACCGACCGGCCCGATGCGCCTTGCAAAATCTTCAGGCTTTCACTATTAGTCAGCGGAGGCAGCGTGCCCCACGGGTTGGGTTGCGTTGCCTCCTGAACCGGACACGACCGCTCCGATCCAACTCGATTCGCGCTTGCCGGTCATGGCAGACGGGGGGTCACGTCCTTGGAGGGAGGGAAGCGCCATGCGGGGTTGGGTGACACACGCGTTCAAGGACATGCGGCTGGAGGAGTTGCCGGACCCGGAATCCCGGCCCGGCTGGGCGGTTCTGAAAACCAGGGTGGTGCAGCCCTCGGTGACCGAGGTGCAGCTCTTTTACGGTGAGCGCTCCAACAGCTACGACAAGGTCAAGAAGAAGCTTGCCCAGGGTCCCGAGCCGTTGTTCGGCCACGAATTCTGCGCGGAGATCGTCGACATCGAGAAGGACAATACCTACGGGCTTGCGGTGGGTGACCGGGTAGGCGCCACGCACACGGAGATCGGCACCATCGGGCGGGACTTCCCGGGCCTGTTCTCCGAGTACGCGGCGGTGCCGTTGGATGCGCTGGCCAAGATTCCCGACGGCATCAGCGACTGGGAGGTTTCCGCGTTGCAGCCCCTCACCAGTTGCGTGCACAACATCCAGGTGCTGGGGATAACCCTGGGGGACACGGTGCTGGTGCTGGGTCAAGGGGTCATGGGCCTCAATTCGGCCCAGGCGGCCAAGGCCGCGGGAGCGGACACGGTCATCGGCACCGACATGAGGCCGGAAATTCTCGAGATGGCCAAGGAGCTGGGGATCGACGTCACCATCGACGCGTCCAAGGAGAACGTCGTCGACGCGGTCATGGACCTGAGCCACGGCAAGGGCATTCCTTTCGTCATCGAGGCCGCCAGCGGCAGCCCGCAGATGGGACTGTCCGGCGGCGCCACCGTCTCGGAGGCCGTGGCCTGCGTGGCGGCCGGGGGAAAGGTGCTCAGCATCCCGCACTTTCACGAGCCGGTGACCCTGGACTTCAATTACCTGCGGGCCAAGCGGGTCACCTACATGTTCCCGCCGGAGCTGGCCCACCCCGGGGAGATGACCTTGGCCGCGCGGCTGGTGGCGCAGAAGCGCATCAACATCGATCCCATGATCACCCACAAGCTGGAAGGCATCGAGAAGATGCCCGAGGCCCTGGACATCACCGCCAACAAGTCCAAGCACGGCGCGCTGAATCCGGCGCAGGTGCGGTTCTCGCAATAACCTTGAGAATTGAAGGAGGCAATATGAACGTGAACGCCAAGATCATTGATGCCGACGGACACGTCAGGGACCGGGACGCGGACATTCGCGCCCACATGGAAGACCCGTGGAACAAGCGGGAGGGCTCCCTGCTGCCGTCGGACGAGTGGGACTCGAGCATGTTCGGCACGCTGGGGATGAACATCACCGACGTCCCCACGCGCCTGCGCGACATGGACACCGAGGGGATCGAGATGTCGGTGCTGTTTCCCACCGGCGCCTTCCACGTCAACCGCATGCCGGAGAAGGCCTACGCGGGGGCCTTCGCGCGCGCCTACAACAACTGGATCTCGAGCATGTGCAGCGAGGCGCCGGAACGGCTCAAGGGCGTCGGCGTCGCACCCTTCCAGGACGTACCGGCAGCCGTCGAGGAGATCAACCGCGCGGTCACCAAGCTCGGCGTGGTGGGGATCACGGTGGGAACCTTCGGCATGAAGGACCACTTGGGACAGGAGCTCTTCTGGCCCATCTACGAGGAGCTGGAACGGCTCGACGTGCCGCTTCTGATCCACAACTCGCGCTCGGGTCCGGCCGGCGAGAACCGGTTCGACACGTTCCTCTTCAAGCACACCATCGGCCGTCCCTTCGAGACCATGCTGGACTGCGCGGCGCTGATGTACGGCGGCGTGCCGGAGCGTTTCCCCAAGCTCCGCATCGCGTTCCTGGAGTGCGGCGTCGGCTGGGTCCCCTACTGGATGGACCGGATGGACGAGGAGTACGAGCACCGGCAGTCCGAGGCGCCGCTGCTCAAGGCCATGCCCAGCGAGTACATGAAAGCGGGGAACTGGTACTACGCGGCCGAGCCGGAGGAGGAGAGCCTGCCCTACGGCATCGAGCGGATCGGGGACAAGAACATCGTGTTCGCCTCCGACTACCCGCACTGGGACGGCATGTTCCCCAACGTGACCAAGACCATCAAGGAACGGACCGACATATCCGACGATTTCAAGGCCAAGTTCCTGGGCGAGAACGCCAAGGCGCTCTACGGCTGGAGCTAGCCGGGTAGCGGGCGGGCAACGGGGTTTTCGCGTGCGACTGACACCCAGGACGGGCTTCAGCTTCCTGGTCCTGATCTTCTTCGGCTACCTGGTGTGGGAGGCCTGGGAGTGGCGCCTGCAGGCGCGTCTCTACCCTTGGGCCATCGGTATTCCCATGGTCCTCCTGGCGGTCATCAACATCGTCCAGGAACTCAGGGGGCCGAAGGAGGAGGGCGAGAGCGCGTCGAGCAATGCGCCCGCCGACTTCCAGCTCACGCAAACCGTCGACTGGGCCGTGGCGGTCAGGCGCACCACGAACATCCTCTCCTGGATCGTGGGGTTCATGGCCGGTATCTGGCTAATCGGGTTTTCCATCACCGTCGCGGGCATGACCTTCGGCTATCTGAAGATACAGTCGAAGGAAGGCTGGCCCATGTCGCTGATCCTCACGGCCTCGGCGTGGCTCATTTACTACGTGGTGTTCGAGCGCACGCTGTTGCTGCCGTTTCCCGAGGGCCAGGTGTTTCGTTGGCTGGGTTTTGAATAGACAAGGACGGGAAAGGCGAGTCGTAACCCTGTGCCCGTTTGTGTGGCGCAGGGCCCTCGGTTCCAAACACGGAGGTGTGCAATGAAGCGAGCGATCTGTCGAATTTTTCTCGTGTCGCTGCTGGCCGGGTTCATGGTCATGAGCTTCGCCGGACAGTCGGCGGCGAAGGACTTCTACGAAGGAAAGACCATACGCATCCTCGTGTGCTGCTCCCCGGGCGGGTTCTACGACCGGTGGGCCAGACTGTTCGCGCGGCACATGGGCCAGTACATCCCGGGCAAGCCCGACATCATCGTCCAGAACATGCCGGGGGCGGGCTCTCTCATCGCCGCCAACTATGTCTACAACATCGCCAAGCAGGACGGCACGGCCATCGTGATGCCCTTGGCGGGCCTGTACCTGGATCAAGTGGTGGGACGGAAGGAAGTGCGCTTCGACATGGCCAAGTTCCAGTGGATCGGCACGCAGGAGGTGAGCCACTCCGTGCTCTTCTGCCGCAGCGACTCGAAGTACAAGAGCGTCGACGACCTGATCAAGATGAAGGACGACCCGGCCAAGCTGGGCAACACCGGCACGAGCGGCAACAGCTATCTCCTGGGCAAGGTGCTGGAGAAGGCCGTGGGAGCGAACTTCAAGCTCGTCTCGGGTTACCCCGGCGGCAGCGAGATCGACTTGGCGGTGGAGCGTAACGAGGTGTCGTGCCGCGGTCTGTCCATCCCGCCGTTCTTCGGGCGTGAACCTTATCTGACCTGGCACAAGAAGAACTTTGCGCGGTCACTGGTTCAGACCGGGCAGGAACGCGACTCCAGGCTCAAGGATACCCCCACCATCCACGAGCTGATGGCGCAGCACAATACGCCGGAGGGCATTCGGGCCATCGCCACGGTGATCTTCGCCAGCGGTGACTTCGGACGTCCTTTCGCGGTGGCGCCGGGTGTGCCGGCGGACCGCGTGAAGATGCTGCGCGACGCCTACGCCAAGACCTTGGGGGACCCGAAACTGGGGGCGGAGGCCGAGAAGGGGCGGATGGTGCCCTTCCAGCTGAAGAGGGGCGAGGACCTGCAGCAGGTGGCCAACAACGTCGTAAGCCAACCCAAGGAGGTGGTGGACGGCGTCAGGGAGATCCTTGGGAGGTAGTTTCTAGCTCATGATGCTCGACGCCTTCATAGACGGACTGCTTCACGTCCTTTCCTGGCCGGCCTTCGGCTTCCTGCTCCTGGGGGCGCTGGTGGGGTTCATCGTGGGGATTCTCCCCGGCCTGGGCGGCTTGGCCACCCTCGCCCTGATGCTCCCTTTCGCCTACAAGATCGGGGAGCCGATCTCGGCCTTTGCCTTTCTCCTGGGCATGCACGCCATCACCGGCACCACCGGTGACCTCACCTCGATCCTCTTCGGCATCCCGGGAGAAGGCACGGCCGCGGCCACCATCATGGACGGTTACCCCATGACCAAGAATGGGGAGGCCGGCCGGGCCATGGGCGCCGCGCTCATGAGCTCGCTGGTGGCCGGTCTCGAAGGCGCCGTCATCCTGGCCCTCGCCATTCCCATCATGCGCCCGCTGGTGCTGTTCTTCGGCTCTCCCGAGCTGTTCATGCTGGCGATCCTGGGCATCACCTTCATCGCGTCGCTGAGCGGGTCGTCCCTTACCAAGGGGCTCCTGTGCGGCGGCATCGGGCTCATGCTGGCGTCCATCGGCGTCGATCCCCAGACCGGGACGCTGCGTTACACGATGGGCACGCTGTATCTCTGGGATGGCCTGAGCCTGGGCCCGGTGGTGGTCGGGCTCTTCGCCATCCCGGAGATCATCGACCTGGCGGTGCGCGGCACCAGCATCGCCGAGGCCAAGATCGGGAAGATCACCGGCGTCATGGAAGGGGTCAAGGACACCTTCCGCCACTTCGGCCTGACCATGCGTTGCGGCTTCATCGGAGCGTTCATCGGCGCCTTGCCGGGCCTGGGCGGCGGCGTCTCGCAATGGCTGGCCTACGGCCACGCGGTGCAATCGGCCAGGGACAAGAGCGGTTTCGGCAAGGGCGATGTACGCGGCGTCCTGGGGCCGGGGGCGGCCAACAACTCCCGCGAGGGGGGCAACCTCATTCCCACGGTGGCCTTCGGCATTCCCGGCAGCAGCGCCATGGCGATCCTGCTCGGGGCGTTTCTCATCGTCGGCCTCAATCCCGGTCCGGAGATGCTCACCAAGCACCTGGACGTGACCTTCGCCATGGTGTGGATCCTGGTGGTGGCCAACATCATCACCGTGGGCGCCAGCTTTCTGTTCCTCAATCAGCTCGTGAAGCTGACCTTCGTCCGGGGTAACCTGCTGATACCCTTCCTGCTCATGTTCGTGTTCCTGGGCGCCTTCGCGGCCCACAACAACTTCAGCGACATTATCGTCACGGTCATCTTCGGCCTCGTGGGCTACGTGATGGTGCTGTTCCAGTGGCCGCGGCCTCCCTTCGTCCTGGGCCTGGTGCTCGGGACCATCGTTGAGAACTACCTGTGGATCTCCAGCAGCGCCTACGGCGCGGGCTGGCTCGTGCACCCCACCGTCGTGTCCATCGCCCTCATGATCGTCGCGACGCTGGTCTACTCCGTCATCCAGGCCCGCCGGGGCGGTTCCCTGGAGGACGAGATCGAGAAGAGGTTGGGCGTAGAAACACCGCACGAGTAGGGGCGGGTCCAACCCAGCCTTTGACCGGCACCCACTCGCGGAACACGGGTCCGAACCGGCGCCGGGTGATTCGCGCCAGGGGCCCTCTGACATGCTCGCCGTTGCCCTGGGCCTGCTGGCCTCCCTTGCCTTCGCCGTCACGGCCACGCTGGTCCATCGGGGAGTCCGGTATCTGGACCCCTTCAGCGGCCTGGTCGTGGACCTCTTCTTCAACGGGCTGGTGTTGTGGCTCTTCGTGCTCACGTTCCACGATCTCTCGGAGCTCTGGGCCGGCGCCAACCTGATCTTCGCCGCATCGGGCCTCATCGTTCCGGGGCTGTTCCGCCTGGTGGCGTTCAAGGGCATCGAGCGGATGGGCGCCTCGGCGGCCACCGCGGTCCTCAACTCGGCGCCGCTCTTCGCCGTGCTCCTCGCCATGGTCCTGCTGGACGAGCAGCCCGGTCCGGCGAACCTGCTGGGCGCGGTGGCCGTCGTCTCCGGCCTGGTGTTTCTCTCCTGGAAGGGCGAATCGAGATCCTGGCGCCCCCGAGACCTCTTCTATCCGGTGGCGGGAGCGATGTTCGCGGGGCTGCGCGACAACGTGGTCCGGCTCGGGCTTCTCGCCGGTCCGGCGCCCATGGTGGGGGCGGCCATCACGGTGACCACCTCGTTCCTGACCATGTCCGCGGCCTATTTCCCGGTGCACGGCCTGGCCCGGCTCAGGACGTGCGCGTGGGGGACCCTCGGATGCTTCGCGCTGGTGGGGTTCGTGCACTTCGTGGCCTACTTCTTCATGTTCACGGCGCTGGACATGGCGGACGTGGCGGTGGTGTCTCCGCTGGTCCACTGCTTCTCGCTCTTTACGCTGGGGCTTTCCCCGCTTATTCTGGGTGACTCCGACCCGATCACGCGGCGCAAGCTCATCGCCACCTCCATGGTCGTTCTGGGCGTATTGCTGATCGCCTGGTCGAGATGGTCGCACGCGTAGGGGGTCCGTCAACGCCATGTGGACACTGCCAAACCTGCTGAGCCTCTTCCGGATCCTCCTGGTCCCGTTCCTGGCCTACCTGCTCGCGTTCACCGATCCGGTGTCGTGCGCACTGGCCGCGCTGGTCTTCATCGTCGCCTCGGTCACGGACATGCTCGACGGGTACCTGGCGCGCCGGAACAAGAGCGTTTCCGACTTCGGCAAGATCCTGGATCCCCTGGCGGACAAGCTGCTGGTGGTCACCGCCCTCATCATGCTGGTGGCCATCGACCGCCCCGGAGACACGTACGTGCCCGTGTGGCTGGTGGTGATCATCGTCGCGCGGGAGGTGGCCGTGACCGTGCTCCGCGGCATCGCGTTGACCGAGGGCATCGTCATCCCCGCCGACGAACTGGGCAAGTACAAGCTCCTGGTGCAGACCTTCGCCCTGGTGGGGTTGATGGTCCACTACCCCTACCTCGGCATCGACTTCTTCGTCGCGGGCATGTACTTCCTCGCGCTCTCCACCGTGCTCGCGGTATGGTCCGGGATCGAGTACTACGTCCGGTTCCTGTGGCTGCTGCGTGCGAGGTCCATGGAAATTGACAAGAACGAACGGATCATGTAGGAAACCTTGCAGGATGCGGGTGTAGCTCAGTTGGCTAGAGCGTATGCTTGCCAAGCATAAGGTCGCCGGTTCGACCCCGGTCACCCGCTCCAATCCCACCTTCCTTCAAACGGTTCCCATACATTGTCGACTCAAGCCGCGACCCTTCCCGCGCCGTGCAGAGACCGCTGACATTCGCCACCTCCAACAGGCACAAGTTCAACGAGGTAAGCGCCATCCTCGGGGACTACGGAATCCCCGTGGAGATGGCCCCGATGGAGCTTCGGGAGATCCAGGCGGATACCCTGGAAGAGATCGCGGGGGAGAAGGCCCGAGAGGCTTGCCTTCGAGTGGAAGCCGCGGCCATGGTGGAGGACACCGGGCTCTTCATCGACGGCCTGAACGGCTTCCCGGGCCCTTACTCGGCCTACGTGTTCCGCACCCTGGGGAACCAGGGGATACTGCGGTTGCTCGAGAACGCCCCGGACCGGAGTGCGACCTTCCAGTCCGTGTTCGCGTACTGCCGTCCCGGAGAGTCACCCGAGTGCTTTCCCTCGGCCGTGGCCGGGACCATCGCGCTGGAGTGCAGGGGAGAAGGCTGGGGCTACGACCCGGTCTTCATTGCGGAAACCGCCGCCGGAAGGACCTACGGCGAGCTCGGCGACGAGAAGAACCGGCTATCCCACCGCCGCGGGGCCTTGGAACACCTCGCCCGCTGGATCCACGACTCCGGAAACTCGCTATAGTGAGAGGGTGCAGGGTAAAGCACCCTGCACCCTCACCACGCTACTTCTTCTTCGGAAAGAGAATCCCCTTCAGTTTCTGGACCACTTCGGGTGACAGCGCGTCCAGTGACTTCACGACCTTCAGCACTTCCTCGCCGGGCGAAGGGTCGATGTACAGACGCGTCTTCTTGGCGTCCGCCAGGAATTGCGGATCCCGCAGGGTCTTCATGAAAGCCGTGCGCAGGACCTTCACACGCTCCGGCGGCGTGCCCGGAGGCAGCGCGTAAATACGGGTGAGCGCGGCAGGGTCATGGATGCCGGTCTTGATGAGCAGCCGTGCCTCGTCGGTCTTGGCAAAGCTGATATCCAGGGGGACATCCGGAAGCGCGCTGTGCTTCTTTGGAGACATCTGCACGACCGGCACCGCATCTCCGGACCTGAACTTTGCCCCCCACGTGGCGGTCAAGGCTGTCCAGCTCAATCCGCAAATACCATCCACCTCGCCCTTTTCGGCGGCCAGAAGCATGCCGGGCGCGCCGCCATACCCCTCTATCAGCTTGATGGGCAGGCCGAGCGCGGCGTTCAGCAATCTGGGGCCGTCGTTGGTGGAATTGCCCGGACCCGTGCCGGACAACTTGACCGGTCTGGGCGAGTTCATCCATTTGTCCATGTCCGTAATGCCGCTCGCCTTGGTGAACGCACAAACGGAAATGGTGGATTCCGGGACTCCGAGAAACTCGTACTTGCTGGAAACGAACTGGATTCCCTTTTGTCCGTACAGACGGGCCCAGAAAAGGCTTCCGGGGAAATTTCCTATGGTCAGGCCATCGGGTTTGGCCTTTCTGTACAGGTAGTTGGCCGATATGAGCCCTCCTGCCCCGGTCCGGTTCTGCACCAGGAACCGCGGGTTCCCTGGAATATAGCGACCCATGTGACGGCCTATGGTGCGCGAATAGAGGTCGAAACCGCCACCCACGGAGAATGCCACCACGATGCGGATGGTCTTGCCCTTGAAGAACATGTCATCCGCGGCCGAACCGTTGGATGGGCCGCCCAACATGGAGATTCCCAGGACCAGGCCGCACAATATCGGCAGCATGCGTTTCCGTAGCGAGCGATGTCTCATATCAACCTCCCGTGTTTGAGTTATACGGCGTTGGCGAACCTGTAGTGGTCCTGCAGCACCCGCGCCACGCAGCCCGTGAGGTTCATGGCCGTCTCGATGTGCAGGAATTCGTTGGGTCCGTGGGCGTTGGACCTGGGGCCCAACACTCCGGTGATCATGAACTGTGCTTCCGGGAACTTCTCGGCCAGCATGGCCATGAACGGGATGGTGCCGCCTTCTCCGGTGGCGCAGGCGTCCTTGCCGAAGAACTCGCGGGACGCGCGGTTCATGGATTCTTCCAGCCACGGCACGAACGGCGGTGCGTTCCAGCCGCCGGTGCCTTGGCCGGGGTCGAACGTCACCCTGGCCCGGTAGGGCGGGTCCCGCGTCAACTCATCGCGCAGACACGCCACCGCCGCGTCGGGATCGGCGGTAGGGGGCAGGCGTAGCGAGAGCTTGGCCCGGGTCTCCGGGCGCAGCACGTTGCCGGCCTGCTCCAGGGCCGGGAGTCCGGCGGCGCCGATGATCTCGAGCTGGGGCCGCCAGGTGCGGTTCAGCAGCAGCTCGGCGGGGTCGTCGCCCACGGGCGTGGTGCCGGGATGGAAGGGGTAGCCTTCGTGCAGTCCCGCGCCGAGCACTTCCGCCGCCGCCCTGGCCTGCGCCAGCCGGTCGGGCGGGATGCCCACGTGCAGGCCGGACGGCAGGATCCGTCCGGTGTCCTCGTCTTCCAGGCGGCTCAGGAGACGCCTGAGGATACGGAAGCTCGACGGCACGATGCCGCTGGCGGCGCCGGAGTGAACTCCTTCGGTGAGGGTCGACACCGACAGCGTGGCGTTGATCACGCCCCGGAGCGAGGTGGTGACCCACATCCGCTCGTAGTCGCCGCAGCCGGAGTCCAGGCACACCACCAGGTCGGGCGTGCCGATGCGGTCCGCCAGCGCGTCGACGTAGTGGGGGAGGTCGAAGCTGCCGCTTTCTTCGCAGGCCTCTATCATCACGACGCAGCGCGCGCAGGGGATGGACTCGAGCTTCAGCGCCTTCACCGCCGTCAGGGCCGCGAACATGCCGTAGCCGTCGTCCGCGCCGCCGCGGCCGTAGAGCCTGCCGTCTTCAAGAACCGGCGTCCACGGCCCCAGCCCCGGACGCCATCCCTCCATGGGAGGCTGCTTGTCCAGATGACCATAGAGCAGCACCGTCCCCTGGCCGGTCCCGGGTACTTCCATGAGCAGGAGCGGCGTGCGCCCGTCGGCCCGGGCCACCTGAAGCTCCAGGCCCGGAATGTTCTGAGCCGTCGCCCAGTCCGTGAACAGCTCTACCGCCCGGTCCATGTGTCCGTGCTCTTGCCACCGGGCGTCGAAGGCCGGCGACTCGTTGGGGATGGCGATGTATTCCTTCAGCGCCGGAACGATGCTGGACTGCCAGGTGTCGCGGATGAACGATCGAATGGAAGTCATCAGTGCGTGTCCGGTTCAGGCGACCTTCGGCGTGTCGCTCTGTTTCGGCTCGGGGAAGTAGAAGCGTTCGATCTCGGCATGCTCCACTCCCAGGCTCACCAGCTCGTCCACGTCGAGGGCGGCTTCGGCCTCCCGCACCCGCCGCAGGGTGGCCTTGATGGCCGGGTGCTTGGGCACGAAGAGCTGGCAGCAGTCCTGGTCGGGCTGGACCGAGGTCTCGAAGGTGCCGATGGCCGTGGCCTGGTCGATGATCTCCTGCTTGTCCATGCCGATGAGCGGCCGCAGCACCGGCAGCCGCGCGGCCTCTTCGATCACCGCGATGTTGGGTAGCGTCTGGGACGCCACCTGGGCCAGGCTCTCCCCGGTCACCAGCGCCCGGGCGCGCTCCCTGGCGGCGATGGCGGAAGCGATCCGGAGCATCATCCTCCGGTAGATCACCACCCGGAGCGGACGGAGGACCGCGGCTACGATCCTCCGTTGAATTTCGCCGAACGGCACGAGATGGAGCCGGGAGAGGTACTGGTATCGGGTCAGCATCTCCACCAGGGCCCTGGATTTGTCCTGGGACGAACGGTCCAGGAACGGACTGCTGTGGAAGTGCACGAACATGAGGCGGCAGCCCCGTTGCATCATGCGGTACGATGCCACCGGGGAATCGATGCCGCCGGAGATGAGCGACACCAGCCGTCCGCTGGCGCCCACCGGCAGGCCGCCCGGGCCCGGCGTGCGCCCCAGGCTGACGAAGGCGCTGGAAGGCAGCACCTCCACGGACACCGTCAGCTCGGGTCGGGTGAGGTCCACCCGCGCGCCCGAGTGGGCCTGGACCAGGGCGCCGAGCTTGCGGTTGATGTCGTTGGAGGTCAGCGGAAAACGTTTGTCCACGCGCCGGGTCTCGACCCGGAAGGAGTCGAAGGACTGTCCCTGGAGGGCCTCCAGGACATGTGCTTCCAGCGCCGGCATGTCGGCGTCGGTACGTTCCACCAGCGAGAAGTTGGCGATGCCGAACACCCGGCCGAGCCGGTCGGTCACTTCTTCCGGCGGCACGTCGCGGTTGAAGTTCAGCAGCAATCTGCCGGAGGCGTTGCGGACCTCCTTGAGTCCCATTCCCCGCAGGGCCGTGCTGAGGTTCTTTTTCAGGTGCTCCACGAAGTAGGCGCGGTTGCCGCGCTTGAGGGCGATTTCGTGGTATCGGACCAGGGCCGCGCGCATGCCGAGAAAATAGCAGATCCACGGAACTTTTGCATGGAAAGCCCGCTGTGATACCATGACCGCTTCGCCCCGGAGGTTCATTCGATGGAAACGTTCAAGCGGGTTTCGGAGGTTGCGCGGTTCTCGCCGGAGAAGATGAAGAAGAACGGTGTCTTCGAGACGGAGCGCCTGTTCTGCGACGTGTACTGCTTCGAGCCCGGACAGGCCCAGGGCGTGCACAGCCACGAGGGGTCCGACAAGGTCTACTTCGTGCTGGAGGGCAGGGGACTGTTCCGCATCGGCGCGGAGCAGCGGGAGCTCGGCAAGGACGAGGTGGCGCTGGCGCCGTCGGGGGAGCCCCACGGCGTGGAGAACCCCGGGCCGGAGCGGTTGAAGCTGCTGGTGATGATGGCGCCCCGCCCGAGCCATTGAGACGATTCGAATGAAGTCGATGCGGTCGCGAGCGCGCCGCTGCACCCCGAAACCGTCATTCCCGCGCAAGCGGGAATCCAGGGGTGGTGGAGGTTAGGCGGGTCATGACGACGGAAGATCCCGTGAAGGATGTCAATCGACGCTTCTACGAGGCTTTCGAGAGCCTCGACATCAAGCGGATGGAGGGCATCTGGCTGCGCGAAGACTACATCAAGTGCGTCCATCCCGGCTGGGCGCTGCTTTCCGGTTGGGAGGCAGTCATGGAAAGCTGGCGGCGGATCTTCGAGAATACCCAGCAGATGCGGTTCACGCTCACCAGCGTAGAGGCGCGGGTAGAGGGCGGCCTGGCCTGGGTCACGCTTTACGAGAATCTGGCCTCGAAGCTTCAAGGGGAGACCAACGCGGCCGTCGTGCTCGCCACCAACATCTATGAACGGCGCCCGGACGGCTGGTTCATGATCCACCACCACGGCTCGCCGGTGATGATGGCCGAGCCCGAGCCTCATTCCACCGTTCAGTGAAGCTTCTCCAGGACAGGGTCTGCATCGTCACCGGCGCGGGCCGGGGCATCGGCCGGGCCATTGCGCTCCGGGCGGCCGACGAGGGCTGCCGGACGGTGCTCGCGGCGAGAAGCGCGGATCAACTCGAGGCGGTCCAGTCCGAGATCGAGTCACGGGGTGGACAGGCCTGCCGGGTTCGCACCGACCTGTCCATGCAAGCAGACGTTGAGGCACTGGTAGAGCAGACCCTCGACCGGTTCGGCGCCGTCGACTTCCTCGTCAACAATGCCGGCTGGGGCATCAAGGCCGACATTGCCAAGGCCAGGGTGCCGGACTGGGAGCGGACCCTCCGGGTCAACCTGCTGGCCCCCATGATCCTGAGCCAGCTCGTCCTTCCCATGCTCGTGGCCCGGCAGTCCGGCGCCGTCGTGAACATCGCGTCGATTTCGGGGCGGGCGGGGC
>CAZVUC010000055.1:0-113535 GCA_964630405.1 uncultured Syntrophobacterales bacterium | reverse complement strand
GTTGGCCAGCGGCGGTATGCTGGTGTGGATGGTGGTCATGCCGAGCTTGATGGCTTCCAGGTAGTTGAGCGGCGCCAGGCCGTTGTTGCAGTGGGCGTGGAACTCCACCGGGGTATCGCCGATGTTCTCCAGCACGATGGGCACCAGCGTGCGGGTGCGCTCCGGAGTGAGCATGCCGCCGACGTCCTTGAAGCAGACGCGGTACGGCTTCAGCGCCGCGGCTTCCCGGGCCTTCTCCGCGTAGTACTCGTCGGTGTGCCGCGGCGATACCGAGTAGATGATGTTCGCGACGGCGTCCATGCCGAGCTCGCGCAGGTCGTCCACCTCCTGCTTGAACACCGAGTAGTCGTTCCACGGGTTGGAGTTGCGCGTCAGCGTAATGCCGTTGTCCACCAAGTGGCTGACCACCAGCTTGGCCACCGACGTGGGCTTCTTCTCCAGCCCGCCCCGGATGCTGCCGTGCATCCGCAGCCGGGTGTTGCGGGCGCGCCGTGTGCCTTCCCGGATCCAGCGCCAGGGGTTCTCCTTGTGCTCGCGCACGTACTTCTTGATCATGGTGGCGCTGAAGAACTCCATGGACTCGAAGCCCGCCCTGTCCATGCCCTCGATGGCCTCCAGCATGGCCGCGGTCCTCATGTTGTAGGCCCACAGACTCTGGTTGCCGTCCCGCAGCGTGGTGTCCACGAATGTGACGTCGCTCATGAGTGTTCCGCCTCTCCGTCGGCGTTCCGCCCCAGGGTGAGGGAGAAGCCTGGCTTGCGGATGTACACCTGGTTGTACTCCTTCTGTTTCGTCAGCTCGTTGATGAGCCGCACCAGCGGCCGCCGCGCGCTCAGGTACTCCCGCGGGCGGCCGGACTCCATCATGGTCCTGACCTCGTCCACACCGGCGTAGACCCGTAGCACCAGCTCCTCGTCCGAGATCGAGGGTCCGCCCACCTGCGAGCGGAGCTCCGCCAGCGACGGCTCCGGCTGCTCCCATTCGGTCCACGCCTTGGCGCGGGGCCGGCCGAGGATCCTGTCCTTCACGTCGGGGTCCATGAGTTCGGCGCCTTCCCGGCCCCAGATGCCCAGGGCGTACTGGATGGACTGGTCCGCAACCTCCTTGTAGCGCTCTCCGAGGATGACGTTGAATGCCGCCTGGGTGCCCACGAACTGGGACAGCGGCGTCACCATGATGGGGTAGCCCCACTCGGCGCGGACCCGGGCGGCCTCCTCCAGCGCCGCGGGCAGCTTGTCCTCCATGCCCACGAGGCGGAGCTGGTGCACGAAGTTGGAGATCATGCCGCCGGGCACCTGGTGCAGGTACTGGGAGTGGTTGTACTCCACCGGCTTGCCGATGGGGAGGCCGTCGCGCTTGGCCACGTAGGTGAAGTGCTGCTCCACCGGCCGCAGCACCTCGTCGTCCACCAGCGGCTCGTGTCCCATGGCGCGGACGTTCCGCACCATGTTGAAGATGGACGGCTGCGCCGAGGCATTGGCCAGGGGCGGCACGCTGGTGTGGATGGTGGTCATGCCGAGCTCGATGGCTTCCAGGTAGTTGAGCGGCGCCAGCCCGTTGTTGCAGTGGGCATGGAACTCCACCGGGGTGTCGCCGATGTTCTCCAACACCAGCGGCACCAGGGAGCGGGTGCGCTCTGGGGTAAGCAGGCCGCCGACGTCCTTGAAGCAGATGCGGTAGGGCCTGATGGCCGCGGCCTCCCGCGCCTTCTGCGCGTAGTACTCGTCGGTGTGGCGCGGCGACACCGAGTAGATCAGGTTCACCACCGTCTCCATCCCCAGCTCGCGCAGCCCCTTCACCTCCTCCCCGAACACCTCGTAGTCGTTCCACGAGTTGGAGGTGCGCGTGAGCGTGATGCCGCTGTCCACTACCTTCTCGATGATGAGCTTCAGGATGGACGCCGGCTTCTTCTCGAGTCCTCCCTTGAGCCCGCCGTGGAGCCGCAGCTCGGTCTTGCGGAGCCGCTTGGTGCCCTCCCGGAGCCAGTCCCACGGGTTCTCCTTGTGCTCCCGGACGTACTTCTTGAACATGTTGGTGACGAAGAACTCCATGGACTCGAAGCCCGCCTGGTCCATCTGCTCGGCGGTCTCGACCATCGCCGCCGTCTTCATGTTGAGCGCCCAAAGGCTCTGGTTGCCGTCCCGCAGGGTCGTGTCGATGAATCGGATCTCGCTCATGGGGTCTCCCGAATCGGAATTGTAGAAGCCGCTGTTGACTGCTCATAGTGGCGTGAATGCGGAAACGGGTCAAGGCGGCCCCGGAACCCAAGCTGGGGATGAGGTTGGGGACGTGCCTGATTCCCGTTTCGTAACGTGGTAGAAGTCTTGTCCAGTCCGACAAGTCGGCCGATTCTGGATACGTTTGCGGGAGGAACGCGGTGGCAGCACAGGAAACTCTTCCAGTCGAGGAACGCATCATCGGGCTGCTCCGGCGCCTGGGCATCGGCAGGGTCCACGTAGCAGCCTACTTGCCCGGCGACTGGAGCGGGTTGCTGGAACGGCATCCGTCGGCGGTGGCGTCGCTGACCCTGATATGCCCACGGGGCATGAAGACCGAGGTGCTGCGTCCCCATGCCGGGCGGCTGCTGATCGTGTCGGGCGACGGGGGAAACGTCGTGGCGGACCTGATGCGCGCGGTGGACGGGCTTCCGGGGACCTCCCTGACCATGCTGCGGGACTACTTCAGCCCCATGTGGGCCGACGTCATGGCGGACCGCACTGGGGACGTCCAGTCGGCCATGCTGGAGTTCCTGTCGTTGCGGGACAAGGAGAGTCCGCTTCCACCCGTGAAACTCCCCCAAGGAGAGGGCGAGGAGGCCGGCATCTCATACACGGTGAGGGGGTCGGGGCCGCCGCTGCTGCTGTTTCCCTTGGGGCTGGCCGCTTCGCAGTGGGGCCCGTTGCTGCCCGCCCTGGCCGAGCGCTACACCACCGTCACGCTGGGCGGCGCTTTCCTGGGCATGGTGGCTTTCCTGGAAACCCGCGGCCCCGGATACCTCCGGGCGGTGCGCAGCGTGGTGGACGAGGTCGGCATCGAGCCCGGCCAGACCGTCCTGGAGGTAGGCTGCGGCGCCGGCACGGTGGCGCGCTGGCTGGCCCGCTACACCGGGAAGCGCAACCCCATCGTGGGCGCGGACATCAACCACTACCTGCTTCGCGAGGCGGGGAAGCTGGCGGCGAGCGAGGGGCTCGGCGACGTCATCGAGTGGCAGATTGCCAACGGCGAGGAGTTGCCGTTCGCCGACGGGCGCTTCGACGCGGCCATGGCATTCACGGTCATGGAGGAAGGGGACGCCGACGCCATGCTCGCCCAGCTTGTCCGGGTCACGCGGCCCGGCGGAAAGGTGGCGGTGATCGTCCGCTCCCTGGACATGCCCTGGTGGGTAAACCTGCCGCTGCGGCCCGACCTCAAGCACAAGGCCCAGACCGGCTACGGCGACGTGGTGCCGGGCGGCTGCGCCGACGCGAGCCTCTACGAACGCATGGAACGGGCGGGGCTCGAAGACGTGGTCATGCTGCCGCAGTACGCCACCTACGGGTCGGGGGAGCGGCTGCAACAGCAGCAGGAACGCATGGCCAGCCGGCTGACCCCCGAGGAAGCCGAGGAGTGGCGCGCTGCCCTCGACGCCGCCGGCAACCAGTTCTTCATCTCGCAGCCGTTCCACTCGGCGGTGGGCACGAAGCCCTGATCCCGCCCGGCGCCGGCAGGCAACATCCCCCAGACCGTTCCGGCAACCGGTTCGCGACGAACAGGCTCTCACTGGTCGTAGCGCTCTTCGTACGTCCTGCGAAGCGCCTCGGCCTCCTCGGGGCTCAGGCCCTTGAGCCACAGGTTCTCGGGCCGCGCCAGCAGCTCCTCAACCCGCTGCTCGTACTTCTGCTTCATTTCCGGTCCCCTGGTAGCCGCGGCTTTGATGACGTGGGGCAGGAACTTGAAGTAGAAGTGCTTGGAGACTTCGTACATGCCGTGCCAGTGGGTGTAGTCCGGCCCCATCATGCTGGCGCCATGCCGCGCTCTCCGGCCCTCGTGGTGCCACAGCTCCCAGAAATCCCACTGCACGTCGTGCTCGAACGGGGCGTTGGCCTTGAGCACGCCGTCGGCCTTGAGCTCGTTCATGATGCGCTGCGCGGGCCGAGCAAACTTGTCGTTATAAAGCACCACGAGCTGGTCGAACTGCCGGTAGAAGTTGTCGATGTAGGTGTCGTTGTGGCAGTTGCGGCAGACCTGCTTCATGTTTTCCCGCCGTTGCTCCCAGGTCATGATGTTGGCCACCTCACGCCGTACTGTCCGGTTGACCAACCTCTCGTTGCGCACGACCTTCTCGACGGTCTCGACGGTGGCGCCGATCCTGGGGAGCGCCCGTGTATCCGGGTAGTCTTCCTTGTAGCCGTCCTTGAAGATGACACGGTTGAGCTTGGTGCTGATCACCGGCCGCAGCGTCCAGCTAATGCGCTCACCCACGTCGTGCTTGTTGCCCACCTTGACGCCCTGCGGCGTCATGTGGCTGCTGATGTGGCAGGTGGCGCAGGTAGGCGCGGCCGCATAGTCACGCCCGAGTACCCACTCGCCCTCCTTGTCGAGAGCCATGTGAGCCCGGTTGGCGTGGAAGGCGATGCCGTGCTTCGATTCGTTGTAGATCTCGATCTGCGGATGATCGGGGCCCATGTGGCATTTGCCGCAGTTCTCCGGCGCCCGCGCCAGCTTGGCTTGGAACGAGTGGCGTGAATGGCACGCGTGGCATGACCCCTTGGAGCCGTCGGGGTTGAGACGTCCCATGCCGCTGTTGGGCCACGTGTCCGGATCGATGACCGGCTTGCTTTCCTTCCCCGTGCGGAGCACTTCTCCGTCCGGACCCCGCTTGAACTTGATGAGGCTGCCGTGGCACTGCCAGCAGCCGTTGACCGCGTCCGCGATGTTGCCGGGCATGCCCGCCACCTTCTCGGCCAGCACGTTGTCGAGGCTGGCCAGGATCTCGCCTGCGCGGGCGTGATGGCTGCGGGCGAACTGTTCCTCTTCCCGCACGTGGCAGCGGGCGCAGTCCTTGGGCGTCACCAGCGCCGAGATCAGCGTTCCCTCGTGCCTCCAGCCGTCGATGTCGCCTTCGTCAGCCCTGTGGCAATCGACGCAGCCCACGCCGAAGCGGGCGTGCCGGGACTGTTCCCATTGCATGACCATGGCCGGTGAATCCACCTTGTGGCAGGTCACGCACGCCTTGTTGGCAGCAGTGACCACGGGCTCGTGGCCCTGCTCCACCCGGTGCCGGCGGGACTCCTGCCAGGCCACCAGCAACAGGGCGCCCAGGAAGAGGAAGGACAGGCCTGCGATGACGTAGCGTTTGAACGTAAGGCTCACGGCATTCCTCCCGGTTGTGACGTTAACCAGCGAACGACTCCCACACCGTCAGCACGAGGAAGCCCAGAAAGGCGAGGGTTCCGAGGGTCACGGGGACACTGTCGGGCACCCGCCAGCGACGACGGCACCACTCCTCGATGAAGGGCCAGAAGAAAGCGATGGCGCCCATGGCTACCGTCAGCGCGACGCTCACGCGTAGCGAGGTCAGCTTGAGCAGGCGAAAGCTGAAATAGAAGAACCACTCGGGCTTGATGTGATCGGGGGTCTGGGTGGGGTCGGCAGCGGGCCCGAGGCCCGCGGGGAAGAACAGGGCAAGGATGGTCAGCAGATACATGAGCAGCACGCCCATCAGGATCTCGGTGGTGGCGTGGTCCGGCCAGAAGGGGAAGTGGCGTTCCTCGGCGTTGGCTTCTTCGCCGGGAAGCTTCAGCTCCGTGACCCCCTGCAGCCGGATCAACAGGATGTGCAGCGCGAGCAGTACGAAGGTGACCGTCGGCAGCACCCCGATGTGCAGGATGTAGAAGCGGGTCAGCGTGGCGCCTCCGACCTCGGGGCCGCCGCGAAGGAAATACGCCATCCACGGTCCGATCAGCGGTACCGCTTCGGCCAGGTTTGTGGCCACGGTGGCGCCCCAGAAGCTCAGTTGCTCGAAGATGAGTGAGTAGCCCGTAAAGCCGAAGCTGAGGGTCGCCAGCAGCAACAGAAAGCCCACGCACCAGTTGAGCTGCCGTGGATGGCGGTAGGCGCCGGTGAAGAATACCCGCAGCAGGTGGAGGATCACGGCGATGATCATCAGGTTGGCCGCCCACTTGTGCAAGGAGCGAATGAACCAGCCGAAGCGGATCTCCCGGGTGATGGCGGCCACGCTGGCGTACGCCTCGTCTGGGGAGGGGACGTAGTAGAACGTCAGGGCAATGCCGGTGACCACCTGGACGATGAAGAGGTAGAGGACGGTGCCGCCGAGGCAGAACCACCACTTCTTCAGGTGGTTGGGAATGGGCTCGGCGCCGGCGTGCCTGAGCAGTCCCCAGTCGAACGGGAACATGGCGTGCAGCCGGTCGGATACTGGAGGCTTGCCCATGACACCCTCAGCCTTTGCCCACGTCCCTGACGCCGACGTAGACGACTCCGCTGGTCTCGTCGACCCTCAGCGGCACCCGGGCCAAGCGTTGTCCCGCGTCCGCGGGAGGACCCGAGACCGCCACGCCGTCGCCGTCGAACACGGCGTTGTGGCAGGGACAGAAGAATTCCTTCCGGGAGGGGACCCAGTGCACGCGGCAACCGAGGTGAGGGCACACGGAGTTGAAGGCCTCGACGCCGCCGGGATTGCGCTTGATGAGAATATCCGTGCCGTCGAGCCCGGCGAACTTGCGGACGGCGCCTTCCCGGTACTGGTCCAGCCGTCCCGCGAAGAGCCACCGCACCCGCGGCCTCAAGCGCCGGGGCAGAAGGAACAGAACCCCTTGGGCGGCCAACAGGCCGTAGCTCAGGACAAGACCCGCGCCCATCAGGATCAGCGCCAGGGTGCCGCGGCGCGTCGTGACGCCGCTGGAGCCATCATCGGACTGTGCCATCAGGTGCTTTCCTTTCGGTCCGAAGCGCTTGTTGCAGTTCGCCGAACCCGACACCCTGTTCCAATTCCATGGGACCACTACAGCAGCGCCAAGTCAAGACGGCAGCGCGGCCAGCCAGTTGACACCCGCGCCCACATACACCATATGTCGTAGACGAGCCGTTTGACGGCACAACAGACAGGGCCTGGAGCGCCGTGTCAGTCTTCGGTGACCTTATGAACGTAACTGATCTTCGACCTCGGTGGACATGGACGACGCTTTGTCTGGCGGCATTGTTCGCGCTGTTGCCGGCGGATGCAGCACGGGGCGTCGAGGCCGCGGTTCACCTGGAAGGCCCGCGGATACAGGGTGGCCTGCTGCGTGGCCGGGTGGCGCCGGGTTCTACGGTAGAGTTCGAGGGCGAGCGGATGCGGGTTTCCCGTGACGGCTGGTTCCTCATCGGGTTCGGTCGCGACGCGCCGCCGAAGGTCGTGTTGTCAGTGACCTTTCCGGACGGCCGCAGCCAGCGCTACGGCCTGGCGGTGAAGGCCCGCAAGTATCGCATCCAGCGCATCGACGGCCTGCCCCCGAGCAAGGTGACGCCCAGCAAGGAGGACCTGAAGCGCATCCGCAAGGAGGTCGCTCTGGTGAAACGGGCGCGCAAGGTCGACGACCCGCGCACCGACTTCCTCGGCGGCTTCCGCTGGCCGGCGAAGGGTATCATCAGCGGCGTCTACGGCTCCCAGCGCATCCTGAACGGCGAGCCCCGGCAGCCCCACTACGGCATCGACATCGCCGCGCCGAAGGGGACCCGGGTGGTGGCGCCGGCCGCGGGCGTGGTCACCCTGGTCCACCCCGACATGTACTTTTCCGGCGGCACCATGATGGTCGACCACGGCCACGGGTTGCAGTCGGCGTTCCTCCACCTGTCGCGCATCCTGGTCAAGAAGGGCCAGCGGGTAAAGCAGGGGCAGCCCATCGCCGAGGTGGGCTCAACCGGCCGCTCCACCGGGCCTCATCTCGACTGGCGCATCAACCTGTTCGGCCGCCGTCTGGATGCGGCGCTTCTGGTGGGGCCGATGCCCAAATAGCCTAACCTTCGTTGACCGCCGCCTGCCGCTTCTGGTTCGCTTCCGCGGCCGCGTGGGCTTTCCGGAAGTCCTCCTCGTCGAACTTGTAGAGCCCGGCGCCGCCCATGAAGATGGCCGCGGCGGTTTCCCGTGACACGTTGCCCAGGAGGTTGTTGGAGACGTTGGGGAAGTTCGAGTCGAAGTGCGGGTAGTCGGTGGAGATGCACATCCGGTCCGCGCCGATGAGCTCGGCGGTGCCGGCGATCTCGGGCTCGCTGCCTTCCACCGCGGCCCAGCAGTTGCGCTGGAAGTACTCCTTGGGCGTCAGCGACAGGTAGGGCGCATGGGACTCGCGATAGTTGGCGTAGTCCCACTCGATGCGCGTCAGGATGCCCGGCACCCAGGAGTTCTGGGCTTCCAGGTAGCCTACCCGGAGCTTGGGATGGAACTCGTACACGCCGCCGATGATCATGGCGATGAGGGCCTGCTGCATCTCGATCCAGTGGCTGGCCACGTGCCGGTAGAACCGGTTCTCGCCGTAAAGCGCGTTCATGTGGGAGTTCCACGCGCCGGTGCCTTCATGGAAGCACCAGGACACGTCCAGCTCCTCGTGCAGGCTGTAGAGCGGGTCCCAGTAGTTGGAGTGCCAGAAGTGGCCGTTGACCATGTTGGGCCGGATGAACGATGCCACCGCCCCGAGGTCCTCCACCGCCCGCTTCAGCTCCTGGCAGGCAAGGTTCACGTCGTGCAGCGGCAGCATGGCGGCGAACTTCATGCGCTCCGGACAGTGCTGGCAGAAGTCGTGGATCCAGTCGTTGTACGCCCGGCTCAGGGCGTGCGAGAGGTGCGGGTCCATGTCGTCCCGCGCCAGCAGCCCCAGCCCGCCGGTGGGGAAGAGCACCCCGATGTCGATGCCCTCCATCTCCATGCCCATGATCTGGGCTTCCTCGTCGTATCCCCGCTCGATGGCGAAATCCAGGCGGCCCGTGTCGGCGATGCGGGAGGCGGACAATACCCCGGTGGCGGCCCCCATGATGGGCCCCGTGGCCTTGGATGAGGCGGCTTTCTTGCGGTGCTGCTGCAGCTCCGAGTCCGCGCCGGTGGGCAGCCCGTCAATGGTCCATGTCCGGCGGCTGATCTTCCCCTTGCCGTCCACCGCCCAGGTCACACGGTGTTTGAAATCCGGGTCCAGGTACTTCTCCAGCAGGTCTCCGGGCTCCTGAATGTGCATGTCGCTGTCCACGAAACGCAGGCCGTCTTTCATTTTTCGTTCCTCCTTTTCCGGGCGCGCGCGAAGGTCCTCCCCGGATGGCTCATCGCCGTGCTGTCAAACGAAACTACAGCAAGTGCGGGCGCGCGGTCAACGACTGGCCGGTCAATCGCCGCAGCCGAGCCGACGCGCGCGTAGTGCTCACGCATTCGGCGGGGCGCCGGCCTGTTCAGGGGCGATCTCTCCGTTGGCGACGCGTATGTCACGGTAGCAGACAGTGGCGACGACGGCCCAATAGGCTCTGATCGGTCCTTTCACCAAGAGGACCCCCACTGCCACCAACACGGTAAGGTTGTGCTCTTTAAGGTAGCCGGCCACGCTCTTGAGCAGGCTGCTCGAAAAATAATCCAGCGCTCCGACAAAGCACCCCACCAGCAAGAGCACACCGAGCACTTGGGTCCAATGACGCGACGTCAGTTGCCAGCATCGCCTGAAGCTGTCGAGAACTCCCGTGTGTTCCACGGCTGCTACCGGCACCAGCATGAGCAGCCTGGTGTCGATGAAAGCATTCAGGAGGATGTTTGTGGCCCACAGGACAAGTATCCACCGTTTTCCCGACTCCGGGTCCAGCTCCGACGTCATGACCAGGATTATCCCCATGTGCTGAGGCAGGTAGAGCAGGGCGCGCAGGATCGCGACCCCGGACACTCTCGAGACGAACACGTAGAACGGACGGTGCAGGAGGCCCGGCACCGCTCTGACGGCTGCGACCAGGGAACCCTTCAAAGTCAACCGACGTCCGCCCAGGTCGCGCCACACCGCCATTGCAATTACGCCTTCCACGGCAACTCTGGAGAAGGCATGCAGCACCACGGAGGCGACCTGTCTGTAGTACAGGGTGGAAAACGCGGAGTTCCAAAAAGCAAGGAAGGGAGCAAACCCTGTGAGGAACAACGTAAATCCCACCGACCACGCAACGACGCACGTCAGAACGACGAACGGCACGAAGTGTCTGAAGAGCACCGAAAAGGACCGGCTCGCGATGGGCCAGACCTGGATCTTGCCCTCGTGAACAGTCGTGTCGAGCGAGCTTCCCTCTGACTGGTTGGGCTCCATGTGTTGTTCTCCGACCCCCTCCAACGCTTAGACTTTCCGGTTGCAACGTGCAATAAGGAACGGATGGTTTGTAATCTGAAGAACAACGGTGGCGTTCGTTCGCGTTGTCTCTTCACGGGTGAGAAGGACTCCCCTCCGTGAGAGCAAAGCATTTGCGGTCCTTCAGCTTGCGCGTCCGCCAAACGTACCTCTTGCCGGTGTTGGTCCTGGGGCTCGCGGTCGCCGGCTGCGCGTTGCCCACGGATACGGCCCGGCTCGACGAGGTCGCCCGGGCGGGGATCGCCTATGCCGACAAGATACCGCCGTTGCTGGACCGGGCGTTCGAGCTAACGGTGGGGGTTGATTCGGGTGCGTTGGTGAAGGCCCGGAGGGAACTGCCGGAGGAACGGCGCCGGCGGATGCTCGACGAGTTCGACGCCGCGATGGCGGGACGCCTGGCGGAACACGCCGCGGCCAAACGCCACAACGCATTCCTGAGATCGTATTTTGTTGTGCTGCGGACTCTGCTCGAGCCTGACGGCCCGAAGGGAATCGGCAGTGACACGAAACGGCTGACCGCGGCGTTGGGCAAGCTGTCACCTAGGCTCAAGAAGGCCCGAATGGGCGACGTCTCCGTAAGTGGGCTCGTCGAGCCGGCCGCGAGCATCGCGGTGGCATCGTTCAGGTCCGGGGTGCTGCGTCGCGAGTTGGAAGCCCGTGGCGAGGCCATCGAACGCGAGCTGGCCCTTCAGGAAGCTCTCGTGACGGCCCTCGCGCGCCAGATTCGTGCCGACCGCGAGGTCCTGTCGGCGCTTTTCCGGAACGACGAGGTTTTGAAGCCGTACGTGAGCGCGGCCCGGTTGCCCAGGACTTGGCCTGCGCGGCGGCTCCGGAGTCTGCGGGACACCGGCGACGTGGAAGCGGCGCGGGCGGCGGAACAGGCCATCCGCTCTTTACGAAACGCCTACGTCGAGGCCCTGGAGGGTCGCCTGGATGCCGCCCGGGCGGCCGAGTTGGCCACTACGGTGGAGGGTTTCGTCGAACTGGTCTCGCGACTCGGCGCCGGAGCAGGGAGGGCGGTTCGATGACCCCGGGTGAAGTCCGCGGAAAGACACTGTCGGAGTTGCGCCAGGCACGAAAGAACATGATGTCCGTCGAATGGCTCACCGCCGTCGAAGATCTCTCGGACGCCGAGCGCACCGCGGCAGCCATGGCGCTGCTGGACGTCTGTCTGGCCATCCGCAGGCTTGAGAACATGCGTGTCGCGGATGTCCGCCGGGAACTCGTCGACAACGAGAAAGAGCTTGAACGGGGTCTCCAGGACCTAGGGCGGGCAGGGGAGAGGCTCCACCGGATCAAGACCTACCTGAAGGCGGCTACGACGCTCGTGGCGACGGTGGGCAAGGTGGTCAAGCCGCCATGGTGACTACGTCGTATCGAGGGATGTGTTGGTCGCGGGTGACGAGTATCAATCCCTCGGCTTGGGCTTGGGCGATCAGAAAACGGTCGAACGGGTCACGGTGGTGCATCGGCAGTTTGCCCGCCTGCTCGGCGTGATGGAAGGTCAGGGGCAGATGGGTGAAGCGCTTTTCTTCGACCATCGCCGACAGATTTTCCGGCGCGGTCATGGTCCCCTTTGCCCGCTTGACGGCGACCTCCCAACCGGTAATCGCGCTGACGAAGATGTCGTTGCCGGGGTCGGCGATCGCCGAACGGGCTGTCTCGGTCAGCCGCGCGACATCGGTGATCCACCATACGAATGCGTGGGTGTCCAGCAACAGACGCACGACGTCAGTCCTCGTCCGGGAAGATCTTCGAGTTCTCGATCAGGTCCATGAGTTCTTCGTCGGGCTCGTCAAAGTCCGGGGCCATCCATATCTGCCCTTCCAGCCCACCAGGCTTTCGTTCCTCCGTGGGTCGTTTGTACGGCTTCAACATGATCCTCCGTCCTCGATCGGTGAGCCGGTACTTCTGGTTTCTTGCCGTAGGCGATTCGGGCCGTGTCATCTCCACCAGCCCGGCGGATATCGCCGGATGAAGGTAGTTCTTGCGGAACGTGGGGCGATGTGACAAGTCCATCTCCGCCATCAGTTGTGCAGCGGTTCTGGAGCCTTTGACCAGGGTTGCAAGCAGCCTTGCTACTTGGTCGCTTACCTGGTCGTCTTCTTGGTCGCTTGCTGTCGGAATCCGAAGCGCATCGACAATGATTGCCAGCATGAACGCAATGAACGATGTGCTCTCGCCGTTTGCCGAACTCTGCCTGATGGCTTCGTAGTAGTCGGCCTGGCGGGCGTGGACAAGACTCTCTACGGGAATGCAGGCGAACAGCGCTTTCCAGCGGGTCAGGATCAATGTCTGCCAGAGCCGCCCTATCCGTCCGTTGCCGTCCTCGAAAGGGTGGATGAACTCGAACTCGTAGTGGAAGACCGAGCTGGCAATGAGCGGATGTTCGTTGGTGCCCCTGAGCCACGTCAACAAGTTGGCCATGAGCTCCGGCACGCGTTCCGCGGACGGACCAATGTGGTGAATCTCGTCCTCGCCCATCACGGCCACCTGACCTTGACGATAGCGCCCCGTGGTATCCAGCAGCCCGGCCATCAGAATGTCATGAGCGCGCAACAGGTCGACCTGGTCGGCGGGATTCCACTGCTGGTACTGGTCGTAAGCCCGGATGGCGTTGCGAACTTCCGCAAGGTCCCTTGGCGGAGCGGCGATCGGTTTGCCGTCGAGGATCGTGGCGACCTCGTCCTCGCTCAAGGTGTTGCCTTCAATGGCCAGCGAGCCGTGAATCGTGCGGATCCGGTTGATTCGCCGCAGTCGTAAATCCTGCGAGAGGCCGGCGGCTTCTGCGCGACCGATCATTTCGCCGATTTCTTCAACGCGGGAAAGGATATCCGGCGTGATCGCGTATGGCGGCTTGTCGATCATATGGAAGGGTACCAACCGGGTTCAGCCATGTCTGCAACGACCAGCACGGCCTGTCAAGGGAAGGTGAATTATGTCCACCGCTATTGTATGATGGCTTGTTCCGACGGCGGCCGACGCTCCGGCGGGACCATCTATCATGGAAGCAGGTTTCATATGAGCGGTAGCGATTCGGGCGTTGTCCTCTCACCCCACGAGCGCGCCACCATCGAGGCGGCGGCCGCGCGCATCGTCCCCTCGGACAAGGACCCGGGCGCGCGAGAGGCCGGGGTCATCGACTACATCGAGGGGCTGCTGGCCACGGATGACGACGTCGACACGGACATCAGCCCCCGGGAGAAGAAGGAGTACGCCAACTTCCTCCTCGGGAGCATGGGAGGCCGCACCGAGGAGCAGCAGGCGACTCTGTTCAAGCTCAACGGCCTGGGCAGCCGCCACCGGCAAGCTTACCGGGACGGGGTGGCGGAGCTGGACCGGCTGGCCGCGGAGCTGGAGTCGGGCAAAGACTTCCACGGGCTGGACGAGGCCGGGCAGGACCGCGTCCTGACCGGCCTGGACGAGCGGAAGGACCCGTTCTTCACGCTTCTGCTCGCCCATACCATGGAGGGGTTCTACGGCCATCCCCGGCATGGGGGCAACAAGGACGGCGTGGGGTGGCAGGTGCTGGGATATCCCGGTCCGAGCTTTCCCCACGGCAACGAGACCCCCTACGGCTGGTACGACGCCAACGAGCCCGACGAGTTCCCGCACGCCAAGAAGGACCGCTCGTCCTAGGCCGGCACCTGGAAGCAAAGAGGAAACAGATGGCAAAGCGCGAAACAGTCGACGTCTGCATCGTGGGAGGCGGGGCATCGGGGCTGGTGGCGGCCAAGGAGCTCACGGAGGCGGGCATGACCGTGTGTGTGCTGGAGCGGGGCCCCTGGTACAAGCGCGAGGACTTCGCCTTGGGCGATGAGCTGATGTACAAGCGGCGCAACTTCTTCTGGCCCACGGTGGAGCTCGAGCCGCGCACCTGGCGGCCCGACGCCGACAGTCCCACCGAGCTCCTGTCCACCAAGACCCAGACCTTCTCCAACGCCATGTGCGTGGGCGGCGGCACCATCCACTACAGCGGCCTTTCCTGGCGTTTCCACGAGTCGGACTTTCGGGTGAAGTCCGAGGACGGCCCGGTGGCGGGCACCACCATCGAGGACTGGCCCATTTCGTACGAAGACATGGAGCCCTTCTACGAGAAGGCGGAGTGGACCGTCGGCGTGTCCGGCAAGGGCTGGTCGAGCCCCTTCGACCCGCCGCGCAAGCGCGACTATCCGGTGGGGCCGGCGGCGCGCAACAGCCCCGGAGCCGCCCTTGAGAAGGGCGCCCGCAAGCTCGGCCTGCACCCGTTCCCCACCCCCCTGGCCATCCTCACCGGCGACTACGACGGCCGCCCCGGCTGCATCGGCAAGGGCATGTGCTCGTCCTACGGCTGTCCGGTGGGGGCCAAGTCCAGCACCCTGGAGTCGCTGCTGCCCAAGGCCCTGGCCACCGGCCGGCTGGAGATCCGGCCCCTCTGCCTGGCCCGGGAAATCACGCTGGACCGCGACGGCAAGGCCTCCGGGGTGACCTATTTCAACGGCGAGGGCGAGGAGGAGCACCAGCCGGCGCGCCTGGTGGTGATGGCGGCCGGCGGCGTGGAGACGGCGCGGCTGCTGCTCATGTCCGAGTCCGCGCGGTTCCCCCAAGGTCTGGCCAACCGCAGCGGCCTGGTGGGCAGGAACCTCATGTTCCATTCCCCGGGCGTGACCCTGGTGGTGACCTTCCCCGAGCCGCTGGACGGCCACAAGGGAACCTCCAGCACCCGGGTGCTCCATGACTTCTACAAGACCGACGCCAAACGCGGCTTCATCCGCGGCGGCTTCATGCACCCCCGGGCCCACGGCGGCGACCCCATCGAGCTGGCCCTCCGGCCCATCCACGGCAAACGCTGGGGCCAGGAGCACAAGGACTCCATGCGCGAAACCTGGAGCCACTACCTGCACAGCCACTGCACCGGCGAGAGCCTTCCGGTGGAGAGCAACGCGGTGGACCTCGACCCCGAGGTGACCGACTGCTACGGCCTGCCGGTGGCCCGCATCACCTACAC
The DNA here is from genome assembly GCA_964630405.1 of uncultured Syntrophobacterales bacterium. GTDB lineage: Bacteria > Desulfobacterota > Binatia > UBA9968 > JAJDTQ01 > JAJDTQ01. The sequence continues at coordinate 98,208 of CAZVUC010000055.1, read as the reverse complement.
CAGCCACGAGAACGACGTGCGGCTGGCTACCTACCTGGGCGAGCGCTCCCGGGAAATCTACGAGGCCGCGGGAGCCACCCGGATCATCGTGCCCAAGCCCGAGACCCGCAAGCTCCACAACCACCAGATGGGCTCCTGCCGCATGGGCAACGATCCCGAGTCGTCGGTGGTGGACAAGTGGTGCCGTTCCCACGACGTGTCCAACCTCTTTATCGTCGACGCCAGCGTGTTCGTAACCGCTGCCGGCCTCAACCCCACCCTCACCATCGAGGCCAACGCCTTCCGCGTGTGCGACTACATGGTGGGCGAGGCGCGCAAGGGCGACCTCATCCACTGACCGATGAGCGCCGCGCAAAGGGTACTCAAGGAAATTTTCGGGTTCGACGGCTTCCGGCCCGGGCAGGAGGCCGCCATCGAGGCGCTGCTGGCCGGGCGTCACGTTCTCACCGTGATGCCCACGGGCTCGGGCAAGTCGCTGTGCTTCCAGGTGCCGGCCCTGGCCCTGGGCGGTCTTACCGTGGTGGTGTCGCCGCTGGTGGCGCTGATGCAGGACCAGGTGGCGGCGTTGCGGCTTGCCGGGGTTGCGGCGGACGCCATCAACTCCGGCAACACGCGCGCGGACAACGTCGCCGCCTGGCGCCGGGCCGCGGCGGGAGAGACGCGGCTCCTGTACATGGCGCCGGAACGGCTGATGACCGAGCGGATGCTGGAGGCTCTGGCCCGGCTTCCGGTCCGGCTCTTCGCCGTGGACGAGGCGCATTGCATCTCCCAGTGGGGTCCGTCCTTCAGGCCGGAGTACGAGGACCTGTGCCGGCTCCGGCAGCTCTTCCCCGGCATTCCCATCGCCGCGCTCACCGCCACCGCCGATGCCATCACCCGCGAGGACATCGGGGAGCGGCTGTTCGGCGGCGAGGTGGAGTCCTTCGTCCTGGGCTTCGACCGTCCCAACATCCGGTTGGCCGTGGAGATGAAGCGGGACTGGAAGCGTCAGTGCCGGGGCATCGTCGCGCGTCACCTCGGCGAAAGCGGCATCGTCTATTGCCTCTCGCGGCGGAAGACCGAGGAAACCGCGGCCCTGCTGGCGGCGGACGGCGTCCGGGCGCTGCCCTACCACGCCGGCATGGAGAAGGAGGACCGGGAGGCCCATCAGAACGTCTTCATGACCGACCCGGGGGTGGTCATCGTCGCCACCATCGCCTTCGGCATGGGCATCGACAAGGCGGACGTGCGCTACGTCCTTCACACCGACCTGCCCGGCAGCATCGAGGCCTACTACCAGGAGATCGGCCGGGCCGGGCGCGACAGCGAAGCGGCGGAAGCCCACATGCTCTACGGCTTGGCGGATATCCGCATGCGGCGCCAGTTCATCGAGGAGGAAGACGCGGGGCCGGAGCGACGCCGGCGGGAGCACAAGCGGCTCGACGCGCTGCTGGGCTATTGCGAGGCGCCGGCCTGCCGGCGGGTGACGCTGCTGGAGTACTTCGGTGAGCGGATCGAGCCGTGCGGCAATTGCGACGTCTGTCTCGACCCGGCGGAGCGCGTTGACGGCACGGAGGATGCGCAAAAGATCCTGTCGGCGGTGCGCCGGACCGGCGAACGGTTCGGCGCGGCGCATGTCATCGACGTCCTGTGCGGGACGACGACGGAGAAGGTCGAACGCGCGGGCCACCACCGGTTGCCTGCCTTCGGGGCGGGCGCCGGCCGGGTCAAGAACGAGTGGCGTTCGCTGATCCGGCAGATGGTGGCCACGGGCCTGCTCCAGCTCGACATCGGAGGCTACGGGGGCATCTCCCTCACAGCCAGGGGACGCGAGCTGCTTCAGGGCGGGAGCGTCTTCCTGTACCGGCCGGACACGGTGCCCGTGCGTCAGCCCAAGCCGGCGCGGGAAGCCGGCGAACGGCGCCGGAAGGAGCCCGACGACGGCCCGCTCACCGGCCCGGAGACGGCGCTGCTGGACGCGCTCAAGGCGCTCCGGCTTCAGCTCGCCAGGGACCGCGGGGTTCCGGCCTACATCGTGTTTTCCGATCGAACGCTCATCGACATGGCGCGGCGCAAGCCTCGGACGGAGGAGCAGTTCGCCGAGGTGAACGGGGTGGGCGCCGCCAAGCTCGAGGCCTTCGCCGCCCCGTTCCTGGCCGCCATCGAGGGCGTCCTCGCGGATACCTGCTGACCGCGGGTGGACGCGACACTAGTGTTCTGCACGAGACAAATGGCTACCAATCTGCTGGTCCTTCTTGCTGTCGGCTGCGTTGCTCCTCCTCGCGTGGTAGCCGCCACTGCTCGTCGTCGCGCCTTGCCGACAACAACAAGTCCTGCGCAGCTTGGCAACCATTTGTCTCGTGCAGAACACTAGCGGCTTCGCGTCAGTTTCGGGTCGATGATGTCGCGCAGGCCGTCTCCCAGCAGGTTGATGCCGAGGACGGTGATGAAGATGGCGATGCCGGGGAATATGGTGAGCCAGGGGGCGCGGTACATGTAGCTGCGGCCTTCGCTCAGCATGGAGCCCCAGGTGGGGATGCTGGGCGGAACGCCGAGGCCCAGGAAGCTCAGGCTCGCTTCGGTGATGATCACCACCGCCATGGCGAAGGTGGCGATGACCATGACGCTGGGCAGCGTGTTGGGGATCACGTGGCGCAGGATGATGTAGCGGTTGCTGGCCCCCAGCGCACGGGCGGCCTGGACGAACTCGCGCTCCTTGAGCGACAGCACTTCGCCCCGGACCACGCGGCAGTACTGCACCCAACGGCTGAGCACCAGCGCGATGATGAGATTCACCAGACCCTGTCCCAGGAAGGCCATGATGGCGATGGCCAGCAGCAGGAACGGGAAGGCGAGGAAGATCTCCGTGGTCTTGTTGATGGTCTCGTCGAGGAGCTCGCCGAAGTATCCCGCCACCGCGCCGAGAAAGCAGCCCAGGATGCCCGCCAGGAACACGGTGGCGGCTCCCACCATGAGCGAGATGCGCGAGCCGTAGATGACCCGGCTGAGGAGATCCCGGCCCAGATTGTCGGTGCCCATGATATGGGGGTTCTCGGCCAAGTCCATCGAGGGCGGGCGGAGCCGCTGCTCCAGGCTCTGCTCCTGAGGATCGAAGGGCGCCAGCCAGGGCGCCCCCAGCCCGCAGATGCACAGCAGGAGCACGATGGCCCCGCCGCACATGACCTTTGCGTAACGCCGCCAGCCGATCACAGCCGTATCCTCGGATCGACCCACGTGTACAGCAGGTCCACCGTCAGGTTGACGAAGAAATAGACCATGGCGAAGAAGAAGATGACGCCCTGGGCCAGCTTGTAGTCCCGGGTGGTGATGGCCTGGATGAGCAGGCTGCCGATGCCGGGCCAGGAGAACACCGTCTCGGTGATGACCGAGCCGCTCAGGAGCGCGCCGAGCTGCAGTCCCAGGATGGTGATGATGGTGATGAGCGCGTTGCGGAGCGTGTGCTTCCAGATGACCGTGCGTTCACTCAAACCCTTGGCGCGCGCGGTGGTAATGTAGTCCTGCCGGATGACCTCCAGCACGCTGGAGCGCGAGATGCGCGTGATGATGGCGGCGAAGCTCGTCCCCAGGGTGACGGCGGGCAGCAGGATGTGCTTGAACGCGTCCCAGAAGGCCGGCAGGTCGCCCGCGATCAGGGCGTCCACCAGCACGAGCTGGGTCACCGGGACCACGTTCACGCCGTAGGTCAGCCGTCCCGCCACCGGCAACAGGTTCCATTGGCCTCCCAGGAAGAAGATCAGCATGATGCCGAGCCAGAAGTTGGGCACGGATATGCCCACCAGCGCCACGGTCATGCCCGAGTGGTCCCACAGGGAATTGTGCTTGATGGCGGAGTAGACGCCGATGGGGAGCGCGATGATGATGGCCACCAGGAGGCTCGCCAGCGCCAGCTCCACGGTGGCGGGCAGCCGCTCCATCACAAGCTGTGTCACCGGCTCTCCGTAACGCATGGACTCGCCGAAGTTGCCCCTGACGGCCTTCGATACGAACTGCCAGTACTGGACGATGATGGGCTGGTCGAGCCCCCACTCGCGGGTGACCTCCTCGATCTCGTGGGGCTCCGCGTCCTCCCCGAGCAGGAGCGTCACCGGATCTCCAGGCGCGAGCTGCATCAGGAAGAAGACCAGAAAGGACATCCCGATCAAGACGGGTATGGCCCCGATAAGCCTGCGCCGGATCATGAATCTACAGTCCCATCTGCGCCAGCGACCGGTCAAGCCGCTCCAGCGCTTCGTCCACGTGGTCCTTGGTGACCGTGAGCGCCGGCGTGACGCGGATCACGTTGCCCATGAGCCCGCCCTTGCCGATCAACAGCCCGTTCTGCCGGGTCAGCTCGAAAAGCCTCAGCACCGCTTCCGGACTCGGGGCCTTGTCCGGCCCCACCATCTCGATGGCTTGCATGAGGCCCATGCCGCGGATGTCGCCCATGAGGGGGTACTTCTCCCGGAGATCTTCCAATCCTTCCCGTAGCTGCCGCCCGCGGTCGGCGGCGTTGGCCACGAGACCTTCGTTCTCGATGACCTCGATGGTGGCCAGAGCCGCGGCGCTGGTCACTGGGTTGCCGCCGAAGGTCGACAGGGACAGCCCCTTGATGCTGTCGGCAATTTCAGGCCTCGTGATGGTGCCGCCGATGGGGACGCCGTTGGCCATGCCCTTGGCGAAGGTCATGATGTCCGGTTCCACGTCCCACTGCTCTATGCCGAACATCTTGCCGCCGGTCCGGCCCCACCCCGTCTGCACCTCGTCGCAGATGAACAGGCCGCCGTACTTGTGCACGATGTCGGCGACCTCCCTGAAGTACTCCTTGGGCGGGGTAATGAACCCGCCGACACCCTGGATCGGCTCGGCGATGAACGCGGCCACCTTACCGGACGTGGCGGTCTGGATGGCGCCTTCCAGGTCCTTGGCGCACTTGAGGTCGCAACTCGGATAGGTGAGCCCGAACGGGCAGCGGTAGCAGTAGGCGTTGGGGATGTGGTGGATGTTGGGGCTCGCGGTGGGATTGAGCCGCCACGTGTAGTGCCCGGTGAGGCTCATGGCGAGCTGGGAGCGCCCGCTGTAGCCGTGGCGCAGGGCGATGACGTCCTGGGAACGGGTGTAGAGCTGGGCCACCAGCACCGCCGTCTCGTTGGCCTCGGTGCCGCTGTTGGTGAAAAAGGACTGTTTCAGCGCCCCGGGAGTGACGGCGGCGAGCTTCTCGGCCAGGCGGACGTGCGGCTCGTTGGGATAGAGGGTCGAGGTGTGCTGGACCTTGCGGATCTGCTCCTGGATGGCGTCCACGACCTTGTCGTTGCAGTGGCCGACGCTGATGGTCACGATGCCGCCGAAGAAGTCGAGGTATTCCCGGCCCTCCACGTCGTAGACCAGCGAGTCCTTGGCCCGGTCCACGACCAGGGGCTCCTCATAGTAGTTGGCGACGCAGGAAAACAGGTATTCCTTGTGCTTGGCCAGTATCTCCTGCTGTTTGTCGGCTTCCATGCGACTCATCGGGAACGCCAACCTAACACAAAGCCGGCGAAACGGTCAAAGTTGGGGCCTCCGTTCAAGGCCTTTCCCGTGGGACGCGACACTAGCGGGCCTCGCTATAGAGCCGCTTCAAGGTAGCCGGCGACACGCCCGCGAGGTAGAGGAGCTTCAGCGTCCACATAAGCAGGATGGTCCGGATCGGGCCGTTCCGCTCCCACCGCCGGGCCGAGCTCACCACGCGAGACCGGAGGCAGGCGATGCGGCCTTGCTTCTTGAGTGCGCGCGAGAACGCCACGTCCTCCATGAAAGGGACGTCGGGGAAACCGCCCAGGCGTTCGAAGACCGAGCGCCGGACGAAGATCGCCTGGTCTCCCGTGGCCACCCGCGTCAGGCGTGAACGCAGGCTGATCATGCGGCCCACCAGCCGCAACAGCGGGCGAGCGCTGTCCAGGCGGATGTCGAACCGGCCACCCGCGCACTCCGGGTCGGCCATGCAGCCTTCGACGTCGGTCCTCGCGGTGGCGGGCAGGGTGGTGTCGGCGTGAAGGAACAGCAGCGCGTCACCGCCGGCGTGCCGCGCGCCCTCGTTCATCTGCGCGGCGCGCCCCCGGGCGGAGGAAACCAGCCGGGCGGCGCGGTCGCGCACGATTTCCGGCGTGCGGTCCGTGCTGCCGCCGTCGACGACGATGATCTCGAAGGGTCCGATGCGGCCCAGCTCCTCGATGGCGCCGCCTATGGTGCGTTCTTCGTTCAGGACGGGGATGATAACGGAGAGCCGCATGGACGGGTCGTCCGCCGGCTGGTGAGACGGGACTCCGCGCCTTGTCCCGTCAGACCAACGCGCCGCCGCAACTGCTGCCGGTGCCGGCGGTGCAGGCGAAGCAATGGTTCGCCGTGAGAATGGGCTGGTCCTCGAAGTCCGCCGCCGAGAAGTCCCGGATGTGCGACCGGCTGCCGTTTACCCGGCCCAGGGGCATGTCGAGCATCTGGTTGAAGTCGCAGTCGTACACCGAGCCGTCCCATGCCACGCTCAGAAGGTCGCGGCACATGACCTTCTCCACCGTCTCCGCGTTGAAGTTGTCTTCCAGGAGCTGCAGGTAGTCGTCGTACTGGTCCCGCTGCTTGAGAAACTTCTTGAAGCGGGTGATGGGCATGTTGGTCAGGCAATAGAGGTGGTTGAAGACGATCCCGAAGTCGTCGCCCAGCATGCGCCGGTAGTCACCCTCGAGCTCTTCCTGCGGCGGCGGCAGGTAGTTGCCCATGGGGTTGTAGACCAGATTGAGCTCCAGCCCCGAATCGGGGCGGCCGTAGCCGAGCCGGTTCAGCTCCTGGAGCCCGCGCACGCTCAGCTCGAAGGTGCCGTTGCCGCGCTGGCTGTCGACGTTCTCCTTGGTGTAGCAGGGCAGGGAGCAGATCACCTCGACGCCGTGTTGCTTGAAGAACTCGGGCAGGTACTCCTTGCCCTCCTCGTAGAAGACCGTCAGGTTGCAACGGTCCATCACGTGGCGTCCCATGCTTTTGCAGGACTCCACCAGGTGGTCGAAGTGGGGGTTCAGTTCCGGCGCGCCGCCGGTGATGTCCACGGTGGGGATGTCGGAGTCTTCGAGAAACCGGAGCACGTCGTCCACTGTGGTCCGGTCCATCATCTCCTTGCGTCCCGGCCCGGCCTCCACGTGGCAGTGAAAACACGACTGGTTGCAGTACTTGCCCATGTTGACCTGGAGCACCTGCAGCTTCTGCTTGCTCAGGGTCCGGCCGCTCGCCGCGACCTTGTCGTCGAAGTTTACCGTAACGAACCTCCCGGGCACCGGATTCGCCCGCGCGCTGTATGCGCTTCGGCGCAGTGTTGCAATTGGGCCTGTCTTGGTCAAGACTTGCAGCGATTTTTCTTAGCATCCGGCACCGGTGAAACGCTGCATCACGGAGGCTTCGAGGCCGTCGTGACAGCCTGACTAACGGAGGCCTCGTGGATCCCCTTTCAAGAGATATTCTGACCTTTTGGTTCGGCACCCTGGACCTGAGCGTCGAGATGGAGAAACGCCAGGTATGGTTCCGGGCGACTCCGGACTTCGACCGATATCTCGTCGAACACTACACGGAAGTCCACGAACGGGCGGCTGCCGGCGAGTTGGACCATTTCAAGCGGACGCGGGAAGACTGCCTGACCCTGATCATGGCCTTGGATCAGTTCCCCAGGAACATCTACCGCGGCACGCCCCGCGCCTTCGCCACCGATGCCAAGGCCCGGGAGGTCGCCGGGTATGCCCTGGATGCCGGTTACGACCAGGGCCTCGCCCGCTGGCCCAGGACCTTCTTCTACCTGCCGTTCGAGCACAGCGAGCGGTTGACCGACCAGGAGCGGGCGCTGGTCCTCTACGGCAGCCTCGGCAACGAGGATTCCATGCGCGCCGCGGTTGGGCATCATGCCGCCATCAAGCGCTTCGGCCGCTTCCCGCACCGCAACGCCGTCCTGGGACGTCCCAACACTCCGGAAGAGGAAGAGTACCTCAAGGACCCGCCCCTTTGGGGCAAGACGGCGGCCGAGGCGGCGGAGCTGGAGGAGCGGAAGGCGGCCGCCGCAAAGCCATAGAGAGTTTGCGGCCGGCGGCGATGCAGACAAGACACATGGAGATCCCGGTGACACGCGTCCGGCGGCCCAAGCCCAAGCCACGGGACGATCAGCTCGGCTTCGGGCAGGTGTTCACCGATCACATGTTCCTCATGGACGGAGCGGCGGACGCCGGCTGGTCCGACCCGCGCATCGTGCCCTACGGTCCGTTGCCGCTGGAGCCCGCCACGGTGGCCCTGCACTACGGACAGAGCATTTTCGAGGGACTCAAGGCCTACCGCGGAGAGGATGGCGCCGTGCGGCTGTTCCGCCCCGAGCGGAACATCGCCCGCTTCAACCGCTCGGCGGCGCGGCTGTGCGTGCCGCCCGTGGATCCCGGCCTGTTCCTGGCCGCCCTCAAGCAGCTCGTGGCGGTGGACCGGGAGTGGGTTCCGCGATCCCCCGGCACCTCGCTGTACATCCGTCCGGTGGCTTTCGCGAGCGACCCCGACCTGCACGTGCGTCCCTCCCGCACCTACTGTTTCTTCATCATGCTCTCGCCGGTGGCGGCCTACTATGCCGAAGGCTTCAGGCCGCTGCGTATCCGGGTGGAGGACCGTTACGCCCGGTCGGTGCGGGGCGGTACCGGCGCGGCCAAGACGGCCGGGAACTACGCCGGCAGCCTGCTCGCCGGAGAAGAAGCCCAGGCGGCGGGCTTCGCCCAGGTCCTTTGGCTGGACGGGATACAGCAGGAATACGTGGAAGAAGTCGGCTCCATGAACATTGCCTTCGTGATCGGCGACGAGCTGGTCACGCCGCCGGCCACCGGCACCCTGCTGGAGGGGGTGACGCGGGAGTCCGTGCTGCAGCTTGCCAAGGACTACGGCATGACGGTGGCCGAGCGGCCCGTGACCATCGGCGAGCTGCTCGCCGCCGCCCGCGACGGAACCCTGCGCGAGGCCTTCGGCACCGGCACCGCCGCGGTCATCTCGCCGGTGGGCGAGCTGGCCTACAAGGGCGAGCGGATCCGCGTCCGGGACGGGGAGGTGGGTGCACTGTCACAGCGGCTTTTCGATGACTTGTCGGACATCCAGCGGGGCCGTCTGCCGGACCGGCATGGCTGGACGGTGCGCGTGGAAGATTGACGGACATGCATGTCCGGAGGAGACCCATGAACTACGATTGGATGGAGAGCCCGGTGGGCGAGTTGCTGATCGCGGCCGACGAGAACGGGTTGACGATGATCGGCTTCCGGGAGGGAAGGCATCCCGGCAGGGTCGCGGAAGGCTGGCGGCGTGGCGGTCCGCTGGTAATGGAGGCCAGACGGCAGCTCGGCGAATACTTCCAGGGACGGCGGCGGCGGTTCGACCTGCCCCTGGCGCCGTCCGGCACGCCATTCCAGTTGCGCGCGTGGAAGGCGCTTCAGGACATTCCCTACGGCGCCACCCGCTCTTATGGCGAGCAGGCGCGGGCCATGGCGCAGCCACGGGCGGTGCGGGCCGTGGGAGCGGCCAACGGGCGCAACCCCATCGCCATCGTGGTTCCCTGCCATCGGGTCATCGGCGGGGACGGCAGGCTCACGGGTTACGGCGGCGGGCTCGACGTCAAGCGGTTCCTGATCGACCTGGAACGGCGCGGCATGAACGCGGAACCGGCGCCCGACGGCCTTGCGGCCGGCGTGGTCCCGGAACTGGTCGGCGGGGCGGAGGGAGCCGCGCCATGAGACTCGAAAATCGTGTGGCGCTGGTGACCGGCGCGGCCACGGGACTGGGCCGGGCCTATGCGGTGCGCCTGGCCGAGGAAGGCGCTCACGTGTGTGCCACCGATGCGAACTTCGCCGGGGTCCAGGGCACCGCCCGGCTGGTGGCGGCGGCGGGCCGCAAGGCCCTGGCTTTGGAGATGGACGTCACCTCCGAGGAGCAGACTCTCGAGGGCGCGAAAAAGGCGTTCGATCACTTCGGCAGCATCGACATACTGGTGAACAACGCCGGCATCGTGCGCAACACCCCGCGGGTTCCCATCGAAGAGGCCGACGTGGCCGACTGGCACCGGATCATCGCGGTGAATCTCACCGGAACGTTTCTCGCTTCCCGGGCGGTGGTTCCCTACATGAAGCGGTCGAGCAAGGGCAAGATCATCAACATCAGCTCCAGCGTGGCGCTCCACGGCCGCACCCTGAGCCATCAGTACGCGGCGTCCAAGATGGGGGTCATCGGGCTCACCCGCGCGCTGGCCGCGGACCTGGGGCCCTTCAACATCAACGTCAACGCCATCGCGCCGGGCGGGGTGGACACCTCGCAGGTGCGGGAGGCGCCGGAGACGCCGTCCGAGCATATGCTGCGGCAGCGCTGCATCGAGCGGCACCTTTTGCCGGAAGACCTCGACGGCGTGGTGGTCTTCCTGGCCTCCGACGACAGCGACATGATCAGCGGGCAGTTGATCAACGTGGACGGCGGCCGGGTGTTCATCGCATGACCCGGCGCCGCCGGCGACCCCGCCAAGAACCGCGATGGCCGAAGCGGCCTCTCTTATAATAGTAACTGTAGAGGTGGGTGATTTCCTTCGGAATGCGTTCCCGGAGATGCGGGTCTCACAGAGACAGTCATAGGCCGAGTTCCGAATGAGAGCCCAGGCGAACCAGCCGCAGAGTGCCGGCATCGGGCTTCTGGTAGATCAGAACCAGGTCAGGCTTCACGTGGCAATCGCGGTAGTCTTTCCAGTCGCCGGTAAGCGCATGGTCGCGGTGTCGAGGCTCCAGAGGCTGATCGTTGGCGAGGGCGGCCAGGACTGGGACCAGATCGCCGTCGAGCGTCACTCGATGGCGGCCCTTGGCCAAACGTTTGTAGTCGCGTTTGAATTGGCCGGTCCGCTCAATCGCCCTCATGCAGATCGTCCATGAGGGCCTGTACGCTGTCGAACCGGGGCAGGCCGCCCTTGCGGGCCTCCTTCATGGCTTCGATAGTGACGGGGTTTGGAATCAACGGTTCGAACGGCAAGGCCTTCTCCTGCGCAACCTTGGTCAGAAGAAGCCGCACGGCGTCGGACACGGTAAGCCCCATCGCAGCCAGAACCGCGGCCGCTTCCTCCTTCACCGCTCCGTCGATACGGGCTTGGACAAGTTGATTGGCAGGCATGGTCGGTTCTCCTACGGTGCATGACAATGTAATGCACAATGCACGGGAACGCAAGTCAGCCTTCCCCATCTGTCAATTCGGTAAGGCCGAGCAGGGATTCAGCTCCACTCGGTCGTCGGATCCTTGGCTACACCAGCCGTGTGTGGACCTAAACGCCGCTGCCGTTCCTTTCCGTACCCCTTCGGCGGGTTCTTCAGTCAACCGCCGGAAGGTAGCCTAACCCGGGTACGTGGCCTTCGCCTGACGGCCGTGGCCCTTCTTTCCCACCACCTTTCCGTCCCGGTATACGGTGGTCCCGCGCACGAAGGTGCGCACCGGCCAGCCTTTCAGCGTGCGGCCGGCGTAGGGCGACCAGCCGATGAGGCTCAGCACGTCCTCGTCGCGGATCTCCTTCTCGGCGTTCAGGTCCACCAGCACCAGGTCGGCGTCGTAGCCCACCTCGATGCGGCCCTTGTTCTGGACCCCGAAGATCCGCGCGGGTCCGGTGGAAGTGGCTTCCACCACGCGCTCCTGCGAGATCTTGCCCTTGGACGCGGCATCGAACAGGAGGCTCAGGTAGTACTGGGTCGACGGCGTCCCGGTATGGGCCTTCCAGCCGTCCTCCCAGCCGATCTCCTTTTCCTCGCGCGTATGCGGGGCGTGGTCGGTGGCGACGATGTCGATGGTGCCGTCGCCCAGGCCGCCCCACAGGCCGGGCGAGTTCTTCTCCGGAACCCAGTAGGACAGCGCGTAGGAGCCCAGTCGCTCGATCTCGCTCCAGTCCGGTCCCAGGAACAGCGCCCAGGGGTTGATCTCGGCGGTCACCCGCTGGCCTTTGTCCTTGGCGCGCCGGATCATGTCGACGCTGCCCTCGGTCTGGATGTGCAGCAGGTGCAGGTGCACGCCGGTGGCCGCCTGCAGGCGGATGAGGAACTGGATCGCGGTCTCCCAGATGACGCCGTCATTGGCGGCGTAGGCCTTGGCGTAGGCCAGGCAGTCGCGCTCCCCGCGGTCCCAGAACTTCTTCTCGATGTAGTCCATGAGGGGCTGGTCGTGGGGGTGCACCATGAGCGGCACGTTGGCGGCGGCGCACGCCTCCATGATCTCCATGAGCTTGCCGTGGTCGTGGACGCCGATGCCGGGCATGTGCGGGTAGTCCCGGCCCGTGTCCACCACCATGAACACCTTGAAGGCGGCGATGCCGTGCTGCGCCAGCTTGGGGATCTCGTCCGGGATGGTTCCCGCCGGGTTGACGTTGAAGTCGATGATGGATTCCCGCTCGTAGACCCCGAACAACTGCTCGAGACGCGGTACCGTGTTGGGCGGCGGCGTCACGTTGGGCATGGCCACGGAGGTGGTGACGCCGCCGGCCGCGCACTGCATGGTGGCGGTGTGGACGTTCTCCTTGTAGTCGTAGCCGCCGGGCTCGCCCCCCTCGCGGTGATGCGAATGCATGTCCACGGCGCCGGGGATCAGCGCCAGGTTCGATGCGTCCACCACTTCGCCGGCCTCGGGCGCCGCGCCGGGCTGGTAGATGCCTGCGATGACGCCGTCCTGGATGCCGACGGAGGCTTTGTAACGGTTGTTGGCGTAGATGATCTCGGCATTGGAAATCAGCACGTCGAGCATGGAAGTTCTCCTTGTCTATTGTTTCAGCAGCCGCGCCAGGGTCGGGTAGTCCCGCGCCACCGGAAAGGCGGGGTAACGTTCGGCGATGGCGTCCGGCGGATTGAACAGCACGCCGCGGTCCGCGGTACGCAGCATGCTCAGGTCATTGTAGGAATCTCCCGCCGCCACCACGCCGAAGCCGATTCCCTTGAATGCCTTGACGGCCTTGCGCTTGCCGTCCTTCTGGCGCAGCACGTAGCCCGAAATGTACCCCGACCGGCTTACCGTGAGCCAGTTGCACAGCAGCGTCGGGTCCCCCAGCTTCCGGATCAACGGCATGGCGAACTCGTAGTAGGTGTCCGACAGCAGCACCACTACCGGAAAGTCCCGCCGGAGGCCGTCCAGGAAGGCCTTGGCGCCGGGCAGCGGCTTCATTCCCTCGATGACGCCCTGGATGTCGGCCAGCCGGATCCGGTTCTTCCTGAGGATCTTCAGCCGGTACTGCATGAGCTGGTCGTAGTCGGAGATGTCCCGGGTGGTCAGCCTGAGGTCGTCGTTGTGGAAGTGGTCGGCGACGGCGATCCAGATTTCCGGCAGGAGGACTCCCTCCAGGTCTAGGCAGCAGATTTGCATGGGTTCGGTGGTTCCGGGTTTGGTGTGGGTGTCGGCCAAGCCGTTTCTAGCACATGAAGGAACGGAGGCAAACCTGGCTGGAAACGGAGCCTCCTTGACAGCTTCGGGAACCCCGTGTCAATGAGAACACTCACCGACAAACACGGAACAGGAGGAACGAGATGAGCATCAATACCGCTACGGTGGATATCGCCGCCGAAGACGGCAAGTCCATGGGCCTTTACGTGGCCGCGCCCGAGGGCGGTGGCAAGAAGCCGGCGCTGCTGGTGATCATGGAGATCTTCGGCGTGAACGCCCACATGAAGGACGTCACCGAGCGTTTCGCCAACGAGGGCTACGTGGCCATATCCCCGGATCTCTACTACCGGCTGGACGAGCGGATCATTCCCAACACCGACCGCGACGGCGCCTTCGCCGCCCGCGGCACCCTCTACGACACCAAGGTCATCGAGGACCTGAACCGGGCCATCGCCTACGCCAAGGGACGCGACGACGTGGACCCGGACCGGGTGGGGATCATCGGCTACTGCTTCGGCGGCCGGGTGTCGTGGATGGCGGCGTGCAACTGCCCGGGCCTGGCGGCCAGCAGCCTGTACTACGGCGGCCAGATCGCCGGCGGCCAGCGGGGCGAGAAGAGCCCGGTGGAGCCGGTGACCCAGGGGAACAACATCAAGATACCGATGCAGTGCGTATGGGGCGGTCAGGACCAAGGCATTCCGCAGGAGGCGCGCGACAGCATCGAGGGGACGCTGAAGGCCAACGGCGTGGACTACGAGTGGCATCTGTACGAGGAGGCGGGCCACGCGTTCTTCTGCGACGACCGGCCGAGCTATCACGAGGCCTCGGCCAAGGATGTCTGGCCCAAGACCCTGGCGTTCCTGGGCAGGCACCTCAAGGGGTAGGGAACCATCGAGCCGGCGGCACTGCCGGCCACGCAGGCGTTTCAAGGAGGTACACCAATGGCAACCAAAGAATACCAGACGGTCCTGGTGGAGAAGGAGGACGGCATCACCTGGGTGATCCTGAACCGTCCGGAAAAGCGGAACGCCATGAGCCCGCAGCTTCACTTCGACATGTACGACGCCGTGACCGAAGCGGAGGGAGATCCCGAAACCCAGGTGATGGTCATCACCGGGGCCGGCAATAGCTGGTGCGCCGGCATGGATCTCAAGGAATTCTTCCGCGAGGGGGACAAGAACCCCGAGTTTCAGCGCAAGGTTGGCTGGGCCAGCCAGGAGTGGCGCTGGCGCAAGCTCTTCACCTTCCCCAAGCCCACCATCGCCATGGTGAACGGCTTCTGCTTCGGCGGCGCCTTTACCCCGATGATCGCCTGCGACTTCGCCATCGCGTCGGAGGACGCGCTCTTCGGGCTGTCCGAGGTGAACTGGGGCATCCTGCCCGGCGGCCTGGTGAGCCGGGTGGTCACCGACATGATGACGCTCCGTGACGGCCTGTACCACGCCATGACCGGCGACCCGTTCGACGGCAAGAAGGCGGCGGAGATGCGGCTGGTGACCTACGCGGTGCCGGCGGACCAGCTCCGGGACGAGACCGTGAAGCTGGCCAAGAAGCTCATGGAGAAGAACCCCTGGGCGTTGCGGGCCACCAAGCAGGCCTACAAGCTGGTGCGCGGCATGGACTACTCACAGGCCGAAGACTATCTGGCGGCCAAGGGCGCCCAGATCAAGATGCAGGACCGGGAGAGCGGATACGACGAGGGGATCAAGCAGTTCATCGACGACAAGACCTACAAGCCGGGTCTGGGCCCCATGGCCCGGGTCAACAAGGCTTCCTGACAGGATGGGGCGGAACTAGCGCCTTGACTCCGCCAACGCGACTGCATAGAGTTGGCAGAAATTTAATCACCTGAAGGTTCCAAGGAGGTATCGTTTCAAAATGGCGACGAAAGAATACAAGACAGTGTTGGTGGAGAAGGAGGACGGCATCACCTGGGTGATCCTGAACCGTCCGGAGAAGCGGAACGCCATGAGCCCGCAGCTCCACTTCGACATGTACGACGCGGTGACGGAATGCGAGGGAGACCCGGAAACCCAGGTCATGATCATCACCGGCGCGGGCAATAGCTGGTGTGCCGGCCAGGACCTCAGAGAATACTTCCGCGAGGGCGACAAGAATCCGCAGCTTCGCCGGCAGGCGAGCTGGTGCAGCCAGGAATGGCGCTGGCGCAAGCTCTTCACCTTTCCCAAGCCCACCATCGCCATGGTGAACGGCTTCTGCTTCGGCGGCGCGTTCACGCCGCTGGTGGCCTGTGACTTCGCCATCGCGTCCGACGACGCGCTGTTCGGCCTGTCCGAGGTCAACTGGGGGATCCTGCCCGGCGGCCTCGTGAGCCGTGTGGTCACCGACATGATGACGCTGCGCGACGGCCTGTACCATGCCATGACCGGTGACCCGTTCGACGGCAAGAAGGCGGCGGAGATGAGGCTGGTGAACTATTCGGTGCCGGCGGACCAGCTCCGGGACGAGACCGTGAAGCTGGCGAAGAAGCTGATGGAAAAGAACCCCTGGGCGCTGCGGGCCACCAAGCAGGCCTACAAGCTGGTGCGCAATATGGACTACTCGCAGGCCGAAGACTACCTGGCGGCCAAGGGCGCCCAGATCAAGATGCAGGACCGGGAGAGCGGCTACGACGAGGGGATCAAGCAGTTCATCGACGACAAGACCTACAAGCCGGGTCTGGGCCCCATGGCCCGGGTCAACAAGGCTTCGTAGCTCGATAGGGATACCGACGAGTGTCACGTGGCGGGGCGTCGGTCCGGACGGTCCCGGACCGGCGCCCCCAAAGCCGGACGAACGGCAATCACTGACCCAAGGAGGGAGCAAGCGATGAAGTCCACATTACAGAAAGCCGTGCTATTCATTGTTGCCGTGCTCGTGTTTGGGCTCTTGCTGGGGACCCAGGCGTCCGCGGCGGACAAGCCTTTCTACCAAGGCAAGACGCTGAAGCTCATCGTCGACTATTCGGCGGGCGGCCCCACGGACATCGAGTGCCGCATCTACGCCCGTCATCTGAAGAATCATCTCAAGGGCAATCCCACCATCGTCATCCAGAACCGCGCCGGCGGGGGCGGCAACCTGGCGATGAACTGGCTTTACGAGCGGGCGCGCCGGAACGGAACCGTGATGGGCTGCCAGACCGCCAGCGGCCGCTACCAGGAATGGTTCGTGGGCGATCCCAAGAAGGCCGGGCTCCGGGCCAACATGGAAGAGATCCTTCCGGTCATGTTCACGCCGGTGGTCAGCGTCGGCGTGGCGAGGAAGGACCTCGATCCGCCGCTGAACAAGCTGGAAGACATCCAGAAGGCCAAGACCTTCAACGTCGGCGGGTTCCGCGCCGACAGCAGCAAGGACCTCAAGTTCCGCACGCTGTTCGACCTCGCGGGCGTAAAGTTCAACTACGTGACCGGGTACCAGGGCTCGGCGGACCTGCTTGCGGCGTTCCTGCGCAAGGAACTCGACTACGTGGACGGCAGCACCCCGTTCTACATCCCGCGGGTGAAGCCCATCGCCGTGGACAAGGGGACCGCGATTCCGCTGTGGTACGGCAGCGACGCCCAGATCCCCGCCATCGCGCCGGGCGTGCCCGCGCGTGAGTTCGTCAAGCGGCTCTCGGGCAAGGAACCCGCCGGCCCGCTGTGGCAGCTCTTTCAGATCCTGACCAGCTACCGCCAGATCCTGGCGCCTCCGGAGACTCCGAAGGCCGCGGTGGAAGCTGTGCGTTCGGCCTTCATCGCCATGAACAAGGATCCCGCATTCCGCGCCGAGTACAAGAAGTCCGTCGGTATCGAGCCGCACATGTTGACCGCGGCCAAGGATATCGAGAAGGCCATGGTGCCGTGGAAGACGGCGGGCGACGAGATGAAGAAGTTCCGCGCCAACTACGTGGAAGAAGGGCGTAAGCTCGCGGCCAAGAAGTAGGCCATCAACCGTGTCCCGTTGCCGGCCGCCTCGCGGGCCGGCAACGGGTCCTCCCAACCAGCTTAACGCCCACGCAGTATGCTAGAAGCAGCCCAACTGGGACTTCAGGGTATCCTCGCTTGGCCGGCCTTCGGCTATTTGCTGCTGGGTATCACTCTGGGTGTCTTCTTCGGAATGGTCCCGGGCCTCTCGGGACTCTCCGGGATGGCCATCCTGCTGCCGTTCACTTTCGATCTTCAGCCCTACGAGGCCATGGCGCTGCTGATGGGCATGTACGCCATTACCTCGACCTCGGACACCATATCGTCGGTCCTGCTGGGCGTCCCCGGCACCGCCGGCTCCCAGGCCACCATCATGGATGGCTACCCGTTGGCGAAGAAGGGCGAGGCGGCGCGGGCGTTCGGCGCCGCCTACACGGTGTCGGGCTTCGGCGGCGTGGTGGGAGCCATCCTCCTGGTCTGCTCGATACCGATCCTCAGTCCGCTGGTGCTTTCCTTCGGCGCGCCTGAGTTCTTCCTCCTGGGCGTGTTGGGCATGGCCATGGTGGGCGCTTTGAGCGGCAACGCCCCGGCCAAGGGTATCCTGGTGGGCCTGCTGGCGTTGCAGCTCTCCATGATCGGCTATTCGCCCCAGGACGGCATCCCGCGCTTCTGGTTCGGTGCGCCGTATCTTCTGGAAGGGCTCCCCATCGTCCCGTGCGTGCTGGGTCTCTTCTCGCTTCCCGAGGTGGTGGAGCTGGCGGTACGCCGCGGCACCCTGTCGGAAGTGCCGGAGATGGGGAAGGGGCTCTGGGACGGGGTGCGCGACGCCGCGCGTAACTGGTGGCTGGCGCTCCGGTGCGCGGTCATCGGCGCCTACATCGGTTTCATTCCGGGTCTCGGGGCCAGCATCGTCGACTGGGTGGCTTACGGCCATGCGGTCCAGTCCAACAAGGACCCGAAGGCGGAGTTCGGCAAGGGCGAAATACGCGGCGTGATCGCCCCGGAAGCCGCCAACAACGCCATGAAGGGCGGTTCGCTGATCCCCACCATCGCGTTCGGCATTCCCGGAAGCGCCACCATGGCCATCCTGCTGGGCGCTTTCCTGATTCACGGGATCTACCCGGGTCCCGAGCTTCTCAGCACCCGTCTCGACGTCACCTTCTCGGTGATCTGGGCGCTGGTCATCGCCAACGTCCTGACCGCCATCCTGCTGATGGGGTGCACGAACCAGCTCGCCAAGGTCACCACCATACGCGGCAGCATTCTCATCCCCATCATCGTGGTTCTTGTGTTCATGGGTTCCTGGATGGCGACCCAGGAGTTGGGCGACTGGCTCGTGCTGATGGGCCTGGGGGCGCTGGGCTACCTCATGAAGCGGTGGGGCTGGCCGCGGCCGCCCATCGCCCTGGGCATCGTCCTGGGTCCGATCATGGAACGCTACCTCGACATCAGCGTCAGCCGCTACGGCTGGTCGTGGTTGTGGGAGCGGCCCATCTGCATCGTCCTGATCCTGATGACCCTGGCGACGCTCTATTACGCGATGCGAGCCCAGATGCGCCGGAAGGCATGACATGCGAAGGATCCGCGAGCACTACATAGAGAGTCTGTTCATACTCGCCCTGGCGGTCATGTTCGCCGCCGGCGTGGTCACGGCCAGGGAGTGGCCGGGGAAGACCGCACTGTTTCCCACGCTGATCGGCTTTGTCGGCTGCGTCATCGCCGTGATCCTTTCGCTGTGGACGGGAATCCGGGGCGGGGAGGAGAAGGCCCCCGAGGGGCCCGGGGGGGCCGCGGACATTTTCCTCGACGTGAACCTCCGCAGTGGCGAGGCCCTGAAACGGACCTTCTTCATCTGTTTCTGGCTGATGGGCATATTCGTGGGCACGTGGCTTCTGGGACAGCTCATCGCGTTGCCGTTGTTCGTTTTCCTCTACCTGAAGGTCGGATCGGATGAAGGATGGCTCCTGTCCCTGGGCCTTACGGCGGGCGCCATCGCCTTCCTGTATGGGGTGTTCGATCAGGTGATTCACGCCTCGTGGTACGAGGGGGAGTTGTTCCGTTTCCTGGGTATCGAGCTGTTCTAGAGAAGAAAGTTCCAGTAAAGAAGACACTCGCCAACACCACTCCGCAAAGACACGTGACCGGCGCGGACCACCGTGCGCCGGCGCCTTCATCGAAAGAAGAGACGACATGACCGAAACGACGGAAAGAACCACCATTCTCCCGGCAAGCAACCTGCTGCACGCCAAGAGCGTGGCCATCGTCGGCGCCTCGCCCAAGGGCAACTGGCCCAACCTGCTCTTCCACAGCCTCAAGGCGGCGGAGTATCCCGGCAATGTCTTCCTGATCAATCCCAACTACGAGGAACTCTGGGACGCGCCCTGCTACCCGAGCCTGGAGGCGCTTCCGGAGCCGCCCGAGCACCTGCTGATGCTGGTGCCGAGCCGGGCGGTGATCCCGACCCTCAAGACGGCCGCGCCGCTGGGGGTCAAGGCGGCCACCATCTACAGCGCGGGCTTCGGCGAGGGGACCGATCCCAAGAGCCACGAGCGCGGCCGGGAGCTGGCCGAGTTCTGCGAGGAGAGCGGCATCGTCTGTTGCGGCCCCAACTGCATGGGCGCGGCCTCGGTGAACCAGCGCATGATGACCTACGCTCAGCGCCAGCCGCTGCTCAGGCCGGGTCCGGTGGCCGCGGTGTTCCAGAGCGGCGGTTCCCTGGGCAACTGGATGAAGGGCGCGGCGGAGCGCGGCGTCGGTTTCAGCTACGCCATCTCCAGCGGCAACGAGGTGAGCCTGGACGTGGTGGACTATATGTCCTTCCTCATCGACAACGACGAGACCAAGATCATCCTGCTCATGGTGGAGGGGATCCGGCGCCCGAAGATGTTCCTTGAGACGGCCGCCCGGGCGCTGGAGAAGGACAAGCCCGTCATCGTCGTGAAGCTCGGCCGCTCGGAGATGGGGAAACGCCAGGCCATCTCGCACACCGGCTCCCTGGCGGGCGACGACGAGGTCTTCTCGGCGGCCTGCGACCGCTACGGCATGGTGCGCTGTCACAGCCTTGAGGACCTCACGGAGATGACCCTGGCGTTCCTGCCGGGCCGGCGTCCCCGGGGCGGGCGCGCGGCCATCGTGGTGAACTCCGGCGGCATGAAGGGGATACTGCTGGACCACATCGAGGAGGTGGGCATCGAGCTGGCGACCCTGAGCGAGGAGTCGAACCAGGCGCTGCGTCCCCTCATCCCCGACGACCTGGTGGTGGAGAACCCGCTGGAGTGCGGCGTGGCCGGCTTCGGCAACGAGAACACCTTCGCCGAGATCGTGCGCATCCACGCCGAGGACGACGGCGTGGATCTGCTGGCCATTCACGGCGAGTTGCCGCGCTTCGGAGAGAAGCGCAACCCCGATCTCCTGAAGAACATATCGCGGAGCATCGACAAGCCCATCGTGGCCCACGCCCGCTCCACTTACAGCCTGATGGACGAGAGCCGTGCGTTCCAGGAAGCATCGGAGATACCGCACCTGCAGGGTATCAAGGCGACCTTGCGGGCGCTCAACGGACTGGGGGCCTACGGCCATCGCCGGCGCGTGGGGATCCCGGAGCTCCCGGCGGCCGACGGCAAGCCTCAAGACCTGGAGGGTGCTGCGTGGCAGGAGCGGTTGGCCGCCTGCGGATTGACGCCGCCCAGGGAAGCCGTGGCCGATACTCCCGGGGAAGCGGCCGCGAGGGCAGGGGAGATGGGCTTCCCCGTGGTGCTGAAGCTCCAGTCGCCGGAGGTGGTGCACAAGACCGAAGTGGGCGGCGTGGTGCTGGGGCTGGAATCCGCCGCCGGCGTGGAGCAGGCAGGGTCGGAGCTGCTGGCCAAGGGGCCGGCGGGGTCCAAGCTATTGGTGCAGGAGATGGTCGGCGGCACCGAGGTCATCCTCGGCGCGCGGGTCGACCCCCAGTACGGCCCCTTCGTGATGGTGGGCTTGGGCGGGATCTTCGTGGAGGTGCTCAAGGACGTCGCATTGCGTCTCGTCCCGGTCACCGCCGCCGACGCGCATGCCATGCTTCGGGAGCTCAAGGGCTACAGGATTCTCGAAGGGGTCCGCGGACAGAAGCCCCGGGATGTCGACGCGTTGATACGGGCGATCGTTGGCCTGTCCGGACTGTTTTCGGCGCATCGCGCCCACCTGAGCGACCTGGAGATCAATCCGCTGATCGTCAAGGAGACGGGCGCGGGCGTGGCGGCGGTGGACGTGAGGATCGTCAGATCCCCATAAGACCGCCGGCACGGGCTCCCGATCACCGGGCTCTCCGGGCCATCGGTCCGGTTCTCGACCTGAAGCATTGATGGATTCGGACCCGGTGCCGGGCTGCCCGTCCAGCCGCGGCCACGCGCCGGCTCGACGCACGACCACATGACCGCTCTCGAAAAGATCGCCGTGGTGCTGATAGCAGGGTCCTGGGTGGTGACCGCGGGAATCCTGCTGCTGCCCTTCCTGGACATGGAGCACCACCTGCTGGTGGCGGCGGCCGGAGTCTACTTCGTCAGTCAGGTGATCTTCTGGGCCGGCTGCCTCATCGGCGGCAGGGAACTGGTGCGGCGCTACCGGCAACGGTTCCCGTGGCTGTCGTGGGGCCGCTGGCTCGGGAGAAAGGGCTGAACTAGTGTCCTGTCCCACGTAATTCTTGTGGGACAGGACACTAGTCACGTCTCGAAGTCCGGATAACCCGCCGCGGCGGCCTTGGCCTTGTAGTCCCTCACCAACTCTTCCCGGTCCATCTCCCTGCGCCACACCGCCTCGGTGAAGCTCCACAAGAGGAACGGATGCGCGCCCATGGCGTAGAGGCTGCCGTAGTCGCGCCGCTCCAGGGCGCGCCGCTCCTCCTGCGTGAACTTGAGGCGTTCCCCCTTTTCCCACCGGGCGACGAAGCCGGGCGGGTTCTCCACGTACGCGTCCTCCGCCTCCTCGTTCATGTTCACCACGTGCATGAACTTGTTGACCAGGTACTTGCTCACAGTCCCGCTCCTTCTTCGTCCTGATCCCAGGCGAAGAACGGCACCGCCGGGAATCCCGCGTCGAGCCCTTCCGCGTGGGTGGGAGACGCGCCGTTGGCCACGCCCATGGCCATGAGGAAGTTCAGGAAACCCATGGTCATGTTGCCCGAGGGGACCATTTGCTCCAGGTTGCAGTCGCGCGCGGCCGCGTCGACGTCGCCGGTGGTGATCCACCCCACGGCGCGGGCGTCGAAGTCCGGGTCCATCAGGCGCCGCTCGAACTGTTTGGGGCCGCCCACCTCCAGCGACAGGTGGCCGCTCACCAGGACGCCGACGCGCTTGCCGTCCGGGAGGTCATCGATGACGGAGCGGATGGCCCTTCCTACTTCGTAGAAGCGGCGGGCGGTGGGAAGCGGCGGCGCGATGCAGTTGGTCAGGATGGGGACGATGGGGATGTCCATCTCCGGCCTGACGAACAGCATGGGCACCACGATCGAGTGGTCGATGGTGAGCTCGCTGGAATAGGCGAAGTCCACGCCGCGCTCGTAAGCGCCCTCCAGGAGTCGGTTGCACATTTCCAGGTCGCCCGGCACATCGCATTCCGGCAGACCGAACTCCCGCACCTCGTCGTAGAAGGTGCCGTGGAAGCGGTCCATCTTGCCGATCATGAAAGCCGGCATGTTGTCCATGAAGAACTGGTGCAGGTGGTCGTTGCCGATGGTGATCAGCACGTCCGGCTTGTGATGCGCCAGCTTGGCGCGCATCATGGCGATCCGCTCCTGCACCTTGGCCGCTCCCGGCGGCTGCTGCGCCTGCTTGAACAGCGTGGGCATGAAGGGGTTGTGGGTGATGCCGAGCATGGTGACGAGTTGTGCCATCGACTTGTCTCCTTGGTCTCTTGGTATGGCCGGACCGGTTCAGGATTAGGCCGGTTCCACGACACCCGTGGGCGCGGGATTCATCGGAACGTGGCGGGGCTGCCCCGCGACGCGGGCGAGCCAGGCGTTGACCGCCGGATAGTCAGACAGGTCGAACCCGCCTTCGTCCGCCACGTGGGTGTAGGCGTAGAGCGCGATATCGGCGATGCTCATGGCGTCGTCTCCGAACCAGTCCGACCCGCCGAGGTGTTGCTCCATGACCGCCAGCGCGGCCCGCCCACCCTCCTGCCTGGCCGGGAGCTGGGCGCGTTGCGCCTCGGTCATCTCGACGTGTTGGATCCAGTGGCGCGCCACCGCGATGCAGGGCTCGTGGCTGTACTGCTCGAAGAACATCCACTGCAGGCAGAGGGCACGGGCCAGCCGGCTGGAGGGAAGGAAACGCGAGCCCTCGGCCAGAAAGAACAGGATCGCGTTGGATTCGGCAAGGCGGGTGCCGTCCTCCAAGACCAGCACGGGGATGCGCCCGTTGGGGTTGATGGCCAGGAATTCGGGCGTACGGGTCTCGCCCCTCAGGATGTCCACCTCCACCCGCTCGTAGGTCTGGCCCAGATGGGCCAGCAGCAGCCGTGGTTTGTAACCGTTGCCGGAGAGGTGGTTGTCGTAGAGGCGGAGCATCGATCGTTGACGAGTAGCGGAATTGCCGCAACGACGCTAGCCCAGGGTGGGATCGAGGACGATCTTGCCGACGATGCCGCCCCGCTCAAGCAGATCGTGTGCCTTCTTGACCTCTTCGAGAGGCATGGTGCGGTCGATGATGGCGCGGACCGCACCCTGGCCGGCCAGCGACAGGGCCAGCTCCACATCCTTGCGGGTCGCTCCGGGCTGCCCGGTGATGCGGATGCGCTTGAGGTAGAGGCGTTTCACGTCCAGGGGCACGGTGCCGCCGCCGTGTGCCCCCGCTGTCACCAGACGGCCGGCGAAGGCGAGGCTGTTAAAGGCCCCGGGCCACAGCGTTGGGTCGGCGATGTTCTCGAAGAGCACGTCGACGCCGTGACCGTCGGTGATGCGGAGCACTTCCCGCTCGAGGTCTTGCCGGCGGTAGTTGACCGTGAACTCGGCGCCGTACTCCCGGGCGCCCTCCGCCCGCGAATCGGTGCCGGCGGCGGCAATGACCCGCGCCCCCTGGTGCCGGGCGATCTGCACGCCGCAACTACCCAGGGCGCCGGCCGCCCCCATGATCAGCGCCCATTCGCCCTTGTCGAGCTTCGCGTGGTTGAGCAGCAGGTTGATGGCCGTGGGGAAGTGCCGGGTGACCACCGAAGCTTCGCCAAAGGAAAGGTTGTCCGGGATGGGGAAGACGTTCTCCACCGGTACGGTCACGTACTCCGCGTACCCGCCCCAGCGGTCAAGGCCCAGGTGCTTGCTCCTGGGACACGAGTCCTCCCGTCCCATGCGGCAGAAGCGGCACTCGCCGCAGCGGATGGAGGCCACCACCGACACGCGCTCGCCGCATCGTGTTTGCGGCACTCCGTCGCCCGTGGCCACGATCACTCCCGCGGGGTCGGTGCCGAGCACCAGCGGGAACCGCAGGTCGGTGCGGTAGTTGCCCTGCCGCACCGCAATGTCCAGCGTCTGATTGACCGAGACCGAGTGCACTTCGATCAACACTTCGCCGGCGGCGGGCGAAGGGGTGGGAAGCTGCTCCATCCGCAGCACGTCCGCGTCGCCGAATTCCCTCACGGTGACGGCCTTCATGGAAGCGCGCATCAGCGTGCCCCGGGCTCCTGCATGTCGGTTCCTCCCTTGGCGGTAGGTCGCCGCGAGGGAATCTACTACGAAATCGCGGGCGGTTGAACTGCGCCTCCTCGTTGACCCGATGGTTGATGCCGTAGTATCCCGGCACTCCATGAACACCCGAAACGGAACCATTGAAGCGATTCTCGCGGCGCTGGGGTCGACCGAGCTGCTGCAGAAAATGGATTGGGAGGGCTGGCTGGCCATGCCCGCGCCCTATGACGAGACGGCGTTCGCCAGCCGTGAGGTGACGGCGCGGTACGAGCGCAACGGCTACGAGTGGGATATTCATGGCACCCTCTACGCGCCGGAGCGGGAGGCGGACCCCGCCCGCGCCGTGGTGGTGTTCCACGGCGGCGCCGGCAGCGAGCGCATCATGGACACGACCCCGGACGGCCGCCCGGGACTGGCGCGGGTCCTGGCCTCGCAGGGATTCACGACCCTGGCCGTCACCTACCCCGGCCACTATCCGCCGGGCGGCGTGTGGACCGAACCCGTGCCGGAACGCATGCCGGTGTACCTGCTGGACCGGGAGCTCCCGGTGAAGGAGATCCTGGACCGCAACCTGAAGTGCACGTTCAACACGATTCTGCAGGGTGCCGGGCTGCTGGCCGACACGCACCTGCCGGATCGGGAGGTGCTCGCCTTCGGCCATTCCACGGGCGGACCCATGGCGGCGCACCTGCACCGCTTCGTGCGGCGCGCCCGCGTGACCGGGCTCCTGGGTTTCGGCTCCGGCGGCCCCGACGGCTGGCGCAAGGAATGGCGCGAGCACACCGGCGCGGAGGAGTACAGCGAGATCCCGGTGGAGCAGATCTCCCGCCGGTCGCCCGAGAGCTTTCGAGCGGCGCGGTACGAGGACCCGGAGGACCTCACCCCCTGGGGCGGTCCCGAGGAGTACATGGCGTGGGCCAACCCGAGGCGCTCACAGATGAAGACCAGCCTGTGCGACAACCAGCACAACGGCGCGGTCGGCATCCTGGACCGTTACGTGGAGCTCACCGGCCTCCCACGGGAGGAGTACTACGATCACCTTCAGGACCCCGACCCCGAGTGGCTCGGGAACATCGGCGTGCTGCTGGTGGTGGGCGAGAACGACAGGGGCCACTGGATCCGGGGCGATCGCCTGGAGGACAAGCGCGAGATGTTCATGGGCGCGAAGTACGCCGCAACCGCCCGTGGCGCCCACGTGGTCCTCATTCCCCGCTACGGCCACGTGGGTTACGCGGAGTTGTACAACGAGAAGATCGCCCACTTGTGGCTGTGGGCGGCGAAGGAGGGATTTTTCGACGGATAGCGGCGTCTGCTTACGCGGCGAGCTTCCGGTGCAGCCACTGGGTCAGGACGTTCAGCGCCGGCTCGTTGGACTTGCCCGGGACCCGGCCCATGTGCCCGCCGTCCGGGAAGATGAAGACCTCCTTGGGGCTGCCGTGCTCCAGCAGCAGGTAGAAGTCGTCGATGGGATGCTGGTCGTCGAGCTTCCCGTTGATGAGCAGCAGCGGGGCGCACGGCTGGTCGATGAGGCCCTGGGTCACCAGGGAGAGTTGCGGCGCCAGCTTCAGGATCTCGCCGAGGTCGCGGGTCCGGAAGATGTAGCCGCGGGCGTCCAGCAGGCTGGCCGGTCCCATGAGATACTGCTCCGCCCGGGTGGTCAGCGCGGGCCGCAGCCACTCTTCCTGGAACGTGAGGTGCACGCCGCCGCCCCAGTCCACGGCGCCCTTCAGCCGTTCGGCTTCCACGTGGGCCACCTTGGCGGCCCAGTACCCGCCGAAGCTCCCTCCCATGACCCCGAGGCGTGACCCGTCCACGTCCGCGCGTGTCTCCAGGTAGTCGAGGGCGGCGGAGAAGGTGCGTTCCGCCGTCGGATCGGACCCCAGGACGGGGCTCTCGCCGACACCCGGCATGTCGATGGCCATGGTGGCGAGCCCCAGCCGGTGGAACGCCTCGCTGGGCCTCCGCCGGTCCTCCTTCCAGCCGTCGACGCCGCCCCAGTGGAGCACCACGGGCGGCCGGTGCGCGTCGCGGGGGATCTGCAGATAGCAGACGATGGACTTTCCTTCGAAGGGGATCTCCACCCGCTCCACCGGCGGGTCCATGTGCTCCGCCGCCTTGAGGAAATTCCGCAGCGATGCCTCGTAGCAGGCCTTCTTGCCGGGCGTCGAGGCCACCGGGTAGCGGCCGATGCGGTAGTAGTCGTAGGCGAGATAATAGGAGTCGCCGCACGGCTGGCCGTTCTTCTCCTGTTCCTGGCCCAGCGCCTCGTACCGGGCGCCCATGCGGCCCCAGGCTTCCGCCCAGTGGTCGTCCTCGGTGGATTCCAGCCATCCCACCACCTCGGCGGCGTCGTTCGGCCTGA
The DNA here is from genome assembly GCA_964630405.1 of uncultured Syntrophobacterales bacterium. Lineage (GTDB taxonomy): Bacteria > Desulfobacterota > Binatia > UBA9968 > JAJDTQ01 > JAJDTQ01. Next base: position 70,910 of record CAZVUC010000055.1, on the reverse strand, counting down.
CCCATTCGAAAGGGTTGGCGCGTCCGGCGCGCCGCAGGATCTCCGGTTTCAACTCGTCGAGGGAGCGCATTCTCGATTCCATCACGGTCTCCGTTTCATGGCTCGCGTCTGAACGATTCCGAAGGGACGTCGTTGGCGGTCCCCCATTCACGCCAGCCGTTCGCGCTTCGTCTCCACACCCGTGGGTAGCTGCATCATCACGCGGGCGTCCGACCTCGCGCCGAGGGCTTGGCGAACCTGCATCAGCAGGGTTTTCTGACAAGGCCGCAGGTCCATGTTCAGGCGAAGACTTCGTCGAGATGGATCGCCAGACCGGGCAGTGCGGGAGTCGTGAGGGTGTCGGAGCGGCTGTAGCGTCCGGCGATGGCGAAGTGTCGGTCCGTCAGCCGCAGCACCTCGACCGTCTCGGCTACGGGGTCCACCAACCAGTATTCGGCGACGCCGTGGCGGGCGTAAAGTTCGCGCTTGACGCCCCGGTCCCGGCGCGCGGTGGAGGGCGAGGCAATTTCAACCACCAGATCCGGCGCGCCATGGATGCAGCGTTCGGTGACAATGCCGGTGCGCTCGCTCGATACGAACAGGACGTCAGGCTGGAGCACGTTGGTCTCGGAAAGGTAGACGTCCGTGGGCGCGGCCAGCACGCGGCCCAGGCCGTGGCTCTTCGCAAAGTTCCATAGAATGCCGGACAGGTTCATGGCGATGCTTTGGTGCGGGACAGTCGGCGCAGGCTCACGAATCAGTTCGCCCTCGATGAGCTGATAGCGGATGTCATCAGGCGTTTTCAGGTAATCCTGGTAGGTGAACGTCCTGTGGCTGGGCTCCGTGCTCATGGACATGCTTCCTCGTGCGTGGATTGACTCCGGATGCCGGACCATCTCGTCGGAGCACTTCTCGATGCACGACACCGGCTTTGTGTACGAACACATAACGAAGGCCCGCCCGAATGTCCAATCCGGCAAACCCGGCGGGGACTCGTCGGGATGTCGGAGCGAAGCCGACCATGTGTCGAGGGGCGGGACCCCGCGCCGCCCGGCCGCGGGGGCGGCCAAGGGTTTCTTCCCCGGCGGAGATGCGTTAGGGTCGGTGGTCAACACGCGTTGTCAACCACGGAGATGCACGATGGATCAACGTAGGGTCGGCGTCGAGCTCCCGGGGACGGATGTCCAGATCGTGCTCGACGACATCCGTGAGGCCGAGTCTCTGGGGATACAGGCGGTGTGGCTGACCACCGGCGGCCCCAGGACCGCCGACAACAACATCCGCCGCGACACCCCGAGCATCCTGGCCGCGGCCGCCATGTCCACCCGGACCATCCAACTGGGCACCGCAATCGTCCTGACCTGGCCCCGCCACCCCCTTTCCTTCGTCGAGTACTGCGAGGCCATGGCGCAGCTCGCGCCGGGCCGGTTTCGCCTGGGCGTGGGTCCGGGCAACAAGGCGCCCATCGAACGCACCTACGGGTTCGCGTTCGAGCGTCCGTTGGCTCACCTGACCGAGTACGTGCGGATCGTGCGGGCGGTGCTGCGCGAGGGCGCGGTGGATTTCGAGGGGCGCTACTACCGCGCCCAGACCGCGGACAACGAGCCGGTGGACGTGCCGGTGATGATCTCGGCCGTGCGGCCGAAGTCCTTCGAGCTGGCCGGCCGGTTCACGGACGGCGCCATAAGCTGGTTGTGTCCCGGCAGCTACCTGCGGGACTTCGCCTTGCCGGCCATGGCCGCCGGAGCGGAGAAGGGGGGACAGCCGGCGCCCCCGCTCATCGCACACGTCGGACTCAGCGTCCACGGGGACTGGGACGAAGTCGAAGCGGTGGCAAGGGAGCGTTTCGACTCGTACATGCGGCGGGATCCTTACGTGGAGATGTACCGCCTCGCCGGCTTTGCGGAAGCGGCGAAGCGCGTCTGGAGCACGCCGATGTTGAAGGCGCTGGTGATATCCGGCGACGAAGCGGATGCGGAGAGGCGGTTGCGGGAGCTCTTCTCCTTCGGCGCCGCCGAGATCATGGTCAGCGTGATACCCGCGGGCAGTGACCCGGACGCCAGCCGGCAACGGACGCTGCGATTCCTCGGCGAGTTCGCGCGGACCCTGTGAACCGCGCCGGAACGCGCGGATATCCTCCTACACCCCCGGACAGGTGGCGGTGACGCCGCCGTCCACCGGCAGCATCACGCCGGTGATATAGTCGGCGTCGTCCGAGGCGAGGAAGAGGGCGGCCCGCGCCACGTCCCAGGCGGTGCCGCCCCGGCCCAGCGGAACGATGCCGTCACGGGCCTTGCGGTACTCCTCCGCCGAAGTGAACCCCTTGTGCTCGTAGCTGGGCTTCCCCGCCACCAGCCGCCGTGTGAACGGCGTGTCGATGTAGCCGGGAAGCACGCAGTTGGCGCGGATATGCTTGTCCGCGTATTGCAGCGCCAGGTTCTGGGTGAGCAGGTTGACCGCGCCCTTGGCCGCGGAGTAGGAGGCCGTGGGCACGTTGACGTGGCGCATGCTGGCGATGGAGGAGATGTTGACGATGGCGCCGCCGCCTTGGCGGATCATGATCGGAATGACCGCTTTGCACGTCAGCAGCACGGACGTCACGTTGCGGGCCAGCACCGCGTCCCAGTCGTCGCGCTCGATGTCCAGCACCCAGCGTCCGGGTCCCTGGCCGCCTACGTTGTTGTGGAGGATGTCGATGCGTCCGAAGGCGTCCATGCAGGCGTCGACCATGGCCTTGACCTCCGTCTCCGAGGTCACGTCCGCGGCGAACGCGGCGCACACGCCGCCTTCTTCCTCGATGATGGCCTTGGTCTCCTCCGCCGCTTCCGGACGGTAGTCCACCGCGAACACCTTGGCTCCCTCCCGGGCGTAGAGCACGGCCGCGGCCTTGCCGTTGCCCCATCCGGGCTCGATGGACCCGGCGCCGGCCACCAGCGCCACCTTGCCCTTGACCCGCTCGCCTCTCTCGATCGCTTCCATTCGTCGTGCCTCCGCCCGTTTCGAGTCGTGGAGATTCCATGTTTCCCGAGTCCGGATCTCGGCGAGGCCCGGAATCGGGAGTCAGATATAGTACATGTGCGGCCGGTCTTCCGGCTCGCAGATGTCGGCAAGGGTGATCCCGTCGATGACCGCTTCCATGGCGGCGTTGGCCCTTCGCCAGGTCTCCAGCACCTTCCGGGCCGCCACCGAATCGGCCGTGTACTTGCGCAGGTTTTCCTCCGGCCCGGTCACCGGGCCGCCCAAGACCTCCAGCACCTCTTTCAACGGGATCTGATCCGGCGCCCGGGTGAGGTAGTATCCACCGCCGGGCCCCCGGTTCGCGCGCACGAGGTCCGCCTGCTTCAGCGAGATCATGATCTGGCCCAGGAACTCCTCGGGGATGGCCTTCCTCGCCGCGATCTCCTTAACCTGGATCGGCGTCTTCGCGTCCCACAACCGGACCAGTTCCTCCAGCGCCAGAATGCCGTAAGTGCCGCGAGAGCTAATCTTCATCATTGCACCGTTGGGTCATACCTACGCCGGAACCTCGATTTCGTCCAGGGCCTCCGGGTTGGCCAACGCCTCGCGGTTCCGGACGGGCCGGTGGTTGAGGATGGCCGACACGGCGTTCTCCACTTTCTTTCCGTTGCGTGTAACCGGCACCTGGCTGATCCGTTGCACCATGGCGGGCACGTGGCGGGGCGTGGCCTGGGCCCGGATGGCCGAGCGGATGGCGTCGGCGGTGTCCGGGTCAAGGGCCTGGTCGAGCACCACGAACAGGGCCACCCGGGTCTCGCCCTCCCGCCGGTAGCTGGCGACGATGCTGTCCTGGACGAACGGCAGCCGCTCGACGATGCGGTAGATCTCCGCGGTGCCGAACCGGATCCCCGCGGGGTTGAGCGTCGTGTCGCTGCGTCCGTAGATCACGAACCCCCCCTCCGGCGTGGCCTCCACGTAGTCGCCGTGGCGCCACACGTCCGCATAGGTGTCGAAGTAGGTCTCGCGGTAACGTGTGTCCTCGGGGTCGTTCCAGAAGCCCAGCGGCATGGAGGGAAAGGGTTTCCGGCACACCAACTCGCCCTGTTCGCCCGCCACCGGCCGCCCCGGCTCATCGAAGACGGCCACATCCACGCCGAGGGCCGGGCCCTGGATCTGGCCGGCGTACACCGGTGACAGCGGGTTGCCGAGGACGAAGCACCCGACGATGTCCGTGCCGCCCGAAATGGAGCAGATCTGCACGCCGGGGCGGATGGCCTCGTCCACGTAGTGGAACTGGGAGGCCTCCAGCGGCGCGCCGGTCGAGAGCACCGTACGCATTCCGGCGAGCCCGTACTTGCCGGTAGCCCGGAACCCGGCCTTCTCGAGGGTGGCGAGAAGCTTCGGGCTGGTGCCGAACACGGTGATGCCGTGGTCCTCGGCGAGCCGAAACAGCCTGTCTTCGCGCGGGTAGGCGGGGCTGCCGTCGTACAGGACCACGGTGGCGCCCTGGGCCAGTGCGCTCACCAGCCAATGCCACATCATCCAGCCGCAGGTGGTGAAGAAGAAGACCGTGTCGTCCCGGTCGACGTCGGTATGGAGCTTGTGCTCCACGTGATGCTTGAGCGCGGTGCCGCCGGCGCCGTGGACGATGCACTTGGGCAGTCCCGTGGTGCCGGAGGTGTAGAGGATATAGACCGGGTGGTCGAAGGGGAGATCGGCGAACCTGAGATCCCCGGCGTCGTCGGCGAGGAACGAGTCCCACGCCACCGCGCCCGCGGGCAGGGACTGTTGTGCGCCCGGGACCACGACCCACCGCTCCAGGCTTGGCAGCGAGTCCGCCAGCCGCCGGGCCTTCTCCATGCAGTCGTGCCGCCGGCCGTTGTAGAAGTAGCCGTCGGTGGACAGCAGCACCTTGGGGTCTATCTGCCTGAACCGGTCGAAGGCGCCCTGGTAGCCGAAGTCCGGCGAAGTGGCGCTCCACACCCCGCCTAACGACGCCGTCGCCAACATCGCCACCACGGTTTCGAGCACGTTGGGCAGATACCCCGCGACGCGGTCGCCGGGCTCGACGCCCACGCGCCGGAGGGCCGCCTGGCAGCGGGCCGTGAGCGCGTGCAGTTCCCGGAAGGTGACCGTTCGGCATTGCCCGCTCTCGTTCTCCTCGATGATCGCGACACGGTCGTCGCGGTGCCGGAGAAGCTGCCGGGCGAAGTTGAACCGGGTGCCGGGGAACCACACCTCGCGCCCCAGCCGCCCGGCCGGGGGCATGGCGCCGTCCGCCAGCACCGCCCCGGCCGGCGGCCGGCCCGCGGCGTCCAGCCACGCCGTTTCCCAGAAGGCCTCCAGTTGCGACACGCTCCATTGATGCAGCCGGTGGAAGGAGTCGCCGGCGATGTCGTGGTCGGCGCGCAGTCGTTCACGGAACCGGTAAAGGTGGGATCCCCGGACCTGCCGTTCCGTGGGTGACCACAGGGGCGTCATGCTTCACCTCCCATGCGGGGCCGGTCAGGACCCCGGGCGAGGCTCCCGTTTCCCCGCGGCATGATCGGGCTCGGCGAACGGACAGAGGCGGTTCCTCATGACGATGGCCCGGTTGGGTGCGTCGAAGCCGGTCCTGAAGTCGAAATCGAGGTGCATCACCGATTCGGGGTCGTCGGTGTGGACGGCTCCCAGGAGGTGTCCCATTTCGTGGATCAACGCCAGCGCGTCCTGGTTCAGCTCGTCCCCATGGTCAAAGGTCTCGCCGACGTGGCTCACGATGTAGTTTCCCAACCCCTCGGTGCAGTTGCCCAGGCGGTCCGCGCGGGCGCGGCCGCCGCGGTAGAAGTTGAGCGGCTGCTGGGTCAACCCGACGACGACGTCGTGGGGCTGGTTGCCGCCCGCCTTGGGATAGGAGCGCTTGAGGCGTTTCATCAAGACGACCGAGGAGGTCGTGGTCCCCTCCACGCGCCAGGCCTCCGTGGCCTGCCGCACCAGCCGGATACCGAACCGTTCCTCATAGTAGTCGGACGCCGCCCGCAGCAGGTCCCTGGCGGTGTCGCGCCAGAGCGGTTCGTTTCGTCGCAATATCGGATCGGCCACCAGCTTGACCCGGACCACCCGGATCGGGCGGATGGAACTGTCCGGTTGCCGGGCGGTGCATCCCGCCAGTACCAGGCTGCTAAAGACGAACCAGATTATCAGGCGGCGCGTCATCATCGGTAAGGGGCTCGACATCGTCCTGATCCAGGGGGCCTCGGTAGTAGGACCTCCGGATCTTGCTGACCGGGTCGGGGAAGAGGTCCCGGCCGAGGCCGATCGCCCGCCGTTCCATCTCCTTCATGCTCATGCGCTCCGGCGCCTTGCTGGCCAGGACCACGACGTTCTGAATTTCGCTCAGGACGTGGCCGCGGTTGCCGAACGTGGGAAAGGTGTAGACCTGCGGGAACACGCCGGCAAGGGTCTTGATGGCGGCACGGACGAGCTTGCTGTCGGGGCCGCGCAATGCGCCGATGAGATTGACCACGAGCACGCCCTCGGGCGTCATCTTGTCCCGGGCGGTGTCGAAGAACTCGCGCGTGGCCAAATGGAAGGGCATGTTGTCGGCGTAGTAGGCGTCCAGCAGGACCAGGTCGAAACGGTCGTCGGTGCGTGCCAGGTACTCGCGGCCGTCGCCGCCGTGGACCCGCTGAAGCGCGTCCTCCCGGAAGTGGAAGAACTCCCGCGCGACCTCCACCACGTCGGGATCGATCTCGACGGAGTCGATCTCCATCGCCGGGAACTCCTTGTGGTACTTCTTGGCCATGGATCCGCCGCCGAGCCCGATGATCAACGCCTTGGCGGCGTCCGGCCTGAGCACCAGCCCCAGGGAGGCGAAGCGGGAGTAGAGCAACTCCAGCGCGCAAGGGTCGCGCCGGTCCATGGAGCTCTGCAGGGTGCCGTCGAAATAGAGGTAGCGGCGTTCCCGGGTCTCTTCCACCCGGATTCGGTGGTGGCCGGTATCCTTCTCGTACAGGGTCTTGGCCCATGCGCGCCCCAGCACCGCGGACTTCATGGCCGCCGGCAGCGCCGCCACCGATTGCCGGAGCCTCCCGCGGCCGTCCGCGAGCCAGTCTGCAAGGCGTTGCACCGAGTTCATGCGCCCCGCCCGTCGGCGGCGGCACTACAACTGACTGTAGTACCAGTCTTCATGGACCAGCGACATGGGCTCCAGGAGATCCTCGGAGATCCCGTCGATGAACTGTGACGGACGCGAGAAGACCATCCCCAGGGAACGGTCGTACACCCGCGCGGGATAGGCGAAGAAGAGGTTTTCCTTGGCCCGGGTGGCGGCTACATAGAGCAGCCGCCGCTCTTCCTCCAGCTCCTCCAGGCTGTTGGTGTTGTAGTACGACGGAAACCGGCCCTCCAACGCCCAGATGACGAACACCGAATGCCACTCAAGCCCCTTGGCGGAGTGGACGGTGGACAACACCAGGGGGCCTTCGTCGGGGTCCACCGGCAGGGCCTCGTCCACGCTGGCGGAGGGAGGATCCAGAGCCATGTCGCTCAACAGACGCTCGATGCTCTGGTAGCGTTCGGTGATCTCCTGGAAGTGCTCCAGGTCCCGCAGCCGCTTGGGGTAGTCGTCGGCGTGCTTCCGCTTGAGGATGGGGAGATAGTACTGCATCAGGTACTGGGCCATGTCGGCGGGGCGGGCTCGCTCCGTGCACTCGCCCAGAACCTGGGCCAGGGTCTTGAGGCCCTGCTTCGCCCGGCCGCGTGTCTCGATCTGCTTCAGGCTTTGGCCGGGGTCCGCCTCGGCCAGCATCCGGTCGATGAGCTTGCGGCTCATCTGGGGGCCGACGCCCTCCAGCAGCATCAGCACCCGGCTCCAGGAAACCGCGTCGCGTGGGTTGCTCACGACCCGCAGGTGCGCCAGCAGGTCCTTCACGTGGGCCGTTTCCATGAACTGGAAGCCGCCGCGCTTCACGAAAGGGATGTCGTGCCGGGCCAGCTCGATCTCGAGGTCGAACGAATGGAAGCTCGAGCGGAACAGCACCGCCATGTCCCACAGCGGCACTCCCTCCTCCCGCAGCTCCAGCACGCGCTGGCACACGAAGCGCGACTGGGTCTGTTCGCTCTCCGCCTGGACCAGCACCGGGACCTCGCCTTCGCTCTTGCTGCTGAACAGGGTCTTCTCGTAGCGCTCCGAGGCCCGGGTGATGATCTCGTTGGTGAGCCGCAGGATGGGCTGGGTGCTGCGGTAGTTCTCCTCCAGCGCGATGATGGTCGTTCCCGGGAACTGGTTCGGGAAGTCCATGATGTTCCGGAAGTTGGCGCCGCGGAAGGAGTAGATGCTCTGGGCGTCGTCGCCCACGGCCATGACGTTGTCGTGGGTGAAGGCCAGCCGGCGGACGACGTCGGATTGAAGGCGGTTGGTGTCCTGATACTCGTCCACCATGATGAAGCGAAAGCGCTCCGACAACCGGCGCCGCAAGTCCTCGTGGGAGTCCAGAAGATCCCGGAGGCAGGTAAGCAGATCGTCGTAGTCCAGCAGGGACTTCTCGCGTTTGTACACCTGGTAGCGCTCTGCGATGGTCGACAGCTCCTCCAGGAAATCAACCAGGTGGGGATAGTCGCGTTCCACGATTTCGGGGAGGGGCACCTGCTTGTTGCGCGCCAGGCTGTGGATCTCCGAGATGGTCTGCTTTCGCGGAAAGCGCTTCTCCCGGCTGTCCAGGCCCATCTGCGCGCGCAGGAGCTGGATCACGTCCTCGCTGTCGGAACGGTCCATGATGGTGAAGCTCGGCGCGAGGCCCAGGAGTTGACCGTATTGCCTCAGCACCATGTTGCCGAAGGAGTGGAAGGTTCCCCCGGCCACGCGCTCGCAACGGGAGTCGGTCAGCAGGCTCGCGCGCCGCAGCATCTCCTCCGAGGCCCGTCGGGTGAAGGTCAGCAGCAGGATCGATCGCGGGTCGATGCCTCTTTCAATGAGCCGGGCTACCCGGTAGACCAACGTACGGGTCTTTCCGGTCCCGGCGCCGGCGACGACCAGGAGCGGGCCCTCGAGGAACGTCGCGGCTTGCCGCTGCGCCTCGTTGAGCTCTTCCTCGTAGGCGATGGTGGATCCGGTGCGCGACGGTGCGGTGTCGCTCCTGAGGACGTATTTGCGCGCCAAACGTGATCTCCAGTGATCTCCAGTGGTCTCCGATGGCTGCCGGGGCCGGGAGCGGCCTTGTGGCGTCCCGGAACCGCCGCTCCGGGACAGACCGGAAGGTTATCACAACGCGCGTGGCGCGGAAAGATTTGTTGTTGCAAACCTAAGGGTAAAGAACTAAACAGGGCAGGAGCCAATCGATTGGATGGAATCCATGGTGTCAGTCCGGTTCCGTCGCTTTTTCACGATCTTCGTATTCGCATCCGCACTCCTTTCAGGAGGGTCGTTTGCGCAGACCCGCCTCGACGGCGTGGTGGTCACGGACCACCAGGCGGCGGTCAGGGCGGGCATGGAGATCCTGGAGCAGGGCGGCAACGCCGTGGACGCGGCGGTGGCGGCGGCCTTTGCGCTGGCGGTGGTGGATCCGGCCTCGTCCGGCCTCGGCGGCGGCGGCGTCATGGTTTTCTACCAGTCCAGGGAGAAGAAGGCGCACGCGCTGGACTTCACCGCGGTTTCGCCGGCGGTAGCCCCGGCGCTCTATCGAGGCGGAGCCGGCGTCCGGGTAAGTCCGCCGGAGAGCGGCGCCCTGGCCGTGGGCGTTCCCGGAACCGTGGCCGGGCTCGTGGAGGGCTTGAAGCGGTTCGGCTGGCTGCCGTTGGAAACGGTGCTGGCCCCGGCCATCCGTTACGCCACGGAGGGGTCGCGGGTGACCCCGAGCCTTCGCCGGGCCATCGAGGACAATCTGCCGGTGCTGCGGCAACGGCCCAATTTCTCGCGCATCTTCCTCAATGCAGCCGGAGCGCCCCACGAGGTGGGCGGCGTCATCCGCCAACCGGAATTGGCGGAGACCCTGAGGGCCATCGCCAGAAAGGGTGCGCCTGCCTTCTACGAGGGCGCCATCGGCCAGTCCATCGCGGCCCGGATCAAGAAGGACGGCGGCGCGGTGACGCTGCAGGATCTCAACAGCTACAAACCGGTGTGGCGCTCGCCCGTCATCGGGAAGTACCGGGGCAGGGCCGTGATCACGGCGCCGCCGCCGAGCGCGGGCGGGTTGGCGCTGGTGGGACTCCTGAACGCCATGGAGGGCTATGGCCCGGACCAGTTTCGCCACAACTCGGGGGCCTACCTGCACCTGGTGGCGGAGACCACCAAGGCGGGCACGGCCGGCCTGTTGGAATTGCTCGGAGATCTGGACTTCAACGAGGTCCCGGTCCAGCGCATCACCTCGAGCGAGCGCGCCTCGGCGGTCCGCAAGCGGGTCTCGCTGGAGCAGGCCGCGCGCGGGGCCGCGTCCCTCTCCATGTCCCGCGCGGCGAATGACGGCGGCACCAACCACATCGGCGTGCTCGACGGCGACGGCAACGCGGTGTCCATGAGCGTCGCCATCGGCAGCTCCTTCGGCGCCAAGGTGCTGGTGCGGGAGACCGGCATCATTCTCAACAACCAGATGCAGAACTTCACGCCGGGAGGCGGATCCGATGACCCGGAGAGCGCGCCCAACATGCTCAAGCCGCGGAAGCGTCCGGTGAACGGCATGACCCCGGCCATCCTGCTCGAGGACGATCGGCCGGTGCTGATCATCGGCGCCTGCGGCGGCTCGCGGATCGCCGGCGCGGTGCTTCAGACCATCCTCAATGTGTTGGACTTCCGCATGCCCCTGGCCGCCGCCTTGGCCGCGGCGCGGATTCATGTGCCCGCGGGCGAGGGCCAAACGGTGGAGGTGGAGACCGCGGTGAGCGACGAGGCCGTGGAGGCTCTCAAGGGCAAGGGACACCTGGTTCGGAGGCGGTCCCGGTTGGGAGCGGTTCAAGCCATCCAGGTCGAGGGGAAACGCATCACCGGAGCCTCCGACCCGCGCCAGACGGACGCCGCACGGTGAGGGAGACCCGCGGCTTCATCGCCATGCCGGTCACCCGGCAGTGAAGGGGTTCTCGAGAAAGATGGTCTGATCCCGGTCCGGTCCCACCGAGGCGATGACGATTTCCGTCTCCACCAGCTCTTCGAGCCGCTGCATGTAGCGCCTGGCATTGGCGGGCAGATCGGCGACGTTCCGGACTCCGGAGACGGGTTCCCGCCAGCCCTCGAATTCCTCCCACACCGGTTCCACCGACTCCATCACCTTGAGGCTCGCCGGAAAGTGGCGCAGCAGCGCGGTCCCCGCCCGGTAGGCCGTGCAGATCCGGATGGTCGGCAAGCCCGTGAGCACATCCAGCTTGGTCAACGCGATGCCGGTCAAACCGTTGAGACGCACCGCGTGGCGCACCGCCACCGCGTCGAACCATCCGCAGCGCCGCGGCCGTCCGGTGGTGGCGCCGTACTCGTCGCCGTCCTGGCGCAGCTTGTCTCCTTCGGGGCCGGTGAGCTCGGTGGGGAAGGGTCCGCTGCCCACCCGGGTCGTATACGCCTTGGAGATGCCGATGACTTCATGGATGTGCCGCGGTCCGACGCCCGCGCCGGAGCACACGCCGCCGATGACGGTGTTGGACGAGGTGACGAAGGGGTAGGTGCCGTGGTCGAGGTCCAGCAGGGTCCCCTGCGCGCCCTCGAACAAGACGTTCTTGCCGTCCCGGAACATCTCTTCCAGCAGCACCCCGGTGTCGGTGACGAAGGGCGCCAGCCGCTCGCGGTAGCCGCCGTAGGTGCGGTGGATCTCCTCGAAGTCCAGCACCTGCTCCTTCAGGATCGCTTTCAGGTAGACGTTCTTCTCCGCGATGTTGTGCTCGAGCTTGGCGCGGAAGGTGTCTTCTTCCAGCAGGTCGATGACGCGTATTCCTACCCGGGCGGCCTTGTCCTCGTAGGTGGGTCCGATGCCGCGGCCGGTGGTGCCAATCTTGCCGGCGCCGCGCAGCCGCTCCCGGGCCTGATCGATGGCCTTGTGGTAGGGCATGATGAGGTGCGCCTGCTCGCTGATGCGGAGCTGGGAGTCGTCCAGCAGGTGTCCCTGCCGCCGCAGCTCGTGCAGCTCCTGCAGCAGGACCTCGGCATCGAGCACCACGCCGTTGCCGATGACGCAGACCTTGTCCTCGTGGAGGGCGCCCGACGGGATCGCGTGCAGGATGGTCTTCTCGCCGTTCACCACCAGGGTGTGGCCGGCATTGTTGCCCCCCTGAAACCGCACCACCACGTCCGACCGCCGGGCCAGCAGATCGACGATCTTGCCCTTTCCCTCGTCGCCCCACTGGGCGCCTATGACCGCTACGTTTGACAACTGTGAATTCTCTTCGGGTTGCCCCGGATGGTCCGGCCGCGCGCGTCGCTAGAGCTTCACCGCGGTGGTGGAGATCACTTGAGGCAAGGCCCGGAACTTGTCCAGCACGTCCTTTGGCACGGCGTTGTCCACGCGGATGAAGGAGATGGCGCGGCCGCCGGCCTTTTCCCGCCCCAGCTCCAGTCCGGCGATGTTGATGCCGTTGTCGCCGAGCAGCGCGCCCATGGCGCCCACCACCCCGGGGACGTCGTGGTTGTAGGAGACCAGGATGTGGCCCTCGGGCACCGCCTCGAAGTAGAACTCGTTGAGGCGCACGATGCGGGGATTGTTGGTGCCGAAGAGCGCGCCTTCGATCTCCGTTTCCTCGTCCCGGCTACGGGTGCGGACCTTGATGTAGCTGGCGAAGTCCCGGGTCCTCTCGGTCTTGGACTGGACCACCCTGATGCCGCGCTCCTGGGCGATGAACGGCGCGTTCACGTAGTTGACGGTTTCGCCCAGGGCGAAGCTCAGAACGCCCTTGAGGACCGCCAGGGCGATGGGCGCGATGTCGTACTGCGCCACCTCGCCGCCCCCTTCGATCTGGATCTCCTCCGGGAACCTGCCCAAAAGCTGCACGTGCAGGCTGCCGAGCTTCTCGCCCAGGGTGAGGTACGGCTGCAGCTCGCGCAGCAAGTCCTGGCTCACGCTGGGGGCGTTCACCGCGTAGCGGATCACCCCGTCCACGAGAAAGTCCCGCACCTGCTCGGCCACTGCGATGGAGACGTTGAGCTGGGCCTCGTCCGTGGAAGCGCCGAGGTGGGGCGTGGTCACCACCTGCTCCAGTTGCACCAGCGGGTGGTCCGGGTCCGGCGGTTCGTCAACGTAGACGTCCAGGGCCGCCCCCGCCACCTTGCCCTCCTTCAGGGCCTCGGCCAGGTCGTTCTCGTCCACGATGCCGCCCCGGGCGCAGTTGATGATGCGCACGCCGGTCTTCATCCTGGCTATGGCGTCGCGGTCGATGAGGCCACGCGTCTCGTCGATCAGCGGCACGTGGACCGTGATGAAGTCCGAACGGCGGTAGATTTCGTCCAGGCTGGCGGATTCCACCCCCATGCGCGCGGCGGCCTCCGCCGGGATGAAGGGGTCGTACCCCAGCACCTTCATGCGCAACCCCAGGGCCCGCTCGGCCACGATGCGCCCCACGTTGCCCAGTCCGATGACCCCGAGGGTCTTGTTGCATACCTCCACGCCGGTGAACTGCTGCCGGTTCCACTTGCCGCTCTTGAGCGAGGCCACCGCCTGGGGGATGTGCCGGGCCAGCGCGAGCATCAGCGATATGGTGTGCTCCCCGGTGGTGACGTTGTTGCCGCCGGGGGTGTTCATCACCACGATGCCCTTCTTGCTGGCGGCCTCCACGTCCACGTTCTCGACGCCCACGCCCGCGCGGCCGATGATCCTGAGCCGGCCCGCGGCCTCGAGGACCTCCGCGGTCACCTTGGTGCCGCTGCGGATGATCAGCCCGTCGTAGCCGCCGATGATCTCCTTGAGCTCGCCGGGCTTGAGGCCGGTCCGGACGTCAACGTCGATGTCCTCGGCGTTGTTCAGCACCTCCAGGCCCACGTCGGGAAGCGGGTCGGAAACCAGCACTCTGACCATTTCGCTCTCACCTCTGCTCTCACTTGCGTCCGCACCGTTCGCGGACGTCTCGCGGTGGTCCGTCAAATTCATGGTTCAGTCCAGCGCCTCCAGCAGGATCTCCTGCGCCGCGGCCACGCCCCGTCCCAGCGTCACCGGCAATCCGAATTTCCGGAACGCCATTTCCAGCGCGCTGACCGCCACGATCACGTCGAAGGCGCCCATGTGGCCCACGTGGGCGATGCGGATGACCTTACCCGACAGGTGGTCCTGCCCCTCCGCCAACGTGACGCCCATGTGCGCCCGCAGGAAGTCGAGCAGGGCGTCGCCGTCGGCCCCCTCGGGGACGTAGAGCCCCGTGGCCGCAGGGCTGGGGTGGTCCGGCGACAGCAACTCGAGTCCCATGGCCGTCACCGCCGCGCGGGTGGCCCGGGCCATCCGGTCGTGCCGCGCGTAGACCCGGTCGAGCCCTTCCTCGCGCATCAGCTTGAGGGCGGCGCACAGTCCGAACACCAGCGACACCGCCGGCGTATAGGCGGTGGAGCCCTTGGCCTGCCCCTTCCGTTCGCTGTTCAGGTCGAAGTAGAAGCGCGGGGAACCGGTTTCCGCGGTCCTCTGCCATGCGCGGTCGCTGAGTCCGATGAAGGCGAGCCCCGGCGGCAGCATCATGGCTTTCTGGGAGCCCGTCACCAGCACGTCGATGCCCCAGTCGTCCATCGGCACCGACAGCACGCCCACCGCGGTGACGCCGTCCACCACCAGCAGCGGCCCGCCGTCCCGCGTGAGGGCCGCGATCTCCCGCACCGGATGAAGCGTGGTGGTGGAGGTCTCGCTGGCCTGGATGAGCACGCCCTTGGCGTCCGGGTGCGCCTGGAGCGCCTGTTCCACGGCGCTGACCTCCACCGCCGTGCCCCACTCCACGTTGATCTCCACCACGTCGAGGCCGTAGGCGCGGCAAATACGCAGCCAGCGCTCGCCGAACTTGCCGCCGTTGACCACGATGACCTTGTCCTTGGGCGAGAACAGGTTGGCCACCGCCGCCTCCATGGCGCCGGTGCCGGACGAGGCCAGGATGATGACGTCGTTCTTCGTGCCGAACAGTGTCCTCAGCCCCTGCCGCGCCTCCTCCAGAACCGCCGCGAACTCCGGCGTCCGGTGATGGATCATGGTCTGCGCCATGGCCAGCTGCACTTCGTTGGGAATGGGCGTCGGACCGGGAGAAAGGAGATATTGCTTGATCATGGGTCTACATCCGATGGCGTATGCATTGTCCTCTCGACGGAAGGTGAACAAGACTGGATTTGCACAAAAAAAAGCCTGAACCTCTCTGGCATAGAGACCCAGGCGTTCGGCCGTCCAGCAATCAAGCACTCCCTCGTGGTGAACTCCACGTACACGCCAGTTGTGCGAACTTCTTCGTAGCTTGACCGGGTCTTTTTGTCAATTCCGGCCGTCCCTTCCCATGCGCCCCTCGACCGGCTAAATTTCCAAACCCATGGCCACCACGCACAAGATTGTCTTCTTCGACCTCGACGGCACCATGCTCCGTTCCCAGGACGGCCACGTCGCCTTCAACCAGGCGATCCTCAAGACCTTCGGCTTTCCCGGTGACATCCGCACCATCCGCCCCGACGGCAAGACCGATCCGATGATCCTGCAGGAGATCTTCGACGTGGCCGGTCAGGAGGTGGATTGGGGGCCGGAGGACTGGAAGACCTTCAGCCAAAATCTCGAGGGGTGCTACAAGCAGGCCATCTCCGAGGGTCCCACCCGCGTGCGGGCCCTTCCCGGCGTCCCCGAGCTGGTGCGCGAGCTGAGCCGCCTCCCGGACCTCTGCCTCGGCGTCGTCACCGGCAACATGGAGGTCACCGCCCGCTTGAAGCTCCAGGCCGCCGGCGTCGGCGAGCACATCGGCCCCGGCGCCTTCGGCAGCGACTCCGCCGTGCGCAACGACCTCCCCGCCATCGCCATGGAACGCTGGAGCCGCCACCTGGACCTGCCGGTGGAACCCGGGCAGTGCGTCATCGTCGGCGACACCCCCCGGGACCTGGAAGCCGCCAGGACCAACGGCATGAAATGCCTGCTCGTCGCCACCGGCCGCTACCATCCCATGGGAGAGCTCCGGGAGCTGGAACCGGACAGCCTGCTGCCGGACTTCTCCGACACGCGGATGGCGGTGGAGGCGCTGTTGGGGTTGTTCGGGTAGGGCGGAGAGGGTGATCAAACGGTGTCTTCCGGAGGCAGAAATGAAGCTGCGCACTGGCTTGCCGCGGCGGGGTGGCTGTGGCGACCTCGGATTGCAAATATACACTGCTATAGTGCACACTGATGCAGTGGGTTTTGAATGCGTCTACGGAGGTGTCACGTGAGAAACATCACCCTGAGCGCCGATGAGAACCTGATCGAAGCCGCGCGTCGGCGCGCTGCGGCTCGGCACACGACTTTGAACGCCCAGTTTCGGCTTTGGCTCGCGGACTACGCCGGGCAGGAAACGCGAGCGGCCCAAGCCATGCGGACGGTCCGAGAGATTCAAGGCAAGTTGCGAGTCGGGCGCAAGTTGACGCGAGAAGAGATGAATGAGCGTTGAGAGTTTCCTCGACACGAACATTTTCGTGTACCAGCTTGAGCGCCTGGACTCCCGCAAAGGCGACATTGCGGACGAATTGATTGCCCACGGGATCGAGACTCAGACGGCGTGCATCAGTTTTCAGGTGATTCAGGAGTGCCTCAACACCGCGATTCGCAAGGCTGAAGTGCCGCTGAGCGAGGGCGAGATGCGCAAGTACATGATGGATGTGCTGGTGCCTCTATACCGGGTTCAGCCTGACCTCCGACTGTACGACAAATCGCTGCAAGTCCGATTCCGTTATCGTTTCGGTTTCTATGACTCCCTTATCGTCGCCGCTGCCATAGAGGCCGGGTGCGAAACGCTCTTTACCGAAGACCTGAGCCACGGACAGCAGATCGAGGGAGTGACGATCGTCAATCCGTTCAGAGCATGACGTCCGGGCGCCGGCCGGCCCGGGGACAAAGCTTCCTGGTGCCGCGGCCGAGGCGCGTGAACTCAATCGGCAAGACGCTCAAAGCCCGTCATCCCGCGGCGGGATCTGCAACCCCCGCCGCACCGCCGGCCGGGCGCCGACCCGGGCCAGCCAGTCCCGCACGTTGGGATAGCGGTCGAGGTCGATCTCCTGCATCTCCCAGCGGTAGATCCAGGGGTAGGCGGCCACGTCGGCGATGGAATAGTCGCCGGCAAGATAGTCCCTTCCTTCCAGCCCGCGGTTCAGCACGCCGTAGACTCGGTTGTTCTCCGTCTGCCAGACGCCCAGGTGGGCGTGCTCTTCGCCGGCGTCGCGGCAGCGTATTTGCCAGTGCACGCCCAGGCCCGTGTGGGTGATGTGGCCGGAGGCGAAGAAGAGCCAGTTCAGCACCTCCATGCGGGCGGCCGGATCCTGGGGCAGGAGCCGTCCCGACTTTTCCGCCAGGTAAAGAAGGATGGCGCCCGATTCGAACACGGTGACGGATGCGCCGCCGGGGCCGTCGTCGTCCACGATGCAGGGGATCCGGCCGTTGGGGTTGATGGCCAGATACCAGTCTTCCTTCTGCTCCATGTTCTCCAGGGCCATGGGCCTGACCGTGTAGTCCAGCCCCGATTCCTCCAGCATGATGGAGGCCTTGCGCCCGTTGGAGGTCGCCTTGCTGTAGAGGGTGATCATCTCCGTCTGCTCCTTTCGGTTGCCCGGTTTATAGCGACTTCATCGATTTGCTGTAAACTGGATGGAGGGGGACACGCGTTCATCTTCGAAAACCCGTTTCCCCTCCGAGGGCATCTTCATGGCAACACCCTATCGCGACATACTTGACAAGGTGCGGCTGGCGTTTCCCCAGCCGGTATCCGATCCCATCCACGATTCGTACTTCGTGCACTCCATCATGCGCGCCCTCGACCAGGTGGACGCGCTGAAGACGGAGTTGCCGATACTCGGCGAACTGGCCGCGGGTGACTTCGAGGAGGCGCGGAGGGCGGTCCTGCCGCCGGGCCCGTCGTCGGTGGAGACGGTGACCGCGGACCTCGTGGGCTATCTGCGGGGCATGACCATCTTCGGCCACCCCCGCACGCAGCAGAACGTCATCCCGCCGCCCACCATCCCCAGCGTCATCGGGGTCTTGCTGGCCGCGTTGCACAATCCCAACCTCGCCTGGGACGAATACAGCCGGCTTGTGGCCCTGGCCGAGGTGGAGGCCACGGGCATGACCGCGGCGCTCATTGGCTACGACCCGGAACGGGCGGGCGGCGTGTTCACGTTCGGCGGCACCGGCACGTCTTTCTACGGGGTCAAGATGGGGCTGGAGAAGGCCTGTCCGGAGGCCGTCCACAACGGCCTGTCCGAAGATGCCGTCATCCTGGTGTCCGACGCCGGGCACTACTGCGCCGTCAACATTGCCGGCTGGCTCGGCATCGGCACCCGGAACCTGGTGACGGTGCCCACCACCGACGACAACGAGATCGACCTGGCCCGGCTGGAGGAGGCTGCCCGACAGGCCCTGACGGAGGGCAAGAAGATCGCCGCCATCATCGCCACCATGGGCACCACCGATTCCTTCGGCCTCGACGACCTCCAGGCCATCGCCGCGCTGCGGGACGCGCTGGCGGATGAGTTCCGGCTCGCCTACCGCCCGCACATCCACGCCGACGCGGTCATCGGCTGGGCGTGGTCGGTGTTCAACGAGTACGATTTCGAGGGCAACCCTCTGGGTTTCCGGCCGCGCACTCTGCGGGCCCTGGCCGGGGCGTGCCGCCGCATCCGCCACCTGGCGCTGGCGGATTCCGTGGGGGTGGACTTCCACAAGACCGGCTTTGCGCCGTACATCTCCAGCCTGGTGCTGGTGAAGGACCGGACGGACCTGCAACGGGTCGCGCGGGATCCGGAACAGATGCCGTACCTCTACCACTCCGGGGAATACCGTCCCGGCATGTACACGCTGGAAACATCCCGGGCCGGCACCGGCCCGCTCGCCGCCATGGCCAACTATCGCCTGTTCGGGCGCCAGGGCCTGCAGGTGGTGCTGGGCCACATCGTGGAGATGGCGCAGCTCCTGCGCGAACACCTTGAGGGACGCGAAGGCACCACCGTGCTCAACCGGGACAACTTCGGCACCGTGACCCTGTTCCGCGCCTATCCGCAGGATGTGGACACCTTCGCCATCAAGCGCCAGGAGTTCGACGACCCCGCCTTCCGCGACACCCTGCTGGCCAACAACGAGTACAACCGGAAGATCATCCGCTACGTCCACTCCGAAGCCATGGCCGGCCGCGGCGTCTTCATCTCCAACACCGACTGCTACCGCCGCACCCGCTACGGCGAGCCCATCTACGCCCTCAAGTCCTACATCCTGTCGCCGTTCGTGGACGAAGCGGACGTGGAGGCCGTGGTCCTGAAGATCATGGAAGCGCGGGAGAAGGTGGGGTAGGGGGCAATCACCTCACATGAACTGGGCAGAGAGCCCCAATAGGGAGGCGTAGGCTAAACAGAATTCGCCGAACTAGCGGGAGCCCCTCAACTGTCCTCTCAACCGACCCGGTAGGTGCGTACGGGCAGTGCTTCCGCCTCCAACGTGGAAAGGTCAACGCGCTTGGATGCGTGGTCGATATCAAGACCCACGACATCCCCGTTGGCGTCGAGATCGACGTTCAATCCGCTGGCAATTTCATGGGTCTCTGCACTTGGTCCGGCTTTCAACTCGACGTAAAGACTGTCCGTTTCGGGGTAGTAGCGGACTTTCATCTTTCGACAACCGTAGAGTGGAAGGATGAATCGTTTCCCGTCATCGACCGTGACGACCCTTCTTCCTTTGTAACGCCGCGTCCAACTCCTGGTGTAGCCATCTGAGAATCGTCGGTAACACGTCCCGGTGAGTTGCTCATGCTCCGCACAAGTTCTTCCGTTTGAGGAGCTTTTGATGAACTCTTCCGAAGGTTCCGTCGCGAACACTGCCGTCCCCACGCGCTGGGTACACCTTGCCGCGGGGGTTATTGATCAGGCTTCTGTTCTTGAAGTCTCGCATCAAGTCCGCATCGTCGGTGTACAACAACCGGGCGCCACTGATTTGAGCCAACGCAATGACATGTGGATCATTTGATATACACGACTCTTCGCGCAGCAGCCGGGTAGTTCTCACTTTAGCTGAATCCTTGTCTACGATTGTCATCCTCTAGAGTATTTCACTCCCCGTCCAGCTCCCTATGCAGCCACCTCAGTATCGTCGGGAACACGTCCGGCGACTCGCCCATGTGGCCGCCGGGGAAGAGGCGCATGGCCTTGGGGCTGCCGCATTCCAGCAGCATGAAGAAGTCCTCGATGGGGACCTGGAGGTCGTCCTTGCCGTTCACCAGGAGCATGGGTGCGCAGGGCTTGTCGAGCAGGCCCTGGTCCTTGAGGGAGAGGATGGGCATGACCTCGCAGAGCTCGTCGAAGGTCCTCTTGCCGAAGAGGTTGGCGCGGGCCTCGATGAGGTCGAACAGGTAGGACGAGGCGTTGCGGGAGCGTTGCTGCCACTCGGGCTGGAAGAAGCCGTGGATGCCGCCGCCCCAGTTGACCGCGGCGCGCAGCCGTTCCGGCTCCACGTGGGCCAGCTTGGTGGACCAGTAACCGCCGAAGCTGGCGCCCAGGGCGGCGATGCGGGACGCATCCACTTCCGGCCGGGTCGCCAGATAGTCCAACGCCGTGCTGTAGACCTCGTGGGCGGTGTCGGACGCGAGTACCGGGGACTCTCCGGTGCCGGGGCTGTCCATGATAAAGCAGCCCCAGCCCTCGGCCAGCATGGACTCCACGAAGTTGTGGCGGTCCTCCTTCCAGTTGTCGATGCCGCCCCAGTGCATGATGAGGGGCGCCGGCCTCTGGACGGGAAGGCGCAGGTAGCCCACCACCTCCTGGTCGCGCAAGGGGAGGGCGATGCGTTCCAGCGGCGGGTCGAAGTAGCGGGAGGCGGCCAGGTAGTTCTCGATGGTCTTGCGGTAGGCTTCCTGCTTGCCAGGAGAGCTGGGGAAGGGGTGGCGCCCGGTGCCGTAGTAGCCCGCGGCCTGGAAGTAGGCCTTTTTCGCTTCGTCCGTTTGCCCCCGGGCCTCCGCGTCCCGGGCTGCCTGCTCCCAGCGGGCTCCGGGCCGGCTCCAGGCCTCGGCCCAGTGGTCGGCCTCCAGACCGTTCAGATCGGCCAGCACACCTTCGGCTTCGGCCGGGTCCATGAGGTGGAACGGGCTTCGCCTGCCCACGCGTTTGCGTATGCGGTCCTTGATTTCGTCGAGAGTCGCGGCTTCCGCCATGATGGAGTCCTCCGGGTGGATGTAGCTTGTTGTGAGACCGCGGATCGAGATGATTGCGCCCGGACCACCGGCCCGCGTTCGGTTGAGAATATCACGATTTCGTAATACAGAATAAGTCCATCGGGTTAGACGGGCATGACAAAAGAGGACCATTACATCCGGGGCATGGAGGCGTATGCCGATGACCGGTTGGAGGAGGCCGTCGAGTCGTACACGAAGGCTCTGGCCGACGATCCCGACTACGCGGACGCGCTGCATGCCCTGGGGATGGCGTACGCGAGTCTGGAACGTCTGGACGAGGCCATCGAAGCGGGCAAGCGCCTGATCGAGGTGAGCCCCGACGATGAGCTTGCTTACACGAGCCTTTCCATCTTCTACCAGCGCAAGGGGATGATCGAGGAGGCCGAAGCCGTCGGCGCCAAGGCCAGGACCCTGGGGTGGAAACGGCAGCTCGCCGAGAACAAGTAGCCGCCGCGGCCCGTGGCGCCGACGGCGCGCGCGAAACAGCACTCACAATAACACGGGGCCGTCCGCGAAGAAGGGATACGCATGAATCTGGACAGCATTACCGTCGAATCGATCCGTGATTCCCTGAGGGAGCGCAAGTACATCTGCGACCGGAGCCTCGCCACCGTGGTCTACCTCTCGGTGCGGCTGGGCAAGCCGATCCTGCTGGAAGGGGAGGCGGGTGTGGGCAAGACCGAGATCGCCAAGGTGCTCGCCGACGTGCTGCAGACACGGCTCATCCGGCTCCAGTGCTACGAGGGCCTCGACTCCAACACCGCGCTCTACGAGTGGAACTATCCCAAGCAGATGCTGCGCATCAAGCTTGAGGAGATCGGTTCCCGGGACCGAGAGTCGGTGGAGACCGAGATCTTCTCCGAGGACTACCTCATCAGCCGGCCGCTGCTGGACGCCATCCGTACAGACGGCTCCGAGCCCCCGGTGTTGCTCATCGACGAGATCGACCGCGCCGACATGGAGTTCGAGGCGTTCCTGCTGGAGGTGCTGTCGGACTTCCAGATCAGCATCCCGGAGGTGGGCACCATCCGGGCGGACAAGCGGCCCTACGTGTTCCTCACCTCCAACCGCACCCGGGAGATCCACGACGCGCTCAAGCGACGCTGCCTCTACCACTGGATCGAGTACCCCACCTTCGACAAGGAGTACGAGATCATCATGACCAAGTATCCGGAGGTCCAGAAGCTCATGGCCGAGCAGATCTGCGCGTTCATGCAGCAGGTGCGGCAGATGAACTTCTACAAGCGTCCGGGAGTGGCCGAGACCCTGGACTGGGCGTCGGCGCTGCTGCTGCTGAACCGGGCCGAGCTGGATCCGGAGATCGTGAAGGAGACGGTGGGCTGCGTGTTCAAATACCGCGAGGACCTGCACCACCTGGAGGAAGAGCTGTCCGGCGACAAGCTCGACATGGACCGCATCCTCAAGGAGCCGGCCACGGTGGTGGGCGGGAACGCCCAGTAGCCGCGGGACCGGCCCGGACTTCATCATGGCGAGAGAGCTGAACGAAGAAGACATCATCCGCGCGGTGGAGCGCTACAAGCCCCTGCGCGGACAGGGCACGCTGGCGAACATGCTCATGTTCGGCCGGGTGCTCAAGGACTTGGGTTTCCGCATGGGACTGAGCCAGGTCATCGACGCCAACCGCTCCATGCCGCTCATCGACATCCGGAGCCGGCCGGATTTCCATCGGGCGCTGGCCGCCAACATGCTCCACGACCACGAGGACATCGAACTATTCGACCAGGTGTTCGAGGCGTTCTGGCAGGGCGACGCGGAGATCGAAGACGGCATCGAGACCATGGAGGTGCCGGCCCAGAGCCCGGACGAGGCGCTGGAGTCGTCGGACGACAGCGGCGGCACCGTGGAGGAAACCCTGGCCGAGCAGGAAGGGGCCAGCGACGACAGCCCCATGGACCCGGACCCGCTGATGGTGCCCACCTACAGCCCCAACGAGCAGCTCAACGAGAAGGACTTCAGCGAGATGGGCATCGAGGAAAGCCGGGCCGTGACCCAGGCCATCCTGCTGATCGCCTCCAAGATCGCCACCCAGGTGAGCCGGCGCAAGAAGCGGGCGCGCCGGGGCACCGAGATCGATCCCCGGGGCACCATGCGCCGCAACATCAAGTACGGCGGCGAGTTGGTGGAGCTGGTGGCGCGCAAGCGCCGCATCAAGAAGACCCGGGTGGTGCTCCTGTGCGACGTGAGCGGCTCCATGGACTGCTACAGCCGCTTCCTGATCCAGTTCATGTACGGCCTGCAGAACGAGCTTTGGGGCGTGGAGACCTTCGTCTTCAGCACCACCCTGAGCCGCATCACCCACCTGATCCGCACCAAGAACATCGGCAACGCGCTGGAGAAGATCTCCAAGAGCGTGCTGGGGTGGTCCGGCGGCACCAACATCGGGCGGTCGCTGGAGATCTTCAACCGCGACTTCGCGGTCAGCATGGTCACCCACCGCACCGTGGTGGTGGTCATCAGCGACGGCTGGGACCGGGGCGACGTGGGCGTGCTGGAACGGCAGATGCAGGCCCTCAAGCGGCGCTGCGGCAAGATCATCTGGCTCAATCCGCTGCTGGCCAGCGAGAACTACGAACCCCTGTGCAAGGGCATGCAGGCGGCGCTGCCGTACCTGGACCTGTTCCTCTCGGCGCACAACGCCAACAGCCTGGTCCACCTCGGCCACACCATGCGCAGGCTGGTGGCTTAGCGGCGGAAGGCGGAACGGGCCCGGCGCGGCAAGGAGGCATCCATGGAAGACATCTACGATGACGTCAAGGAGTTCCTCGACAAGGGCGAGACCGTGGCGGTGGCGACCATCGTCTCCACCAAGGGCTCGACGCCGCGGGAGGTGGGGGCCAAGATGGTGGTGACGGCCTGGGGCGAGATCCTCGGCACCATCGGCGGTGGTTGCGGCGAGGCCGACGTGCGGCGCGAGGCCATCGAAGTGGTGCGCACCCGCAAGCCCCGCACCGTGCGTGTGGATCTGCTGGACGACATCTCGTCCGACAGCCCGGCGGTGTGCGGCGGCATCATGAACGTCTTCATCGATCCCTGGTGGAAGGACGAGGCGGGAGAAGGGGACGTCTCCGAAGGTCAGGGTTGAATGGACGCACTGGTTCAAGAGCTGATCAAGATCAAGAGTGAGGGCGCCGGCGCGGTGCTCATCACGGTGGTGGAGTCCCAGGGACTGGACGGGCTCGACAGCGGCGACAAGTGCCTGGTGCGTGACGGGCGGATCGTCCTGGGCGAGGTCAACGACGCGGAGCTCGAGCGGACGTTCCTCCGCGAGGCGGCCGAGCGGCTCTCGGACGAGCACTCCCGGCTGTTGTCCGTGGAGACCGCGTCGGGAGGGCAGGCGGACGTCTTCTTCGAGGTGATGCCGTCGCCGCCGAAGCTCATCGTCGTCGGAGCCGGACACATCGCCGTTCCGCTGGTCAAGATCGCCAAGCTCATGGACTACCACGTGGTGGTCATCGACGACCGCATCCTCTTCGCCAACCGCGAGCGCTTCCCCGATGCCGACGAGGTGGTGGTGGGAGACATGGCCGAGACCGTGAAGGCGCTCGACATCACGCCCACCACCTACGTGGTGCTCATCACCCGGGGCCACAAGTACGACGAGCCGTGCCTGCGCGAGCTGCTGGACCGGCCGGCCAAGTACATCGGCATGATCGGCAGCAAGCGGCGCATCAAGGCGTGCTTCGAGCGGTTCAAGGAGGAGGAGCACGTCTCCGAGGAGCTCATCTCCCGGGTCTACGCCCCCATCGGGCTCGACATCGGCACCGAGACCCCGGAGGAGATCGCGCTGGGCATCCTGGGCGAGATCATCAAGGTCCGCCGCGGCGGCAAGGCGCAGTCGCTCTCCCGGAAGAGGTGAACCGCTCCGGCGAAATCCTGGTGACGGGGGTGGTGTTCTCGGATCTGGGCCGGGCCGGAGCGTTCCTGGGCATCGACTGGGTGCGGGACGCCGTCAGAGAGCGGGTCGGCTTCGATCCCTATCCCGGCACATTGAACGTGCGCGCGCGCGGCGCCGATGTGAACCGCTGGGAACAGGTCCGCCGCCACGGCGTGAAGATCCTGCTGCCGTCGCCGGACCCGGGTTTCTGCAACGCCTTCCTGTTCACCGGCTCCATCGAGGGATGGGAGTCTCGACCGGGGTCGCGCGAAAGGATCGCGGTGGTGGTCCCGGAGGTGGAGGAATACCCCGCCGACAAGCTGGAGATCATCGCCGCGGTTTCGCTGAAGCAGACCCGTTCGGTGCGGGACGGCGACGAGTTGACCATCGTTTTCGACCGGTCGCCGTGACAGGGAAGAGGGCCGTTACAGGAGGTAAGTCAGCATGCGTCGTGTCATCGTAGGGTTGTCGGGGGCCACCGGGTCCATTTACGGGATCCGCATACTCCAGGTCCTGGCGCGTCTCCCGGACGTCGAGACCCACCTGGTCATGAGCAAGGCCGCCAAGATGACCCTCCAGGTGGAAACGCCGCACTCGGTGAAGGATGTCGAGGGGATGGCGGACGTGGTGCACGATATCAACAACATCGGCGCCAGCATCGCCAGCGGCTCGTTCCGCACCGCGGGCATGGTCATCGCGCCGTGCTCCATGAAGTCCATGGGCGGCATCGTGCTCTCCGTCGGCGGCGACCTCCTGGTGCGCGCCTCCGACGTGATCCTCAAGGAGCGCAAGAAGCTCGTGCTGGTGGTCCGTGAGACCCCCCTGCACCTGGGCCATCTCGAGAGCATGGCGCAGCTCACCCGCATGGGCGCGGTGATCTTCCCGCCCGTGCCCGCGTTCTACCACCGCCCCAAGACCCTGGACGACGTCATCAATCAGACCGTGGCCCGTATCCTCGACCAGTTCGAGATCGAGACCGACATGTTCCACCGGTGGGACGAGGAGTCCCTGAGCCGCTATCCCGGAGACAAGGAGTAGGCGGAGGGTCACCCGAGGGGGATCGCATGGCCGATCTTGAGGAACAGGTCCTCGACTACCTCCGGACCCATAACACCATGACGCTGGGCACCTGCGCGGACGGGGTGCCGTGGAACGCCACGGTCTTCTACGCCAGCGACGGTTTCCAGCTCTACTTCTTTTCCGCGCCGGACTCGCGCCACTGCACCAACCTCGCGGCCAACCCGCGGGTGGCGGTGACGGTGCAGGAGGACTACCGGGACTGGCGCGACATCAAGGGGATCCAGCTCGAGGGGACCGTGGAGCTCGTGGATTCGGTGATCGCCAAGGGCAAGGCCATGGCGGTTTACGCGCGAAAATACCCCGGGGTCATCAAGCTGTTCACGGATCCATCGAGCGGGGTCTACCACCGCGCGTTTCTCAAGGTGAAGTTCTACCGCGTGGTGCCGGAGACGTTGTACTACATCGACAACCAGCAAGGGTTCGGCAAACGGCAGGAACTGGTGCCGGGAACGGGCTGATGCCGCCGGACCGGGACGGCCGCGGCGGCCGGCGCCGCTTCGGACCAGGGAGGATCGTTACGTGTCACGACTAGTGGGCAAGGAAATGCCGGACGAATTGTTCGCGCTGATGAGCGGCAAGGCCGTCGAGGCGGGCAAGGTCTTCATCATGGCCACGGTGGACGAGAAGGGCTGGTGCCATCCAGCCATGGGATCGTACTACGAGCTGGTGGCCAAGGGCCCGGGACGCATCCATCTGGCCGTGGGCAAGAACAGCACCACGGAACGGAACCTCGTGCGCACCGGCGCCCTGACCCTGGTGGTCACCGATCACGGCCTGAACTACTATCTCAAGGGCGACGCCAGGCGGACGCGCGAGCAACTGGAGGATACCCCTTTCGCGCTGTTTCAGGTGGAGCTTCACACGGTGCTGGAGGACCAGGAACAGGGGGTCACCATCGTCTCCGGCGTCCGCTACGAGTTGAACGAGGGCGAAAACTCGGGATTCATGGGGCGGATACTCGACAAGGCCCTGGCGGCGTTGACGGCCGCGCCCTGGGAAACGTAGGGGCGGGTTTCACGCCTGCCCGTGTGTGCGGGGCCCGCGGCTGCGCTGGCCAGTCAGAGCGGATCGTGTTAGCTATTCTGGGCAGCGGCGCGTTGCCGCCGCTGAACTTCGTGAAACTTCAAGGAGGTTTGTTGTATGGACCCGATTACGGACCCGATTGCCATTGACGTGCACGTACACCTTTGCGACGAGCTGACCCTGAGCTCCAAGGGCGATCGCCCGAAGCAGATGGCGCAGTACTTCAAGCGGGAACGGAAACCCGTCTCCATCGACGAGATGGCGGACGAGTACCGCGCGCGCAACATGATGGCCGTGATTCAGAACACCACCGACGAGACCATCACGGGGTTGACCCCGGTTCCCAACCAGCACGTGGCCGACGGCGTGAAGCGGAACCCGGACGTCTTCCTGGGCTTCGGCGTCATCGATCCGTGGCAACAGAAGGTGGCGCTGCAGGAGATCCAGCGCATCAAGGACATGGGACTGCACGGCGTGGGCGAGATCAACCCCGCCCGGCAGCAGTTCTTTCCCAACGACACCCGCTTCTATCCCCTGTGGGAGGAATGCCAGAAGCTCGAGCTGCCGATCCTCTTCCACAGCGGCATGGCCGGCGCCGGCGCCGGCACCCCCGGGGGCATGGGCAACAAGCTCAAGTTCACCCAGCCGATCCATCTCGATGACGTGGCCGCCGACTTCCCCGAGCTGAAGATCATCTGCGCCCACCCGTCGTGGCCCTGGACGGCCGAGAGTCTCGCCATCGCCCGGCACAAGAGCAACTTCTACATCGACCTCTCGGGCTGGTCGCCCAAGTACTTCGCCGCCGAACTGGTCCAGCAGGTGAACTCGATCCTCCAGGACAAGGCCATGTTCGGTTCCGACTGGCCGGCCATCGGCGTGGAGCGCTGGCTGGACGACTTCGAGAAGATCACCATCAAGCCCGAGGTCAAGCAGAAGCTCATGCTCGACAACGCCAAGAAGTTCTTCGGCATGGACTGAGGACTGTTGACAACCGCAGGGGCGGCCCGCCGGTCGCCCCTGCATTCTTTCCCATGGCGATCGAACTGATCAAGCCCGTTCCGCCGCCCGCCTCCCACGGCTTCCAGATCATGGCGAAGCCCACCGGCGCCATCTGCAATCTGGACTGCGTCTACTGCTACTATCTCAAGAAGGAAGACCTCTATCCCGAGGCGAAGTCGTTCCGCATGGAGCACGACGTGCTGGAGGACTACATCGCCCAGCACATCGAGGCTTCCCCGGACCCGGTCGTCGACTTCGCCTGGCACGGCGGCGAGCCTACCATCCTGGGCCTCGACTACTTCCGGGAAGTCGTCGCGCTCCAGCGCAAACACTGCCCGACCGGCCGCAAGGTCCGTAACGGCATGCAGACCAACGGCGTCCTGCTGGACGAGGAGTGGTGCCGGTTCTTCGCCGAGGAAGGCGTCTCCATCGGCCTGAGCATCGACGGCCCCGAGAAGCTCCACGACGAGTACCGCGTCACCAAGGGCCAGCAGCCCACCCACCGCAAGGTGGTGCAGGCGTACAAGCGGCTCAAGGCCCACAAGGTGCCCTGCGACGTGCTGTGCGTGGTGCACGCGGGCAACGTCGGCCACCCCACCACGGTCTACCGCTACTTCAAGAGCCTCGGCGCCGACCATCAGCAGTTCATCCCGCTGGTGGAGCGCATGCCCGGGGACGCGGCGGTGGGTCCCCGCAGCGTGCCGGCGGAGGCCTTCGGCACGTTCCTGTGCGCGATCTTCGATGAATGGATCCGCAACGACGTGGGCCGGGTGACGATCCAGATCTTCGACGAGGCGGCCCGCACCGGCCTCGGCATCGAGCATGCTCTCTGCATCTTCCGGGAGACCTGCGGCGACGTGCCGGTGGTGGAGCACAACGGGGACTTCTACTCCTGCGACCACTACGTCGACCCGGAGTACCGCGTCGGCAACATCCGGGAGACCTCGGTGGCGCGCATGATCGACAGCGACGCCCAGCGAAAGTTCGGCCGCGACAAGTGGACTACGCTGCCCCGGTACTGCCGCGAGTGCGAGGTCCGCGCCCAGTGCAACGGCGGCTGCCCCAAGGACCGCTTCATCAAGACTCCGGACGGGGAGGACGGGCTCAACTACCTCTGCGCCGGCTACAAGAAGTTCTTCATCCACAGCCGCGAGCACCTGAACACCATGGCCGGCCTGTGGCAGGCCGGCGAGCCCATCGAGAAGGTCATGCGGCTGGTGCGGGAGGCGGACGCCGCCGCCCGCCCGGAAGCCGGCCGCAACGACCCCTGTCCCTGCGGCAGCGGGCGCAAGTACAAGCGCTGCTGCATGGGCCGGTAGCCGCGCGGGAGCTCAGTTCAGGGTGCGTGAACCCGTGTCGGAAGGCGGCGCGGTCGTCTCGCCGCCGAACTCCAGCAGACTGACGAGAATCTTCTCCCGTTCCCCGATGGAGCCGGCCTCCAGGATCGCCTGTTTCTCCGATGGATGGAAAGGCATGGCCACTCCCAGAAAGTTGACGAGATCGGTATCGGGTATCGGGTTGAGCTGATCCAGGTCGAGGTTCAGGCCGCGAGTCTCGGCGTAGCGGTCGAGCACCTTCGTGAGGCGTGGACGGTCGATGGCCGGGGAGCCCGTCTCCTCCAGGTCGTCAAAACAGGCATAGTCGGGCCGCACGCGCCGGTAGCCCCGCTCCACCGACAGCTCTTCCTTGACGCGGAAGCGGCTGATGCCCCGGAGTTGCACCATGTACCGGCCGTCGGGGGCCTTCTCCCATCGCTCGATGTGTCCGGCACAGCCGACGGGGTAGAGCTCGGGCACGGTACGCTCGGCCCCCGGCCGGGGGAAGTTGTCGTGCTGGGGAACGAACGGCTGGATCATGCCGAAAACGCCCTCCGCCTCGAGCGCATCGTGGACCATGTTCCGGTAGCGGGGCTCGAATATGTGCAATGGCAGCCGTGTGCCGGGCAACAGCAGCACCCCGGTGAGCGGGAACACGGACAGGACCTCGGGCAACGAGACGGGTTCGGTTTTGTCTTCCATGCGGCCTCCCCTCCTCGTTTGATTATAGAGCCCCTCCGACGGCCGTCAACCGGGTGCCGTGTGCCGCGGACCGGGGATCACCCGTAGGCGTCGTAGATGCCGTCGAACTTCGCCAGCTTGAAGCGGACCATGTTCCGGGCGGCGTGCTCGACGACGCGGCGGTCCCGCTCGGTGGTGCAGTAGCGCTCGACGACCCGCGCCGCGATCGCCGTGTGCTCCTGATCCGCCACCGCGTGGACGGTGAAGAACTCCCGCTCATGATCGTTGACGCCGTATTTCTCGGCCAGGCAGGCGTCGAACTCGACGGCGTAGCGGCCCACCATGCTTTCGTTGACCAGCGCGCTGGTGCGGCTCTCGGCCGGCGAGCCCAGGAACATGCCCCGGAGGATGGCGGCCGCGTGGGCCTGGCATTCGAAGATGGGCAAGGCCTCGTCGAAGTCCTCCGCCGTCAACCCGATGGCGAGCCCGAAACGCTTCATGAGGTCGGGGTGCGTCTGCTCTTCGGTGAAGGCGTGGAGAAAGAGGTCGTAGAGCTCCTGGTTGTGCGCGTTCTTGGCCATGCACAGCGTGAACCCCTTGTTGATGGCCACGTTCAGGAGGTAGTGCTGCAGCGCGAAGCCCTGGAGGCGGCGGTTGGTCAGGGTGCCGCCGCGAAGGTCGGAGAAGTACCGGCTCTCCATCAGCCGGTGGATTCCGGGACGGATGATCTCCTCCACGACCGAGGTGACGAAGGCTTGGGTTGTCATGACGCCCGCGAACCTAGAAGAATCGCCCCGGTGCTGTCAAGCGGCGCCGTGCCTGCGGTTGAAGCCCACGGCGAAACAGGGAATAGTAGCAGGCGTACCGTGCCGGGCCGCCTCCGGGGGCCTCGCCTGAAAGGAGCGCCATCATGTGGAAGGGATTCAAGGTCATCGACGCGGACGCGCACATGCACGAGCCGCAGTACCTCTGGGAGCGCTACGTCGAACCCGCGTACCAGGACCAGGTGCCCAAGGTGGCGTTCATGGACGGCGCCTTCATGGTCTACGAGCCGGACGGCCGGATCATTCCCAAGACCGAAAAGCAGCCCAAGCTGCCGGCCACCGCGTGGGCGGACATGGAGGCGAAGTACGGCGACGGCTACCGCACGTGGTGGTCCGCGGAGACCCGGCTCAAGGACATGGACACGCACGGCTGGGACGTCCAGGTGCTGCTGCCCACCGGCAACAACGGCAACTTCGCCTACCGGGTGGCGCTCAAGGACGCCAAGCTGGGGGCCGCCATGTGTCGGGCCTACAACAACTGGTGCCGGGACTACTGCGACGCCGACCCCAAGCGCCTCAAGTTCGTGGCGGTGCTTCCGGGCTCGGATACCGAGGCCATGGTGGTGGAGGCCCGCCGAGCCGTGGAGGAGCTGGGAGCGGTGTCGGTGCGGAACCCGTTCCTGCCCGAGGGCCGGTGGCTGCACGAGCCCGAGTACGACGCGCTGTGGGACCTTGCGTGCGAGCTGGATTTTCCCATCTCCGTGCATGGTGAATACCGTCAGCGCCGGTTCCACCCGTTCGCCGGCGGCAACCGCGGCAACGTGGATGACCGCGACATGCAGATGTTGGCCCTGCGCGGCCTCGACCACGCGCTGGGCTTCCCGTGCGACAACATGGCCACCATGGGACAGTTCATCTTCACCGGCATCCTGGAGCGTTTCCCCAAGCTGCGGCTGGGGATACTTGAATCCAATGTGGGGTGGGTGCCGTTCTGGCTCGGCCGCATGGACGAGCACACCCACGGACGCAACAGCGTCATGGGCAACGCGGTGGAGCGTCTGCCCATGCTGCCCAGCGAGTACTTCAAGCGGCAGATCACGGTGACCTGCGACAGTGACGAGACTGCGCTGTCCTACGCCGTAGACCATCTGGGCGGCGACAACATCGCATGGAACACCGACTATCCGCATCCGGACGCGCCGCGGCCGGAGAAGGCGCTGCCGGACCTGGACGCGCAGCCGATACCGGACGAGGCCAAGGCCAAGATCCTGTGGGACAACGCGGTGACGTTGTTCGGTCCCCGCATCCTCGATTGACACATGGACGAGATTCGATTCGTAGACACCACGTTGCGTGACGGACACCAGAGCCTCTGGGCCGAGCGCATGACCACCGGCATGATGCTGCCCGTGGCCAGGACCCTAGACGAGGCCGGGTTCGACGCCATCGAGCTGATGTCCGCCTCGCATCTCAAGAAGTGCGTGCGCGAGCTCAAGGAGGACCCCTGGGACCGGGTGCGGATGGTGGCCGAGCGGGTGACCCGTACGCCGTTGCGGCTGATGGCGGGCCGGGTCAACGCGTTCGAGATCACCCCGGTGTCGGTGTACGAGCTGTTCATCGAGCGGATGGCGGCCAACGGCATCCGGCAGGCGCGCATCTCCGAGGAGTGGAACGAGCTCGACGGGTGGACGCGCAAGGTCCGCATCGCCCGCCATAACGGCCTCCAGCCCATCGTCAACCTCATCTACTCGGTGTCGCCGAAGCACACCGACGAGTACTACGCGCGGAAGACCCGCGAGGCCGCTTCCCTGGGCGTGCCGTATCTTTGCCTCAAGGATCCCGGCGGCCTGCTGACCCCGGAGCGCACCCGCACCCTGGTGCCGATGATCTTCGAGAACGCCGGCGGCATCCCGGTGGAGCTGCACACCCACTGCACCACCGGGCTGGGCCCTCTGTGCTGCCTGGAGGCGGTGAAGCTCGGCATCCGCACGGTGAACACGGCGGTGCCGCCGCTGGCCAACGCCTCGTCGAACCCTTCCGTCTTCAGCGTCGCCGCCAACCTTCGCGCCCTGGGCTACGCGTGCGCCGTGGACACCGACGCCCTGGAGGAAGTCTCGGAGCACTTCACCGCGGTGGCCCGGCAGGAAGGCTTCCCCGTGGGCGCACCGGTGGAATACGACTACGCCCAGTACCAGCACCAGGTGCCCGGCGGCATGATCTCGAACCTCCGGCACCAGCTCGCCAAGGTGGGTCTGGAGCACAAGGCGGAGGAGGCGCTGGAAGAGGTGGTGCGGGTGCGGGCCGATCTCGGCTACCCCATCATGGTCACGCCGCTGTCGCAGTTCGTCGGCAGCCAGGCCGCCATCAACGTCATCGTCGGCGCCCGCTACGAGGAGGTCACCGACCAGATCATCCAGTACGCGCTGGGGCTTTGGGGCCGGGAAGGCGCGGAGACCATGGACCCCGACGTCAAGCACAAGATCCTGGACCGGCCCCGCGGCCAGGAGATGGCCCGCTGGGAGCCGCCCAACCTGACCATCGAGGAAGTGCGGCGCAAGCTCGGCGGCCCGGGCGTCACCGACGAGGAGCTGCTGCTGCGGTGGATGCTGAGCGAGGAGGAGATCACAACCATGCGCGCCGCCGGCCCGCCACGAGAGTACTTGAGCGCCCGCTCCTCCATGGTGGCGCTGATGGAGCAGCTCACCGACCGCGGCCGGTACGCCGGCATTCGCGTCAGCCGGCCCGGATTTTCGTTGTCGTTGCAGCGGGGTGACGCATGATTGCGGGGAATCGCGTTTGTGCCCACTTCCGTCATTGTGCCTCCTCCGTCATCCTCGCCACTTCCGTCATCCCCGCCTCCTCCGTCATTCCCGCGGAAGCGAATCCAGGGGCAGGGCGGGGCCAGCCGGGGTGACTCCCCACCCGGCGGAAAGGAGAACCCATGCCGGACCTGTTGACCCTCGGCCGTTCCGTGGGCGAGCTGCTCAAGGAGAGGAACGAGACCGTGGCGGTGGCCGAATCGTCCACCGGCGGATTGATCTCCGCCGCGCTGCTTTCGCTGCCCGGCGCCTCGTCCTATTTCGTCGGCGGGGGCGTGATCTACACCCGTCACGCCCGGGCGGGCCTGCTGATGATGCCCGAGAGCGAGGTCACGGTCCGCGGCAGCACCGAGCCCTACGCGCTCAACATGGCGCGGCTGATCCAGGGGCGTCTGAACACAACCTGGGGCCTTTCGGAGAGCGGCGCCACGGGCCCCTCCGGCAACCGGTACGGCGACGCCGCCGGACACAGTTGCATGGCCATCGTCGGACCGGTGGACAAGGCAATCACCATCGAGACCGGCGACGCGGACCGGGAAGCCAACATGTGGGCCTTCACCAAGGCCGCGCTGGCGTTGCTCGAAGACGCCCTCCGGCAGAATCCATGAGCTCCCGGGAGGATCTCAAGGCCGAGGCCTGCCGGGTCATCGATGCCCGCAGGGAGGAGATCATCGAGCTCGGCGAGACGATCCTGCGCAACCCGGAGACGGGTTTCAACGAAACCGGGACCGCGGACCTGGTCGCCGCGCGGCTTCAGGGCCTCGGGCTCGAGCCGCAACGGGGTCTGGCCATCACCGGCGTCAAGGGCCGGCAGGAATGCGGCGCCCCGGGTCCCACCTTGGCCCTCCTGGGAGAGCTGGACTCGTTGCGGGTGCCGGACCATCCCCATGCCGATCCTCGAACCGGCGCGGCGCATGCCTGCGGTCACAACGCCCAGGTGGCCGGCATGGTAGGCGCGGCCATGGGCCTCCTGTCCGGCGGGGTGCTGCCGGAGCTCGGCGGCTCGCTCGTCTTCTTCGCGGTCCCCGCCGAAGAGATGATCGACGTCGACGAGCGCATGGGGCGCAAGGATCGCAACGAGCTCGAGTTCCTCTCGGGCAAGGCGGAGCTCATCCGGCTCGGGCACTTCGATGACGTGGACATGGCGATGATGTTCCACACCAAGACCGACACCTTCGCCTCCCACGTGGCCCGGTCATCCAACGGCGCCGTCATCAAGAAGATCCGCTTCATCGGCAAGGCCGCCCACGCGGGCGGGAGCCCGCAGAAGGGCATCAACGCCCTCAACGCGGCTACCCTTGCCATGACCGCCATCGCCTACCAACGCGAGACCTTCTACGACGAGGACACCATCCGCATCCACCCCATCATCACCCGGGGCGGCGACGCCGTGAGCGTGGTGCCGGCGGAGGTGACCCTCGAGACCTTCATCCGGGGCAAGACCCTGGAGGGGATTCTCGACGCCAACCGCAAGGTGGACAACGCGCTCCGGGGCGCGGCCACGGCGGTGGGGGCATCGGTGGAGATCACGACGGTGCCGGGCTATCTGCCCCAGACCAACAACGAGTCCATGGCGCGACTCTGGGGCGGGAACGCCGAGGAGGTGTTCGGAGCCGGCCAGTTCCGGCTCGGCACCGAGCACCGCACCAGCAGCACCGATTTCGGCGACCTGGCCCACATCATGCCGGCGATCCAGCCCTACGTCGCGGGCGCCGCCGGCGGCGGCCACACCAACGCCTATCTTCTGGTGGACCAGGACTCGGTCTACGTGAAGTCGGCCAAGCTCCTGGCCATGACCGCCATCGACCTCCTCCACGACGGCGCGGCGGCGGCGCGCCGGATCCTGGCGGAAGACAAGCCGCGCATGACCCGTGACGAGTACCTGGAGTTCCAGCGCAAGCTCGACGCGCGGGAACGGTTCGAACCCTGAAGCGCCGGCGGCGGGGCAGGGTCACGGCTTGGGCTGCCGGCCTTCCGGTTCCGGGGTTCCCTGCTCGGGGTTCGCCATGAACGACCGCCAGGCATCCCAGTACGGCCCTCCGCCCGCGAGCCAGGTATCGTTGTGCCCTGATCCGGGAATGACGTAGAAGCGTTTGGGCGGGTTGGCCAGCTCGAAGAGCCGCCGGCCCTGGGAGAGGGGGACGATTCCGTCAGCGTCCCCATGAAGGATGAAGACGGGAATCCTGACCCGGGGAAGGTAGGCCAGGTTGTCGAATTCCTGGGAGACGAACCAGCTCACGGGAAGGAAGGGGAAGACCTTCCTCCCCATGGCCAACAGGCTCTCGAAGGGTGATTCGAGTATCAGACCGCGGGCCGCGGCGCCCTCCGTGACGATGCGGACCATGACGGCCGCGCCGAGAGAACGCCCGAAGAGAAAGATCCGGTCCGGCGGCACCCGCTGGCGCAGCCAGGCGTACGCCCCCCGGGCATCCTCATAGAGCCCCGCCTCCCCGGGCTGCCCCTCGCTCCGCCCGAAGCCCCTGTAGTCGAACAGGAAGACACCGGCGCGCAGTTCCTTGTGGATCAGGGCGATGTTCTGGGCCCGGTGTGAGAGGTTGCCCGCGTTGCCGTGCGCCCAGAGAAGCACGGGGCG
Source organism: uncultured Syntrophobacterales bacterium (assembly GCA_964630405.1). Lineage (GTDB taxonomy): Bacteria > Desulfobacterota > Binatia > UBA9968 > JAJDTQ01 > JAJDTQ01. Next base: position 34,521 of record CAZVUC010000055.1, on the reverse strand, counting down.
TTCCGGACCGGGGGGTTCCACGTACCAGCCGTGCAGGCGGACGCCGTCCCTGGCCTGGAAGCGCACGTCCCGGAAGGGAACGCCGTAGTCGGCCGGGATGACGTCGACTTTCCGGATCGGGTGGTAGAGGAAGAAGTTCTCGACGAAGCCGGTAAAGCCCATCAGAAGGATAGCCGGGATGAAGGCGAGGGCGAGTCGTCCCCCTGTCGATGGGCGGAACAAGGCGCGTCAAGCCCGTCGCATCACCGGTGTTGGCGAGACCCTCGGGGGTCTCGCCCGTCTACGTCAAGTCCGCCGAGCCTACCGGTCCTCGGCCTTGTCGAAGTACTCCCGCGTCACCTTGAAGACCATGGGTGCCAGCAGCAACAGGCCGATGAGGTTGGGCACCGCCATCAGGCCGTTGAGGGTGTCCGACAGGTTCCAGACGAAGGCCACCTTCACGTTGGCGAAGGTCAGGGCCGCCAGCACCCAGAGCGCGCGATAGACCAGCAGGCTGTTCTCGCTGAACAGGTACTGCCAGCAGCGCTCGCCGTAGTAGGACCACCCGAGGATGGTGGTGAAGGCGAAGACCGCCAGCGCCACGGTGACGATGTAGCGTCCGCCGGTGACGGCGCTCTCGAAGCCCGCGGAAGTAAGCACCACGCCGGTGAGGCCGCCGCCGTCCGCTCCCGTCAGGGTCCACGCCCCGGAGGTCAGGATCACCAGGGCCGTCATGGAACAGACGACGATGGTGTCGATGAACGTTCCCAGCATGGCGATGACGCCCTGCCGCACCGGGCTGTTGGTCTGCGCCGCCGCGTGGGCGATGGCCGCGGAGCCGAGCCCGGATTCGTTGGAGAACACCCCCCGCGCCACGCCGAAGCGGACCGCCGCCGCCACCGCCGCCCCGGCAAAGCCGCCGGCCGCCGCGGCGGGCGTGAAGGCGTGGGTGAAGATCAGCGCGATCGCCGCCGGCACTGCCGTGATGTTGATGATGATGATCAGCAGGGCGGCGCCGATGTAGAGCACGATCATGGCCGGCACCAGCTTGCCCGCCACCTCGCCGATGCGCTGGATGCCGCCGATGATCACGACTCCGACCAACACGGCGACGATGATCCCGGTGATCCAGGTGGGCACGCCGAAGCTGTCCACCAGCGCCGTGGCCATGGAGTTCACCTGTACCGCGTTGCCGATGCCGAAGGCCGCCACCGCGCCGAACACGGCGAACCCCAGCCCGAGCCATTTGCCCAGCTCGGGAGCGAACTCGCCCACGCCGTTCCGCAGGTAGTACATGGGGCCGCCCACGTGAAGGCCGTTGGCGTCGACCTCACGGTAGGTGACGGCGCACACGGCTTCGGCGTACTTTGTGGCCATGCCGAACAGGGCGATGAGCCACATGTAGAAGATCGCCCCCGGGCCGCCCAGGGCGATGGCCGTGGCGACGCCGGCGATGTTTCCTGTTCCCACCGTGGCCGACAGCGCCGTCATCAGCGCGTTGAAGGGCTTGACCTCGCCCTCGCCGACGGCTCCGCTCTTGTCGAACAGCAACCGGAAGCCGTAGCCCACCTTGCGCCACGGCATGAACACGAGCCCAAGGGTCAGGAGCACGCCGGTCACCCCCAGCATGCCCAGCATGGGCGGGCCCCAGGCGAAGGCGTTGACCGAGTCGATGATTGCGTTCAAGCGGTCCATGGCGTCCTCCCGTGCGGTTACGGGCCGTTAGGCCGACAACGCCGTGTGCACGGCGCGGCTCATCTCGAACAGCCGGTGATCATGACAGCGATGGCCTACCAGTTGCAAGCCCACGGGCAGGCCCGCGGGTCCCTTGAAGAGGGGGAGCGTCACGCACGGCGCGTGGGTCCAGGTGGCGAGGATGTTGAACGACGTGTCGCCGGTGTTGTCGAGCCCCTCGGGGGCCTCGCCCGTCGCGCTCGGGGTCAGCAGCACGTCGAGGTCCCGCGCCGCTTCCGACAGATGGGCCCGGCACGCCTCCATGACCCTTTCCGCCTCCCGGTATTCCTCGTAGGAGACCACCGGCCAGTCCTTCATCTTGCCCTGCTGGAACTCGCTGAGCAGGTCGAAGTGGTGGGTCCTTTCCCAGGACAGCGCGCGCGCGATCTCGTAGTCGCTGACGCGGCGGCCCATGGCCTCGAAATCGGCAAAAGGGCCGCCGAGGTCGAGGTCCGATACCGCCGCCCCGGCCTTGGCGAGGTCCGCGGCGGCGCCCTCCACCAGCGCCTTGGTGTAGTCTTGCGCCCGGTCCCAAAGCGGCGTGCGGCAGAGGCCCACCCGGAGGCCCTTGACGGAAACCGTCCCGAGGGGCCGGACCGGCTCGCCGGTGACGGCCGCCCGGAAGAGCGGCAGGTCCTCCACCGCCCGGCCGAACAGTCCCACGGTGTCGAAGGAGCCGGTGTTCTCCTTGACTCCTTCCGTGCTGATCTCGCCGTAGCTGGGTTTGTAGCCCACGCAGCCGCAGAACGACGCCGGCCGGATGACGGAGCCCAGGGTCTGGGTGCCGAAGGCCATGAAGGCCATGAAGTCGGCCACGGCCGCCGCCGAGCCGCTGGACGACCCGCCCGGGGTGTGCGTCGGGTCGTGGGGATTCCTGGTCTTGCCGGGGTGGCGGCTGGCGAACTCCGTGGTAACGGTCTTGCCCAGGAGCACGCCCCCCGCGGCCCGGGTCATGGCCACGCACGCGGCGTCCGCCCGGGGCCGGAAGCCCTCCCAGATGGGCGAGCCGTAGCCCGTGGGCATGTCGGCGGTGTCCATGATATCCTTGACCGCGAACGGCAGGCCGTGCACCGGGCCGTGTTCGGATTCACGGTCGCGTTCCGCGGCCTGCGCCAGGGAGTAGCCGGGGTCCAGGTGCATCCAGGCTTCCACCTCCGGTTCGCGTTCCTCGATGCGCTCCAGGCAGGCCCGCACCAGCTCCTCGGAGGTGACGTCGCCCCGGTTGATACGCTCCACGGCTTGACTGGCGGAAAGTCGGCACAGGTCGTTCATCGGTGGTGTCCTCTGGCTGGCGTTTTGACGGGTGATGATGGAATCTGCCATAGCACGTTTCTCCCCGCGATTCGATAAAATTCGAGACTAGGCCCCTTCGGGCCGGGAGGTCGGACATGATCAAGACCAAGGGACTCTATCACAGCGGCATCCCCGTCAATGACATCGATCGGGCGGTGGCGTTCTACCGTGACGTTCTGGGCATGGACGTGGCCAACATCGCCCGCGACGACCTCCGGGGCCTCGGCCGGGCCGACATGCGCTCCGGCACCAGCATCGTCGTGCTGTTCCAGCGCCCCAACCCCATCGACCGGGACGCCCTGGCTGAGGACGGCGTCACCCACCAGGCCTTCTACGTCGACGGCGACGACTTCGACACCGCCGAGGAACGCATGCGCGCCGCCGGCGTCCGCATCCACGAGGTCCCGGTGGTGGAGCGCCGCTCCGGCCGCGGCTTCTACTTTTTCGACCCCGACGGCAACCTGTTGCAGCTCTACGCCCCGCCGAAGCGGCAAGACGGATGAGGCGGGATGCACCGTGAAGACGATTGGAGCGGCAAAGTCCAGGAAGCAACGTCGCCGCCAGTAATCGGAAGTAAGGACTAGGGAAAGACGATGCTTAAGCGAATACACATCCGCGGGTACAAGTCGTTAGAAGACGTTGAGGTGCATCTCTCTCAACTCGTGGCTCTGTTCGGACCGAACGCTGCTGGTAAGAGCAACTTGCTCGATGCCTTGCAACTTCTATCGAAGCTCGGGACGAGCCGGACACTCAAAGAAGCATTCGAACCCCCGTATCGAGGCAAGCCACTGGAATCCTTCACCATCGGTCGGAACGGAATCAAGGGGTTGCTTGAGCAGGAAAGGTTGTGGTTTTCGATTGAAGCGGACTTGAGCTTGTCAGACGGAGTGGTCACGAGTGTCAATCGCCAGATACAAGAAATGCGTCGGCCGAACGGCGATTCCGAGTTCAAGGAAGGAAGCAAGATGCCGGCCCGCGTCCGTGAACGCGACCTGCGCTACCGCATCGAGATAGAGATGCTGCCCAGGACGGGGATCCTTCGCGTTGCAGACGAATACCTGAGTGCCCTGAACAGCAAGGGGCAACCCACTGGTAAACGCAAGCCGTTTCTCGAACGGCAAAACGAACGAATTCACCTGCGGCACGAAGGGCAGTCGCACCCCACCTACTTCGATCGATACCTGGACCAAACCATTCTTTCCATGCCGCATTACCCGCCGCACTACCCTCACTTGGCAGCGGTGCGGCGTGAGTTGGAGAGTTGGCTGTTCTTTTATTTCGAGCCTCGAGAACGTATGCGTGCCGCAAATCCGGTCAAGGAAGTGCGCCATATAGGCTTGATGGGCGAAGAACTCGCTTCGTTCCTCAATACGATGAAGGCTACGGACCCCAGACAATTCAAAGGGGTCGAGAAGGCGTTGCACATGTTGATGCCGAACATCGATGGCATCGAAGTGGAAGTCAGTGACCTTGGTGAAGTCGAGCTGCGTCTCAAAGAGGGCGGTGTTGCAATGCCGGCGCGTGTACTTTCCGAAGGTACGCTTCGGATGCTCGGACTCTTGGCGCTGACAGGAGTGGACCAAGCTCCAGCTCTGGTCGGATTCGAGGAACCGGAGAACGGTGTTCACCCACGCCGGGTCCAGTTGATAGCGGAATTGCTAAAAACACAGCAAAACCTGAAGCGGACGCAGTACATCGTCACAACGCATTCGCCGATCCTTGCCGATCTGCTCGCGAATGAGTCCCTGTTTTCGGTGCGCCGGTTGGACGGCCGGACCCACATAGCCTCGTTCCCCACTTGGGGACCGCTTTGGCGACGCGACGATATCAGCCAAGCACTCTCTGATGAGGAGGAAGGACGCCCCGTATCCGCACGCATCCTGAGGGGTGACTTCGATGCGTGAGATTGCGCTGTTCGTCGAGGACGATGCGCATCAACAGTTCATCGGTGCTCTGGTACGGAGAATCTCAGCGGAATTCAACATCGTCGTACGACTCGATTGGCGCAGCGCGGTAGGCGGTCACGGCAAAATGACCACGGAACTTGCCGACTATATGCGCGACCTTAGGCGGCAGGGCGGGCCTTGGCCGGACCTGATTGTGGTTGCCACCGACGCCAATTGTAGAGGACCCAATCAGCGTGAGAGAGAGATCGGCAATCTGGAGGCTCCCGCGCCGATGATTTTTGCCATTCCCGACCCACATATCGAACGTTGGCTGCTGCTTGACGGCGCGGCCTTCAAGGCGGTGTTTGGGACCGGTTGTCATGCACCCGACCAAAAATGCGATCGGGGCCGCTATAAACAGCAGTTGATCGATGCCATTTATCGGCCGGGACAACACCTCTGCTCGGAGGTATCGAATACGCAGAAGATATCGTGAGAGAGATGGATTTGGGCCGTGCCTCAAGATCGGATCGGTCCTTTAAGCGCTTTGTAGAGGATTTGCGCGGCACGTTTCAGGGGTGGAAGGCATGACCGTTGACGACCGTTGTGCCGAACCAGTGCTAACGGAGATTCGAGAATGAGTTCCGGGGGTGGAAGACCTTCAGAGACCGGCCGTGGCTTGGATCTTGCCGGAGCGGAGGCTGCCCTGCGGAGGGCGGCTTGGGTCGCACGCCGTCGCGCGGCAGCGGTTTCCAAAGAGCCGGCCCCGCTCGTGGCAGGTCCGTTGGGGCGTGAAGCCCCAGCGGTGTCGGTACACCGGGGTTTAACGATTGCCGAGGCTGTCTTGGATGCCGACGGACTACGGGACTTGGCGAGCCAACTGCCCGACATCGCCAAAGCCTTGATGGGTCATGACCTGAAGTTCAATCTCCAGGTCGAGTTCGTGGGAGATACGGTTCCTAATCCCGAGACGGTGCTGAAGATCTTCGCGTCGTTCTCTCAAGTGTTCAGGAAGCCTGGGCTCGATTAGGATGGTTTTGGTATCTCATTACTCCGGCGTCTTTGTCACTCCCACCCTTCCCAGCCGCTCCTCCAACTGCTTGAGATACAGACTCCTCGGTTCCACCGGCTTGCCCGCCGAGTACCAATAGCAGTCGCCGCTGTAGCTGTAGGCGCGTGAGCCGATGGCCCAGTTCCGGGCGGTGGGGGGGCTCTCGCAGATGATGCTGTCGGCGGAGGAGTTCCAGAACATCATCTGGGCGCCGGCCCAGCCGTGGCCGGTGCCCATGTTGCCGCGGTCCCGCACGTTGAGGGCGTCGCCCCGCACGTGGACGTTGTCGTACAGGGTGCCGACCGCCCAGCGGTGGTGGGGTCCGCTGTCGTTGTGGGCGTTGCGGGCTTCGCAGTCGAGGAAGACGTTGGGTCCGGGCACGCGTGAGTGCATGACGAAGTCGTGCCGTCCCTGGTTCGAGAAGGCGCGCTGCACCAGCGTGAGCTGTCCCCGGAGCGCGAAGGCGTAGCGGCGCGGGCTGGCGATTTTCGATACGGGATCGAGGCAGGCGGCGTCTTCCACCGTGATCCATTTGCCGTGGCGTTCCACGTAGACGCAGCTATAGGCGAAGTGTACGCCGGTGACCTGCCGCACCCAGGCGTTCTCCACGGAATCCAGAAGGATGAAGTTCCAGGCGTGGTCCTCGTCGTCGGCCCAGCCGTTGAAGTGGGACTCCGCCCGCAGGTTCTCGATGCCCACCCGGGCGATCCTTTCCGGGAACTCGTACCGGTAGATCCAGCCGCCGCCGAACTCCCGCTCGATGGCGTTCACCAACGGCGCGTCGATGGTCACCTCGGTGCCGCGGATGCCGGTGATGACCCGGTCAAAGCGCAGGTCGTACGTGCCGGGCCGCCACTGCCGGGTCACCCTTCCCCGGCGCGGCGGGATGCGGTCCATGCCGATGGCGCTGATCCAGCCGGCGGTGCTGGGCCGGTGGACGATGATGCGGTCGCCGGCGGCCAGGCCCTGGGTCGACTCGACGTGGAAGGTCCTTGCGCCCACCGGCACATGTGTGTCGGTGATGGCCCGCCGGGTGCCAGGCACCTCGCGCCATGCGGTCCCGCGTCTGACCCGCACCGACCGGTGCTCTTGCAGGCGCACGAAGGCAGGGTTCACCTCGATGAGCGTGCGCCGGCTGGTGCCGGTGGCCATGAGCACCGTGCCGTCGCGCTCCCGTCCTTCTCCACGCAGCACCACGCCGCCCGCCGAAATCCGAAGCGTTCCGGCCACCTGGTATTCGCCCTTCCGGAGCAGCACGGCGCCCCGGTGGCCGTCGGCGTCGGTCTCCATCCGCGAAACCCCGTCGATGGCGGCCTGGATGCGTTCGCCGTCGTCGCCGGGCCCCGGCTCCACCACCGCCTCGACCGGGACCCGGGGGATCGCCACGCCTCCGCCGCCGTAGCCGGCGTTGGAGAAGTCCGGAATGACGTTTCCCTTGGCGTCGGGCACGTAGACGAGCTTGCCCCTCTCGTCCAGGTAGACGAGAGCACGTGACGTCTCCGCCTCTACCGACGCCGCGGGAGCACAACCGGAAGTGAGCGCCAGGAATGCGCCCAGGCCGAGAACGGCCGTGATCCTGCCAAGTGTGAGGTTCATTATCCGTTTGAGCCGCAATGGGGTGCCTGTGGTATAAGGACCTGGAACTGTTGTTTGTAACATCACGTCAACCGTGACGACACTGCAGGAGGACCCCATGAACCGGAAACTCGCGCTCTCGTCGCTGGCTTTGTTCGCGGCCCTTGCCATGGCCGTTTCATCGACGCATGCCGCCGACAGCTTCTTCGCCGGCAAGACCATGCACATCATGGTCGCGGCCTCCCCGGGCGGCGGTTTCGACGCCTACTCGCGAATGGTTGCCCGCCACATGCCCAGGCACATTCCGGGCAACCCGACGATGATCGTCCAGAACCGCCCCGGAGCCGGCGGCCGTATCACCGCCAACCAGATGTACAACAAGGTCAAGCCCGACGGGCTGACCATGGGCATGTGGATCGGCGGCCTGGTCCTGCAGCAGTACCTGGGGGACAAGGGGGTGAAGTTCGACGCGGCCAACTTCGAGTGGGTCGGCGCGCCGGTGCGGATACACAACGTCTGCATGGTCCACAAGTCCAGCGGCATCGTCGACCTGGCGAGTTGGCGCGCGGCCAAGAGCCCGCTCAAGTTCGGCGGCCAGCGGCCCGGCTCCACCATGTCGGACATCCCGGTGATCTTGGACAAGCACTCCGACCTTTCCCTCAAGCTCATCGAAGGGTATGGCGGTACGGCGCCGGTGCGGCTGGCGGCCGAGAGGGGCGAGGTCGGCGGCGTGTGCGCGAGCTGGGAAGGACTGAAGAACCCCTGGGCCGCGGCGCTGAAGAGCGGCGACGTGCGCGTGTTGCTGCAGTTCGTGGACAAGCCTCACTACGCTCTCACGAAAGTGCCCCTGGGCATCGACCAGATGAAGACGGAAGAGGGAAGGGTGGTGATGAAGACCGTCGTCCACGACATCGGCGGCTCCCTCAACCGGCCGTACTCCCTGCCTCCGGGGACGCCCAAGGACCGGGTGATGATCCTGCGCCGCGCCTTCGACGCCGCCATGAAGGACCCGAAGCTCCTGGCCGAGGCAAAGGGCAAGTTCGACATCACGCCCGTCTCCGGCGAGGAAGTGGCGCGGCTCGTGGCCAACGTCGCCAAGCTGCCGCCGGAATTGATGGCGACCATCAAGAAGACCTTTGCGTCCAAGAAGTAGCGGACCAGGAGCACCGGGAACGAGGGGAGGGGCCTCAGGGCAATAGGTACATGGCTCGCCCCTCGGGACTGGCATACAGCATCCACACGCCTCGTCTGATCCTCCGTTGCTGGCATCCGACGGATGCCAACCCGCTGCAGCGGGTGATCAACGACAACCTGGACTACCTGCGCCCGTGGATCGACTGGGCGCGCCAGGAGCCGGAATCGCTGGAGATGAAGACGGAGCGGCTGCGGCGGTTCCGGGACGACTTCCTCTCGCGGCGGGACTACGTCTACGGCATCTTCGGCGCCGACGGCGTCCGGATCGTCGGCGGCACCGGCCTGCACACCCGGGAGAACAAGAACGCGCGGGAAATCGGCTACTGGATCGCGCAGGCGTACGCCAACAAGGGACTGGCGACGGAGTCCACGGCCGCGCTGACGCGGGTGGCCTTCGAGATCAACCGGGTGAAGCGGGTGGAGATACGCTGCGACCCGCGCAACCAAGCCAGCGCCCGGGTGGCGGAGAAGCTCGGCTTCACCCACCGTTCGACGCTCTACGGCAACAAGACCGACGCGGAGGGGCTGGTGCGGGATACCCTGGTCTGGACCCTGGACGCAACGGAGTACCCGTCCAGTTGCGCGTCGGCCGCGTCGGTGGCCGTCTACAACCGCTCCAAGGTAAAGATACTGTAGCCTCCGCCCCGATGCCGTCAGTCCCGCCCCGATGCCGTCAGTCCCGCCTAGATTCCGTCATTCCCGCCGCCTTTCCGTCATTCCCGCGAAAGCGGGAATCCAGGGCGGGGTACGGGGCAGGCCGCGACGCCCCCGTTACTGGATATTGTACAGCCGCGTCACGTTGTCCGCGGTGAGCCGCCGGCGCATCTTGTCGCTCAACCCGCCCATGGTCTGGGCGATGAACTCCTGCGAGTCGGGCCAGATCCCGTCCCGGTGGGGATAGTCCGAGGCCCAACAGAAGTTTTCCGGGGCGTATTCTTCCGCCAGTTGCGCGCCCACCTTGTCGTCCTGGAAGGTGGCCCACATCTGGCGCCGGAAGAGCGCGCTGGGCGGGGTGTTGATCATGCCCTCGTACTCGCCCTCCCGGAACTTGGTGTCCAGCCGCTCCAGCACGTAGGGGATCCAGCCGATGTGGCTCTCGGCCATGACCACCTTGAGGGCGGGATGGCGTTCGAGGGCGCCGCACAGGATGATGGACACCAGGCACTCGTCGGCCTGCATCGCCACCACCGCTACATGGGCTTCCCGGGAAACCTTCGGGATATTCCCCCTGAGCTTCTCTTCGGCGCTTCGGGGGCCCACCGTGGTGGTGCCGTGGCCCGCGCCGATGTGGAACGACAGCGCCACTTCCTCCTCCTCGGCGGCGTCCCACATGGGTTCCCACATTTCGTGCCAGATGGGCGCGGGGCCGTTGAAGAAGTCGAACAGCGCGCCCTTGAGCTTGAGGCCGTTCCTGCCGATGCGGCGGAGCTCCGCGGCCGCGGCGTCGGCGGAGTGGGCGGGGATGTCGGCGATGCCGATGAAGCGGTTGGGGTCGTACTCGCAGAACTCGGCGATGAAGTCGTTGTAGGCCCGGTAGGTCGCGGTGATCACGTCCGGGTCCTTGATGCTGTCCTCCACGAAGCGGATGCCGTAGATGACCTCGGCGGCGATTTCGTCGATGTCCAGATCCTTGGCCCGCAGCTTGGGATCCGATGGGTGCGTGGGTTCCCAGCCGGCCTCGCGCATCCTGCGGCCCCGGTGGTTGGTCATGGGCTGCCGGCCCATCCAGGCCCGGTGCCCGCCCATCACGGCGCCGTCGCCGACCCATGTGGGCTTGCCGTCCACCGTGTGCACGTTGGGCACCCGGTCCTTCAGGTTCGCGGGAGCCCGGGACCGGAAGGTGTCCTCGTCGAGATAGAAGAGATCCATGTGTCCGTCGGCAGAGATGATTCGCTCGCTCATGATCGTTCCCTCCGGTCTCCACTTCTCTCACAGTCTTCCCGGCCTGACAAGACCGCCCGCCCCTGATTTGACTGGCCCCGCCGGGCGTGCAACCATCCCCCAACCCGAGAGGAGGACCATCCATGCCGACGACAGCCGACGATCTCCAGGGAGAGTGGCGGGACCGCTGCGCGATACCGGACCACGTCATTTGGGGTCCCGGGTCCCACCAGCGCCTGAGAGGACTCCTGGAAGAAATGGGCCGCGGCCGGGCGTTGCTGCTGGCCAGTGGTTCGCTGGCGAAACGCACGCCCTGGGTGGACCGGATAGCGGACGGGCTTGGCAGCCTGGTGGCGGCGGTCCGTAGCGACAGCGCGGAGTTCACCCCCGACTGGCTGTGCTTCGACACGGCGCGTCAGGCGCGCGAGGTCGAGCCCGACGTCATCGTGACCGTGGGCGGCGGCAGCGTGGCGGACTGGGGCAAGGCGGTGGCGTTCATCCTGGCCCAGGGCCTGGAATCGGTGGAGGAGCTGGATGGCTACGTGGCCTCGCCGGACAACCAGCGGCTGGCCGCGCTGCCCCGGCCGCCGGTCCCCCAGGTGGCGATCCCCACCACGCTGTCGGCGTCGGAGGCGACCTGGTCGGTGACCATCAACCGGCCCGAGCGCAAGTTCAAGGACCACGTGCGCCATCCCGACCTGGTGCCCAGGGCGGTGATCCTGGACGCTGCCATCGCCTCGTCCACCCCGGCCGGCCTGTGGTGCGCCACCGGTCTCAAGGCCATGGAGCACGTGGTGGAGAAGCTCTACACGGTGGACCGCAATCCGGTGGTGGACAACATGTGCCTCGAGGCCGGGGAGCTGCTGCACCGGTACCTGCCGCGTTGCAAGGGCAACCCGGAGGACCTGGAGGCCTTCACCCAGTGCCACGTGGCGCTGGTGGGCGTTGGTTTCCACGGCCGCGGCGTCCACAAGGGCCTGTCCCAGGTCATCGGCTGGCAGCTCGGCGCCTACGGCGTCGCCCACGGCCACACCTCCTGCGTCATGCTGCCCCACGTGATGGAGTTCAACCGCTCCGTGAGCCTGTCCGCTCAGGCCGCCCTCGGCCGCGCCCTGGGCGGCCACGGCGCCACGGACGAAGAGTTGGCCGAGGGCGCCCAGGCGGCCGTGGCCGGTCTGGTCCGCGACATGGACCTGCCCCGTCGGCTGCGGGACGTGGGCGTCCCCCGCGACGATCTTCCGGACATCGCGAGGAAGGTCATCGTGTCGCCGAACATCATCTACAACCCGAGGCCGGTGACGGACCCCGAGGAGGTCCTGGCGGTGCTCGAAAGGGCGTGGTAGGGGCTCCCGCCTCACGATGGGGCGATGGGGTCTCCACTGCGTCGTGCGCTTCCATCCCCCTCGGCCCATCTCATTGCAGCGAAGGCCGCTGCTCCGAATACCGCGAAGGCGGCAATCTGGGCGTACATGGTCCCATCGAAGCTTTGGCCCATGAGCCCTCCCAGCGGCAACGCGATGAAGGTGGAGAGCGCCGCGACCACTGCCGCGCCCACGCCCGCGATGTGGCCGAGGGGCTCCATGGCGAGGGCGTTGAGATTTCCGTAAAGGAAACCGAAGAAGAGGAAGACGACCAGCAGGTAGGCCATGAACAGCCACAACGGAGGAAGCCCATCGAAGGTGAAAGCCAGCGGCCACGCGACCACCGAGGCCAGCGTAATGCACACCGCTGCCGTCCTTGAGAGCCGGCGCATCCCATGCTTCAGCACGAGACGGCCGTTTGCGAGCGAGGCAACTCCGATGGCCAGCGCCAGCACTCCGAAATAGACGGGGAACAGCGCGCCGGTCCCGTAGGCTCCCTGGAAGATCTGTTGGGCAGAGCTCAGGTAGGCGACGAACGGCGCCAACGCGCAGCCGGTGGCGACGGTATATCCGCGCGCGGCTCGAATCCTCAGGACTTCCCGGACGGCTCCGCCGATGGCCCGGGGAGAGAGGGACCGCCGCCGGGCGGCAGGCAGGGTCTCCGGCTGGCGAAGTGCAACCCATGAGAATGCGATGGCGGCGATGGCGAAGAAGGTGGCGAATATGGCGTGCCAGTCTCCCACCCACAGGATACCCTGTCCGAGGGCCGGGGCGATGGTGGGGACGAGGATGAACACGGCCATGGCGAACGACATGAGGCGGGCCATTTGGCGTCCTTCGTACTGATCGCGCACCAGGGCGACGGTTACGACGCGCGGTCCCGCCACTCCGAAGCCCTGCAGCACGCGGCCCGCGATCATCACGTTGAAGGTGGGCGCAAAGATGCTCATGAGACATCCGGTCATGTACAGGACGAGGCCCGTATGGATAGCGGGCTTGCGTCCGATGCTGTCGGAAAGCGGACCGAAGACGATCTGACCGAGGCCCAGCCCCAGGAACAGGGCGGTAACGATGAACTGGGCGTCATTCGGACGCGCCGCCCCCAGGTCGTGAGCGATGGCGGGCAGCGCCGGAAGCATCGCATCGGTCGACAGCGCTACCAGCGATATCAAGAGGGCGACGAGGGAAACGAACTCGCCGGGACGAAGGGCGGGTGTTCCGTTCATGCCTCCTCCCGGCAACTCCCGTTTGGAATCCACAGCGGCGGCCCCGACCGAATGCTCCTCGCTCCACAAGGCATTGGAAATGAGATCACCGTTGTATACAGGCACAGGCGCCACGAGCCGGCAACCCTGGGGCGATCGCGGGCAGCAAGCCCAATGCCCATGGTCATGGGCGCCGACGTCGAGTCTGTAGCTCTGACTTGCCAAATCATATAGTGAAACCCAACAGCTATGGATGAGTCAGGAGATCGCTACACGGTCGGCGTGGACATCGGCGGCACCTTTACCGACTGCGTCACCATGGACGCCCGCGGCACGGTGACCGTGGGCAAGTCGCTTTCCACGCCGGACGACTATTCCGTCGGCGCCCTGAACGCGGTGCGGAACGCCGCCGAGAGCTTGGGGCTGGCGGACGAAACCGAGCTTCTGGCGTCCACCACGCTGTTCTTCCACGCCTGCACCATCGGCGACAACGCCCTCATCACCGGTTCCGGGGCCACGACCGGGTTGATCACGACCAAGGGCTTCGCCGACACCCTTCGCATCATGCGCGGGCGTTTCACCGACGGCGTCCCGGAGTCGGAGATTTTCCACCTCTCCACCCTCGACAAGCCCGAGCCGATGGTGCCCCGCCCGCTCATCGAGGAGGTGGACGAGCGGGTGGACTACAAGGGCTCGGTGCTCGTGCGGCTCGATCCGGCCCAGGTGGAGAAGGCCGTGGCCGAGCTGGAGTCGAAGGGAGTGGAGGCCATCGCCGTATGCCTCATCTGGTCGTTGGCCAACGACCGGCACGAACGGGCCATCGCCGAGATCGTCGCCAAGAGGCACCCCGGGATATTCCTCAGCCTGTCCAGCGAAGTGGCGCCTTACCTGGGCGAATATGAGCGCACCGCCACCACCGTGTTCAACGCCGCCATCGGACCGAGGATTTCTACCTACGTCAAGCGCCTCGGGGGCCGGCTGCGGGAGACGGGCCTCGATGGCGAGCCGCTCATCATGCAGTCCTACGGCGGGGTCCTGGGGGTGGAGGCCACCGCCCGGAACGCCATCGGCACCATCGAGTCCGGCCCCGCCGCCGGGGTCTCCGGCAGCGCCTGGCTCGGTCGCCTCATGGACTTGCCCGATATCCTGGCCACGGACATGGGCGGCACCACCTTCAAGGTCAGCGTGATCCGGGACGGCGCCATCGAGATGGACTACAAGCCGGTGCTGCTGCGCCATCAGATCTACGCCACCAAGATCTGGGTGGAGTCCATCGGCGCGGGGGGCGGCAGCATCGCCTGGACCGATCCCAAGACAGGGTTGCTCAAGGTGGGGCCGGAGGGGGCGGGGGCACAGCCCGGACCGGCCTGCTACGGTCTGGGGGGCACCGAGCCCACGGTGTCCGACGCGGACCTCGTGCTCGGTTACCTCAATCCGGATTACTTTCTGGGCGGGCGCATGTCGCTGGATGCGGAACGGGCGCGCCGCGCCGTGGAGCAGAGGGTCGCCGGGCCCCTGGGACTGTCCGTGGAGGCCGCGGCCGCGGGCATCTACCGTATCATCAACGCGCACATGAGCGATCTCATCCGGCGCGCCACGGTGGAGCGGGGCTACGATCCCCGGGATTTCACCCTGTTTGCGTTCGGCGGCGCCGGGCCGGTGCACGCGGCCCGCTACGCGGCGGAACTGGGCATCAAGCAGGTGGTGGTGCCGCTCACGGCGTCGGTGCACAGCGCCACCGGCCTGGTCAGCTCGGACATCGTCTACCAGTACGGCAAGTCGGACCGGCTGCTGGTGCCGGCGGACCGCGAGCGCGTCAACCGGAACTTCGACGAGCTCGCGCGGCGCGCCCGGGCGGACCTGGCGGCGGCCGGCTTCGAGGGCGACGGCGTCCGCATCGAGCGAAGCCTCGACATGCGGTATCGCTACCAGGTGCACGAGCTGAACGTGGGCATGCACGAAGGCGCGGAGCCGCTATCGGAGCAGGAGTTGGAGGGCGTGTACGAACATTTCGACGGCCTGTACGAACGGACCTACGGCCCCGGCTCCGGCTACCGTGAGGCCGGCAAGGAGATCATGAACTTCCGGCTCACCGCCACCGGCATGCTCGACAAGCCCCGGCTGCAACGGTACCCGTTGTCGTCGGGCGACGCGGGCGGCGCCGTCACGGGACGCCGGAAGGTCTGCTTCGAAGAGTTCGAGGAGCCGCGCGAGACCCCGGTGTACACGTTCGAATCCTTGCAACCCGCGAACGAGATCGCGGGGCCGGCGGTCATCGAGACGCCGGTGACGACCATCCTGGTCAACCCCGGCGACCGGGCGGTCATGGACGAGTATCGGAATATCCGGCTGCTCATCGGGAGCTGAGGGGGACACCATGGATACCCGAATCCGCGGCATCGATCCGGTGACCTTCGAGATACTGTCGCACCGGCTGCACCAGGTGACCCGTGAGATGGGCATCACCCTGGAGCGCACCGGCGGCACCGTCAACACCACGCAGCAGCGGGACTACATGGCGTCCCTGTACCGCCCGGACGGGGAGATCCTGTGCGCCGGGGCCACCCTGGGACAGCACGTGGCGTGCGCCAGCTGTGCGGTGAAGGCGATTATCGAGCGCTTTCCGCCCGAGGAGGTGTTCGAGGACGATGTCTTTCTCCTGAACGACCCCTACCTCGCCGCCATCCACCAGTCCGACGTCTATGTCATCGCGCCGATCCACCACCGGGGCCGGCTGGTGGCCTGGAGCGCGACATTCGTCCACGTGAACGACGTCGGCGCCATGTCGCCGGGGGGGGACTCTCCCGACGCCACCGAGATCTTTCACGAGGGGCTGCGGGTCCCCGGCATCAAGCTGGTGGAGCGGGGCCGGCTGCGCCAGGACGTGTTCGACACGCTCACCAACATGACCCGCCAGCCGGGCATGGTGGGCCTGGATTTCAAGTGCGAGATCGCCGCCAACAACGTGGCCAAGGCGCGCCTCGGGGAGATGTACGATCACTACGGGCCGGAGCTTCTGGAATCGGTGGGTAACGAGATGATCCGCTACACCGAGGCGATCCTCCGCGAGCGGATCGCGTCGTTCGAGGACGGCGAGTGGACCGAGGAGCTGGCGCTGGAGGCCCAGGACACCTGGCGCATGAAGGTGACGCTGCGCAAGCGCGGCGACCGGCTCGTCTTCGACTTCACCGGCACCGACCCCCAGGCCGTGACGGGCGTCAACCTGCCTTTCCACGGCACCGCCGGCTTCTGCTTTGCCGCGGTACTGACCACGCTCGTGTACGATCTCCCCAAGAACCACGGCGTGCTGCGGCCGCTGGAGGTCATCGCCCCCGAGGGGACGCTCGTGAACGTCAAGTACCCCGGTCCGGTGTCCATGAACACCACCTCGTGCGGATTCGGCATCGGGTTCCTGGCCAGCTCGGTGCTGATGCAGATGCTGGGCACCCACGAGCGCTGGAAGGACGAGATCGTCACCCCCAACGCAAGCCATCGCAACGGCAAGCATTCGGGGATAAGCCAGTACGGCCGCTACTGCGTGTTCAACCTCGCCCACGGCGCCATGGACGGCAACGGCGCCCGGGCCTACCGCGACGGCATCGACTCCGGCGGCACCTACATGAGCTGTCCCAACGCCGAGTGGTTCGAGCTCAACTTCCCGGTGCTCTACCTGTTCCGCCGCCACGCGGTGGACTCCGCGGGCCCGGGGAGGTTCCGGGGCGGGTTGGCGGTGGAAACGGCTCACACGCCCCACGACACCCCCGAGGGGCGGCTGGGAGGCGTGGCGTACGGCGTCGCCGGGCTCCGGAACTCCGGCCACGGCATGTACGGCGGCTACCCGGGCGCGCCCAGCGTCATCGTGCTGAGGGAGGGAACGCGGGTCCGCGAGGTCATGGACGTGGACCGGAACGCCGTGGACCTCGACGAGGTGGGCGGAGAGGAACGGGTGCTCCCTTACTGCAATTTCGAGTTCAACGACGGGGACGTGCTCTACATGCGCGTGGCCAGCGGCGGCGGCTACGGCGATCCTCTGAGGCGCGAGGCTGAACGGGTGCGTGCAGACGTGGCGGATGGAGTGGTTTCCGAGGAGGCGGCCCGGAGCATCTACGGCGTGGCGTTGAAGCCCGGGACCCGCGAGGTGGACCCCGAAGCCACCGATGCGCTGCGGCGGCGGCTTGGAGGCGGAAACGGTGCCGCCGGCGACAGGCGTGGCGCGGAGGACGGAGCCTGGGAAACATCGTGCCCCCGGTGCGCTGCCGTGCTCGAGGAATCAGCAGGGGAGGGCGCCCGCGAAGCTCGTGTATTCCCGCCCACGGAAGCAGGGCCGCTCATGGGCGACCTGGAGGGGCGGTACCTGTTCGAGAAGGTCTACTGCGCCGCGTGCAACGCCCTGATCAAGTCCCACATGGTGCCCGAAGAACACTGACCCGCCCCGCCCTCAGAACCCGAACTGCGCCATGTCGACCTGGGCGCCGCTCTTGCGGCACTCCTCCTCGAACACCCGGTGGATCTCGGGGTCCTGGTCCTGGTACTCGATCTGCGCGCCGCCCTTCTTGACGTCCTCGCCGGTATCCTTGAGCTCTTCCACCTTGTACTTGAAGCCCCAGGGCTTGAGCGCGAGGTAGCGCGCCGGCTCGGCGCCGTTGTTGAAGTGCTGGTGCCACCACTGGATGGGGGGCACGAACATGCTCATGCGGCCCCAGTCCACGCGCTTCCTGGGCGCGCCTTCCTCCCACAGGAAGGAGTAGCCGGACCCGGTCAGCATGATGATGTGGGCGCCGGCGCCGTGGCGGTGGGCTTTCTTGTACTTGCCCACCGGGAACTCCGAGAGGTGCGCGCTCATGGTGTTGTCGACGAACTCGAACAGGGTGGTGCGGTTGCCGCCGCCGCGCTCCTTGTAGTCCTTGGGCGAGAATTGCCAAAGGTCGGCAATGAAGTTGGACTCCCACACGCGGCCCTTCTTCACCCCCTCAAGGTAGCGCCCGGGCTGGCCCCACTGGTTGGCGTCGCCCTGGTAGCGGTCGCCGAAGGCAAAGGGGTTGTTGAAGATATAGTCCAGGTTCCGGTAGCGGTTGACGATCACGGTGGCGTCGGTCAGCGAGATCATCCGCACCGGCTCCCGTCCCTGGGCGTTGAAGTGCTGGAACCAGGTGTTGAGCGGGACGGAGAACAGGCTCCCCTTCTGCCATTCCAGGGTGTGCTTCCGGCCGCCCTCGTTCCACAGGGTGGTGGCGCCCTGGCCGGACAGGATGAATACCGCCTCCTCGAACAGGTGCCGTTGCGGCCGCAACTCCCCGCCCGGGGCGATCTCCTGGATCACGGTGTCGCAGGTGCCGCCGGCGCCGTCGAGGTTGACGAACGCGCCCTTGCCGCCGGTGCGCGGCCAGTCGCCCAGCTCCAGCTCCAGCAGGTCGTCGACGATGAACCCTTTGTACACCGGGATTCCTTCCCACCGCTGGTAGATCTCGTAGGGGCTGACGGGTGCGAAGGCGGAGGCTTCGTTGAGGTTCCGTTCCGAATCGTTGGCGGTTTCGGCGGTGGCTGGTTTGCTCATGGTAGTGACTCCTTGCGGCGCTCCTCCCGGTAGAGCCCGAAGGCCTCCTTCACCGGGCGGTCGTTGACCGAGAACAATATGGCCTCGTCCTTGTGTCCGTTCTCGTGCCGGTGCCAGGACCACAGCGGCACGGTGAAGAAATCGCCCTGGCTCCATTCGATGCGTTGGTCGTTGACGATGGTGGCGCCGTTGCCGCGGAACACGTGGTAGATGGACGTGCTGGTGTGGCGGTGCGAACGGGTTTCCTCGCCGGGCCGGATCATCTGGATCTCGCAGCCGATGGTCCGCAGCGTGAAGCCGCCGTTCCGGGGGTTGACATAGCGCAGCAGCACCCCGTCGCACTCGTCTCCCGGGCTCGACGCCAGCGCCTTCAGGGACTCGTAGGTGGTGTCCCAAGGGTAGCGGAAGGGCGGGTCCGGGAAATCCGAGAGCTGCTCCGGCGGCCGCGCCCAGCCGAACTGGTGCAGGCTGAAGTCGGGCATGGCCTCCACCGGCTGCTGCTTCTGGCCGAAGGGCTCCACCGCCATGACTTCGAGGGCCTTCAGCAAGGGTCCGTCGTGGCCGTCCACCCATACGATGTTCTCGCCGCTGCCGTTGTAGTGGTCGTGCCAGGTCCACTGCGGCGTCAGGATCAGGTCGCCGGGGTGCATGGTGAACCGCTCGCCCTGGACGGTGGTGAAGGCGCCGCCGCCCTTGATGACGAAGCGCAGAGCGGTCAGCGTATGGCGGTGGGCCTTGGCGATCTCCCCGGGCTTCACGAGCTGCACCGAGGTGTGCACCGTGTTGGTGGCGCCGGTGACCCCCGGCACGCCGGGATTGAGGAGGCGGATGGTGCGACGCTCCGACTGTTCGAGGCTGACCAGCTCTCCGGCTTCCAGCAGCCCGTTGTAGATGTGGTCCCACTTCCACAGGTAGGGGACGACGGTGGTCCTGGGCTCGATGACGTCGCCGTCGTTGCCGGTGATGTTGGATGCCCAGAAACCCGCCAATTGCTTGGTGGCCAGGTCCTTGTTGAGTTCGTCGAGGCTCATGTCCGTCTCCTCGGGGTTCAGCCTTCGATGCGCCGCATGGCGTAGGCCAGCCCGCCGCGGTAGGCGCGGTCGATGACCATGCACTGCCTGGCGGCCCGAAGCACCGTGTCGTGGTCCTCCTGGGTGCGCACGTGCTTGTCGTAGACGCCGTCCATCATGTCCGAGTGCTCGGTGTCCGCGGTGGAGTGCACGTTGAGGGAGATCATCCGTTTCAGGCTGATGCCCAGCTCGTTCTCGAACTTCTTGCCGATGCGGTAGGACATGCCGCCGTCCTTCACGATGTCGGGGTTGTTGCGGCGCTCAAGCATCTGGGAGGACGTGAACGCGGCCAGCCACGGGCCCTTGACGGCGATGTGGTGCCAGGCGAGGAAGGCCGCCTGGGCCATGGGCGGCAGCTCGGCCTTGTCGAAGTCCTCGGGTTCCAGACCGATGACCTCGCCCTGCTTCACCGTGAGGGTGTAGTGGTCCATGCCCGCCCGGGGGTCGTTGATCAGCTCGTCGCTCTCGTGCTGCCACACCAGCGCCTTGACGTCGAGGGGCGAAGCTGCCTGCACGTAGCCCCAGCAGTCCCGCCGGTTCCTGGTGTAAAGGGCATTCTGCACCACGTAGTAGCGGCCCCGCTCCATGGTCCAAGGCAGTGTCAGCAGGTCCTGGAACTCGTCGGTCGTGTACTGGCGGTTGCACATCTCGTTCAGAGTGCTCTTGAGCTTCGCGATATCGGGCATGTCTTCGGACTCCTGTCGGGCGCCGGCGGCCGTTCGATGTCCCGCGCGGAGGGGCACGAGCGTGGGACACGACGCCGGCGATTCAGTCGAGCGCCTCCATCATGTTGGCGAGCTGCTCGCGGTAGGCCCGGTCGATCACGAGACTCTCCCGGGCGCCCCGAAGCAGCGCCTGCCGCTCATCCTCTGTGTGGCAGTGTTCCCGCGCCACTGCAAGCAGCAGCTGACCGTGCTCCACGTCGGCGGTGACGTGCTCGGCATTGTTGATCTGTCGTTTCAACGGGATCCCCAAGTCCCGTTCGAGGTTCTTGCCGACGCGGTACGACAGCGAGCCGCCGCGCACCAGGTCGTCGGAGTTGCGCATCTCCAGCACCGCGGACGCCGCGATGGCCTCCCGCCATGGGCGGTCCTTGGCCAGATGTATCCAGGCGTAGAAGCAGGCCACGGCCGCGTCCAGCGGGCGCACGCGCTCGTAGTCCTCGGGAGACAGGCCGAAGATCCTTCCCTCCTGGACGGCCAGGGTGATGTGGTCCACCTTGCCCGCGGCCTTGTCGCCCATGAGTTCCTCGCCCTCGTGCTCCCAGATGAGCCGCTTGACGCTCAACGGAGCCGCCCCGGCCACGAACGCCCAGCAATCCCGCCGGTTGGCGACGTAGTGCTTCATCTGGATGGAAAGGGCCTGGGCGCGTGCCTGCGAGAACCGGAGATCCAGCAGCCGGCGAAAGGGCGGGGTTTCGAACTGCAGGTTGACCAGCTCCACCAACTCGCGCCAGACGCCCTCCACGCCGTTCCGTTCCGCGGTGTGCGTTTCCATGTTGCTTACCTCTGACGCCCTACTTTCCCTTGACCAGCCGCTCCAGCCGCGCCTTGGCCCCCGGCCCGATGGAGAAGACCTGGTTCACCAGGCCCTGGATTTCCGCCCCCGACAGGTACGATATCTCGATGCCGATCTTCTTGGATACCGCCCTGAACTCCGGGTCGTCCAGGGTGTTCTTGAAGGCGGTCTGCAGCGCCTCCAGCCGGTCCCGCGGGATCCCCGGCGGCGTCACGTAGGCGCGGAAGAACTTGTACGGCGCCAGCCACGCTTCGTAGGCCGTGCGTTCGTCGTCGTTCGCGATGTGGTCGGTGAACAGGGGCAGGTTCTTGAGCACCGGCTCGTTCTTGTCGCCGCTGGTCAGGAAGGGAATCAGCCGGTCGCCGTCCTTGCCCTTGAGCAGTTCCGTGGCCTGGATCCGCACCGACTCCCACGAAGAGCAGTACCCGTCCACCTCCTTGCGCCGCACCGCCGCGCGTATCTGCGCGGTGCCGTTGTACCCCCTGACGAGGTTGATCTTGGCGCCCACGAAATCCCGCAGGATCAGCGGGGTGTCGCGGGTGAGGGTGCCCGCGGAGCCGAAGTTGACCGGCGGCGACGCGCTCATCAGCCCCTTGAGATCGGTCACGCCGGTGCGCGACATCACCATGCACGTGGGCGTGGCCTTGCCCGCGCTGCCGAGCCAGCCGAACCTGGCGTTGTCGAACTTGATGCCCTTCTCGCCCAGCACCTGCTTCATCACGAGGCCGCTGTTGGTCCCCCCGATCACCGAGCCGTCACGCTTGCCGATGTTGTAGAGGTAGTTCATGGCGATGGCGAAACCGGCGCCGGGCATGTTCTGGACGATGATCTTCGGATTGCCCGGAATGTGTCTGGTGAGGGTGCGGGCGATGGTCCGGCCGTAGGTGTCGAAGCCCCCTCCGGGCGAGGCGCCCAGGATGAACCGTATGGTCTTGCCCTTGTAGAAACCTGCCACGTCGGCGCCTGCCGTGGCCGCAACGCTCAGGCACAGGAGCAACGAAAGGATTGCCGCCGATCGGAATGGGTGTCTCATGGGTAATCTCCCTGTCGGTGGACCGGGTACGGTGCCCGTCGCCCGTGTCACAACCGGTCCGCCCACTTCGCGCGGACCTGGGCCTTGTACTCGGCGCTGACGCCGGAAATGCCGGGAAAGGCGTCCTTCCAGCTATAGGGCCGGCAGGCGTCCACCACCATGCAGGAGGTGGTCAGCTCCCGGCGCTGCTTGTCCTCGGGCGAAAGCCGCGGGTTGAGGATGCTGGCGGCCACGTCGAGGATCTCGGAGTCGGTCCTGGGGTCCCAGCGCGTGGACATGGCCCAAAGCACCTCGCCCATGTTGGTGATGTCCACATCCTCGTCCACCACGATGACCATGCGCACGTCCCGGCCGCCGTCGCGGGTGGCGAGGACGCCGTATCCCGCCTGCTTGGCGTGCCCCGAGTAACGCTGTTTGACCGCCACGGTCACCACGAAGCGTCCCTGTTTCGGGAACCACACGCCGTGCACCTCCGGGATGCCGGCGCGCTCCATGGCCGACCAGATGTTGGCGGAGCGGATGTACTTGTGAGTCTCGCTGTTGAGGAAGGTCCTGAGCGGCGGATCGCCCGTGATGATCGGGTCGTCCCGGTGGTAGACGGCTTCCACCTTCACCACCGGAGCCTGCCGGGACCCCGACGCGTAGTATCCCGGCCACTCGCCGAACGGCCCCTCCTCGTGGGTCTCCTGCTCGGGGGGCGGTATATGGCCCTCCAGGACGATATCCGCGAAGGCGGGCACGGGCAGCCCGGTCTTCTGTCCCTTGATGACCGGGACCGGGGTTTCCAGGAGTCCGCCCAGGAAGTCGTACTCGCTCATGTTCCAGGGGATGCCCACGGCGCTCGCTGTCATCATGCCCGGAGGGAGGCCGCAGATGACGGCCACCGGGCAGCTCTCGCCCCGGGCCCAGTACTTCCGGGTGATCAGGTCGCCATGCTTTCCGGGGATCATCCACACGCCCACGGTGTTCTCGTCGTGGACCTGGACACGGTAGGTGCCGACGTTGACGTAGCCGGTGTCGGGATCGCGGCAGACCGTGGCGGTGAACGTGCCGATGTAGCGGCCGCCGTCATCCGCGTGCCATTTGGGCGTGGGGAACTTCAGGACGTTGACGTCGCCGTCGAAGGCGACGTTCTCAAGCAAGGGCGATTCGCCAATCTCGGCCGGCGGCACGGGCTTGAGGTCCTGGAGGCGCCCCTTGACGGCCTGCACCACATCCAGTCCGCGAACGTCCGGCGGCATGCCCAGGGCCAGCGCGTCGGACTCGGGCGACCGGAGGACATTGCTGAGAACGCGGTAGCCTTGCGGGTGATCCGGGACGGCGTCGAAGAGAAGCGCCGAGCCCTCGCCGGATTCGGCCGCGATCTCGGTGAGGGCGCCGATTTCCAGGTCCCAGTGGGCGTCGCGGATCTCCTTGAGCTTTCCCGCCCGCCTGAGCCGGTCGATGAAAGTCCGCAGGTTCAGGGCCGCTTCAACGTCCCGTGGCTCACTCGTCATGCATCCATCTCCATGTGGCGTTTCGGGTCCGGGGGTCGGTCCGCAACCATCCATAGGCCCTATAGGCCCACTGCGGACGGCTGTCAACCTGGACATCCGCGCCCATTTTGTCTAAGCGTGTAAGGGCAGGTTTCAAACCCGCCCGCGCCCGGTCACGACCGGCACCGCCACCGACCGGGGCTCAGGCACAGCCATTCACAGGAGGTCGAGAAGCAGACATGGCACAGATCACCGACCCGTTGCGGCAACACGATTGGAACTCCGAGGAATACGTCGAGGATTGGGCGCAGCGCCAGATGCGCAACGAGACCTTGCGCGCCCGGCAGTTCGCGCTCATGGCCAGCCTGGTGCCTTTCGAGAACGAGGCCGCCTTCCGGTTCATGGACGTGGGGTGCGGCTACGGGGCGCTGAGCAAGTACCTGCTGGAAACCTTTCCCCGCGCCACCGCCGTGTGCCATGACGGCTCGGCGGCCATGGCCAAGCTGGGCGGTGAACGCATGAAGGAGCTCCAGGGGCGGTTCGAGTACGTGATCTCGGATTTCAGCAAGAAGGACTGGAGCCAGGTGGCCCACGGCGAGTTCGATGTCGTGGTCTCGTGCAACGCCATCCACAACGTCCGGGTCGGAGAGACCATCAAGGCCGTTTACGAGGAGATCTTCGGGCGGGTGCGGTCCGGCGGCCGGTTCTTCAACCTCGACCGCGGCTCGGCGTCGATGGAAGACCAGCTCGCCTGGTTCAAGAGCGCCGGGTTCCAGGACGTGACGTGCCACCAGAAGAGTTCCGGACTCTCCCTCTACGGCGGTTCCAAGCCCTGACCCTTCGCGGCCTCCGGGGTCCTCCTCGATGACGGGTCCACGGGCCGGCAGCCTCGCACTCCTATACGGCACGGTCCTGCTCATGAGCCTGGGGCAGGGCATGGTGTTTCCCACCATCCCGTTGCTGGCGTCGTCCTTCGCGGTCTCCGCCGGGCTCGCCGTGCAGGTGGTTACCGCCCACGCGCTGGGCCGAACGATCATCCTGATCCCGGCGGGCCTGCTCCTCGACCGGTCCGGTGCCAAGATCACCATGCTGGTGGGAAGCGCCCTGGTCCTGTGCGGCGCCTTCATGACCGCCGTCACCCCCTGGTTCCTCCTGCTCTTTCTCGGTCAGTTCCTGGCCGGCGTCGGCGACAGCGTCTGGACCATGGGTCGCGAGGTGTCCGGCGTCGAGATGGTGGCGCCGCACCAGCGGGGACGGCTGCTGAGCGGTTTCATGGGGGTCAAGTCGGCGGGCATGGCCATCGGTCCGGTGGCCGGCGGGATCATCACCCAGTGGGTGGGATTCCGGATGGTGTTCACGGTCTACGCAGCCGTCGCCCTGGCCGTGTTCGCGACCGCGGTGCTGGCCCGCAAGGACACCGTGCGGGTCCATGTAGGCAAGGTCGCCTGGTGGGGAAGGGTTTCGGACGTCCTCCCGGATCTGCGGGCCACCTTCGTGGCCCTGGTGTTCGCGACCTTCAGCATGCAGATGTACCGCACCACCCTGCAGGGCATGCTGCCGCTCTACGCCGGCGTGGAGCTGGGCTTCTCCGCGGCTCACGTGGGCATCCTGTTCGGCGTCTCCGGCGTGTTCGTCCTGCTCATGATCCTGCCCGCCGGCTTCATCACGGACCGCGTCGGGCGCAAGTACGCCAGCGTCCCCAGCACCGCGCTGCCGGGCATCGCGTTCCTGGCCTTCCCGTTCGCCTCGACGCTGCCGCAACTCGTGGCGATCATGCTGGTGATCGGCCTCGCCCAAGGCATGTCCCTGGGCGCCCTGGCGGTGTCCACCTACGACGTGATCCCGGCGGAGGCCCGGGGACGTCTTCAGGGGCTGCGCCGTACCGTGGGCGAGTCCGGGGCGGTCATGGGTCCGCTGGTGGGCGGTTGGCTCGTGAATCTGGTCAGCGCGGGCCGGACGTTCATCTTCTACGCTCCGATCCTGTTGGGCGCCGCCGCCGGTCTGGCCTTCGTGGCGAAAGAAACGCTGGTGAGGAAGTTTGACAAGAACCCCGCAAGGCTTTAGCGTGGTTGCTCCGGCGCGGCGGATGCCGGAATCTGCCGGATAGGAGGACTCCGATGCACAAGGATGCAATCGATCCGAAGGTCTTCGATCTCTACGACGAGTACTGCCACAGCATGATGGACCGGCGCGAGTTTCTTCGCCGCGCCAGCGCCCTGGCCGTCGTCGGCGGGTCCGGGCTGCTGATGGCGCGGGCGTTGCTGCCGGATTACGCCGCGGCGCAGATGATTTCGTTCACCGACAAGCGCATCAAGGCGCGCTATGTCGAGTACGATTCACCCGGCGGCAACTCCGGCAGGATGCGGGGTTATCTGGTCCAGCCTGCCGGTCCGGGTCCGTTTCCCGCCGTGCTCGTCATTCACGAGAACCGCGGCCTCAATCCGCATATCGAAGATGTCGCCCGGCGCGCCGCGGTGGAAGGGTTCCTCGCCCTGGCGCCGGACGGCCTTGCGCCCATCGGCGGCTATCCCGGCAACGACGACGACGGCAAGAAGATGCAGCGGAGCCTCGACAGGGGCAAGCTCCGCACCGACCTTCTCAACAGCGCCACGTATCTCAAGGCCCACGCGCTGTCGAACGGGAAACTGGGGGCCACGGGCTTCTGCTTCGGCGGCGGGGTGGTGGGATACCTCGCGGTCCGGATGGGCAGCGAGCTGAACGCCGGAGTGCCGTTCTACGGCTCCGCCCCGAAAGACGCGGCCGACGTCGCCAGGATCAAGGCGCCGCTGCTGATCCACTACGCGGAGAACGACCCGCGAATCAACAAGCAGGCGCCCGGGTTCATCGCGGCCCTCAAGGCCAACGGCGTAGCGCACGAGGCGCATACCTATCCGGGAACGCGCCACGGCTTCCACAACAATTCGACGCCGCGCTACAACGAGGCTGCCGCCAAGCTCGCTTGGGAGCGGACCGTCGCCTTCTTCAGGAAGCATCTGTCCTGATCCATCCGGGCCATGGCGGAGAAGACTTCCGGAGCGGAGGCCGGGGAGTGGCAGTACCAGTTGCGCATCGATCTCGCGGATGAAGTCGCCCGGGCCGCGCGCACCCGGGAAAGCCATCCGGCCCTCGAACCGCTCACCGGCATACTCGACAGGCACAACGCGGCGCTGCGATGCCAGTACGACGCCTTCGCCGCGTATTGCGCCGAGGCCGAGCGGCAGGGTGTGGAAAAATACCCGCTCTACGCCTGGACCCGGGCCACCATCGAAGATCCCGCCAAGAAGGCGAAGTACGTCGCGTCCTTCACCATCTGCGTGGACGGAGACGAGGTCTACGGCAAGGACAGGGCCGACGCGCTGGAGGCCGAGTTGAGCCCCTTGGTGGGCGGCGAGGCGGTCACGGCGATGGCGAAACACGACACCAATCCCGCCAACAACCCCCAGCCGCCGAAACGCTACCGTTCCCGAGCATGAAGGGCGCGCGTTCGGACGGCCTCCCGCTCCCCGGCTTCCGAACAGATAGGCCAATTCAGGTTTAAATCTTGAATCAGCCGGGCTCCCCGGCTTGCCGCAGTGTTTGACAACCTTCCTCGCCCAAATAATGATAGGCGGTTCGTTGAAGCAACCGAGGTTCACAGCGACTCTGGGAGGTAACGATGATGACAGTTCTTTCAGGGCGATCGAACAGGGGTTTTCTCTTGCGGCCCGCCGTGGTGGCCATGGCGGCCGGTGTGGTGCTGGCGTCAGCGCTTGGAATTTTCATGCCGGCGGCCGCCCAGACCGGCAGCGACGCGCTGAAGCAACTGGTGGCCGCGGCACAACGCGAGGGCGAGCTGAACGTCTTCGGGTCCGGTGACTGGAACTCTCCCCAGCTCATGTCGGCCCTCGAGAAGGGCCTCAACAAGACCTACGGCATCAACGTGCGCCTGAAGACCACCCCCGGGCCCAGCGCGTCCAAGCTGATGCCGCGAATCATCGACGAGACCAAGACCGGCCGCGCTGCGAGCACCGACATCTTCTTCGCACCGTCGCGGCAACAGATCCCGTCGGACCAGGCCGGAGCACTCGAGCGGGTGGCATGGAAGAAGCTGATGCCCGGGCTCAAGGACGAGGAGATCGGCATCAACGGCGCCGCCGTGGTCATCGGCGCCTCGATCCACATCATCGGCTACAACACCAACCTCGTGAAGGCCAAGGACCTGCCGAAGTCGTACAAGGACTTCACCGACCCCAGGTACAAGGGCAAGATCGGCACGACGGTCTTTGCCGTGGGTTGGGTCGAGGCGGCGATCCATCTGGGTGAGGAAGAGGCCACCCGCATCGTCGACGCCATGGTGGCCAACGGCACCATCATCGGCACCACCCGCACGGGTGTTCACAACCGCGTGGCCACCGGCGAGTTTCCGATATTCGCCTTCGACACAAAGCCGGTGGCCTACTCCCGGCTCAAGGCCAAGGGGGCGCCGGTGGACTTCACTACCATGGACGATTTCATGTCGGGCACCGCGAGCGAGGTCAGCGTGCCCAAGACCAGCGCGCACCCCAACCTGGCCAAGCTCCTGTCCGTCTACATGCTGACGAAGCAGGGACAGGAGACCATCTGGAAGATCATCGGCCGTGATTCGCCGTTCCGCGATGGGTCGCAGCTTAACAAGCTGGTGGAGAGCAAGCGCGCCACCGGAGCCACGATCTACTTCGGCACCGACCAGAACGTGGTGAAGAACGCGTACTTCTACCGCCAGGTCTCCCGGAAGCTCGCCAAGAAACTGCGCGGGAACTGACGCCCATACGAACCTTCGTTGTTGACTCCGGGCGGGACACAGGCGTGAACGACACCTACATCGTCGGCGTCGACATCGGCGGAACCTTCACCGATTGCGTCGCGGTGAGCGGCGAGGGGAGCATGACCTTGGGCAAGGCGTCCTCGACGCCGCACAATTTCGCCCTAGGCGTGCTCGATGCGGTGCGGGACGCGGCGTACAACCTCGGCATGGACGACGAGCGTGGGCTGCTGAGCGCCACGCGGCTCTTCTACCACGCCTGCACCATCGGCGACAATACACTGATCACGCGCAGCGGCGCGCGCACCGGGCTCATCGCCACCGCCGGGTTCGGCGACACCATCCTGATGATGCGCGGCGGCGTGGTGGCCGGACTGCCCGAGTCCGAAGCGCACCATATGGCGACCCTGACCAAGCCGGACCCCCTCGTCCCCAAGCGGCTCATCGCCGAGGTCAACGAGCGAGTCGATTTCGAAGGCGACGTGCTCGCGGGCCTGGACGAAGCCGAAGCCGAGGGCGCCATCCGGAAGCTGGTGGACAATGGCGTCGAGTCGGTGGCGGTCTCGCTTCTGTGGTCCATCGCCAACGACCGCCATGAACAGATGCTCGGCGCGCTGTTGCGGCAGCGTTACCCCGATCTGTTCGTCACCCTCTCGAGCGAAACGGCTTCCTTCCAGGGCGAATACGAAAGGACGGCCACGACCGTCTTCAATGCCTACATCGGCCCCAGGATCGGCTCCTACCTGAACGACCTGCGCGCGCGGCTCCGGGACCGGGGGCTGCGCCGCGAGCCGCTGGTCATGCAGGCCTACGGCGGCGTCCTGGGCGTCGACGACTCGGTGCGGAAGGCGGTGGGCACCATCGAGTCGGGTCCGGCGGCCGGGGTCGCGGCGTGCCACTACATGGGCCGACTGAGCGGCATCGACAACATCGTGGCCGCGGATATGGGCGGTACCACCTTCAAGATCGGCATCATACGCGACGCCGCCATGGAGCGAGACTACCAGCCCATCTTCCTCCGCTACCGCCTGCTGTCCCCCAAGATCTGGGTGGAGTCCATCGGCGCGGGGGGCGGCAGCATCGCCTGGATCGAGGAGGACACCGGCCTGCTGAAGGTCGGTCCCCGCGGCGCCGGCGCCAGCCCCGGGCCGGTGTGCTACAACCGCGGCGGCAGCGAGCCGACGGTCACCGATGCGAGCCTGATCCTCGGTTACCTGAACCCCGAGTATTTCCTCGGCGGACAGATCGCCCTCGATGCGGAGGCGGCGCGCCGGGCGGTGACGGAGAAAGTGGCCGAGCCTCTGGGCATGAACGTCACCGAGGCGGCGAGCGCCATCCATCGCATCGTCAACGCCCAGATGAGCGACCTGATCCGCAACGCCACCATCCAGCGGGGACACGACCCCCGGAACGACACCATGTTCGCTTTCGGCGGCGCCTGTCCAGTGCACGCTGGCCGCTTCGCGGCCGAGCTGGGGATCGAACAGGTCGTGGTCCCCGTAACCGCCTCGGTCCACGGCGCGGTGGGGCTGGTGTCCTCGGATGTGGTGTACGAGGAAGGGGTCTCCGAGCGCTTCCTGGTGCCGGCACCCGCCGAACGACTCAACGAAACCTTCTCCCCGGTGCTGGCCAAAGTGCGCCGCAGCCTGGAGGCGGCGGGTTTCGGCGGCGCGGACATCACGCTGGCACGGAGCGTGGACATGCGCTACCGCTACCAGGTCCACGAAATCAACGTCCCGATCCCTCCGGGCGAAGCGTCCCTCGCCGACGGCGATCTGGAAGCCGTCTATGCCCGGTTCGACAGGCTCTACGAAGCCGCCTACGGCAAGGGGTCCGCGTACCGTGCCGCGGGCCGGGAGATCGTCACGCTACGGGTGACCGGCTCCGGGGTGCTGCCCAAGCCCTCCCTGCGGCCGCTGGAGGGCGGCGGCGAAATCACGGCGGCACAGAAAGGGACGCGGGCCGTCTATTTCGAGGAGTTCGGCGGCTTCGTGCCCACCGCGCTGTACGATGTCGCCAGGATGCGGCCGGGCATGGTCATCGCCGAGCCGGGCATCATCGAGACGCCCATCACGACGGTGCTGATCAACCCGGGCGACCGGGCGGCTATGGACGAACTCGGGAACGTCCGTATCACGGTGGGCTCACGCGCGGCCCTTTCCAGGAGAGATGATGACGGAGCATGGCGGTAATGGCCGGACCGTGGATCCGGTGACCTTCGAGATCCTGTCGCACCGGCTTCAGCGAATCGCGAAGGAGATGGGAACGACCATCGAACGCGTGGGCGGCACGGTGAACACGACCCAGATGCATGACTACATGGCCTCGCTCTACCGCGCCGACGGCGAGATCCTGGCCACCGGCGAATCCATGCCCTGGCACGTGGCTTGTGCCGGATTCACCGTCAAATGGATCATCAAGCGCTTTGCCGAATATGACGGGGTAAACCAGGACGATGTCTTCCTCCTGAACGATCCCTACGTCTCGGCGGTGCACCAGTCCGACGTCTATCTCGTCTCCCCCATCCACGTGGAGGGTCGTCTCATCGGATGGAGCGCGTCGTTCGTCCACGTGATGGACATCGGCGCCATGTCGCCAGGCGGCGATTCCCCGGAGGCCAAGGAGATCTGCCACGAGGGCCTGCGCATTCCCGGCATCAAGCTGGTGGACCGCGGCAACCTGCGCAAGGACGTGTTCGACACCCTGATCAACATGACCCGGCGTCCCGACATGGTGGCCCTCGATATCAACTGCCAGCTTGCCGGCCACAGCGTGGCCAAGTCGCGCATGCAGCAGTTCTACACCCTCCACGGCGTCGACCTCATGGATGCCGTCGCCGCCCAGATGATCGACCATTCCGAGCGGGCGCTACGCAAGCGTCTCGAGAATATCTCCGACGGCGAGTGGAGCGACAGCGCCTCCATCGAGTCCAGGGAAGGCTCATGGACCGTGCGGTTGACGTTGAAGAAACAGGGTAGCCGCATGGTCTTCGACTTCACCGGCACCGACCCCCAGTCGAGCGTCGGCGTCAACCTTCCCTACCATGCCACTTTTGGCACCTGCTTCGAGGGCATCGTCGAGACGGTGGCCTACGATCTTCCCCGAAACCACGGGCTGTTCCGGCCCATCGAGACCATCGCCCCGCCCGGGACCCTTGTGAACGTCACCCCGCCGGCTCCGGTTTCGCTCAACACGACCTCCGGCGGCGCCACCGCCAAGTACCTCGTGGTGTCGGTGCTGAACGGCATGCTGGCGGGCAGCGAAGCGTGGCGCGGCGAGGTCATGGCCCGCATCTGGGGAGGGCGCCGGGTCCGGACGTCGGGGGTGAACCAGCACGGCATGTTCTATTCGACGAGCCTGGCCATGTCGCCGCTCAGCGGCAGTGGCGCGCGGGCCACCATGGACGGCGTGGACACTACCAAGCTCGACTTCATGACCTGCCCCAACGTGGAGTGGCTGGAGATGAACTGTCCGATGCTGTTCCTGTTTCGGCGTCACGCCAGGGACCAGCAAGGGGCGGGCCGGTTTCGCGGCGGCACCGGAGCGGAGATGGCCTTCTCGATGCACAAGGCGCCGGAGGGCAAGATCGAGGGGGTCGCCTTCGGGGTGGCGAGCCCGACCAACGGCGGCCGCGGCATTTTCGGGGGTTACCCCGGGGCCCCGAGCATCCTGGTTCACCTGGAGGGGACGTCGCTGGGCCGGATGTTGACGGCCAACCGGGTCCCGCAGACCACGGATGAGCTCGGCGGCACGCGGCGCGTGCTGTCGTACGTCAGCTTCGACCTCAAGCAGGACGACGTCCTGTACTATACCCTTGGCATGGGCGGCGGCTACGGCAGCCCGCTGGACCGCGATCCGCGGGCGGTGTTGAAGGACTTCGAGAACGGGCTGGTGTCGGTGGAGACCGCACGCGGCGTCTACGGCGTGGTCATCGACCCGGACTCGCTGACGGTGGATGTCGACGCGACGGAGGACGCCCGGCGCCGGCGCCTGCGGGAGAACCGGGGGGACGGGCAGTGAGCCGGCCGCTTCAGGAAAACCTCGAGGTGGTGGAGGAGCAGGGGGGCGAATGGGTGCAATGCGCCGCCTGCGGCCACCGGCTCTGCGCCGCCGGCGAGAACTGGCGCGAGGCCTGTGTGACCCGGCTGCTGCCACCCGGACGCATGGGGCCGTTCCACGAGGTCATGGAAGGCCAGGCCGTGCTACAGGAACGCTACTGCCCCGGCTGCGGCGTGTCGCTGGATGCGACGGTGATCGTGAAGGAGGAACGTCCCATGGAGCGTGTCGCGCCGAACCGAGTGGCGCCGGAGCCGCTTGTCCTGGATGCGGGGAGCAGCGCGGTCGTGGTGCTCGACCTCAACACCAAGGCCGAGGAGGCTTCCCAGCCGGCCCAGCCGCTGATCGGGCCGGCCCGCAGGTTCCTCGACAAGGCACGGGCCGCGTCCGTGCCGGTGGTCTACACGGTGGTGGTGTGGGAGAAGGATACGCCAAACGGCGCGGCGGCGACGGCGTTGGCCCGGCGGAGCGAGGAACCGATCCTTTACCCCAATGGCTACGACAAGTTCCTCGGCGGTGACCTGCGGGGTCTGCTGGAAGGCTGGGGGACCGACACTCTGGTCTTCCTGGGCGGCGCGGCGAACTTCGCGTTGCTCTACACCGCGACCACGGCCGCGCGCACGTTCGGCTATACAGTGGTGGTGCCCCTCGACGGGATCTACGCCCTTTCCGACTATGAGATGGAGTACACGCTGCACCAGTTTACGGTGCTGCCCCGGGTCGCCGACAAGTTCCGCTTTTCCAGGCTCGCTGTCATCGACTTCCATTGAACGCGGGGCCGGGGCTCGGGCGGAGCCGGTGCTGATTCCGGCGCCTTGCGCTCCCGCGGCACCGCCGCGTGCCATGAGCCTATGAACGGACTACGCACAACGGGCGCGGTTCGCGGGCGTCCCCCGCGTTGGCGGCGACTGTGGATGGGCTCGCCGCCCTTTGTCGGCGTGGCCCTGGGGACGCTTGTGGTCATTGCCCTGCTGCTGGCCGTCGTGATGCAGGTGGCATTCCTCGAGGAAGGGCGGATCGCCGGCGGCGTCTGGACGCTCGACAACTTTCGCGAGCTCTTCCGCGACGACTCGGCTTTCCGGGCGGCCGCCAACACGCTCGGGTTCACTCTCGTGGTCGTGGTCACCTCGCTTGTGTTGGCGGTCCCCATCGCGTTCCTGGTGGAGCGTACCGACCTGCCGGGACGCGGCTGGGTCGTCACGCTGCTCACCCTCACCCTCGCGGTTCCGGCCTTTTTCCCGGCCATGGGGTGGCAGTTCCTGCTTCACCCGCGCATCGGCATCGTGAACCGGTGGCTGATGGATTTCCTTTCTCTCGACGCGGCGCCGTTCAACATCGGCACGGTGCCGGGAATGGGGTTCGTGCAGGGCCTCAACTTCGTGGGGCTCGCCTTCATCATGATTGCGCCTGCATTCCGCAACATGGACCCGGCTCTCGAAGAGAGCGCCCAGGTTCACGGCGGCGGGTTCTGCGATCGGCTCCGTTACGTGACGCTGCCGCTGATGTGGCCGAGCATCCTGGCCGCGGGCCTCTACGTGATGGCGCTGGGTATGACCACCTTCGACGTTCCGGCGTTTCTCGGCATGGCGAACCGGACCTACACCCTGAGCACGTATCTTTACGTCCGCGCCCAGCCTCTCGACGCTCCGCCCGACTACGGCATTGTCGGCGCCATCAGCGTCTTCATGATGGTCCTGGCGCTTCTTATAAGCTGGTGGTACCTGCGGACCATCCAGCGTGGTGAGCGATATCAGGTGATCTCGGGAAAGGCCTACCGGCCGCGGCTCATGGAGCTCGGGCGGGGGTGGGTCGCGGGGTGGCTGTTCATCGGGTTGGTGATCTCGCTCAACCTGCTGCTGCCGCTGTTGATGCTGGT
>CAZVUC010000054.1:0-33164 GCA_964630405.1 uncultured Syntrophobacterales bacterium | reverse complement strand
GGCCTACTGGATGATCGACGAGCAGCTCTTCCCGCGCCGGGTGGGCCGGGGCTGCAACAACCTCGGAACGCCCCTGACCATCAACGGCGAGCTCGCGAAACACTCGGTGGGCAAGGTGGACAGCGTCGGCAGCCAGGAGCTGACCAACATCCCCGAGCGGCTGGCGATCATGGACGAGGAGGAGATCGCCGTTCAGGTGGTTTACACGACGCTCTTTCTCGCCTATCCGCTGACCGACAACATTCCCCTCGCCACCGCGCTGTGCGACTCGTACAACCGTTGGCTGGGAGACCGGCTGGGCGGCAACGACCGCATCAAGTGGGCCGCGGTGGTGAACCTCGACGACGTGGACGGCGCCGTGCGCTCGGTGAACGAGGCCGCGGGGTTGGGAGCGGTGTCCGTCATGGTGCTGGGGACCGCGGGAGACCGGCTGCTGGACGACGACGCGCTGCTGCCGTTCTATGAAGCGGTGGAGGGAAACAACCTGGCGCTGGGGGTCCACGTGGGCTGGTCCTGCCCG
Source organism: uncultured Syntrophobacterales bacterium (assembly GCA_964630405.1). GTDB lineage: Bacteria > Desulfobacterota > Binatia > UBA9968 > JAJDTQ01 > JAJDTQ01. The sequence continues at coordinate 32,644 of CAZVUC010000054.1, read as the reverse complement.
TCGGTGAACAACCTCTACTCGCACATCTATCCCTCGGGCGTCATCGCTTTCCACATGCCGGTGCTGATGGCGTGCACGTCGCTCATCGCCGGCGGCGTCCTCGACCGGCATCCGGACATGCGGGTGGTGTTCCTGGAAGCCGGCTGCATGTGGGTGCCCTTCATGCTCGACCGCCTGAAGCACCGCTACGAGAACCAGGGCGAGTTGCTGCTGAAGTTCCTTCCCGAGTGCGTTCCCGCGCAGGCTCTGCCGGCCATGGACTACGTCGAGAAGGGCAACCTCTTCTTCAGCGCCGAGATCGAGGACTCGCTGCTGCCGCAGGTGATGGACCTAGTGGGTCAGGAACAGATCGTCATGGGGACGGACATGCCCCACGGCGACCGGGAGCGCTTTGCCGCGCGCATGCTGCGGGAGCGCACCGACATCTCCGACGCCGCCAAGGACGCCATCCTGGACGCCAACCCCAGGCGGCTCTACGGACTGTAAACCTTCAACCGCGGACCGCCTGCTCCGCGCCAGGAACGGAGCAGGCGGTCCGGCATCGACTCCCGGGAGACCCGCATGGCATTGAAAGCCTCCATGGGCGCCACCTACGGCTGGCGCGCGCGCATCGGTTTCGTGACTCCAAGTCCCGGCCACGAGAACAACGGCTACGAGTTCTACCTGATGGCCCCCGACGGGGTCACCATCGTGATGACGTCGCTCCACGTCACCCAGCTCACGCAACAGCAGTACGACGACGCGGTGAGCCGCATGGACGCGGCGGTGAAGGAGTTGGAGGACCGGCGGGTGGATTCGATCATCCAGGCCGGGGTGCCGCTGGTGGTGACCCGGGGCTGGGGCTTCGAGGAGAAGCTCCTGGCCGAGGTCGCAAGCCAGACCGCCACGCCCTTTGCCACGGACATCGGCGCCTGCATCCGCGCCATGCAGGCGTTGGACATGAAGCGCGTGGTGATGCTCACGCCCTTCGACGAGGTCATGCACCGGCTGCTCGCCGAGTACGTGGGCCACGCCGGCATCGAGGTGGTGGCCACCCGTTCCCTTTGGCCCTCCGACGAGGCCGCCATGTCACGCCGCTACGGCGTCTCCACCATGCCCCTGGCGGACATCTACCACGCCGCCAAGGAGCTCCGTCTAGCGACCCCGGCCGCCGACGGCATCTGGATCACCGGCGCCCTCATGCCCAGCGTCGCCATCATCGACAGCCTGGAGCGGGACCTCGGCGTTCCCGTGGTCACCAGCATGCAGGCCATGATGTGGGCCGGCCTGGGTCTGGCCCGTGTCCAGGCCGAGGTCGCCGGCTACGGCCGCCTGTTCGACCATCCGTACGATGCGAACGCGTAACGTTTCTGGACGGCCGATGGTAGCCTGACCCCTCTCTCTCCTGCATTCCGCAGGATGTAGGTATATAGATACCTACTCTTTTGTTACATAAAAACATATCTATACATTTCCTATCACGGGTATTTGGGATATATATCCTTATACTCGGTGAGGGGGTGACTTATGAGCGTGAGGGCAACGGCCAAACGGCAATACATGCGGATGGTTGACAGGGCCGTGGAGCAAATCGGCAGCCTGAAGATACCACCTGAAGGATGGCTGACCACCATGCGCAAGGCGCTGGGGATGTCCGTGCCGCAACTTGCCCGCCGCGCCGGAGTGACCAAGGCCGCAATCTATCAGGCGGAGCGTCAGGAGCGCGAGCGTGGCATAACCATCAGGCAGATGGAAAAACTGGCCGGCTCGCTTGGTGGCCGCTTCGTCTATGCCATCGTGCCGGCTGACGGCGGCATTCGTGATCGTTTGCGAGTCCAGGCACGTGCAAAGGCGGAAGGCATCGTCCGCCGCACCAGTTCCCATATGGCCTTGGAGAAGCAATCGCTGACAAACGAGCAGATCGTTCAGGAGGTGGAGCGACTGGCGAACAGGCTTGCCTACGACATGCCGTCGGACTTTTGGGACGAGCAATGACGTCCGGCGAACCAGACGGCGCGACGCCCCTCGGCCCGGATGAGATGACCGGCTTGAAGTTCCGCCATGTCACAACACGCGGTGAGCTGAATGAGTTGGAGCAGGCCAACATCCAGCAGGGCCTGCTCTGGCTCGGTCGGCAAAGAGGCAGCGATATCCTTGACGACGATTTCGTCCGCACGCTCCACAAACGGCTATTTGGTGATGTGTGGGAATGGGCAGGAACCTTCCGGCTGCGCGAGACGAATATCGGTGTCGACCCAGCCCAGATCGCGGTGCAACTCCGCATGCTCCTGGATAACGCCCGAGTGTGGGCAGAGACCGGTGTCTACACTCCGTTGGAGGCGGCGGCGCGGTTTCATCATCGCATGGTCGAGATACATTTGTTCCCCAATGGCAATGGCAGGCACGCCCGCATAGCGGCTGATCTCTTCCTCAGGCGCTATTTTGATCATCCTCCCATCGAATGGGCGAGCGGCTTCGACCTGCAAGCCGACAACGCGCGCCGTGACGCCTACATAGATGCCTTGAGAAGAGCGGACCGCGGTGAGTTCGGCCAACTCCTGGAGTTTGTAGGACTACGGGGATAATGCGAAATCGCTCGGACGGCCGCCTTGGGCGAGCTGGCCACTAGGTACCGGGAAGAATTCACGCCAACCGCGGCGCCACCTTCTCCGTGAGCAGCCGGATGGAATTGATGACCTGCTCGTGGGGGATCTGGCCGCCGTGGTTCATGTCCAGGATGAGTCCCGTCATTCCCATGCGCTCGCGGAACTCCTCCAGGCGGTCGACCACCGACTCGGGCGAGCCGAAGATGACGCGGGTGCGGAGGAACTCGTCGTAGTCGTTCATGTACCCCTGGGCCTGGGCCACGCGGTCGGCGGCGTTCATGGCGGTGGCTTCGGCGATGACGCGGTGGAGGTCGTGGACCACGCTGGCCCTCGGGATTTCCCGGCCCAGCTCTTCCGACTCGGCGACGAAGATCGGCACGCGCACGTGGATCTCGGGCGGGTCGGCGTGGCCCGCGGCCTGCCATTCGTCGCGGTATATCTGCAGGCGGTCCTCGTAGTAGTCGCCCATGAACCAGAGCACCACGTTGAATCCGCGTCGGGCGGTGGCGGCGAAGCCTTCGGGCGTGCGCACGGCCATGTAGATGGGCGGATGGGGCTTTTGCAGGGGCCGGGGCGAGATGCTGATGTCGCGGTACGAGTAGTAGTCGCCCTCGAAGGAGAAGGTGTCCTGGGTGAAGGCGCGCATGACGATCTCGAACGACTCGGTGAAGCGCGCGGTGCTCTCCGAGTAGGGGATGTTGAAGCCGTCGTAGAACTTGGGGATGCTGCTCCGGCCGACGCCGAAATCGAACCGGCCGTGGCTCATGTGGTCGATGGAGGCCACCTCTTCGGCGATGCGAAGGGGGTTCCCCAGGGGCAGCACCTGCACCGCCGTGCCGATGCGCACGCGCCTGGTGCGCGAGGCGATGGCCCCCGCCACCGCCATGGAGGCGGAGAGCACCGAGGCCTGCGGGCGGAAGTGGTGCTCGACGATCCAGATGGAGTCCAGGCCCATGGCCTCGGCGGCATCCACCTGTCCGAACAACTCGTCGAAGGCCAGGGTCTGTCCCTGGTCCTTGCGGACGTGACAATCAACCAGTAAGCCGAACTTCATCCGAACGATCCCCGTTGCATGACCGTGGGTCTCCGGGCAAGCGAATCCGCCGAGCGCGGGGCGTGATCCTTGAGCCCCGCTCGTCCGACCTGTGCTTTCCCGGACCTCGCTCCTATGCTGCCTGCAAGTCCTTGTAGTGGGCGTCCTTGGAAATGGGCGCCAGCCCGCTGACGATGACGGACCAACTGTCGCCGGCGTCATCGCTGTGATAGATGTCCCCGGCCGTGGTGGCCGCGAAGACCGAAACCGTGTCGCCCGCTGTTTCCAGGCACAGGGCCTCGATGCTCGCCTGCAGCCGGTCCGGCAACCCGTTCCGCAGGATCTCCCAGTTGCGGCCGCCGTCGACGCTGCGCGAGATCCGCGCCCCGGCGAAATGGGTCTTCCGCCACTGCCCGGGGTTGAACTGGGCGCAACTGATGAACATCAGGTCCGGATTCCGGGGGTGGAGCACGCAACCGTCCGGATAGTCGCCGATCTCCGACGGCCGGGAAATCCATTCCTCGAAGCTCTTGCCGCCGTCGAAGGAGACGTACAGGCCGCGTCCGGTAACTGCGTACAAGCGCTCGCTGTCTTCCGGATGGATCACCAGCCGGTGGGCGTCCTCGTAGATCCCGTGGAGTTGTTCGAAGGTCTCGCCCCGGTCCCGGCTCCTCAACAGACCGCCCACCTCCACGCTCACGTACACCGTGTCGGGATCATGCGGATCGAAGTTGATGTGCTTGGCGTGGGCGATGTGCGGCGGCACCGGGAAGCTCCAGTCGGGCACGCTGGGCACCGAGCGCAGCGCGGGCAGCTCGGTCCAGTGCTCGCCCAGGTCGTCGCTGCGGAACAGGTGTGCCGGCTCGGTCCCCGCGTACAGCCGGGTGCTCCCGTTGGAGCGGCACGACGCGATGCTGTAGACGTCCTTCTCGGTCAGGCCCGTTTCCCGCGCCTCCCAGGTGGCGCCGTGGTCGCCGCTCACGTGGAGGCCGCCGTGAAACGCGCCGGCGAAGAACATTCCGGTTTCCGGTTCCTGGTGAATGGCGCTGATGTGCTTGTCCTCCAGCATGTGGCGCGCGACGCGCCAGCCCCCGGAGTCCCGCTCCAGCACGGCGATGCCCTGCCGGGTGCCCACCCAGAGCTCTTCGGAGCGGGAAGGGGACGAATACATGGTCGTTCCGCCGTGGGACAGTGCGATGGTCATGGCGGTGCCTCCTTGAAAAGTTCGGCCCCGGTTCCGAACGTGTCGAGGAATTCCGCGAGTGTGGGGGAACCGGCGCGAGAGATGGATTTGCGGGACAGCCCTTCTATGCAAGGCGGTACACCTTCGCTATGGTGGTGTCAAGCTTTGCCGGGCGTGGGCTCTTACGGAGGGGTGATGGAAGCGACACGGCTAAGGGTGGTGTACGGGGTTCTGGGGGAGGGACGTGAAATGGTGGCGCGCGACCCGACCGGCTATCTCGCCATCGAGCAGGGCATCTACCGGCGGCACGGGCTGGAGCTGTCCTGGGACCACGTCCAGGGTACGGATGAGCGCAATCAGGCGCTGGCGTCGGGCGAGGCGGATCTGTCTCTCCTCATCGGACGGGCGTCGTTGCAGCATTTCCTCCGTTCCGGGGCGACGCGGGTCATCGGCTCGTGCATGAACGCCAGCCCTTACGTGCTCATGGCCCCGCCCGAGGTGGGCGCCCTCGCGGACCTCGGCGGCAAGGTGCTGGCCTGCCGCCGCGCCATCGCCGAAACGGCGCCGTTGGCCGAGACGTTCCTGGACCGTGGCCGCCTGGAGCTGGGCGCGGACGTGCGGCTCGAAGCCGTGGACACCGACCAGCACGCCCTCGACCGCCTGTCGGACGGGTCCGCCGGCGCCGCAATGCTGCCGCGCCCCTTCGACTTCGTCGCCAGGGAACGCGGGTTTCTGCCGGTCTCCGGCTGGCCGGAGGTGGCGGACGACCCGCTGCCCATCACCATCGAGACGACGGAGTCACTGTTCCGGGAGAGGGGAGACGCCCTGGCGGCGTTCCTGGCGGCTCACCGGGAAGGGATCCGTTTCCTCAAGGGGCATCGGAACGAGACTCTGGCCATGCTGGAGCGGGTGTTCGGGTACGGGCTCGACCTGGCAGCGGAGCTCTACGACGACTATCTGATGCTGTTGGACGAGCGTCTGACCGTCGACCTCCCACGACTGGAAGAGCTGGTGCGGCTGACGGCGCCGGATGTCGGCGTCAGCGTGCCGGAGCTGGCGTCGCGCTGGCTGGCGCCGGGGGCCGCGAGCCTCGAGCCGGCCGCCGCCGGCTCCCCATGAGACGCCCGCCGGGGTTTTCACGCCGTTGCCCGTCGAAGCCATAGCCCTGATGGCGGCCTTCGCCTACGCGTCGGTTTCGGTCTCCTCCCGGCTCGGGCTGCAATACTCCACGCCGCTCACCGCCACCTGCGTCGCCATGGCCGTGCGGATGACGCTCCTGTGGTGCGCCGTCCTGGCCACGGGCGGCGTTCCCGCGGTGGCATGGCTCGCGCTCCTGGTGTTCGTGCTGTTGGGCGTGATGCAGACGGCCACGAGCTATCTGACCTTCACCGGTGTTGCCAGGATCGGCGCCTCCCGCAGCCAGCCGTTGCGGACCACCTACCCGCTCTGGAGCGCGGCATGGGCGGTGGCGTTGCTGGGGGAGAGTCTGACTCCGGGCGTCATGGCCGGAACGGTGCTGGTGGTGGCCGGGACGATCCTCATATCCTGGAGTCCGGACCGCGGTTCCCCCGGCTATCGCTGGTGGCACATCCTGTTCCCGCTGAGCGCGGCGTTTCTCGCCGGCATCGCGTTTCCGGTGCGACGCTACGGCCTGGACATCTCGAACGAGCCGCTCTTCTTTGCCGCGGTGCTGGCCACGGTGGCGTCCGTGTGTCTCGCCGCTTCCCTGTCGGCGGGCGGCACACGCGACCGAATCGCCTGGGACCGGCGCGCCGTGCTACCGTTCATGGCGGCGGGAGCCTTCGAGACCGTGGCGTCGCTGTTTTCGCTCATCGCCGTGAGCATGGGTAAGGTGGTGGCGGTGGCGCCCCTGGTGGCCACTTCTCCGTTGTGGACGCTGCTCCTGACCTTGGTCGTGTTGCGCGACGTGGAACGGATCAGCGCGAACTCGGTGGCGGGTACTCTGTCGGTGGTCGCCGGGACCATCACCATCATCGCTACAGGCCATTAGCCGGACGTCGTCATGCCACCCGAGCTCATCGCCATCCTGTCCGCCATCGTCTATGCCCTGAGCTTTGTCCTTGCGCGCAGAGGCATGAGGTATTCCAACTCGGCCACCGTGACGTTGGTGTCCCTGATCGCCATGTCCGTGATGTTCGGTATTCCAGTGGCGATCGTCGGAGTGCCGTCGTGGAACTGGACCGCCCTCTGGCTGATCGTCATCGCCGGAACCTTCCAGCCCTTCATCCGCCACCTGACCTACCAGGGCATGCAGATGATCGGCGCGGCGCGCACCGGCCCCCTGCGCGCCACCCACCCCTTCTGGGCCGGGCTCATCGCGGTCACGCTGCTGGGAGAGGTGCTGACGCCGCGGGTGTTCCTCGGCAACGTCACGGTCATCGCGGGCATTATCGCGATTTCCTGGCACCGTGCCCAGGCTCGGATGGAAGTCTCGCGATGGTACGTCCTGTTGCCCATGACGGCCGCCTTCCTGGCCGGCGTCGCCTTCCCGTTGCGGCGGGTGGCGCTGACGCTCACTCCCGAGCCGCTGTTCTTCGCGGCGGTCATGGGCGTGGTGGGACTGTTGGTCGTGGGTATCGCCCAGGCCGTGCCGCCGTTGGCGCAACGCTATATCTGGGACAGGCGGGCGCTGTGGGCGTTCGTGTGGGCGGGCGCCCTTGAGTCCCTGGGCGGCGCGGGCATCCTCTATGCCCTCAACAGGGGCGAGGTCATCGTCGTCGCGCCCATCACCGCGACCCTGCCCATGTGGATCCTGCTGGCCACCGTGATCTTTCTCCGGGACATGGAGCGGGTCACCCGGACCACCGTCCTCGGGACGCTGCTGGTGGTCATCGGCATCATTCTCGTGACCACGGCGCGCTGATGGCCGGACGGTTCACGCTTGTGCCAGCTCGAAATCGATCTCTCCCTGGAACAGCTTCACCCGGACGACTCGCACCGTAACGGGATCGCCCATGCGGAAGGCGCGGCCGTGGTTCTGTCCCTTGATGAGGTGGGCGGTGTCGTAATAGCGGTAGAAGTCGTCCTCGAGCGACCGGAGGCTGACCAGTCCCTCCACGAACCAGCGGTCCAGCTCCACGAAGAAGCCGAACGTCGTGACGTCGGTGATGACGCCGGTGTGCACCTCGCCGATCTTGCCGGTCATGAACTGGGCCTTCTTGAGGTCCACCATCTCCCGCTCCGCCTGCATGGCCAGCCGTTCCCGCGCGGAGCTGTGGTCGGCGGCTTCCTGGAGGTAGGCGGCGAGCTCTTCCCGCGTCCGCGGATCGAGCCTCGAGCCGTGCATGGCCTGATCGAGGAGGCGGTGCACCATGAGGTCGGGGTAGCGCCGTATGGGCGAGGTGAAGTGCAGGTACGCGTCCGAAGCGAGCCCGAAATGGCCGATGTTGCCGGGGTCGTAGGCGGCCTGCTTCATGGACCGCAGCAGCATCCGGTTCAGCACCTTTTCCTCGGGCTTGCCGCGGCACGCTTCGAGGATCCGCTGGATCTCCGTCGACGAGACCTTCTCGCCGCTCCGGTGCAGCGGGTATCCAAGGGTGGAGAGGAAGGGGCCAAGGGCGTCGAGGGTGTCTTCGTCGGGCCCCTCGTGGACACGGTAGACGCAGGGGAACTTCCGCCCCCGGAGGTAGCCGGCCACGGCCTCGTTGGCGGCGATCATGAATTCCTCGATCATGCGGTGGGCGATGGTGCGGTCCGCCCGCCGGATGTCCGCGGGCGCGCCGTCGTGGTCGAGCACGATCTCCGTTTCCGGTAGCTCGAAGTCGAGGCTGCCGCGGGCGCGCCGCCGGTCCATGAGGAGGTGCGTCAGTTCCTCCATTTCCCGAAGGGGTTCCGTGAGCGCCGGGTACTTCGCCAGGACGGCCGCGTCGCGGTCCACCAGCATCCGTCCCACCTCGGTGTAGGTGAGTCGGGCGTCGCTGCGGATGACCGACCGGAACAGCTCCGTCCGTTCCACCGCTCCCTTGCGGCCGATCTCCAGCAGCGCCGTCCGGGCCAGCCGGTCCGTCCCCGGCTTGAGGCTGCAGATGCCGTTGGACAGCGCCTGGGGGAGCATGGGCAGGGCACGGTCCGGGAAGTAGACACTGGTGCCGCGGGCATACGCCTCGCCGTCCACTTGAGAGCCCCGCGGCACGTAGTGGGCGACGTCGGCGATGGAGACGTACAGGCGGTGGCCGGTCGCTGTTCTCTCGATGCTGACGGCATCGTCGAAGTCGCGGGCGGTCTCGCCGTCGATGGTGATGGTGGTGAGCGGCCGCAGGTCCCGGCGTCCGGTGAGGCCGGCGGGGTCGACGCCCGCGCCGTGGCGCTCCGCCTCTTGGCGGGCCTCCTCCGAGAACTCCTCGGGCCAGTCGTAGCGGAAGATCACCGCCTGCGCCTGCACCTCCGGATCGTCCGGGGAGCCCAGGAGCCGTTGGAGCCGGGCTTCGGGAGCCGTGTAGCCACCGCCGTAGCGGGTCATTTCCACCGCCGCCACCTGGCCGGGGAGTGCCGCTCCGGCGCCCGCCAGCGGAATCGCGGGCGCCACGCGCGGGTCCATGGGCACCAGCAGGGTCCGTTCCCCGTCGGTCTGGACCATCCCCACGAGACGGCGCTGCCCCCGCTCCAATACTTCCACGACGTGCCCCTGGCTGTCGCCGTGCCGCTTCTTCTCCGGGCGCACCAGCACCCGGTCGCCGTGCATGACCCGCCGCATCTCCCGACGGTTGAGATAGATGTCGTCCATCCCCTTCTGGTCGGGGACCACGAAGCCGAAGCCGTCAGCATGTCCCTGGACCACGCCGGACACGACGCTGGCGGCCTTGGCGAGGGAGTAGTGGTTCTTGTGGAGGCGGATCACCTTGCGCTCGTGGATCAGTTCCTTGAGCGCCTCCACGACCGTCTCCCTGGCCGGTTTGCCGAAGCCCTTCCGTATCTCCTTGAGGCTGAAGCGGTGCCCCGGCCTGGAGAGCATGATCGAGAGGATCCGGGGTTTGAGGTTGGAGGAGTCGTTCAATTACGTTTCTTCACCGGCGTCCCGCCCGTGGATGGCGAGCTCGCCGAGAAGCCAGTCACCGCCCAGGCCGGCGGGCCGGGGCACCTCCTTCAGGTCCACTTCGCCGGCCAGGGCGGCCAGCACCTCGCGGGCCAGGGTCAGGGAGTCCTCCAGCACCAGCAGGACGATGACCGCCTCCTCGGGGTCCACGGTGCGGATGATCCCGAGCAGCTCATAGGACTCCACGATGAACTTGATGTACGCGATGTCCTGCCGGCGTACCTGGAGATAGATCTCGTGGAGGTCCATGTGTCGGAAGAAGGGGTTGCCCGTGCGGTGACGCGGAAGAGACTCGGAAAGGAGACCCAGGGCGGTCAGCGCAGCATCTCCCGGAAGCCCTGTTCCAATCGCTTCCACAGGTTGAAGCCGCTGTCGCTGTCGCGCCTCCGCGGCCGCTCTTCGGCAAGCTTGTCGTACATATAACGGGTGAGCTGCACGACGCTGGGTCGAACGGCCACGTCGGGGATCCGTCCGCCAAGCCGGAAAGGCAGGCTGATGCCGTCGGTATCGAAGAGGTAGCGGACGTTGCGGTAGCGTCCGCTCAGGTCGCGGGAGAATTCGGACGAGAGGACAAGGGTCGCCTGCAAATCCACGCGGCCGTCAGCGTCCGCCCAGCCTCCTCCCACGATGCTGTACTCGTCGGCGATCAGCCGCAGATCGTGGCTCCGGAGCCGGCCCCCGTCGACGGTGAACGTGCCCTCGGCCCGGTCGAAGGAAGCCCGGTCGTCCCGGACGAGGGAGATGAAAGCGGGTCCCGCGGCATCGATGCGGTCGATGCCTTCCACGGCATCCATGCCCGCGAGCACCCGGCGGACGGGATTGAAATTGGCCAGGACTCCCCTGTCCAGGTTGAAACGGCCCCGTCCGCTGAGGTTGCGGACCGCGGACGGCCAGTCCTTTCCGTAACTCCTGAAGCGGCCCTCCAGGTTCAGGTTCCCGTTGACGGGCTCCGTCGGCCCGAGCGGGAGGTGGGCCAGAAGGCCCGCCAGTTCCAGGGACTCCACCGTGGGGTTCAGCTCGATCTCGAAGCCCTTGCCGTCACGGCTCGTGAACGCGCCGCCGCCGCGGACCCTGCCGCCCAGCGCTTCAACGTCCAGTCCGTCAACCCTCACGCCGGCTCCGTTCCAGCGCACGACTCCGCGAAGGTTGCCGTATGGAACCCCCTTCAGACGCCCGTTGCTGGAGGCGAGATGGCCCTTGACCGCCAGCACGCCCTCGGTGAACCCCGCGGACCCTTCGCTCACCAGGTTGCTCAAGGAATCCGCCCGGTACGCCGCATCTCCGGTGACGTCGGCGAGATTCAACAGGTTGGACTGCACGCTGTAGTGGAGGGTGGGGCGGTTCAAGTCCGCCAGCAGCCCCCTCAGCCGGAGGTCCGACAACCCCGACCTCAACTGGAGGTTTCGGATCTCGATGTCCCGGCCGCGGAACTCCAGCTCTCCCTGGAGGCCCTGGATCTTCCTGTGCGTCCCCGGCGGGCCGATGACGTTGACGTTGGCCAACCGGAGGCTGCCCGTGATCGTCGGCGGCTCGTTCCGTGGAGCCGACTTCTGCCGCAAGGAGAAGTCGGCGTTCACGGTGCCGTCGAGCTTATAGTCCGCTCCCGCGGGCACCAGCTCCTGCCATCCCGCCAGCTGCAGGTCGGCGGTTTTCACGTGCAGCCGCATCACCTGTTCCGGGTGCTGGTGGATGGAACCGGAGAACGCCACCGTTCCGGTGTGAAGCCGAGCCTCGGACGGGCCGATGAGGAGTTGGTTCTTGCGTACCCGCGTGGCCATGGCCAGCCGAGCCGTCACGCCGGGCGCCTTTTGGAGCCATTTGCCGTACTGGACCGCATTGGCGTCCGCCGTCACCGAGGTGTGAATCTTCAGGTCGTCGAGCCTGCCCTCGACGACGTTGGCAAGGTTCAGGGGTTTGTGGACCACCAGCGCCGTCGGCAACACGCGGTCCACCCAGGGGATCTGCCTGAGTTGCTCCAGCGTCACCGGGCTCAACTGCAACTCCGCCTTGATGCGCCCCTCATTCCACGACGCCGCCTTGGAAAAGTCCACTTCCCCGACGAGCGCGGCGTTGTCGGCGGCGGCGCCGAACAGGGCTCCGGTGACCTGTATCCGTGACAGCCGTGGCCTGGCCAGGCGGCCGGACACACGCGTGCTTACGGCGAGAGGCGTGGACGGACGGAGGTAGCCGGGGAGGTGATTCTCCAGCAGTTTCCATCCGCGAGCGGCAAACACCTGCGGCAGGGATTCCGCGCGCAACTCCAGATCCACCGGGTTTTCGGCCCACTTCGACAGCGGCCGCGCCGTGCTCACGGCGCCGGTCACCGAGAACGGCTGCTCGCCGTCCGGAGTGAGAGTCCCGGAAAGATCCAGGTTGACGCTCCGTCCGCCCGACCACGAGAGCGCCACCTCGAGGTGGTGGATGCGCAATTCTTCGGGTTTGTCCGATGATCGGTCGATGAAATAGAGCTTTCCACCAGTCGCGCTCACCGTGGTGTGGACCGATCGGAAGGCCGGGTTCAGCGGCTGCGCCGGCGTGAAGATATTGACATCGCCGTACTCGTTACGGATGACCTGGATTTCGGGCTGGTTGAGGACGACGTGGGAGACGGTGGGGTTGCCGGTGAGAAGCGACCACCACCCCAGTGAAATGGTCGTCTGGGTTGCATGGATCAGCGGAGTGGCCGCGAACCGGGGATCGTCGGCGACCCGCAGATCGGTCACCGTGATGCCGAGGCTTCCCGGGTGTTGGAGAAAACTCAGGTGGACGGTGTCGAAGGTCACCGCGCGGCCGACGGCTTCTGCCATCTGCCGGCGTATGGCCTCCTTGCGGTTGTCGAGCAACGCTTCCAGTCCCACCACCGCCGCCACCGCCAGCACCACCGTGAGCGACAGGAAAACCAGGAGCCTGGATACCTTGCTTTTCATTCCTTGAGGTCTTCCCGCCTGCCTCCCGAAGGAAACCCTGTTCCACTCAAGGAGCCAGCGTCCAATAGACCACAATATATAGAATTCCGGGCTTTGTTGCTAACGCATATGTTGAGTTCAATCGACTGATAAACTTGGCTTTTCCGGCTAGTCGGCCCGTTCCACGACGGTGGCGATGCCTTGTCCCACGCCGATGCACATGGTGGCCATGCCGTACCGGCTGCCGCGCCGTTTCATTTCATGGATCAACGTTGTCATGATCCTGGCGCCGCTGCAACCCAAGGGGTGTCCCAATGCGATGGCGCCGCCGTTGACGTTGACCTTGTCCGGATCCAGGTCGAGTTCCCTGACACATGCCAGCGACTGGGAGGCGAAGGCCTCGTTGAGCTCCACCAGATCCAACTGGTCCGCGGTCAGTCCCGCCCGCTTGAGCGCCTTGCGGCTGGCCGGTATGGGTCCGATGCCCATGAAGGCGGGGTCCACCCCCGCCACCGCCGAAGCGACGATCCGGACCATGGGTTTCAGCTTCAACGCCTCCGCCTTCTCGCGGGAGGCGACCAACAGCGCGGCGGCGCCGTCGGACAGCGGCGACGAGTTGCCCGCCGTGACCGTGCCGTTCTTGACGAAGGCCGGCCTCAAGGCGGCGAGTTGCTCCAGGCTGGTGTCCGGCCGGGGACCTTCATCGCGGCCGTGCGCCACCGGGTCGCCACGCCGCTGGGGCACCGGCACGGGAATGATCTCGTCGTCCAGGCGTCCCGCCTCCTGGGCCGCTACCGCGTTGCGATGGCTCTTGAGCCCGAAGGCATCCTGCTGCTCGCGGGTTACCGAGTACTTCTCCGCCACGTTCTCCGCGGTCTCGCCCAGGCTCACGAGCGGATACAGCTCACCCATGCGAGGGTTCGGGAAACGCCATCCGAGCACGCTGTCGTAGACCGTGACGTCGCCGCGGGCGAACGGGGCGGCCCCTTTGGGCATCACGAGCGGGGCGCGGGTCATCAACTCGACTCCGCCCGCCACGAACAGGTCGCCCTCCTCGGCCCCGACCGCCCGTCCCGCCTGGTTGACCGCTTCCAGCCCGGAACCGCAGAGGCGGTTCACGGTTGCGCCGGGCACCGAGTCCGGAATGCCGGCCAGCAGGGAGGCGTTGCGGCCGACGTTGCGGCAGTCCTCCCCGGCCTGATTCGTGCAACCGAGGATCACGTCCTCGATGGCCTCCTTGTCGATGCCGTTCCGGGCGATGAGCTTGGCGATGACGTGGGCCGCCAGGTCATCCGGCCGGATGTCCTTGAGAATCCCTCCGTAGCGTCCCATGGGGGTGCGGGCGGCGTCGACGATGACGGCTTCGGGCATGATGCGCCTTTCTTGCAGCGGCGTGGTCGCCGCGTTTCAGACCCAATCTTCCAATAGCACGGGACCCTGGTCAAGGGCCGGCATCGGCCTTTTCCCCGTGGTCGTAGAACCCTCGCCCCGTGGTCTCGCCGAGACGTCCGGCCGCCACCAGCTTCTTCAACAGGGGCGCGGGCCGGTAGCGGTCGTCGCCGGTCTCTTCCTCGAGTCCTTCGATGACCGCGAGCACCTCGTCGAGGCCGATCTCGTCGGCCCAGCGTAGCGGCCCCTGGGGATAGTTGGTGCCGAGCCTCAGGGCGATGTCGATCTCCTCCGCGGTGGCGATGCCCTCGTCCAGGCTGCGTGCGGCCTCGTTGATGATGAGGCTCAGGATCCGCGGGAACACGAGACCGGGGGCGTCCTTGACCTCGGCGCTCTCCTTGCCGAGGCTGCGTACCAGGGACTCCGCTGCCCGGAAGGCTTCCTCGCCGGTATCGAGTCCACGGGCCAGCTCGATGAGATTGCGCCGCGCCAACGGGTGGAAGGTGGCGAAACCAACCACCCGTTCGGGCCGGCGGCTCCAGCAGGCAATGGTGGTGGCGGACCAGCGGACACATGAGCTCAGGACCACCGCCGCTCCCGGCGCCGCGGCGTCGAGATCTTCCAGCAGTTGCCGTTTTCGTTCGTGCCCGTGCGCCAGGGTGTCCACGACAACCTCGGTGGCAGGGTCCACCTCGGCGGCGCGCGCGCACCGGGCCGCCTCGAGACCTTGGTCCGCGGCCAGCCGGTGCCAGTCCTCCGCCAGCCGGTTGGCGCCGAGGATCGCCACGCTACTCATAGCTGTAAAAACCTTTCCCGGTCTTTCGTCCGAGGTGTCCGGCCAGATACAGCTTCTGCTGCAACGGACTCGGCCGGAAGCGCGGGTCTTCGAAGAACGCCCGGTAAAGGGTCTCCGTGGCCGTGAAGTTGATATCGATGCCGATCAGGTCCTGAAGCTCGAAGGGGCCCATGCGAAAGCCGCCGGATTCCCTCATGATCCGGTCCACCGTCTCCACGCCCACGCCCCCGTCGCCCAGGATGCGCAGGGCCTCGTTGTAGAACGGCCGGGCGATGCGGTTGACGATGAATCCCGGCGTGTCCTTGGCGCGGACCGGCGTCTTGCCGAACTTCCTGGCGATGTCCGAGGCCTTGGCAACCGTGGCGGCGCTGGTCAGCTCGCCCTGCACCACCTCCACCAGCCCCATGAGCGGCGCGGGATTGAAGAAGTGCATGCCCAGCACGCGGGAGGCATCCTTCACCGCGCCTCCGATGGCAGTCACCGACAAGGACGACGTGTTGGTGGCCAGGAGGGTTTCCGCGGCGCAGGCGGCGTCCAGCTTCTGGAAAAGCTCCCGCTTGACCGGGAGGTTCTCGGTGGCCGCTTCGATGACGAGGGCGGCGTCGCCAAGGTCCTCCAGGGCCAGGGAGCCTGCGAGGCGCGAGAGGATGAGCCTTTCTTGGTCCTCGTCGATGTTGCCCTTTTCCCGGCTGCGGCCGATGAACCCCCGTATTCTCCCCAGGCCGTGATCGAGGAAGTCCTGGGAGATGTCGTACACCACCGCCTCGAAGCCGCCCTGAACGGCCACCTGGGCGATGCCGGCGCCCATGGTGCCGGCGCCGATCACCCCGATCTTGTTCTCGTTGACCATGATCGATTTCCCGGAGAGCCCGTGGGTGTCCTGGAACCCTACTCCCCCTTGAACGCCGGGGGCCGCTTCTCCGTGAAGGCGCGGACGCCCTCGTCGTAGTCGGCGGTGCGGCCGGCGATCTCCTGGGTGCAGGCCTCGTATTCGAGCTGCGCTTCGAGCTCGGCGTACATGGACCGGTTGAGCGTCCTCTTGATCAGGCCCGCGCTACGCGGTCCGCGCGCCAGTCTTTCCGCCATGGCCCGGGTTTCCGCCGCCAGTTCCGCCGAGGGGACGACCTTGGTCACCAGCCCGTAGCGAAGCGCTTCCTCCGCGCCCAGGGGCTCTCCCAGCAGGAACAGTTCGGTGGCCTTGCCGAGCCCGATGAGCCGCGGCATGAAGTAGCTCCCGCCGCAGTCCGGGCCGAGACCCACGCGCACGAAGGCCTCGATGAAACGCGCGTTGTCCGAGGCGATGCGCAGGTCGCATGCCAGGGTCAGGTTGCACCCCGCTCCCGCCGCTACGCCGTTGACGGCGCAGAGCACGATCTTTTCCGTGCGGCGGATGGCGAGGATGATGGGGTTGTAGCGCGACCTCAGGGATTCCCCCAGGGAGCCCTTCCGGTCCGGCGAACGCTCCTTGAGGTCCTGTCCGGCGCAGAAGGCCCGGTCGCCGGCGCCCGTGAGGACGAAGCAGCGGACTGCCTTGTCCCGGTTGCCGTCCTTGATGGCATCCAGGAGCTCCCGGTTCATCTGCGCGGTGAACGCGTTGAGCGCCTCGGGCCGGTTCAGCGTGATGGTGGCGACCCCGTCCCGCTTTTCGTAGAGAATCGTTTCGTAGCTCATTTTCCCCTGAACTCGGGCTTGCGCTTGTCGAGGAACGCCTGCATGCCCTCTCTGCGGTCCTCCGACGCGAACAGCATGCAGAAGGACTTGCGTTCGAAGGCCAGCCCCTCGTCCAGGGGCGCGTTGGCGGCCTTGAGTATGGCTTCCTTCGCCAAACGGATGGCGACGGGCGGCTTGGCGGCGATGGTCCGGGCCATGGCCTTGGCTTCGTCCAGCAGCACTTCCACCGGCACGACCTTGTTCACCAGGCCGCACCGCGCCGCTTCCGCGGCGTCCATGAACCGGCCGGTGAGCACCAGCTCCATGGCCTTGTGCTTGCCCACGATACGGGTCAGACGCTGGGTCCCGCCGGAGCCCGGTATGGTGCCCAGGTTGACCTCGGGTTGGCCGAACACGGCGGACTCCGAAGCGATGATGATGTCGCAGCTCATGGCCAGCTCGCAGCCGCCTCCCAGCGCGAAGCCGCTCACCGCGGCGATCACCGGTTTCGACAGGTGGTTGACGCGGTCCCTGAAGGCCAGCCGCTCATGCGCCTTGCCGGCGAACGGGGTGGCGTCCACCATCTCGTTGATGTCGGCGCCCGCGGCGAAGGCGCGTTCGCCGCCGGTGATGATGAAAACCCGCACGGAGTCATCCGCGTCGAGCTCTTCCAAGGCCAGGCACAGGTCCTTGCATAGCCCGAAGGACAGGGCGTTGAGCTGCTTCGGGCGGTTCAGCGTGGCAATCGCCACGGCCCCGTCGCGGTCGATGACGATATTTTCGAATTCCATATAACCGGGGAGCTATACACCATGAGGTATGGGGATTCAACGTAGCGGTTTCGTTGACTTCGAGCACCCTGTCTGACAAGATCCGTGCTGATGCCCAACGATTCGGGATCCTCCACCGCCCACCACGACGAAAAGCTGCAGCAGATTCTCGAGCACGCCGCAACGATATTCGCGGAGAAGGGATTCGACGGCACCTCCATCCGCGAGATCAGCCGCGCCACGGGCATGAGCCTCGCCGGTCTTTACTACTATTTCCGCACCAAGGAAGAGCTTCTCTGCCTGATACAGGAGCGCTGCCTCGTGACCCTGCTCGAAAACGGCCGCAGGATACAGGAATCCGGGAAGGCCCCGCGGGAGAAGATCGCGCTGTTCGTGCACAACCACCTCGGTTTCTTCCTGCACAACATGAACGAGATGAAGGTCATGTCGCGGGAGGACACCGCGCTGACGGCGGACTACGCGAAACGGATCCTGGATCTCAAGCGGCGCTACCTCAAGGTCCTGGTGGACCTGGTGGAGGAGCTTCAGCAGCGGCAGGGGATCCAAAAGCTCAACGTGCGGGTGGCCGCGCTGGCGCTGTTCGGCATGATGAACTGGATCTACACCTGGTACAATCCCAGCCGCGACCCGTCGCTCCGGCCCCTCATCGAGCAGATGTTGCGCATCTTCTTCTTCGGCGTCCTCGACGAAGACTTGAAAGATGCCGGGGTCGAGGACCAGGTCCTCCAGTCATTCCTGCCGGACGGCAAGGGCTTCGGGCTGTGGCCCGGGTCGTGAGGCAGCCGGGCCACAGCCCTTCCCGCTCTCAGGGAGCCCGCGATACACACCCACGAGCTTACGCGGCGGCGCTGGGACGCTTGCTCACCCGCTGATACCAGTCGACGGCGTGGCGGTGCTCGGGCGGCAGGCTCATCTTGATCCAGCCCGCGAAGTCCACCGCCACCTGTGCCGTGATGTCGGCTATGGTGTAGCGCTCGCCTGCCACAAAGGGATGTTGGGCGAGTTGCTCGTCGAGGACGGCGAAGAACCGCTCCACCCGCGCACGTCCGCGCGTCACCAGCTCCGGGATCTGTTCGACGTTGCCCGGTCCGGTCAGCGCCCGTCCCGCGAGTCCCCTGGCCTGGTTGCGGAAGGCCTCGGTCACGGCCAGGAAGCCGTCGATCTCGAATCGGTGCTCCCACATGGCCACCAAGGCCCGGTCGCGCGCGTCCATACCCATCAGGGGAGGCTCGGGACAGGCGTCTTCCAGGTACCGGCACACGGCTACCGCTTCGCTGATGGCGGTGCCGTCATCGAGCTCCAGCACCGGCACCGTGCACCAGGGGTTGAGGCTCCGGAAGGGTTCGGCGAGATGCTCGCCCTTGCGCAGGTCCACCTGCACCGTGGGGATGTCCAGACCCTTCTCGGCGATGAAGATGCGGACCCGGCGCGGGCTCGGCGCCGTGCTGCAGTCGTAGAACTTCATGGTCACCCCGCGCTCCTTGCCGGAATCCCGTACTGGTGAAGCGTGGTCTCCAGCGTCGGACGGCCCAGGCGAAGCCGTCCGTCGTTCAGCAGGTACGAGAACAGGTAGCCGGCTCCGAGCATCAGGATCCCGATGAGGAAGCAGTACATGACGGCCCGGTCCGGGTACGAGTCCTTCAGATAGCCCACGTAGAGCGGGCCGCAGATGCCGGCCGCGGCCCACGCGGTGAGCACCACGCCGTACATCTTCGCCATCTTCTCCGCGCCGAACACGTCCAGGATGTAGGGAGGCATGGTGGCGAAACCGCCTCCGAAACAGAGCAGCACGTAGCAGACCAGCACGGAGAAGACCCACGGGTTTTCCTCGGTCATGAGGACCCCGAACACCACCATCTGGCTGGCCAGGAGGATTCGGAACACCTTGACCCGGCCGATGCGGTCCGACAGCAGGCCCCAGAACAGCCGTCCCACGCCGTTGCAAACCGAGCTGGCGGCGATCAGCGTGGCGCCGTACTCGGCCAGCACCGCGGGTTCCACGGTGGGGTCGGCCAGACCCCAGACCTCCTGCAGCAGCTCCGATTGAAAGCTGATGACGGAGATGCCGGCGGCGATGTTGAAGAAGAAAACGGTCCACATGATAACGAACTGGCTGGAGGTGAGGTAGGGCAGGGTGGAGTCCGGCTCTCCGGCGTCAGCGTGAGTCGCGGCCGCGCCCGGAGCCTTCGCCGGGCCCACGGGATCGCTCAATGCCAGGCTGCAGGGAATCAGGATGCCGGCGAATATGATGCCGAGCCACAGGAATACCAGTGCCAGGTCGCCCTCCGTGCGCACCACCAGGAATGGCGCCAGCCCCTTGCTCAAGAGCAGCGCCCCCACTCCGAAGCCCATGACGACGATGCCGGTGACCAGGCCCTTCTTGTCGGGGAACCACTTGGCCACGGTCGCCACCGGGGTCACGTAGCCGAGCCCGATGCCCGCTCCGCCGACGACGCCATATCCGACGTAGAAGAGCGGCAGGTACTCCAGCCACAGCGCCGCGCTGGCGATCACGTAACCGCCCGAGAACATCAGGCTGCCGGTGAGAGCGAGCCGTCGGGGTCCCAGCCGTCCCAGCGCCGAGCCCGCCCACGCCGCGGAGGTGCCGAGAGAGAAGATCGCGATGCTGAAGGCCCAGGCCGTCTCCGTGTGGGTCCAACCGGACTGGTGCACCAGCATGGTCTGAAAGAAGCTCCAGGCATAGACGGTCCCGAAGCATATCTGCAGCATGGTGCAGAAGAACGCGATGCCGATCCTTCGAACGCCCACCTCGGGAACCTCCGGGACCAAGTCCGTTCCGGACGGCTAACGAGCGCCCTCGGCCGCCGGCGGAGGCGGCTTGTCGGGTGCAGTCTCGCGTTGCGCCACGTGAAGGAGCAGCCGCGCCAGCTCTCCGGCCTCGTCGTCTCTCGCGAGGATCCGTTCGTCCTGCGCTCCGTCCGGTTCCTCCTGCCTGGCGAGCTTCACGGCGAAAGCCAGCAGGTCCCCCAACGGCCTGGCGGCGAGGTTGACGAACCAGATGGAGCCCAGCACTCCCACCAGCAACAGGATGGAGATGAGGTAGACCTGTTGGCCGATGGCCCGCTGGATCTTGAGGCCGATGACGTCGAGATCCATGCCCACGTGCACGGTGCCGGCGAAACCCGCCAGGATCGGGCTGCCGACCTCCACGAACTCGCCCATCCCCGGCAGCGTCCGTTTGACCGTGGCGGTCGCGAACGGGTCGCTGTCCAGGATCGCTTCGGGAATGCCCGGAACGAAGGTGTGCGCGAGGAACTCGCCGTTGTCGCTGGTGATGTAGACGTAGCGGATGCCCTGGATTTCCACGAACTGGTCGATGAGCGACTGGAGCGTGGCCAGGTTGCGGTTCAGCAGGATGTCCACGCTGGCGTCGGCAATGGTCTTGGCGATGTTCCGGCTGTTGCTCTCGTACTCCGTCGACAGATGGGTCTGGACGGTGTAGATGGTCAGCGCCGAGGTGGACAGCACGATCAGGCCAAAGAGCGCGAAGATGCCGAACTGGGTCTTCTGAAAGAGTTTCTTGATTTTCATGATCACCCGAACTTGGCTTTCCAGTCGTCCAGGGTGATGAACCGGCCATCCTCGACGACTGTGTAGTAGACCTTCTGCAACCCTTGCCTGCGATCCGGTCCGAAGGACACCGCCTCGCCGATTCCCAGGTCGAAGTCGCGCACCGAGAAAACGGCCTCCTCCAAGCCCCCTCTGTCCGGTTTGCCCTCGAGGCGCCGGAGAATCTCCACCAACAGCTTCGCGTCCAGAAACCCTTCGAGGCTCACGAAGCTGTGCGGAAACGGCGTGTACGCCTCCTTCACCAGTTCCGCGGGCACCTGGGGGTCGTAGCGCCCCATCAGTTCGCGATACTCCTTGACAGCCGGGATCGAGGTGTCCTCGTAGCTGGGCACCACCTGCGAGTTCACCAGGTACCGGGTGTAGGCATCGGGGTCGTCCTGCCCTTGCGACAGCAGGTTGAGCAGGTTTTCGCTCCCGACGAAGGAGAGGTTGGCGATGGGGACCCGCAGGCCCAGGTCCACGGCGTCGCGGGCGAAACCGGCGCAGGCGGCGTAGGCGCCGACGCAGATGACGGCGTCGGGAGAGGCCTTCTTGAGGATCTCCACCTGAGCGCGGAAGCTGCCGGTAAACCGTGACCCCCGGCGGTAGGTGGCCTCGCCGGCGATCTCGACGCCGTGCGTGGCCAGGGCCGCTCGTACTCCCGCCCAGCCGCTGCGGCCGTACGCATCGGCCTGGTAGAACATGGCGATGCGTTGCCGGCCGATGCGCATGAAGTTGTTCACCAGGCCGGCGGTCTCCTGGCGGTAGGAGGCCCGCAGGTTGAAGGCGAAGTCGCCGTAAGGCGGCTCCCGCTGGGGCTGGGCGCCGGTGAAGGGGAAGAACAGGTAGACCCGCTGGGCCTGGAACTTCTTCAACATCGGCAGCACCCGGGTGACGGTGGGGGTGCCCACGTAGCCGAAGAGCAGGAAGACCTGGTCCTCCAGCATCAGCTTGACGGTGTTCTCGACGCAGGGATCCGGCTGATAGCCGTCGTCATAGAGTTTGAGGGCGATCTTGCGGCCGTTGACGCCGCCGTTCTCGTTGATGTGGTTGAAGTAGGATTTGGCGCCGCGGTAGAGCTCGGTGCCGAGGCCGCGGGAGGGGCCGGAGAAGGCGGCGGACACTCCCAGCACGATTTCGCCGTCGGGGCCGATCCCTCGGACAGCGGCTGCGTCGGCCGGGTTCAGGGAGTGGAGCCAAGGCGGGGCCAGGATCGCGGCCAGTCCGGCGCGGACCACCGTCCGGCGCGTCAGACGCGTGCCCTCACCCTGCTGCGCCCGCTTGTCTCCAGGGGTACGATTCTGCGTGCTCACAAACGGCCTCGCTTTCCTGATGTTCGATGTGACAGGGAACTCGCCGTCCGTGTGGGAACCAACCAACGCAGGTTAACGCCTATCTCCGTTTGAATCAATGGTCGCCCGCGGGGTTTCCCCGACCTGGTCCCGACCACGCGGTGCATCCGGGTGACGGCAACTTCGGGCCGTTTACGTTCCACCCCGGAACGACCGCAGCAGTTCGAGGGTTTCCCGGTCCTCCTTCAGGTCCTTGCCCTTGGGGGTTTCGAGGCACATGGGGAGGCCGAAGAAACGCTTGTCGTTCATCAGCATCCGGAACGGCTCGAGATCGATGTGTCCCTTGCCGAGGATCTCGTGGCGGTCCACCCGGCAGTCGAGCTCCTTTTTCGAGTCGTTCAGGTGGAAGGCGGCCAGGAGCTTGACCCCGATGGTCTCGTCGAACTCCGTGAACGTCCTTTCGTAGCCTTCCCGGGTACGGATGTCGTATCCCGCGGCGAACGCGTGCTGGGTGTCGAAGCACACCCTGAGCCGGTCGCTTTCCTTGGCGCCGTCGATGATGTTGCGGATGTGCTCGAAGCGGTAGCCCAGGTTGGTGCCCTGGCCGGCGGTGATCTCCAGCGCGACGCGCACCTTGAAGCCCGCGCAACGCCGGTGGATCGCGTCCAGGGAACGCGCGATGGTGCGCAGGCCCACCCGCTCGCCGGCTCCGGTGTGGGCGCCGGGATGGGCGATGAGGCACGGGATGCCCAGGGCCTCGCACCGCTCCATCTCGTCGACGAAGGCGGCGACGGACTTCTGCCGCAGCTCCCGGTCGGGGGCGCCCAGGTTCAGCAGGTAGGAGTCGTGGGCCACCACCGTGTGGATGCCGCTGGCCTTCTGCGTGTCCTTGAACATCCGGATGTCGTCCTCGCCCAAGGGCGCCGACGCCCACTGCCGCGAGGACTTGGTGAAGATCTGGATGGCTTCGCAGCCCACGCCGTCGCCGGCAAGCAGCGCATTGTGAACCCCGCCGGCGATGGACATGTGCGCGCCCAGCAAGGGGCGGTCCCCGGGTTTCTTCTTGCGCGCGAGCGTCATGGATATCGTTGTACCACAGACCCATCGGGAAAGCGGGAGCGGTACGAGATTTTCCGATCATCTGTGGTCGACTCCGCTTGTCCCTTTATATCAAAATCGGTATATTTTGGGGATGGGCTGGCGCGTGGAAATCCTGAACCAAACGGTCAGAGAAGAGCTTGAGTCACTCCCTGCGGATATGCGAGCGAAGATGGACCATATTGTCCGCCTGATCGAAGAGTTTGGTCTGAATCAAGTTCACGAGCCTTATGTCAAGCCTATACGGGACAAACTCTGGGAGATGCGACTCAAGGGCCGTGACGGAATTGCCCGTGCTCTGTATGTGACAGCCAAGGACCGTCGCATCGTCGTCTTGCATGCGTTTCACAAGAAGACCCGAAGGATCTCCAAGAGGGCAATCGAGACAGCCTTGTCTAGAATGAAGGAGGTGGATCAATGACCATTCCATAAAGTCGACCTTCGGATACGATCACAAATGATCGATAGCAGGAAATTATATGATGATTAAATTTGATGATCTACGGAATGAGTGGAACAAGGACCCCGAGTTCCGGGCGGAGTTCGAGGCCCTCAAACCCGAGTTTGAATTGGCGCGGAAGCTCATCAAGGCACGCGTCAGGGCGGGAATGAGCCAGAGCGACGTTGCTATCCGGATGGGGACGAGCCAGCCTACCGTCGCCCGCCTGGAAAGCGGCCACAAACCATCGTTGAAGACATTGGAACGCTATGCGGACGCTGTCGGCATGAAGGTGGAGATCAACCTCGTCGCAGGCTGAAAACCAGCGGGGAGGGGCTACAGGGATCCGAGCGACAGTTTCAGACGAATTTCGCTGGGCGTCCGACTCTTCTCCACTGTTGCCGCATGTGCCGGATTGCAGTATCTCAGGACGACGCCAGACAAGGAGGCATACAATGGCAAACTGGCTGCTCAAGACCGAACCCAGCGTCTATTCGTTCGCGGACCTGCAGAGGGACAAGTCCACGATCTGGGACGGCATCAAGAACAACCTGGCTCTCAAGCACCTCAAGACCGTGAAGAAGGACGACCGTTGCATCATCTACCACACCGGCGGAGAGCGGGTCTGCGTCGGCCTCGGCACCGCCACCACCGGCGCCTATGCCGACCCCGAGAAGGACGACCCCAGGCTCCTGGTGTTCGACATCAAAGTCGGCCGGGCGCTGAAGCGCGGGGTGTCGCTGGCCGAAATGAAGCTCAACCCCAAGCTGGAGGGCTTCGACCTGTTCCGGCTTGGCCGGCTTTCCTTCGTCCCGGTGAGCGACGCTCACTACGACGTCATCATGGAGATGGCCAAGGGCTGACGTCACGCCGGAGCACGCTCGTGGCGCCAACAGGAGAGAATCCATGAAGAAGGCAGACTTCCGTCAGTTCTACCGCGACGCCCACGCGGTCGAGTGCCTCAGCGAGCGCGAGAAGATCTTTCTCGGCCTCGCCGTGGCCATGACGCGGAACTGCGATCCCTGAGTGGACCGCCGCCTTGCGGACGCAAGGAAAGCAGACATTCCCGAGGAACACCTCGACGCCGCGGTGGACGTCATCGCCGCCGTCGACGCCGGCATCCTGCAGTCCCTCAACCAGCGCATCAAGCAGCGGCAGAAGGAACGGGAATGACCTCCCGCGGCGGTCACGGCGTTGTTGAAACCCGCCCGCCGAGGTGGTAAACGTCTAGGTCCCACAGTGGTCGCATAGCTCAGTCGGCTAGAGCGCTTGCCTCACATGCAAGAGGCCGCAGGTTCGAGTCCTGCTGCGACCACCATTTCTCTCTCCTCTCTCTTGGATGCCCGTCGAATCATTCCGAACGTCGATCCATCTTGCCGTTGGAGGAAAGGACATGGCTACAGATCTGAAGATGTTCTTGTTGAACGCCGACAATCTCGTCCGCTGTCACTGGGACGGCCGCTCCCGGCGGGTGGACGTGCTGGACCGGGTGCTGGAGGGCGAGGTGCTGCGGGAAGTGGCGCGGGACGCCGGGGATCCCAACCGGTTGTACGCCGCCACCAGCACCGAGATGCACGTGAGCGAGGACGGCGGAGGGAGCTGGAAGTGGATTCCGTCGGGCGGCCTCGACTATCGTGACATCTGGACCATGCAGCCTCATCCCACGAGGCCCGAGGAGATATACGTAGGCACGCTGCCGGCGGCGGTGTACGTGAGCGAGGACGGCGGGCGGTCGTTCCGTGAACTGACCGCCTTCCGAAAACTCGAGGACTATGCGCGTTGGACCTTCCCGCCGCCGCCCCATACGCCGCACATCCGCTGCATCGTGCTGGACAGCCGGGTGCCGGACGAGATCGTGGTGGGAGTGGAGGAGGGCGGCGTGGTGCGAAGCCGCGACAAGGGAGAGACCTGGGAGGACATCAGCGGACCGTCGAGCGAGGCGTCCTATCCGGAGTACAACGACCCGTCGGGACGGCTGCCGTACCAGATGGGCGCCCACGAGGACGGACGGGTCTACCGCGATGTGCACTGGGTGAGGCGGGATCCCGCCAGCCTCGATACGTTGTACGCAACCACGGGGATCGGCACCTACCGCACGGACGACGGCGGCGTGTCGTGGCGCAAGCTGGAATACGACATGGGCCGTTCCTACGCCATTCCCTTCGACATCCATCCCAGCGTCCCGGAGCGTATCTTTCTGGGCGCCGCGGAGAACGGCCCCACTTCCTGGAAGGGTTACCGCACGGTGCGTCCGGGCCCGTACAACACCATTCGTTTCAGCCGCGACACCTCGGAGGAGCTCGGCGGCGCCAAGTCCGCCATCCTGCGCAGCGACGACCGGGGGGCAACGTGGCGCCGGCTGGAAGGGGGTCTGCCGCAGGGACACGCACACATGACGAGTTGCGTGGCGGTGCATCCCGGCGATCCCGATACCGTGGTCATCGGCTATACCGATGGGTCGGTGTACGCCACCCATGACGCGGGCGAAGGGTGGGACAGGCTGGACGTGCCCGAGTCCAGGCTCTACGGAGTGCGGCTGCTGTCCGAGTCGTGATCTGCCGCCGGCGTACCGGACGGTGTCCGCCGTCCGGTACGCCGGTCCTTCAGCTCGAAGAGAGTGTGTGGGTGACGGTTATCCGTTCGGCCCGGTAGAACTCGCTCAGAAAGTCGTCCGGATCGCTGTAGCGCCGGTTGGGCACCAAGCGGGCCGGAAAGCTGAACACCAACGGATCCACCGCGAACGGGTACGGGTCGACGATCGCGCGGTGCTCGGCCACCGTGTCGATGTGCAGGTGCACGGGCTTGGCGCCTTTCTTGCGGGGAACGTCCACATCGCCAAGGGTGTCGCTGGGCCCGAGCTTCCGCTTCTTGCTGTTCAGGGGATAGCGGTTGCAGACGTACTGAGCGAGCTGATCGAAGACCTCGATGTACTCGTAGTTGGTCCAGATCTGTTCCTCGGAGGCGTAGTCCCTGAACTCTTCGGTTTCGCCCAGCTCCACGGCCAGCCGTTTCCTCAACTCTTCCTGGTGGTCGACATAGGCGCGCACCCGCGGGTCGGCGGTGCGATCGGGCGGATGGGTGTACTTGCCGTAGCCCGCGTTCATGAGCGCCACCCCGTGCATGGCTATCAGCATGGCCGCGTAGGGATCACGCTGGAGCACGTTGTCCACCGCGTTCTTGTAGAAGTCCAACCGGAGCTGGCCGAGGTACTTGAAGCTGCCGTCGTGGTAGTCCATGGGGAGGTTCCTGTCGTTCAGCGTGGACGGCTTCATCTCCCACTCCCACCAGCCGTGATCGTGTTCCTGGGCCGCCAGCACCACCGACGCATACGGCTCCGGGCGGTCGAACTCGTCGTTGCCCCAGTGTGCGGCAAAGAAGCCCGCCACCCGGGAGTGGTCGAACTGAAGCGCCAGCATCAACTGCGAATCATTGTAAGGATTGACCATCATGGCGAATCTTCTCCTGGGCCCGTCCGGCGGCGCCGGCCCGCGTGGTCCGGCTATTTCTTCTTGAGCGCGTCCAGCATGGGCTGACGGTACTTGCTGTACAGGTCCACGAACACCTTCATGTCGCTGGCTGCCTTGGTGCCGTCTCCCGGCACCAGCGGGATGCCGAACGAGGCCGCCCAATCCTTGTACGGTTTGCTGTTCATGGTCTTCAACAGGATGCCCTCCCACTTCTGGTGGAGGTCCTTGGGCAGTCCCGGAGGTCCGACCATGGCGCGAAACACCTTAACGATAAGGTTCTTGTAGCCCAGCTCGATGGCCGTCGGCGTATCCGGGGCGTTCTTGGCGCGGGATTCTCCGAGGTTGACGATGGGCACGATTTCGCCCGACCGGAGGAACGGCAGCGTGGAGGGGTGGTCGATGGGTTGCGTGAACACGTCGAAGTCGCCCCGAAGCAGGCCCGGCAGCGTCTCGCCGGTACCGCCGTAGCCGGCCACCACGTCGAACGGGATCTTGAGCTCGTTGGCGGCCAGAAACGCGTGGACCCAGCGCGCGATGCCGATGCCCTCCACCCCCCAGGTCACCCGCTTCGCTTTCTGCAGGTCCTTGACGGTGCGATAGGGTGATTCACGACGAACCAGCAACGCCTCCGCCTCCTGCGAGCTCACCACCGCGAGCCAGGTGAACTTGTCGATGTCGTAACCGACGTTGCTCCGGATCATCTGGGTCCCCAGCATCCCGTCGGCGTAGATGTGTCCGATGGTGTAGCCGTTGGGCTTGGCGCGGTACATGGCGACGGTCCCGGTGATGCCGCCGGCGCCCACGACGTTCTTGACGATGACGTCGACGTTCTTCGGTATGAAGGGTTTCATGTAGCGGCCCAGGGCCCTGGCGATGGCATCGAAACCGCCTCCGGGTGAAGCGTGCACGAGGATCGTGATGTCCCGGTTGGGAAACTCGGCGTGAGCGGAGCCGACGAGAACGACAAGGCCGAAGGCGGCCAACACGGCGGCAAAGGTCCTCTTCATGTCACCCTCCTCTATGGTTGTGTGTGTGGTCGGAGCGAAACGGGCCGCATTATAGGGTCGCGCGCAAGGCGGTGTCAACGACGGCGTTTCCCCGAACGACGCGAAAAACCGACCGGTACACAGTTGACCCGGGAGGTTTCGATGCTTACCTTTTCCTTGCGGACAGGAGCTCCAAGATATTCACGAAAGGCATTGCAGCAAAGGGTTTCAGGCAAGGAGGCAAGGATCATGTTGGGACATGAAGTGACAAGGTGGCATCCGTTTGCGTTGGGCGCACACCGTGACCTGGATGCCGTGCTCGATCGATTCCTGGGGCGCCGCGAGCCGGACGCCGGTTGGACTCCCGCGATGGACGCATACGCCAGAGACGGCCACTACGTCTTCCGGGTGGATCTGCCCGGAGTCGACCCCAAGGACCTCGACATCAAGGTGGAAGGAAGGCTGCTGACCATCAAGGGCGAGCGGAAGGCCGAGGAGAAGGATCACTACTACAAGGAAACCTTCCACGGCAATTTCGAGCGCAGGGTGCGGTTGCCCAACGGCATCGACACCGACAAGATCGAGGCCCGGTACAAGAACGGCGTGGCCGAGGTTTGGGTGCCGTTGCCCGCCAAGGCGGTGGGACGCAAGGTCCCCATCCAGAGCGAAGGGGCCGAGGCGGAGGGCGTCGAAGCCAACGCCGGGTGAGCGGCCGGCTCCCATAGACGATACGGTGCGGACACGGCAAGGGGGTCTCTCGGAAAGAGAGGCCCCTTTTGCTTTCTCAGACCTCCACGATGGGCTGGCCGATGATCCACAGGCTGAAAACGGTGTAGCCGACCATGAGGATCAGCATGGGGAGTTGCGGCGCAACCGGCGGTCTGCCGGCCTGGCCGCGGTGCGCCGCCCGATGGGCGAGCCACACGGCGATAACATGGCCGGCCACGATGACGAAGAGCGAGAACAGCCACAGGAAGCGGGCGTCGACCACGGTCGGGTCCGGCGTCACGCCGGCCGTGCCGAAGAGGTCCCAGCCCACACCGAAGGGGTCCGAGATGTGCCCGTAGAGGAGCTGTCCCTCGATCATCAACAGCAGCAGGTAGTGCGCCAGATGATAGGCGATGGCGATGGGCACCAGCGTCAGCACGTACGAGGCGGCAACTTCGGCCGCGCCGCGGCGTAACCCGCCCCGGCGCCCCTCCAGAACCGCCGTGAGCCCGCAGGTCCCCAGGAACAGGGCCACGAAGCAGAGCGGCGCCAGCACCAGGCCCGCCGTGAAGACCAGCGTGCGCGCGCCGGTGTGGCCCAGGGCATGCGTCCAGCCGAGATCGTACAGTCCGTGGGAGGCCGCGGAATACCACCGCGCCCACACCGGCGTGTGGAGGAAGCCGTCGAAGCTCACCGTGGCCAGCAGCGTCACCACCAGCACCATCATGGAGACCGGCACCTTACCGCCGTCCGCCAACCCGGAGCCGTAGTGGCGCAGCAGCAGCCTTCCCTCGGACGTCCGGGCCAAGGGAGCGAAACGGCCGAACAGGCCGAAGACGATGGAGAAGGTCTCGCCGCACTTCAGCCACGGCTCGACGCCGTACCTCGTCATCCCGGCCCAGGTGACGGCGCTGTATGCCAGGATGGCGCAGGCGAGGCTCGCGGGCGCGGTATTGTCCGGCCATACCAACTCGGCCCAGGCAAAGCACAGGTAGAGGAACACCGCCGGCCAAACGCCCAACCATGAAGGGACCGGCCGGACGGCGCTTCCACGGCTCCCGGGCAACAGCGCCGGCACCGCCGCCCAGGGGTTGATGGCCGGCCAGACATTTCCCGCCAGGGCGCACACGAAACCGAGACCGACCCACCAGGCCACCCACACGAAAGCGGGCAGGATGTTCGCCAGCGGTTCCTCCTGGGTGCCCAGCAGTCCGGCGGCGATCAGGAAGACGAACACGGCTACGGAGAGGATGGCCAGCATCCTTCCGAGGCGTTCATGGGTGATGAGACGCCCGGTCCACGTCCGGGAGATGTCGAGGCTTCAGGGCGGTGCCGGAGCGGCCTCCTCGCGGAGGGTCGCCAGCAGGACGAACGTCAGGGCCACCACCAGGCCAGCGCCCGCGAGATAGTACCAGAGCGGCACCGTAGTACCAGAGCGGCACCGGCAGGTCGTAGCGCTGGACGATGGCGTGGGCCCATGCCTCTTCCGGGAGCAAGGATAAGGTGCCCAGGCCCGCGAAGAAAGCAAAGGCGGCCTTGCCCGCGGTGCGGAAACGCGTCTGCCACGCCGGCTCGTTCATGGCCGAGTTCGATGAGGCCGTAACGTGCCGGCGACCGGTGCGTTGCCGGCTGCCGGGTCGCCGGCGCCGCGGCTTACCGGCACTGCATGTTGGTCCGCACCACCTGGTGGTGCGTGGTGCCGCTGCTGCCGCCGCGCCGGATGCCGCCGCCGGGCAGGTGGATCCAACCGTCGAGGTAGACCAGCCCGGTGACGCCGTGGACCGGGATGGGCATGTCCGGGAGGCGCGTCCAGGTGTCGGTCTTGGGATTGTAGACCTCGTGGTGCGGGAACACGCCGCTGGGCCCTGCGGTCGGATGCTCGCCGCCGAAGGTGTGGAAGCAGCCCTCCACGGCGATGCCGTTGAGGCCGCCGCGGGCTTCGGACATGGGCCGTCGCGCCGTCCATTGGTTGGTGGCGGGGTCATAGACCTCGAGCGCCGGGGTGATCTCGCTCCGGAAACCGCCGCCGAACCGCCCCCCGGCCACGTAGAGCTTGCCGTCGATGGCGGCGGCGGCAATGTGGTTCCGCTGGGTGGGCAGGTCGGGCAGCGTCGTCCACTGGTCCGCCTTGGGGTCGTAGACGGCGAAATCGTGGCCCCGCGGCGGGCGCCCTCCGGCCACGTAGAGCTTGCCGCCGATGATGTCATGAGCCATGGCGCTGCGGGCGGTGGGCATCGGCGCCCGCGCCGTCCACTTCCTGGTCTTGGGATCGTAGGCGTGCACCGCGTTGACGTAGCGGGACTTCTCGCTGCGGCCGCCGGCATTGGTCTGACCGCCGATGACGTAGAGCTTGCCGTCGAGAGCCACCGCGGAGGCGTGGTTGATGGTGGTGGGGTAGGGCGTGGTGAGACTCCACTTGTCCGTCTTGACGTCGTAGACCTGCACGGTGTCGACGCTCTTCCGGGTGGACGGGTAGCCGCCCACGACGTAGATCTTGCCGTCGAGGTAGGCCACCGCCATTTCGGAGTTGGGCTCCACCAGTTCGCCACGCTTGCCCCACTGGCTTGCGGGCTTGGGTTCCGCCGCCGCGGCAGCGGACGCGGCAAGCACGAAAGCCGCGCCAAGCACGACCAGGGCCAGACATCTCAAGACTTGACAGCGCGTTAGCCTGAACATCCTGCACCTCCTCCCCGCCTTCTACGCCGATTGAC
This sequence comes from uncultured Syntrophobacterales bacterium, assembly GCA_964630405.1. Taxonomy (GTDB): domain Bacteria; phylum Desulfobacterota; class Binatia; order UBA9968; family JAJDTQ01; genus JAJDTQ01. The sequence goes on along the minus strand of CAZVUC010000054.1, from coordinate 987 downwards.
AAACAAGGTCAAAAAACAATACAGGGGAATCAAACCCGACTGGAGGTGGAACCATGGGTAGCGCGACTTGTGTCGATACGGATGGGCATGTTCTCGAACGGCCGGCGGATATTCGCAAATACCTCGACGCCCCCTGGAATGAACGCTCGACCCCGCTCTGGCCCGGAGACCAGCCTTGGGACCCGAACCTGTTCAACGGCTTCAAGATGTCGGTGAACTGGGAGGGCCTGTCGCCCGAGGAGCAGGTGCGGCGGTGGCACACGCTCATGGACAAGCAGGACATGGAGGTGGCCATCTGCTTCCCCACGGGTTCGGGCAACATCGCCAAGAACCAGGAGGTGCCGTACCAGATCGCGGTGACCAAGGCCGCCAACACGCACTTCGCCAAGGAGTACAACGCGCTGTCCAACCGGCTGAGCTGCGTGGGGGTGCTGCCCATGAGGGCGCCGGAAGAGGCCGCCAAGGAACTCCGCCGCGCGGTCAACGAGCTCGGCCTCAAGGGCTTCGAGATCCTGCCCACGGGATTGCCCATCGCTCTCGGCGAAACCTACTATGATCCGATCTATAAGGCGGCCGAGGAAGAGGGCGTGGTGCTCGGCGTCCACGGCACCCGCAACACGTCACGGGAGTTGGGAGCCTCCATCCTGAGCACCTTTGCCGAGGTCCACTCCTACGCCTTCACCGCGGGCATCCTGCTGCAGTTCACCAGCATGGTCTGCCAAGGCATCACCGAGCGGTTCCCGAAGCTCAAGGTGGCCTTCCTCGAGATCGGCGCCACCTGGCTTCCCTACTACATGGACCGGCTCGACGAGCACTGGGAGAAACGCGGCGCCCACGAGATGCCGCTGCTGAAACGGAAGCCCAGCGACGTGGTGCGGGAATCCAACCTGTACTTCAGCCTGGAATCCGGCGAGTCCCAGTTGGCCGCCACCGTGGACTACATGGGCAGCGACCACTTCGTCTACGCCTCCGACATCCCGCACTGGG
>CAZVUC010000053.1:0-47372 GCA_964630405.1 uncultured Syntrophobacterales bacterium | reverse complement strand
CAGGTTGCCGAAGTTGTTGGCCAGGTCGGCGTTGACCCGGTTCACGAACGCTTCCATGGAGAAGGTCGCGTCCTGGCCGAACACCATCTCCCGCAGCAGGTAGTAGCGGAACGCGTCCATGCCGTAGCGTTCCTTCATGTCCAGGGGGCGGATGACGTTGCCCAGGCTCTTGGACATCTTGCCCTTGTCCATGATCCAGTAGCCGTGGACGTTGAGCCGGTGGTACAGCGGCAGCCCCGCGGCCATGAGCATGGTGGGCCAGAACACGGCGTGGGGCTTGAGGATGTCCTTGGCGATGAGGTGGTGGCAGCAGGGCCAGTAGGCGTCGAAGAAATCCGCGCCCTTGTGCTCCAGCGCGCTCACGTAGTTGATCAGCGCGTCGAACCACACGTAGGTGACGTAGTCCTCGTCGAAGGGCAACGGAATGCCCCATTGCAGCCGGCTCTTGGGCCGGGAGATGCACAGGTCTTCCAGCGGCTCGCGCAGGAGCGAAAGCACCTCCGTACGATACCGCTGCGGAGTGACGAAATCGGGGTTCTCGTTCAAGTGCTCGATGAGGCGGTCCTGGTACTTGCCCATGCGGAAGAAGTAGTTCTTCTCCTCGATGTAGGCCGCTTCGGTCTGGTGGTCCGGACACTTGCCGTCCTGCAGCTCCTTCTCGGTATAGAATCGCTCGCAGCCGTAGCAGTAGAACCCGCCGTACTCCCCGAAATAGATGTCGCCGGCGTCGTGGATATCCCGCAGGATCCGGCTTACCGTGGCCTTGTGGTAGTCGTCGGTGGTGCGGATGAAGTGGTCGTAGGCGATGCCGCAGGTGTCCCAGGTGGAGCGGAACAGCCCGCTGATCCGGTCCGCGTAGGCCTTGGGGTCGATGTTGTCCGCGGCCGCCGCCTGGGCGATCTTGTCGCCGTGCTCGTCGGTGCCGGTGAGAAAATACGCGTCCCGGCCGCGCATGCGGTGGTAGCGCTTCAGCGTGTCCGCGATGATGGTCGTGTAGGTGTGGCCGAGATGCGGCTGGGCGTTCACGTAGTAGATGGGCGTGGTGAAGTATATGCGGTCCATGGCGGTCTGAGGATCCTTTTCAAGCGAGTAGTCTGGGAATGAAGCCTTCCAGGACCATGCGCCGGTTGAAGTTCCGGTGAATGGCACGGGTGGCGTTGTCGATCTCGGCCAGAGCCTCCGTGGATTGCGCCACCCGCCGTTCCGCGGCCGCGCGCTCGAGCGGCTCCAGCAGGTCCCGGTTGTAGACCGCCGAAGGAGAGCCCGTGACCTGGAGCACCATGATATCGCGCAGCCACCCCTTGACCCATTCCAGGAATCGCAGCGTCTTCTCGCGGTCGGCGCCCATCTCCTCGGCCAGCGCCGTGATCCCGCGCATGTCGTCGGCCCCAAGACCGGCCAGCCGGCGGAAGCATTCCCGCCGCTCCTCCAGCACCCCTTCGTCGTCGCCGGCCAGCGCCTTCCCCAGGCTGCCGTAGCCCAGCGCGGCCATCAGCAGCGCCCGGTCTTCGGGAACTTCCTTGCGGCTCGCCACCACCGCCGCCGCCTGCTCCACCGTCAGCGGGGAGAACCGGAGCCGGAGACAGCGGGACAGCACCGTGGGCAGGACCCCGCCGGTGCTGTCGGCGGCGAGGATCAGCAAGGACTCGCCGGGGGGCTCCTCCAGCGTCTTGAGCAGCGCGTTCTGGGCATGGAGGTTCATGAGCGTCAACGGGTCGACGATGGCGACCTTCTTCTTCCCGCTGAAGCGGTGCAGGGCCAGGTCCCGCTGCAGCCCCCTCACCTGCTCGATGGTGATGTCCCGCTTGCCCTTGCGCTGTTCCAGCCAGTGCACGTCCGGGTGGTTGCGGTCATCGATGCAACGGCAGCTCGCGCACTCGCCGCAGGCGTCTCCCGCCCCTTCCGGGCATTGGACCGCCGCCGCCAGCGCGGTGGCCACGGTGCGCTTGCCCGTTCCTTCCGGGCCCACGAAGAGATAGGCGTGATGCAGCCGGTCGCGCCGGACGGCCCGCCGCAGCAGCTCGATCTGGCCCTGGTGGCCGACGATGTCCTGAAACCTCAGCATCGTGTCATGTCCCGCCGGCCCCCGCGCCCAATCGCTCGGCGACGACCCGCCTGACCTGCTCCTGGGTGGCCTCCACCGGGCCGTCGGAACGGACCACCACGCAACGTGAAGGCTCGGCCTCCGCCAGCGCCAGGAAACCCTCGCGCACCCGGCCGTGGAACGCCACCCCCTCGGCCTCGAACCGGTCTTCCCGCACCGCCTGCCGGTCCAGCCGTTCGGCGGCCCGGGCCAGCGCCGCCTCCACCGGGCAGTCCAGGACGACGGTGAGATCCGGCATGGTGCCGCCCGTCGCCACGAGGTTCAAACAGCGCAACAACTCCAGGTCCATGCCGCGCCCGTAACCCTGGTACGCCAGCGTCGAGTCGGCGTAGCGGTCGGACAGCACGAGCCGGCCCTGCTCGAAGGCCGGTTGGACCACCTCGCGCACGTGCTGGGCCCGGTCCGCCAGGACCAGGAAGAGCTCGGTCTCGTCGGACAGGGAATCCGGGCCGCCCTCCACCAGAAGCCGTCTGAGCTCCTTGCCCATGGGCGTATCGCCCGGCTCCCGGGTAATCAGGGGGGATACCCCGCGGGTATCCAGATACTCGCCGAGCAACCTGATGTGCCGGGTCTTTCCCGACCCGTCACCTCCCTCGATGGTCACGAAACGCAACATTCGAACCCGCCGTGGTCAACGGCTGCCCCGCCGGATTGAGGCGGGCTCCCACGCATGAACAGAATATTACACGAGAATGAGACGGCTGCCCAACCGGCACCGTCCGGCCGCCGGGGGAAGAGCTCGTATTGCAACCCGGCCCTTTGTTCTGGTACGGCTGGTCCCGGCAGCAGCGTAGAGGCGACGCTCCCACCGGGGGCGTCCTCAACACGGGAGTGCTCCATGCGCGGAACCACACCCAGACGAATGCAGGGAATGGCCGACCCGGTGCTGGCCTCCATGGTCCACGACATGGGACTGGAGCAGGTGCCTCACTACGCGGCACGGTCGGAGACCGTGAACAGCTACACCGACCGCTGGGTGGAGAACGCCAAGTTCCGCGACGGCCCGGTGAACCCGCATCGGGTCGAGGTGACCGACCGGTCCGCCATGACCGCGCGGATCAAGGCCAAGGCCAGGGAGCTGGGCGCGGACCTGGTGGGGATCTGCCGGCTCACGCCTTCCATGATCGACCTCGGCAAGGAGGTCCCCCACGAGTTCGTCATCGCCGCCTGCATCGTCGAGGACTACCACAAGGTCCTGGAGGGAGCGGAAGCGGTGGAGGAGGAGGCCATGCGGGTCTACGCGGCGTGCTCCGACCTGTCCACCGAGCTGGCGGCGTACATCCGAGACCTGGGGTATCCCGCCTGGGCCCATCACAACGGCGTCCGGGAAGTGCAGGCCATCCCGGTCTTCTACCAGGTGGGGTTCGGCGAGCTGGGCCGGCACGGGAGCCTCATCAACGAGAAGTACGGCGCCGACTTCAGGCCCGGGATGGTCACCACCGACCTGCCGCTGGACGTGGACGAGCCGCGGGAATTCGGCGTCCAGGACTTCTGCATGAACTGCAACGTGTGCATGCAGAACTGCCCGGGCGACGCCATCCCCGAGGACTACGTGGTCACCGACGGCATCAAGCGCTGGTTGATCGACCTGGAGAAGTGCTACCCCTACTCCCGCCTGCGCGACGAGTACTGCCACCTGTGCGTGGACGTCTGCCCCTACAATGTCCGCAGCCACCGCACCACCTTCAAGACCTTCATGAAGGAGCGCAAGCGGGTGGGCTACAAGACTCCGAAGTACTGACAGCCGTGGACAAGTTCTACCTGCAGGAGCACAGGCCCGACGGCGAGGTTAGCACGGTGGGGCTGTTCTACTCCCGCGACGAAGCGGAGGAGGTCATCGCCGAGCTCCGGGAGTTGCCGGACAAGCAGGGATGCGAATACGTCCTGGTCCGGCAACCCGGAAGGCCCTGATTCCGGGAGTTTTCCGACCGGCAGGACTCGTCTCGTCATCGCCGCCGGCCACGTCACAACCCCAGGTTGACTGGGGTCACGAGGGAGCGCAGCATGTGGGTGCGGTAGCCGCCGTTCAACGGGTGGCGCGGGTCGCGCTTGCCCGTCCTCGCCGTCACGGTGATGCGGACCCGCCGTATCTCGGCGGCAACCGTGGCGGCGTTGCCCGCGGCGTCGAGGTACTCCACCGTGAAGTCCTGCACGTCCTCCGCCACCGGCTGGCCGCCGCCACCGGTGTCGCGCTTGAGCTGCATGCGGCCGGAGTCGTGGAAGTAGACCACCCGTTCGTTGGCGTCGGACACGTCCCCGTCGCCGTTGTGGTCCGCCGCGATGATCAGGCGGGTGGGGTGGTAGGCCAGCCCGGTGACCCCGGCCCCCGCCGGATCGTACCCCGCCGTCCGCGCCTCGCGAATCACCAGGGTCATGGCCGCGCGCGCGGTCTGTTGCATGGCGTTGAGCTGTTCCTGGAGATCGTAGGCGGTGATCTGGCCGGTAAAGCTCGTGACCGCCGCGGCCAGCAGGATTCCCTGGATCGACAGCACCACGAGCAGCTCGATCAGCGTGAACCCCCGATCCCGGTGCTCTTCCGCCGGCTGCCGCATCACCGGCCCAGAAGCGTCCGCAGGACGGCCGAACGCGCGTCCCGGTTCCAGTACACCGTGACCGTGACGGTGCTCAAGCCGGCCTCGGGAGTATTGGGCCGGACATCGGTGACCCGCTTGTAGGAGGGGAAGCCGGGTATCGTCCCGTAGTCCTCGGCGGCCGTGAGCGGGCTTCCTCCGGCGAGGCCCTTGAGGCTTTCGATGCGGTCCTGCGCCAGCAGCGTGGCCACCCCGTGGTGCCGGCTGGCGCGGTTCCCTTCCATGACCCCGACCGTGAGGCGGCCGATCCCCAGGAGAGCCGTGGACAGGATCAACATCGCCACCAGCAGCTCGATCATGGAAAAGCCCGCGGGCGCCGGACCGGGCGCGCGGCGCCGGACCGGTGACGTTATGCCGTGGGCCGTCACCGGACCCGCACCCGGCCGGCGATGCTGATGCTGACCCGTTTCGAGCCGGCGGCGTTGGCGAGCGTTATGGTGGCCAGGCTGCTGGCCGTACCCCTGGGACTGAAGACCGGATTGTTGTTGGAACGCATCACCACTCCCTCGTAGTCCGTCCTCAGGTCCCGGGTGAGGGTCCATTCCCCGGGGTCCACGGCGCCGTCGTTGTCGGCATCGTCGAGGATCCGGTACTCGTGACCGCTCACGAAGAACACCCGGTAGCGGTTGTTCCTCTGGATCGCCCGCATGCGCGCCCACATGAGGTCACCGGTGAGCTGCCGCACGGCCCCGTTCAGCCGGTGCCTCGGCACGACCTTCAGGTACCCCGGAACGGCAATGGCCATCATGATGCCGGCCAGGGCCAGGGTGGTGAGCTGGCCCAGGAGCGAGAATCCCGCGGTACGCTGGATCGCTCGCGGCGTTGCCTCGCTCATCCCCGGTAGACCCGCACCAGGGCGGCCAGGCCCAGGAACGGCCCGAACGGCAACGGCGTCGCAAGCGAGACGTCGCTTCGGAGGACCGTGAGGCCGATGCCCCAGAGGGACCCCGCCAGAGCCCCGAGGAAGAGAATGTCGGGAACGCCGTCCCAGCCCACGAAGGCGCCGATCATCGCCAGCAGCTTCACGTCTCCGCCCCCCAGGCCGTTCCTGCCGGTGAACGCGCGGTAGCCCCGGGCCGTGGCCAGCAGCACGCCCCCGCCCAACACCGCCCCCAGCAGCGACCCCGCCGGCGTCGGCAGTTCCGGGATCGAAAGCGCCGGGCCGCACCACGACAGAACGAACCCCCACGCGGTGCCGTAGACGGTGACGGCGTCCGGGATGATTCCCGTTTCGACGTCGATGACGGACGCCGCCAGCAGCGCGCCGGCGAAGGAGAGCCGGGCCACGAAGAGGGGGCCGGGGCCGAACCGGCGGTACCACGCCACCGTCATGACGGCGGCGCACAGCTCCACCAGGAAATAACGCGGAGGGATGCGGACGCCGCAGCCGGCGCAGCTCCCGCGCAACAGAATGTAGCTGGCCAGCGGGACCTTGGCCCAGACCGGAAGCCGCCGCTTGCAGGCACGGCAATGCGACGCCGGGAAAAGGACCGACTCGTCCGCCGGGAGCCGGGTGATGCAGACGTTCAGAAAGCTGCCGATGCAGGATCCGAGAAGGAAGAGCAGGAGTCCCCGCGCCTGTTCCAGCGCCGCTATCGCCGTGGTTCCCGCCATGAAGGAATAGTCGGCGGCGGGCGACGGAACTTTAGCCCCGGGTCAACGGTTCCTGGATTCGAGCCAGCGCCGGACCAGGGGAAAGACCTCGGTCCTGGCCTTCTTGCCGAGGACCAGGTCGAAGTGGCCGTAGCTGACGTCCTCGTCGGGGTCCGACCAGAAGATCATGAGGTCGCGGTCCTCCGAGGCCAGCTCCTGGTAGACCTTCTTCAGCGCGTCCGGCGGCGCGATGGGGTCCGCGCCGCCGCCCACGATGAGGACCGGCACCCGGATACTGGAAAGCGTGTCCCGATAGCTTGTTTCGCCGTCGGCGGAGACGAACTCGTCCTTTTCCACGATGGTGATCAAGTGTTCCAGGACTCCGGGGTTGACCGGTATCAGCAACTCTTCCAGCAGCGCCTCCGCCACCCGCGGCTCGATGTTCCCGGGATTGTAGAAAAAGTCCCTGAACCCGGGGAGGCCGAAAAGGACCCGGTTGAAGCCGGACGCGTTCCAGTAAAGGAGGGCGTTCCGCAGCATCGGACGGCGGTCCAGCTCGAGCAGGATGTCCAGCCCGTCCTGCTCCGGGCTGTCGAAGGACATGGGCGTTCCGATGCTGACGATGCCGGCGACGCCGTGCTCCCGCACCTTGCCGGCGTGGGCGAAGGCCAGCGCCCCGCCCAGCTCGTAGCCCACCACGAAGACCTCGGCGGTGCCGGTCTTCTTCCACACGTAGTCGATGACCGCGGGGAGATCGTCCTCGATGACATCGTCCAGGGTCCAGGGTTTCTTGCCCCATCGCAGAGGGTTGAGGCTCCGCCCGGTACCGCGGAGCGACAGGTTCCAGACGTCGAAGCCCGCTTCGGCCAGGTGCGTGGCCAGGCCGTCGCGACTGAACTCGAGGAAACGGCTGTCCACCAGCAGGCCGTGGATGAGGATGACGGGCCGCGGGTACCGTACGTTCTTGTTGAGACGGTGGCGCTTGAGGGATATCTCGAACTTCTTGCCGGTAACGGCCCAGTGACGCTCCCAGGTCACGTACGCGTCGTCCAGGGAGGCCGCTTCCACCGCCCTCGGCAGCATGCAGGACAGCGCCGCGATCAGGCAGGCGCAGAAAGCCGCGCGGCAGGCTACGGACATGGGGCACGCAAGAGCGGCGGACCGTTCACGCCGAGTACGGCGAGACGGGCGTGATGTTCCTGTAGTCCACCGGCAGGGGCTCGACACGGACGCCGGCGTCGATCTCGGCCATGCGCGCCTCGGTCAACGGATAGCCGAAGGTTTCGTTGCGGAGCCTCAGGTGCACCATGGCTTTCTCGGTGATGATGCGGCGCGCCGTCTCGAGGTCGTCGTCGTCGCGGATGGCCTCGGCGATGCGGGGTATGTGGACGGGCCCGTGGCGCATCTCATCGTGGAAGATGATGCCCATGGCTTCGGCGATGGCCTTTTCCACGGCGCCGCCGGAATAGGAAGTGTAGGGGAGTTCGAGAATCCGGTTCCCCACGTAGAAGATGGCCGCCCCGGCGCCCTCCGAGAAACCGAGGGCCACCTCCGCGAGCTCGCCGTAGGTTTCCTGGAGCCGCCGGGTGGCCTCGACCTCGGCGGTCATGGCCGGCAGGTCGGGGTGCCCCCGGCGTTCGCGCTGGCAACCCGACAGGGCCATCAGCTCCCGCGGGTCGGGTCTCTCCCCGGCGATCCGCTCCATGATGTCCGCCAGCAGCCGGTAGTGCCGCGCTTCCTCGTAGACCGACCGCGCCGAGGCCTCGAAGGATCCCCGGCTTACCGCCGCCTCGATACCCGCGAGGTCGCTGGGCAGGGCCTGGAGCAGCCGTTCGACGGTGCCGAGCTCCCGCGCCGCCTGCAGCTTGAGCCAATGCAGGTCGTCCTCCCGGGTCCGGGGACTCGAGAAATAGGTCCGCACCACTTCCGCCTCCCCGGCCCACCATTGCAACGGCGCGGCTTCGAGCACGGCGATGCGCTCATCGAGTTGTTTCGCGTCCGGTCCGGCCTTTGCCATGGCACCCTCGCTCGGAAGCCGCCTCGGGCCCCCTTCCCGCCGGGACATTGATCACGGCGGGGGCGATTGTATATAGACCTGAACGGAAGGGTCAAGGACCGTGGAACGGAAGGCGCCACGGATCGGCCGACGGCCTCATTTCGGTTCGACGAGAGGGGAATGCAATCATGCGCGCGAGCACCGAGAGAAAGATGAAACGCTGGCGGGAGCAACGCTGGATCCTGGATCAGGTCATCAAGGTGAGCGGCCTCGACTTCGATCAGGGCCGCTCGGGCAAGATGCTGCGGAACTGCGGCCCGGGCATCGCCGGGGAGTTGCGGGGCATCGGGCAGAGGGTGCAGAAGTTCACCGACTTCCCGCGGGAGTTCTCCCACGCCGCCCAGGGCCGCGAGCGGCGGGGGCGGGCCGCGGAGGCGCTGGGGCACACGGTGGAGGCGCGCGAGCACTACTACGTGGCGGCCACCTACTACACCGCGGCCCAGTGGGGCATCTACGAAGACGGCAACCCGCAACGGATTGCCTGGGCGGAGAGCAAGCGGGACTGCTACGACCGCTACATCCGGTTCGCCGACCATCCCATCGAGCGGGTGGACCTTTCGGTGCCGGGCGGCCAGCAGGCGGCTTTGTTGCATTTGCCGCACGAGCCGGCGCCGGGGGAGCGGTTCCCGTGCATCCTCTATCAGCCGGGCATGGACGGCGTGAAGGAGGACAACCCGCTCATGGGCGATCCGTTGCTGCAGCGGGGACTGGCGATCCTGTCCATCGACGGCCCCGGACAGGGCGAGACCCGGGAGCGCGGCATCACCGTCACCGCGTCCAACTGCGAGGACGGCGCCAGGGCGGCGTACGCCTTTCTCAAGACCCGCCCCGAGATCGACAGCGACCGGGTGGCGGTCTACGGCTCCAGCATGGGCTCCTACTGGGGCACGCGCATGGCGGCCGCGGTGCCCGAGTTCAAGGCCTGCGCGGTGGTGGGCGTGTGCATGGAGCCCAGCCAGTACACCATCTTCAATACCGCCGCGCCGACCTTCAAGCTCAACTACATGTACATGTCCGGCTACGACGACGAAGCGGAGTTCGACGAGTTCTGCAAGACCCTGACCCTGGAGGGGGTCGCGGCGAGAATCCGCTGCCCCTACATGGTCGTGGCGGGGGAGGACGACGAGCTCTGTCCCATCGAGTTCGCCTACGAGGTCGTGGACGAGGCCACTTGCCCCAAGGTGCTGTACGTCTACGAGGGCGAGCGCCACTCCCTCCGCAACCCGGCGGCCCGCACCATCGTCGTGGACTGGCTCAAGGACTGCCTCGACGGCAAGCCGGTGACGTCCGAGAAGGTCTACGTGGAGATGAACGGGAAGGAGACCCGGACACGGTTCTGAGGTGTTCTGAATCGGGACGCCCTCGGGGACGCCATGTAAGGAAAGACGCCCGGCGGGCGCACTCAGGTACTCATGCGGGCGTGGCCTGCCTGGTGCGCTCGTGGAGGACGCCGATCTGTTCCTGAATGTCGCCCATCTCCTTCCGGAGACTGCCCACGTCCTGCCGCACTTCGCGCACCTCTTCGCGCACTTCCGAAATACTCTGGCGAACCTCGACGAAACGCCGGTCTACCTCCGTAAAACGATGGTGGATCACTTGATACAGAAATGGTCCGATCCGGTCAACCGGGTTCCTTGACAGGCGTTTCCTGACGTGGTTCATTCTGCTTCAGCCTTCGACTGACGCAGATTCGCCGAAACCGCCCCTTCACCGGTTACGACGCAAAATCCCGGCCAAGTCCCGCGGGCTGCAAATTTATTCATTTACGAGGAGAGTTCGTCCCATGCAGATGTTCATTGCAGGCGAGTACACGGATACGGCAAGCGGAGAGACCACCACCATTTACGACCCCGCCACCGGCGAGGTGGTGGATACCGTTCCCAAGGGCACGGCCGACGACGTGAAGCGGGCCGTGGCGGCCGCCGAAGAGGCGGCGGTGGAATGGGGCAAGTTCGCGCCCTCCAAGCGCGGCGAATGCCTGTCCGAGGCCGCGCGTCTCGTGCTGGAGAACGAGAAGGAGCTTACCCAGTTGCTCACCAAGGAGCAGGGCAAGGCGCTACGCGAGTCGGTGCTGGAGATCCGCCGTTTCGCCCACACCCTGGAGCACTACGCCGGCATGGCCAAGACCCTGCGCGGCGGCTACGTCAAGCTCGCCGACGGACGCTACGGGCTCATCATGCACAAGCCCATGGGCGTGGTGGGCTCCATCGTGCCGTGGAACTTTCCGGTATCGCTGATGGGCAACAAGGTGGGGCCGGCGCTGCTGGCCGGCAACGCCATGGTCATCAAGCCCGCCAGCACCACGCCGCTGACCGCCACCCGCTGCGTCGAGCTGGTGCAGCAGGCGGGGCTTCCCAAGGGCACCATCAACATGGTCACCGGTCCCGGCGGGGAAGTGGGCGAGGAAATCCTCCGCAATCCGGTCATCCGCAAGGTGGGCTTCACCGGCGCCACCGACACCGGCAAGCGGATCATGGAGGTGGCCTCGCAGGAGGTCAAGCGGGTCACCCTGGAGCTGGGCGGCAGCGACCCCATGATCGTGTGCAGTGACGCCAACATCGACCGGGCCGTGAGCGCGGCCTCCGTGGGCCGCTTCTTCAACTGCGGCCAGGCCTGCCTGGCGGTGAAGCGCCTCTATCTCTACGACGAAATCTACGACGAGTTCGTCGGAAAGCTGGTGGAGAAGGTCCGCAAGCTGCGGGTCGGCAACGGTTTGACCCGCGGCACCATGCTCGGACCGCTGCACACCAAGGGGCAGCGCGAGGAGGTGGAGGAGCAGGTAGCGGACGCGGTGCAGAAGGGCGCCAAGGTGCTGGTGGGCGGCGACCGCCCCAAGGGCGACGAATACGACAAGGGCAACTTCCTGAACCCGTCCGTCGTGGCGGAGGTCGACCCCGCGTCCAAGCTGCTGTCGGACGAGGTGTTCGGTCCGGCCCTGCCGGTGGTGCGGATCAAGAGCCTCGAGGAGGGCCTGACGCTGGCCAACGATTCCATCTTCGGCCTGGGTTCGTCCGTGTGGACCCAGGACATCGACAAGGCCATGTACGCGGCCGAGAAGCTGGACGCCGGGTACACCTGGGTCAACTCGGCTCAGATCATCTACGATGAGCTGCCCTTCGGCGGCGTCAAGCAGAGCGGCGTCGGCAAGGAGCACGGCAACGAGGCCGTCGAGCACTACAGCGAGGTCAAGTCCGTGGTCATGGCCACGGAGCAAACTTCCGAGATGGTGGGAGGCGAATAGGCCGGAAACGCCGGCGCCGAGGCCCGGCCGGCGGCCGGGTCCGCGCGACTCGACAAGAGCATGAGCGCTCCGCGACTCGAACTGCCGGATCCCTACAACGCGGCCACCACGTTCGTCGACGACAACGTCACCGCTGGCCGCGGCGAGCGCACCGCGATCCTGTACGAGGACCGGCGGTTCAGCTACCGGCAGGTCCAGGAGGCGGTCAACCGGGCCGGAAACGCATTCCGCGCGCTCGGCCTCGACACCGAGCAGCGCGTGCTGCTGGTGCTTCCCGACAGCCCGGAGTTCGCCTTCAGCTTCTTCGGCGCCATCAAGATCGGCGCCGTCCCCATACCCGTGAATCCCTGGATGAAGGCCGGGGACTACGAGTACCTGCTGAACGACAGCCGGGCACGCATCGTGGTGGCGCACGAGTCCGCCCTGCCCGAGATCGAGGCCATCCGGGAACGGCCGCGGTACCTGAAGCACGTGGTGGTGGCGGGAACGCCGCGTGGCGAGGCCATGGGGTGGGACGCCCTGCTGGACGGTCAGTCCCCGGAACTGGAAGCCGAGCCCACGGGACGTGACGACGTGGTCATGTGGAACTACACGTCGGGCAGCACCGGCAACCCCAAGGGCGCCGTCCACCTGCAGCACGACATGATCACCATCACGGACCTGTTCGTGAAGCCCGTGTTGGGCATGACCGAGGACGACGTCTGCTTCTCCGCATCCAAGCTGTTCTTCTCCTACGGGTTGGGCAACTCCCTCTACTTTCCGTTCCGGTTCGGCGCCGCCGGCGTGCTGTGGCCCGAGAAGCCCGACCCGGAAAAGATCCTCCAGACCATCGAACGGTACCGTCCGACCTTCTTCTACTCGGTGCCCACGCTTTACGCGCGCATACTGCGGGTGGAGAAGGAGTACGACCTGAGCTCCCTCAGGATCTGCCTGTCCTCCGGCGAGCCGCTGCCGCCCGCGCTGTTCCACCAGTGGCGGGACAAGGTCGGCGTGGAGCTGCTGGACGTGGTGGGCTCCACCGAGGCCACCCACGACTTCCTGGCGAACCGTCCGGGCCGCGCCAAGGCCGGGAGCAGCGGCGAGGTGACCCCGGCGTTCGTGGCCAAGGTGGTGGACGACGAGGGACGGGAGGTGCCCAACGGCGAGGTGGGGAACCTCTACGTCAGCGGCGACGCTACCGCGCCCTGCTACTGGAACAAGCACGAGCAGACCCAGCGCACCATGGTGGGCGAGTGGCTCAAGACCGGCGACACCTACTATCGGGACGACGACGGCTATTTCTGGTATTGCGGACGCTCCGACGACATGCTCAAGGTGGGCGGCCTGTGGGTCTCGCCCATCGAAGTGGAGAACGCGTTGATGGAGCACCCCGCGGTGCTCGAAGCGGCGGTGACCGGAGAGGCCGACGCCGACGGCCTCTTCAAGCCCAAGGCCTGGGTCATCCTCAAGACCGAGCACCAGGGGGCCGGCGGGTTGGCCCAGGAGCTGCAGGACTTCGTCAAGGACAGCCTGGAGCCGTACAAGTACCCGCGCTGGGTGGAGTTCGTGGACGACCTGCCCAAGACCGTCACCGGCAAGATACAACGGTTCAGGCTCAGGCAAGGGAACGGGTGAACGCCCGTACGGGGGTTTCATGGACGACTTGGTAGCGCTGCGAGACAAGGTGGCCATCTCGTGCAACATCCTGGCCATCGATGGTCACTGGGACAACATCCTGGGCCACGTGTCGGCCCGGATACCCGGCGAGAACGCCATCCTGATGAAGCCTCACAGCTACGGCTTCGAGGAGATCCGCCCATACCACATCATCAAGGTGGACCTGGACGGCAACAAGGTCGAGGGCGACTACGAACGCCACTCCGAGGTGTTCATCCACACGGAGATCTTCAAGGCGCGCCCGGACGTGAACTGCGTCATCCACAGCCATCCGCCCCATGCCACGGCCTTCGGTTCGTTGAGGCAGCCGCTGCGTCCCGTGAGCCACGAGGGCTCCATCTTCCACGACGGGTTGCCGCTCTTCGACTACACCACGGTGCTGATCCGGACTCCCGAGCTGGGGGTGAAGGTGGCTCAGACGCTGGGCAACGCCCGGGCCGTTCTGATGAAGAACCACGGCTCCACCGTGGTGGGCGAATCGGTGGAGACCGCCACCCTTTACGCGATCTTCCTGGAGAAGGCGTGCCGCATCCAGCTCCTGGCGGCCGCTGCCGGAGATCCCACCTGGAGCAGCGACGAGGAGGCGCGCGAGAAGTACGAGCAGATCTACACGCCGCACCGCCTGGGCAGCATGTGGGACTACTTCGTGCGGCGGGCCAAGCGGCTCGCCATCGACTGACCCTTCGACTTCGCTTCGCTACGCTCAGGGCGAACGGTCGGGCAACGCCATCTCCGTTCGCATGACCAAGTACCGGGAGGTAAGAGAATGGCAGAGAAACTTCACCTGACACTGGCCTGCGGCGACTACGAGAGCATCCGCGCGCTGAAGGAAGGCGTGATCCAGCCGGACGGTATCGAGCTTACCGTGCTGACGGACATGGACTCGTCCACCCGGCACTGGCGCATTGCCCGGTTCCGCGAGTTCGACGTGGCCGAGCATTCGGGCTCGTCCTACCTGCTGGCCAAGGACCGCGGCGAGGCGGACGACCTCACGGCCATTCCGGTGTTCCTCCACCGCCGGTTCCGCCACGGCTTCATCTTCGTCAACGCGAACAAGGGCATCCATGAGCCCAAGGACCTCATCGGCAAGACCGTGGGGCTCAAGAACTGGCAGGCCACGGCGCTCCTGTGGATCCGCGGCACCCTGCAGGACGAGTACGGCGTCCGGTTCCAGGACCTGGAATGGCGCGCCGAGAGGGAGGAGGACGTGCCGTTCGATCCGCCGGAGGGGCTCCGGATGGAGCGCCTGCCCAAGGGCAAGCGGGTCGAGGAGATGCTCGTCGAGGGCGAACTGGACGCGGTCATCCACCCCGACATCCTCGCACCCATCATGGAAGGCGACACCCGGGTCAAGCGCCTCTTCGACGATCCCAAGCAGGTGGAGATGGACTACTTCCAGCGCACCGGCATATTTCCCATCATGCACACCACGGTCATCAAGCAGGAGATCGTGGACAAGCACCCCTGGGTGCCCATGAACATGATGGTGGCCTTCGAGAAGGCCAAGCAGTGGACGTACAACCGGATGGACAATCCCCGCATCGTGCCGCTGGCGTTCTTCCGGGACTCCTGGGAAGAGCAGATCGAGAAGCTGGGCGAGGATCCGTGGGTCTACGGACTCAACGACACCAACCGCAACAACTTCGGCACGCTGGCGCGCTACTCCCAAGAGCAGGGCATGATCAAGAAGCAACCCAACGTGGACGAGCTCTTCCACGAGTCGGTCCGCGGCGAGGAGTGGAAGCTGGCGCGCTCCCGCGGGTAGGGTGCCCCCTTTCGAATGATCCCTCCGCCCTTCGAGTACCGGGCGCCGGAGTCGCTTCCGGAAGCGCTCGCGCTGCTCCGCGAGCACGGCGACGAAGCGCGCCTGATGGCGGGAGGGCAGTCCCTCCTGCCGATGCTCAAGCTGAGGCTGGTACGCCCCGCGGTGATCGTCGACATCGGCGGGCTCCCGGGACTGGCCGGAGTGGCGGAGGAAGCGGATTCCGTGCGGATCGGCGCCCTGGTGACGGAACGCACTCTTGAAAGGACGCTTGCCGAACGCCAGCCACTCCTGTCAGAGGCGGCCGCCAGCATCGGCGACATCCATATCCGCAACCTGGGGACCGTCGGAGGCGCGCTCAGCCAGGCCGACCCGTCGGGCGACCTCGCCCCGGCTGCGCTGGCGCTGCGGGCGACCCTGACGGCGCAGTCCGCCGGCGGAAGCCGCACCATCGCCGCCGGCGATTTCTTCACCGGTCCGTACGACACCTGTCTGGCCGACGACGAGATGGTGACCTCCGTGGACGTTCCGGCTCCGGACGGCGCATGCGGGCACGCCTACGTCAAGCTCGCCCGCCGGGCCGGCGACTACGCCGTGGTGGGGGCCGCCGCGCTGGTGAGCCTGTCGCCGGACGGCACCTGCCGGGACGCCCGCGTCGCCCTCTGCGCGGTCGGTGCCACGGCCTTCGTCTGCGAGGACGCGGGAGAGGCGCTCCGAGGCATGCGGCTGAGGGATGCCGACCTGGACGAGGCCGCCGAGTTGGCCGGGAAGGCCGCCGACCCGGTGAGCGACGTCCACGCGTCCGCGGAGTACCGGAGGGCCATGACCCCGGTGGTGGTCGCTCGGGCATTGGCCAAAGCCCGGGAAAGGGCCCGGACGGGGCCGGCATGAGCCCGGGCACAGCAGAAACAACCATGCAGCGGATCACCGTCAACACCACCATCAACGGAACGGACTACGCGTTCGAGGTGGAGCCGCGGTTGCTGCTGGTGGACCTCATCCGCGACAAGGCCGGCCTCAAGGGCACCCACGTGGGCTGCGACACGGGCAACTGCGGCGCCTGCACGGTGCTGATGGACGGCCTCACCGTGAAGTCGTGCCAAGTGCTGGCGCCCCGCGCCCGGGGGGCGGAGATCCGCACCATCGAAGGGCTGGCCCGGGACGGAACCCTGCATCCGATCCAGGAAGCCTTCTGGGAGTGCGACGGACTGGAGTGCGGCTTCTGCACACCGGGCATGTTGATGACCACGGCGGCGTTTCTCGAAGAGAATCCCCATCCTTCCGAACAGGAGATCCGCCGGGCCTATTCCGGCAACCTGTGCCGCTGCACCGGCTACCTGAACATCATCAAGGCGGTGAAGCGGGCGGCGGAGACGATGGGCTGATCGTACCACCATGGCGACCTACGTCGGCAAGAGCATCAAGCGCAAGGAGTCCTTCGACTCCATCCAGGGGAAGAACACCTATATCGGCGACATCGAGGTCCCCGGGATGCTCCATGCCGCCATACACCGGAGCCCCTACGCCCACGCCCGCGTGAAGGGGGTGGACCTGTCGGAAGCGCTCGCGCAGCCCGGCGTCGTGGCGGCCATGAGCGGCGCGGACGTCCGGCGGCTGTCCCGGCCCCTGGCGCCCTTCCCGTTCACCCGGACCAAGCCGTACACCAGCGACTACCCCCGGGTGCGGTTCGCCGACCACTACTGCCTGGCGGTGGACCGGGTGCGTCACGTGGGCGAGGCGGTGGCGGTGGTGGTGTCGAAGGACCGTTACGCGGCAGCGGACGCGGCCGAGGCGGTGCGCGTGGAATACGAACCCCTGCCGCCGGTGGTGGACGTGGAGGCGGCGCTGGAGCGGGGAGCCACCCGGCTGTACGAGGCGTGGCCCGACAACATCCAGTACGAGTTCCGTTTCAGCGAGGGGCCGGTGGAGGAGCTGCTGGAGGGCTCCGCGTTGGTGATCCGGGAACGCATCGTGCAGCACCGCTACACCGGGACGCCGATGGAGACGAGGGGGGTCATCGCCAGCGTCGACCAGCGGGACAACCTGCTGACGCTGTGGTCGTCCACCCAGGTGCCGCACGCGCTTCCCAACCTGGTGCTGGAAACCCTCGGCCGCGCGGACCTCAAGATCCGGGTGATCTCGCCCACCATGGGGGGCGGCTTCGGCATCAAGTGGGCGTTCTACCCCGAAGAGGTGCTGATGCCGCTCCTGTCGCTGCAGCTCAACCGGCCGGTGGGCTGGCTGGAAAGCCGCAGCGAGCACATGGTGGCCTCGCACCATTCCCGAGCCCAGGTGGACCACGTGGAGGCGGGCTTCGACCGGGCCGGCCGCATCACCGCGCTGAAGACCAGCGTGATCGTGGACCTGGGCGCCGCCTACCCCAGCGGCGGCACTTCCCTGGCCTTCGTCACCGCCAACTTCATTCCCGGGCCCTACCGGGTCGAGAACTACGCCACCACCTCCTTCGGCGTGGTCACCAACAAGACCGCCGCCGGACCCCACCGCGCCAACGGCAAGGCCGAGTCCAACTTCATCATGGAGCGGGTGATGGACCGGGCCGCCCTGGAACTGGGCCTGGGCAAGGACGAGATCCGGCGCCGCAACCTGGTCCAGCCCCACGAGTTTCCCTACACCTGCGTGACCGGGTCCACCTACGACAGCGGCGATTATCCCGCGTGCCTGCGGAAAGCGCTGGCGGAGGCGGACTACGCCGGCCTGCTGGCGGACCGGGACCGCTGCCGCCTGGAGGGGCGCTACCGGGGCGTCGGGCTGGCGTTCCTGCTGGAGCCCCTGAGCTCGCTCCGGCCCAACGCCTACAACGCGGGCTACGAGACCGTGACGGTGCGGGTGGACCCGGTGGGCAAGGCCTGGGTGTTCTCGGGCGACGTGAACATGAGCATGAGCCACAAGACCACCCTGTCCCAGGTGGTGGCGGACGGCCTGGGCGTGCGCTTCGAGGACGTACAGGTGTTCGAGGGGGACAGCGCCCTGGTGTCGTCGTCCAGCGGCTCCTACGCCAGCCGGTTCTCCACGGTGACGACCTCGGCCGCCATCAAGGCCTGTGAGGCGGTGCGGCGGAAGATGCTGGCCATCGCGGCGCACATACTCCGTTGCCATCCCGAGTCCCTCGACTGCGCCGGCGGAATGATCCTGAACCGGGAGAAGCCGGGCGTGGCGCTCGCGGTCAAGGAAGTGGCCAACATCGCCTATTACTCCATCAACCAACTGCCGGGGAACATGGACCCCGGCCTGCACGACACCCACTATTTCATCAATCCCAACACCAGCTTCGAGCCGGACGCCAAGGGCCGGACGTCGAACTTCTCGACCTTCCCCTATGCGGCGCACGTGGCCTACGTGGAGGTGAACGTCGCCACCGGCGAGACCACGATCCTCCGGTATCTCACCGTGGACGACTCCGGCATCCTGTTGAACCCGATGATCGTCGACACCCAGATCACCGGCGCCATCTCCCACGGCGTCGGGGGCGCGTTTCTCGAAGAGCTGGTGTATGACGAGCAGGGACAGCTCCTGTCCGGGACCTTCGCCGACTACCTGATCCCGTCCATGGCGGAGATGCCGGACCTGGAGATCCATCACATGGTGACGCCCATGCCCTTCACCCCGGGCGGATTCAAGGGGGTTGGGGAGATCGGCGCCATCGGCCCGCCGGTGGTGCTGGCCAGCGCCATCGAGGATGCGCTGGCGCCGCTGGGGGTCAAGATCATGAGTCTGCCGCTGAAGCCCGAAAACATCTGGCGGGCGATACACGAAAAACAAAGCCAAGGAACAGGAGACATCCGATGAGCGAGGCAGGGAACGGTTTCACGGAACGGGCGACGCGGGAGCTGGCGCGGGTGGCGGCGATCTTCGCCGCGGGTGAGGCGGAGATCGCCGAGACCTACTTCAACTGGGACCAGCGGGACCGGGACAAGGAGGTCCTCTGGCTCACCAAGCAGGCGGGCCGGGAGATCGAGAGCACCTTCACCGGCTTGAAGGAGATCGTCGAGAAGGTGGGCGGCGACCTGACGGCATCGGACCAGTACTGGGTCGACCAGTGGGGCGGCGAAGTGGACCGGAACTGGCTGGAGGAAAACCTCTGGCGCACCAAGCAGGAGCTCAACCACGGCAACCTGTGCGTGGACATCGTCGAATGGCTCACCGGCGAGCCCGTGGACATCAAGGAAGTGGTGCGGCGCTACAACCGCTGGACCCCCGATCCGTCGCTGCCCGACATGAAGGAATGGGTGCGGCTGGCGGAGGTGTTCAAGGAGCAGGAAGCGCGGCAGGAATCATGGGCGCGTCTCATCAACTCCCAGGGGCTGCTCGAAGGCGGCAGTTGCGGCCTGTTCTACGCCGCCTCCCAACTCGGCGGCAGCGAACTCAACGACCGGCTGGCCAAGGCCTTCACCGTGGTGCTCGACGACGAGCGTGGCCACGGGCCCGCCAACATCTACCAGATCGCCGACGCCTTCACCCAGCAGGAGGCGGTGGACGGCGCCAGGGGACTCATGGTGGAGCGCGGCATCCAGCGCCTGCGCATGCGCAACGAGCAGTTCAGCTTTCCCATCGACGAGGCGCGCATCCAGGACATCGCCGCCGGCAACATCAGGCTGGACGTGACCAAGGCGATCTGGGGCGAGACCCTGGCGAAGTTCATCGACTGAACCGGCTCCCGACGGGAAACCCGAGATGGCCTCCCACATCGACTTGGAAGCCAAGGACGGCATCGCCTTCATCACCCTGAACCGGCCCGAGCGGCTCAACGCCATGAACGAGGCAATGTGGGCCGAGTTGGGCCGGGTGTGGGACGCGTTCGCGGCGGACCCGGCGCTTCGGGTGGCGGTGGTGAGCGGGGCCGGCGACCGGGCGTTTTCCACCGGAATGGACCTGAAGGAGCGGGCGGTGGCGGGCGACCCCCGGGCGCGGGAGTTCTGGACTTCGGCGCTGGCCCGGGACCCGGGGCGCCGGGAGCCCGTGTGGAAGCCCATGATCGCCGCGGTGCACGGTTACTGCCTCGCCGGGGGCTTCGAGATCGCCCTTTCCTGCGACATCCGCATCTGCAGCGACGACGCCACTTTCGGCCTGCCGGAGATCAAGCGCGGTTTCTTCCCGGGCAGCTCGGGCACCGTGCGGCTGCCCCGCCTCATGCCGCTGGGCATGGCCCTGGAAATGCTCTACACCGGCGAGTCCATCGGCGCCGACGAGGCCTTCCGCTGCGGCCTGGTGAACCGCGTGGTGCCGCGCGACGGGCTGATGGCCGAGGCCGAAAAGCTCGCTCGATCCATTGCCGACGGGCCGCCGCTGGCCATGCAAACGGTGAAGGAAGTGGTGCTGCGGGGCCTGGACCTGCCGCTGGCCGACGCCATCCGCTTCGAGGCCGGGTTCCGCGCCATGGTGGGCGGCACCGAGGACGCCGGCGAGGGCCCCCGGGCCTTCAGCGAGAAGCGCAAGCCACGGTACAAAGGGCGTTAGCGCGCGGCGACAAGGGAGAGGACCCATATGTACCAGGACCTCCGGGAATATCTCCAACTGCTGGACCGCCAGGGGCTCCTGCTGCGGGTGGCCGCCCCGGTGGACAAGGATACGGAACTGCATCCGCTGGTGCGCTGGCAGTTCCTGGGGTTGCCGGACCACCAGCGCAAGGCGTTCCTGTTCGACAACGTGACGGACGCCAAGGGACGGCGCTACGAGACCCCGGTGGTGGTGGGAGCGCTGGCGTCCAACGAGGCCATCTACGCCCTGGGCATGGGCTGCGAGCCGGGCAAGAGCTTCGAGAAGTGGTCCGCCGCGGTGGCCGCGCCGCTGGCGCCGGAGCTGGTGGACACCGGCCCGGTCAAGGAAGAGATCCACGTCGGCGACGGCCTCCTGGAGCACGGCGGCCTGGACGAGTTCCCGGTGCCCATCTCGACGCCGGGGTTCGACAACGGCCCCTACTTCACCGCCTGCCACTGGATCACCAAGGACCCGGACACCGGCATCCGCAACGTCGGCAACTACCGCGGCCAGATCAAGTCTCCCACCAAGACCGGCGTCTACCTCATCAGCGCCCAGCAGGACATGGCCATCCACTGGAACAAGGCCAGCGCCCTGGGCCGGCCGCTGCCCGCGGCCGGGGTCATCGGCGCGGTGCCGTGCCTGTCCTACGTGGCGGTGCAGAAGATCGCCTACGGGGTGGATGAGCTGGGCGTGGCCGGCGCCATCCTGGGCCGCCCCATGCCATTGGTCAAGTGCGAGACCGTGGACCTGGAGGTGCCGGCCAACGCGGAGATCGTCATCGAGGGCTACATCCGCACGGATCTGCTGGAGCCCGAGGGCCCCTTCGGCGAGTCCCACGGCTACATGGACCCCCGCAGCCTGAGCCCGGTGTTCGAGGTGACCTGCATCACCCACCGGAGGAACCCACACTACGTGGGCGTGCTGAGCCAGGTGACGCCCAGCGAGAGCAGCAAGATCAAGCACCGGGGCTGGGAGTCGCTGGTGCTGGACCACCTGCGCAACCATTGCAGCCTCAAGAGCGTGGTGCGGGTGGGAATGCACGAGCCCCTGGTGAACCTGCGCCAGTTCGTGGTGGTGCAGATGCGCAAGACCCACAAGCTCGAGCCCTGGCAGGCCATGATGGCGGTGCTGGGTTTCCGCTACGACCTCGGCAAGGTGGTGATCGCGGTGGACGACGACATCGACCCGGAGAACTTCGCCGCGGTCAACTGGGCCATCTGCCACCGCTCGCAACCCCACAAGGACGTGCGCATCATCGAGGGCCGCCAGACCGTGCACTCACCCATCAACCTGGTGCGCATGCACGGCCACGCCGGCGACTACGACAGCGAGGACTCGTCGCTGCTCATCGACGCCACCAAGAAGGCCGAGTTCCCGCCGGTGTCGCTGCCCACCCGGGAGTACATGGAACGGGCGCGGAAGCTGTGGGAGGAGCTCGGGATGCCGGAGCTCAAGTACGGCAACCCGTGGCACGGCTATTCCCTGGGCCTGTGGCCGCCGGAGCTCGACGAGGAGGCGGCGCTGGCGGTGCAGGGCGAGCACCACCGCATCGGCGCCAAGCTCGACGAGCGCGCGGTGCCGGTGGAGCGCGGCGAGCGGCTGCAGGACGTTCAGAAACGATGGAAGCCGTAGGGGCGGGTTTCAAACCCGCCCGCGCGAAAGGCGCCGCACACCGTGGAGCTTGACGGCACCCTGGTCCTGGTGGCCGCGGCCATCTTCTTCGCGGGCTTCGTCAAGGGCGCCACCGGCATGGGGTTCACCCTCATCGCCACCCCCATGCTCACCCTGCTGCTCGACATCCGCATGGCCATCGTCGTGCTGCTGCTCCCCGGCGTGGCGATGGACCTGGGCCAGGTGTTCCGCCACGGCGTTCCCACCGCCACCCTGCGGCGCTTCTCGTCCATGTTCCTGTTCGCGCTGGCGGGCGTGTTCCTCGGCACCTGGGAGCTGACCCAGCTTCCCCTGTGGGTGCTGAACCTCATCCTGGGGACGGTGGTCGTCCTCTTTGCGGGGGCCGGGCTGTTCTCGTTCACCCTCGTCACGCCGCCACGGGCGGAGCGGCTGATGTCGCCGGTCATGGGTTTCGCGGGCGGGTTCCTGCTCGGGCTGACCAACACCATGGGGCCGCTCATGGCCGTCTACCTCCACGGCCTGCGGCTCGACAAGGCGGACTTCGTGAAGGCCATCTCCACGGCATTCATCATGGCCAAGTTCTGGCAGGTGGTGGCCATCTCCACCTGGGGCCTGTTCACCGTCGAGGCGGTGAAGCTCTCGCTGTTCGTGACCGCGGTCATCCTCGCGAGCTTCTACCTGGGCCTCAAGGCGCAGGACCGGATCCGCCAGCAGACCTTCAACCGGGCCATCCTGGTGCTGCTGATCTTCACCGGGCTGATGTTGGTCTACCGGAACCTAGCCGCCGCCTGACGTCCGGATCGGGAAACAAGTCACGGCACGCTCGTGACATCCCCGCGTGCGATCTGCTATGCAGAGGCTTCAGACGACTCGACGGCGGATCCGGTCCGACCCGGATAGGACAACGCCGCGGACCCGCGAACGGGACAGGCTGCACCGAACACAGGACTCATGCAGGCTTTCGACTACGACGTCATCGTCATCGGCAGCGGCCCCGCGGGCTACACCGCCGCCATTCAGGCGTGCGAGCTGGGCGCCAGGGTCGCCATTCTCGAGCGGCAGGAGACCCTTGGCGGCATCACGCTCCTTTCGGGCACCATCCCCAGCAAGACCTTGCGCGAGGCCATCATCTACCTTCGCGGGGTCCGCCAACGGCCGTTCTACGGCACCGATTTTACCGAAAAGAAAGACATTACCCTCTCCGACCTGTTCATCCGGGTGCGGAAAGTGGTGGAACGCCGGGTGGCGACCATGGAGGACCAACTGCAGGTCTACCGCGACCGCAACCGGATCGACGTCTTCCGCGGCTACCACGCGACCCTGGACGGTCCCAACTCGGTGCACGCGTGGGTACTCAAGAACCCCATGGAGTCCATCAACCTGAAGGCGGAGAAGATCATCATCGCCGCCGGGTCGAGGCCCCGCTTCGTGCCCGATATACCCATCGACAACGAGGTCATCTTCGATTCCGACTCCGTGTTCACCCTGGAGTTCAAGCGCAAGGCGCTGCCGGAGTCGCTGATCGTCGTCGGCGCGGGGGTCATCGGCGCGGAGTACGGCTCGGCGTTCGCGGTTCTGGGCTGCAAGGTATCGCTGATCCAGCGTGACCACACCTTCCTGACGTTCGCCGAGCGTCCCATCGTCGATATGCTGATCCGGCGCATGGAGGACTACGGCGTGGAGTTCGTCTGGGGCGCGTGGTACGACAGGATCGAGCGAATGTCCGGTTGGGAGGAGAAGGCGCGGGTCTCGCTCACCGACGGCCGGGCGCTGGAGGCGGACGCGGTGATCGTGGCCAGCGGACGCGAGGTGGCCGTCAAGGTCCTGGGCCTGGAGGACGTGGGGGTGGAGACCACCGAGCACGGGCTCATCAAGGTCAACGAGCTGTTCCAGACATCGGTCCCGAGCATCTATGCCGCCGGCGACGTGGTCGGCTTTCCGGCGCTGGCCTCCACCAGCAGCGAGCAGGGCCGCATGGCCGCCAACTACGCGCTGGGCCGCCGCGCGGGCGGGCGCAGGACGCTGTTCCCCATGTGCGTCTACACCATCCCCGAGATCGCCATGGTGGGCTACACCCAGCAGGAGCTGGAAGCCAAGGGCATCCCCTACACCAAGGGCGTGGCCACCTACGAGGAGGTCACCAAGGCCGGCATCATCGGCGACTCGCACGGCATGCTCACCCTGCTGTTCGAGCCCAACGGCGGACACTTGCTCGGTGTGCACATCATCGGCGACCAGGCATGCGAGCTGATTCACATCGGGCAGGCGGTGCTGAGCTACAACGGCACCATCGACTATTTCATCGACAACGTGTTCAACTTCCCGACCATGGGGGAAGCCTACAAGATCGCCGCTCTCAACGGGGTGAAGGAGCTGGGCGCCTGAATCGCAGCGTTTCGGAACCTTTTGATTCGAAATGTGAATAGGAATACGATCGGGGTCGGGCTTTGTCAGGCAACCCGGAATGCAACCAGTTTGAAAGGAGCGAACCATGAAAAACCTGATTCTCGGTATCCTGTTTGTCTTGGTTTCCATGTGCGCAACCGCGGCCCTTGGAGCCGACGTCAAACTGGGGGTGGTGTTCGGTTACACCGGCCCCATCGAGTCGCTGACCCCCCACATGGCGCAGGGCGCCGAGCTGGCCATGAAGGAAGTCAATGACGGCGGCGGGTTGCTGGGCGGCCGGAAGGTCGTCTCCGTGCGCGCCGATTCCACCTGCGGCGACTCGGCCGCCGGATCCGCGGCCACCGAGCGGATCGTGACCTCCGACAAGGTGAACGCCATCGTCGGAGGCGACTGTTCGGGCGTTACCATCGCCATGCTGGAGAACGTGGCCAAGCCCAACGGCGTCGTGATGATCTCGCCGTCGGCCACCTCTCCGGCCCTCTCCACCATCGAGGACAACGGCCTCTTCTTCCGGACCGCTCCCTCGGATGCCCGTCAGGGGGCGATCGTTGCCGACATCCTGAAGGAGATGGGGATCAAGGAGGCCGCGCTGACATACACCAACAACGACTACGGCAAGGGCCTGGCGGACAGCATCGCCGCCAACGTGAAGAAGGGCGGCGGCAAGATCACCATCTCCGCGCCCCATGAGGACGGCAAGGGCGACTACAGCGCCGAGGTGGCGGCGCTGGCAGCGGCGGGCGGCGACATCCTGATCGTGGCCGGCTACGCCGACCAGGGCGGCAAGGGCATCATCCAGGGCGCCCTCGACACCGGCGCCTTCGACAAGTTCTACCTGCCCGACGGCATGATCAGCGATTCCCTGATCAAGGCCATCGGCAAAGGCCTTGAAGGCGCCATCGGCGCCCACCCGGGCACCGACAGTCCGGGAGCGGCCAGGCTCGGCGAGATCGCCAAGGCGGCCAACGTCAAGGGGGACAGCCCCTTCGTGCCGGAAGCGTACGACGCGGCCGCGCTGATCATGCTGGCCATGGAGGCGGCGAAGTCGTCCGAGAGCGGCAAGCTCAAGGACAAGGTCATGATGGTGGCCAACGCCCCGGGTGAGAAGATCTATCCTGGTGAGCTGGCCAAGGCGCTCAAGATCCTCGCGGGCGGCGGCGACGTGGACTATGTCGGCGCCTCGGCGGTGGAGTTGATCGGGCCGGGCGAGAGCGCCGGCAACTACCGCCAGATCACCGTCAAGGGCGGCAAGTTCGAGACGGTCAAGTACCGGTAGTCATAGTCGCGGGCGGGCGGATGCGGTCCCGAACTCGTCATTCCCGCGAAGGCGGGAATCCAGGGGTGGCGGGGGGACGGTACAGGGACGCTTCCCCCGCCCCTCCCCACCTGGATTCCCGCGTTCGCGGGAATGACGTTTACGAGTATCCGCACAAGAGTTCGGGCTTGGGTTCCCTGCCGCTACCATCGGCGGGTTGCTGGAGGTCCCCGCAGCGATGATCGCCGTAGAAAACCTGCACATGCACTTCGGCGGCATCCGGGCCGTCGACGGCGCGTCCCTCACCATCGAGCGCGGCAGCATCACCGGGCTCATCGGCCCCAACGGGGCCGGCAAGACCACCCTCTTCAACGTCATCGCCGGGGTCCACCAGCCCACCTCCGGGAAGGTCTACCTCGACGGCGAGGACATCACCGGGCTCACGCCCCACGAGCTCTTCGCCAAGGGCGTGCTGCGCACCTTCCAGATCGCCCATGAGTTCTCCACGCTGACGGTCCGGGAAAATCTCATGACCGTTCCCGCCGGCCAGTCCGGTGAGAGCCTGCTGGACATGTGGTTCCGACCGGGCAAGATCCGCGCCGAGGAGGAGGCCATCCGCGCCCGCGCCGACGAGGTCATCGAATTCCTGAAGCTCGAACATGTGGCGGGGGAGCTGGCAGGGAACCTGTCGGGTGGACAGAAGAAACTCCTGGAGCTGGGCCGTACCATGATGGCGGAGCCCCGGGTGGTGCTGCTCGACGAGGTGCGCGCGGGGGTCAACCGGGGCCTGTGGAGGGACATCAACGGCGCCATCCTGCGCCTCAACCTCTTCCACGGCTACACCTTCTGCATCATCGAGCACGACATGGACCTGATCTCGCTCCTGTGCGATCCGGTCATCGTCATGGCCGAGGGCAAGGTGCTGACGCAGGGGCCTCCACCCGACGTGCGATCCGACGAGCGGGTCATCGAGGCCTACCTGGGCCGGGGGCTGGTGACCCGGGAGGAGCGGACCTCATGAGCTTTCTGGTGGGCGAGGACCTCACCGGGGGCTACGGCGGCCCGGACATCCTGCAAGGCTGCGCCATCGCCGCGGAGCGCGGCGAGATCACCGTGGTGGTGGGCCCCAACGGCGCCGGCAAGTCGACGGCCATGCGGGCGCTATTCGGGTTGCTGAAGCTCCGCACCGGCACGGTGCGCCTGGATGGCGAGGACATTACCGCGCTGGCGCCCCAGGCCCGGGCGCACAAGGGCATGGGTTTCGTGCCGCAGACGGACAACGTGTTCCGCACCATGACCGTCCAGGAGAACCTGGAGATGGGAGCGTTCCTGCGAGACGACGACATCTCGGGCACGCTGGACGAGGTCTACGGCCTGTTCCCGGCCCTCAAGGACAAGCGCCGCCAGCCCGCCGGCGAGCTTTCAGGCGGACAGCGCCAGCAGGTAGCCATCGGCCGCGCTCTTATGAACCGTCCCCGGGTGCTCATGCTCGACGAGCCCAGCGCCAGCGTATCGCCCATCGTCATCCGCGAGCTGTTCGAGCGCATCCTCGACATCGCCCGGAGCGGGGTCGCCGTCCTCATCGTGGAGCAGAACGCGCGCCAGGCCCTGGAGCTGGCGGACAAGGGCTACGTGCTGGTGCAGGGCCGCAACCGCTTTACCGGGACCGGGCGGATGCTGCTGGACAATCCCGAGGTCCGGAAGTCGTTTCTCGGGGGATGACGGTTGGAAGACGTCGTCAACGCGGTCGTGCTCGTCACCAACTTCCTGGTGGTACCCGCCGCCGCCTACGGGTGCCAGCTAGCCCTGGGCGCGCTGGGCGTAACGCTGGTGTACGGCGTCCTGCGCTTCTCCAACTTCGCCCAAGGCGAGACCATGTCGTTCGGCGCCATGGTCACCATCCTGTTCACGTGGCTGCTGCAGTCCTGGGGGGTCGGCCTCGGGCCGCTGCCCACGGCGCTGCTGGCGCTGCCCCTGGGGATGGCGGTGACCGCCGGCTTTTGCCTTCTGACGGACCGCTGGGTGTTCCGGTTCTACCGGCGCACCAAGGCGGCGCCCGTGATGTTCCTGGTGGTGTCCGTGGGCGTCATGTTCGTCGTCAACGGACTCATCCGTTTCGTCATCGGACCCGCCGACCGGGTGTTCACCGACGGCACCCGCTTCCTGCTCACGGTGCGGGAGTTCAAGGCCTTCACCGGGCTGTCGGAGGGCCTTGCCATCAAGACCACACAGACCCTCAGCGTCGTGGTGGCGGTGGTGCTGGTGGCGGCCCTCTTCTGGTTCCTCGAGAGGACGCGCACCGGCAAGTCCATGCGCGCCTATTCGGACAACGAGGACCTGGCGCTGTTGTCGGGGGTGAGCCCGGAGAAGGTGGTTGCCGTCACCTGGCTGATCGTCGGCGCCCTGGCAGCGGTGGCGGGAACGCTCTACGGTCTCGACAAGAGCTACAAGCCGTTCACGTTCCTGCAACTGCTGCTGCCCATCTTCGCCGCCGCCATCGTCGGCGGCCTGGGCAACCCGCTGGGCGCCATCGTCGGCGGCTTCGTGGTGGCTTTCTCCGAGGTATTCCTGACGTATCCCTACCGGAAATTCCTCGCATATCTGGGGCCGGAGGGCTGGCGGCCGGACGGTCTGATGCAGTTTCTTTCCACGGACTACAAGTTCGCAGTGTCGTTCTTCATCCTGGTGGTGGTGCTGCTGGTGAAACCCACCGGGGTCTTCAGCGGAAAGTCGTCATGAGCGCGGTCCCCACACTCTCGTCCGCCCGCATCCGCCGTTTGCCGCGGAACCCCCGCAAGCCCGTCCTGTTGGCCGCCATGGCGGTCCTCATCTGCCTCGTGGGGGCGGTGCAGAGCTGGTCGCTGGCGCTGGCGATCCTGAACCTGTGCCTGATTTCGGCCATCATGACCCTGGGCGTGAACATCCAGTGGGGCTACGCCGGGCTGTTCAACGCCGGGGTCATGGGCTTCGCCGCCCTGGGCGGGCTGGCCGGTGTGCTGGTCTCCATGCCGCCGGTAAGGCCGGCCTGGCAGGCGGGGGGCACGGGCGTGGTGCTGGCCCTGGCGATGGCGGCAACCACCATCGTGGCCGCGGTGCTCGTCTACCGGCGGGTGCGCCACCCGGGCTACCGGAAGCTGGCGGTGGCGCTTGTGGTCGCCGCCGGCTACTTCGCGGCCCGGGCGCTGTTCGAGCCCGCGGTGAGCGCCATCGAGGCGGTGGAGCCGTCCGTGACCGGCTACCTGGGAGGCCTCGGCCTGCCCATCGTCCTTTCCTGGTTCGTGGGCGGCGCGCTGGCGGCGGGCGCCGCCTGGGTCGCCGGCAAGATCAGCCTCGGGCTGCGCGCCGACTACCTCGCCATCGCCACCCTGGGCATCTCCGAGATCATCGTCGCCTTCCTCAAGTACGAGGAGTGGCTCGCACGGGGCGTCAAGAACGTCACCGGCCTGCCGCGTCCGGTACCGTACGAGGTGGACCTGCAGAACGCCCCGTGGTTCCAGGAATGGGCGGTGAGCCTCGGCATGTCGCAGGTGGACCTTTCCTCCATCGTGGTGAAGCTGTGCTACGCGGGCCTCTTCGTGCTGGTGCTGGCGGTACTCATGTGGCTCTCCGAAGCGGCCCTGCGGGCGCCGTGGGGGAGGATGATGCGGGCCATCCGTGACAACGAGACCGCGGCCGAGGCCATGGGCAAGGACGTCACCGCCCGGCACCTGCAGGTCTTCGTGCTCGGCTCGGCGGTGATCGGAATCGCCGGCGCCATGCTGGCGACCCTCGACGGGCAGTTCACGCCCAACACCTACCATCCGCTGCGCTTCACCTTCCTCGTCTGGGTCATGGTCATCGTCGGCGGCTCCGGCAACAACTGGGGCGCCGTCCTGGGCGGCTTCGTGGTGTGGTACTTCTGGGTGGAAGCCGAGCCCATGGGCCTGTGGCTGATGGAGCTCATCACCTCGCCCCTGGCGGCGGACAGCCCGGTCCGGAGCCACCTCATGGACAGCGCCGCCCACATGCGCCTGGTGGTCATGGGGCTGGTGCTCCTGTTGGCCCTGCGCTTCGCGCCCCGCGGTCTGATACCGGAAGAACGGCGTTAGCCCGCGACTTTCCGCAACCGTTCCTCAGCGCAAAAAAGTTTATTGTTCGCAGGTTTTAACAATGATAGGATTTTTTCATCTCAGAACCAGCGGAAGGAGGCAGCCATGAAACTGAAGGCTCTGATACCCATGACGATGGTCGTTGCAGCCCTGTTTGCGCTGGCAACGAGCATTTCCGCCCAAACTATCAAGATTGGGCTCAACATCCCCCTGACCGGCGACATTCCGAAGGTCGGCGAGGGTTCGAAGTTCGCGGCCGAGATGTGGCTGGCGGACGTCAACGGCGCCGGCGGCCTCGAAGCCGGGAAGAAGAAGCACAAGGTGGAGCTGGTCATCGAGGACAACGAGTCCAAGGCCGAGTCAGCGGTGAAGGCCGCCACCAAACTGATCACCGAGGACGAGGTGCTGGTCATCGTCGGCCCGCAGTCCTCCAAGCAGGCGGTTCCCGCCGGCGGCGTGTCGCAGGACCGCGCGACGCCGATGATCAGTCCGTGGTCCACCAACCCCAACACCACCAAGGACCGCCCATACGTCTTCCGCGCGCCGTTCCTGGATCCGTTCCAGGGGCCGGTGCTGGCGAACTTCATCACCAACGAGTTCAAGTTCACCAAGGCGGCGGTCCTCTACGACCAGGCCAGCGACTATCCCAAGGGGCTGGCCGAGTTCTTCAAGGGAGCCTGGGAGAAGCTCCACGGCAAGGGCTCGGTGGTAGCCTACGAGAGCTTCACCACCAAGGACACCGACTTCAGCTCCCAGCTCACCAAGATCCGTAACTCGGGCGCCCAGGTGCTGTTCACGCCCCAGTACTACAACGAGGTGGCGCTGATCGTGCAGCAGTCGCGCCAGCTCGGCTTGAAGAGCCCCATCGTGGGCAGCGACAGCTGGGGTTCGGCCGAAACGGTGGAGCTCTGCGGCAAGGACTGCCACGGGGCTTTCTTCAGCACCCACTACGCCGCCGCCGGAGCCACCGGAGCGACCAAGGCGTTCATCGACCGCTACAACAAGAAGCACGGCTACGTGCCCGACGACGTCGCCGCCCTGACCTGGGATTCGCTGCGCATCGTCGCGACGGCCGTCAAGGCCACCGGCGGGCTCACCGGCGATCTCAAGAAGGACCGCGAAGCCGTCAAGAACGCCATGGCAGGGATCAAGAAGTTCGCCGGCATCACCGGGAGCATGACCTTCACCCCGGAAGGTGACCCCATCAAGTGCGCGGTCATCGTCCGCATCAGCGACAAGGGCCAGTTCGAGTTCTACAAGTCCGTATGCCCGTAGGCCCGACGCGGGGACCGCGCGGCCGATGACCTCGGTTGCGCGTCCCCTTAGCGCGTGGCGGCCGGGTTTCGATTCCGGGAAGGCGGGCCGGGACAACAGAGTCCCGGTGCGCCTTTCTGAAGGAGTTCGAGCCGGATAAGACGGGACCGCGATGGCGCTGTTTCTCCAGAACCTGGTGAACGCCCTGCAGTGGGGCAGTTTCTATGCCCTCATCGCCCTGGGCTACTCCATGGTTTACAGCATCCTGATGCTGTTCAACTTCGCGCACGGCGACATCTTCATGGTGGGCGCCTACATCGGCGTCGGGGTCGCCTTCTTGCTGATCGCGATGGCCTCGCAAGGCGTTCTCGCGCTGCCGCCCTGGGCGATTCTGGTCCTGACCATCCTGTTCGCCATGATACTGACGTCGTTCGTCGGCATGCTCGTCGAGCGCATCGGCTACCGGCCCCTGCGGGCGGCGCCGCGGGCCTCCGCCGCCATCACCGGGCTGATGATCGGCATCATCCTGGAAACCGGCAACCTGGCCCTGCTCGGCGCCCGGCGGATACGGTTCCCGTCCCTCATCGATACGACGGTCTATGAGATGGGCGGCGTTTTCATCACCAACACGAAGATCCTCATCGTGGTGGTGGCCTTGCTGCTGGCCACGGCCATGCACCTGTTCGTGCGCAAGACCAAGTGGGGCCTGGCCATGCGGGCGATGGCGTTCGACTACGTGGCGGTGCCGCTGATGGGAGTCTCCGTCAACGCCATCGCGGCCCTGACCTTCGCCCTGGGTTCTGCCCTGGCGGCCGCGGCGGGGATACTCTATGCCCTCGCCTATCCGGTGCTGGACCCCTACATGGGGATCCTGTTCGGCTGGAAGGCCTTCGTGGCGGCGATTCTCGGCGGCAGGGGCTCGGTCATGGGCGCCACGCTGGCTGGCTTCCTGCTGGGGTTCATCGAGATCTTCGCGGCCATGATCTTCCCGTCCAGCCTGCGCGACCTGATCGCCTACTCCATCGTGCTGCTGATCCTCATCGTCCGGCCGCACGGTTTCTTCGGCGAGCCCTACAGCGCGCGCCTGAGGCTCTGAGACTTCGGCGGTGCCCTGACCATGGAACTGCGCGGGACGATACGCGGATTCTCACGGGTCCCCCTCCTGGGGTGGCTGGCGGCCGGGCTCGTGGCGGTGATGCTGGAGATCGCGGTGGGGACTCCCCTGGCCCTCTCGCTGGGCCTGCCCAAGATCCCGGTGCTCTTCGGCGTGGTCCTGGCGCTCAAGAAGCCGCTGCTGTTCCCCGGCGCCGCGGTGTACGTGCTGTTGATCTACGCCCTGCCCATCGCGGTCATCGCCCGGCTCGGCACCGGTCTCGCCAACCGGGTGGCGGGCCGGCTGCTGGCCTTTCCCCTGCTGGTGTCCGCGGTTGTCCACCTCGGCCTTTTCTACGCCACCCTCGAGTTGTGGTCCGGCCTGAGCGACTACCGCGACCTAGTGCTCCGCTTCACCCTGATCGCGGTGATGGTGACCCTGAGCCTCAACGTCATCAACGGCTACATGGGGGAGTTCTCGTGCTCCCATCCGGGCTTCATGGCGGTGGGGGCCTACGTGGCCTCGGTGCTGACCATCGACCTGTTCACCAGCCACAGGGTATTCGGCTCCGCCCTCCTGCCCGCCGCCCTGGGTCCGCTGACGTTTCCGCTGATCCTGGTCATCGGCGGCCTCGTGGCCGCCGTCAGCGCCCTGGTGGTGGCGATTCCCTCGTTCCGGACCCGGGGCGACTACCTCGCCATCATCTCATTGGCGTTCATGTTCATCGTCAAGAGCCTGATCGAGAACCTGGACATCGTCGGCGGCGCCCGCGGCCTGGGCGGACAGCCGGACTGGGCCGGCCTCCCCACCGTGTTCCTATGGACGGTGGCGTGCGTGTGGGTCATCAACAACTTCGTCCGCTCGACCCTGGGCAAGGCCCTCAACGCCGTGCGCGACAACGAGATGGCGGCCACCGCCATGACCGTCGACACGCGCTACACCAAGATGGTGGGCTTCCTGTTCGCCGCCTTCTGGGCCGGGGTGGCGGGCGGCCTGTTCGCCCACGTGCTGCGATACGTCAACCCGGGCACCTTCGGCATCCAGAAGCTGGCCGAGGTGCTGGCCATGGTCTACTTCGGCGGACTGAACTCGGTCTACGGCTCCATCGTCGGAGCCGTCGGCATCAGTCTTCTCGGAGAAGCCCTGCGGCCCCTCGAGATCTTCAAGTGGATCATCATCCCGTTGCTGCTGATCCTGGTGATGATCTACCGGCCCACCGGCCTGGTGGCCTTCAAGGAGTTCGACCCCGAGGCCATCCTCAAGCCGAAGACGGACCCGGAAAGGGAGCGTGATGCCCTTCCTCAAGGTTGACAACGTCACCCACCAGTTCGGCGGCCTGCGGGCGGTCCACGACTACGAGCTGTCCGTCGAGCCTGGGCAGATCCGGGGCCTCATCGGCCCCAACGGCGCCGGCAAGACCACGATCTTCAACCTGATCACCGGCATCTACAACCCGACCCACGGACACATCTATCTGGACGGCGAGAGGATCAGCGGCCTCCAGCCCCACCGCATCGCCTCCATGGGCATCGGCAGGACCTTCCAGAACCTGCTGCTGTGGCGGCACATGAACGTCCTGGAACACGTGAAGATGGCCCGCTTCTCCAGGATCGGCTACGGTTTGTCCGGGGCCTGCTTCGGCACGCCGCGCCGCCACCGGGAAGAGCGGGAGATCGAGGAGAAGGCGTATGACCTGCTGGAAATGCTGGACATCCGCCACCTGGCGGACCAGGCCGTGCCCAACCTGCCGTACGGCGCCCAGCGGAGGGTCGAGATGGCCCGGGCCCTGGCCACCGAGCCCAGGCTGCTCCTGCTGGACGAGCCCACCGCCGGCATGAACCCCGACGAGCTGGTCCAGATTATGGAGATCATCCGGCGGGTGCACCGGGAGCTGGGCCTGGCGATCTTCCTCATCGAGCACCGGATGCGGTTCGTCATGGAGCTGTGCGAGAGGATCCAGACGCTGGACTTCGGCGAGGTGATCGCCGAAGGCACGCCGGAGGAGATCCAGAACAACCCCAGGGTCATCGAGGCCTACCTGGGAGCCACCGAAACGTAGCGGCGATGTTGTTGTCCGTCGAAAATCTGCGCGTCTCCTACGACCAGATCCGCGCCCTCCAGGGGATCAGCTTCGAGATCGACGAGGGCGAGATCGTCTGCATCATCGGCGCCAACGGCGCCGGCAAGAGCACGACGCTGCTGGCGATCTCGCGCATGGTGGCGGTGGAGGCGGGGAGCCGCATGAGGTACATGGACCAGGACCTGCTGCGATACTCCGCCGACAAGGTGGTGAGCCAGCTCGCCATCTCCCACGTTCCCGAGGGAAGGCGTCTGTTCGACAACCTCACGGTCATGGAGAACCTCAGGCTGGCCTGTTTCGCCAGAAGGGACGACGGCATCAAGCGCGACATCGATCGGGTCCTCGCCATCTTCCCGCGGCTGGCGGAACGGGAACACCAGAAGGCCGGCACCCTGAGCGGCGGCGAGCAGCAGATGCTGGCCGTGGGCCGGGCGTTCGTGAGCGGCCGCAAGCTCATGCTGCTGGACGAACCATCCATGGGGCTGGCGCCGCTCATGATGAAGACCGTGTTTGACGCCCTCCGGGAGATCAACCAGGAAGGCACCACCATCCTGCTGGTGGAGCAGAACGCGCAACTGGCGCTCCAGTTCGCCGGCCGGGGCTACGTGCTGGAAAACGGCAACCTGGTGCTGGAAGGGAAATCCGCCGCCCTCCTCGCCGACCCCGCCGTCAAGCAGGCCTACCTGGGCGGATGAGGGCCGGGCACGGTTTATTGGACCGCTTGACCGCTTTGGGAGTCACGGGGTACGTATGGCACCAATTTCCCAAAGGAGGGTATTGATGAGAAATTCGATACGTGCGTTTTCGGTCGGCCTCGCGGCCGCGGTACTCATGGCTGCGTCCCTGGCGTCGGCCGGTACCCTGGACGATGTCCGCAAGCGGGGGCACCTGATCTGCGGCATCAACACCGGCCTGGTGGGCTTCGCCGCGCCGGACGACAAGGGCGTGTGGAAGGGCTTCGACGTGGACGTGTGCCGCGCGGTGGCGGCCGCGGTATTCGGCGACGCCAACAAGCTCAAGTACAAGAACCTCACCGGCAAGACGCGCTTCACCGCGCTGCGCTCGGCCGAGATCGACATGCTGTCGCGCAACACGACCTGGACCTTCAGCCGGGACGTGGACCTGCAGCTCACCTTCGTGGGCATCAACTACTACGACGGCCAGGGCTTCATGGCCCCGAAGAAGCTCGGCGTCAAATCGGCCAGTGAGCTCGCCGGCGCTTCGGTCTGCATCCAGACCGGCACCACCACCGAGCTGAACCTCGCGGACTACTTCCGGGCCAACAACATGAAGTATGAGCCGGTGCCCATCGAGACCAACACCGAGGCGCGCACCAACTACCTGGCCGGCCGCTGCGACGTGTACACCACCGACCGCTCGGGTCTGGCGGCGACCCGCGCCGCCACCGACAACCCGGACGACCACGTGGTGCTGCCGGAGATCATCTCCAAGGAGCCGCTGGGTCCCCTCGTGCGGCACGGCGACGACCAGTGGGCGGACATCGTGCGCTGGAGCCTCAACGCCATGATCGCGGCCGAGGAGATGGGCGTGACCTCCAAGAACGCGAAGGCAATGGCTTCGAAGGAAAACAAGAACAAGGAAGTCAACCGGTTGCTCGGTGTCGAGGAGTTGCAGGGCCGCGAGCGGCTGGGGCTGTCCAAGGACTGGGCGGTGAACATCATCGCGCAGGTGGGCAACTACGGCGAGGTCTTCGAGAAGCACCTCGGCAAGAAGACCCCCATCGGCCTCGATCGGGGCCTCAACGCCCAGTGGACCGACGGCGGGCTGATCTACGCGCCGCCGTTCCGGTAGACCGGGCAGGTTTCACACCAGCATAAGCCGTGTGGATCCAGTGTCGCGCCGCCATCGGGCGTGACACTGGCAATCCACACGGTTCATGTCGTATAGACTACCGGGCGTGGTGCAACCTACCGACAGACCCGGTCCGCCTCCAGGTCCCGGGTTCAGCCTGGGGAGCCTGTGGTACGACGAAGCGGTACGCGGCGTCGCCATCCAGATCCTGGTGCTGCTCGGCGTGTTCGCGACCGTGGCCTGGATGATCGCCAACGTCGTCGCCAACTTCGCCATCCTCGACAAGACCTTCGGTTTCGACTTCCTCTGGCTCCCCGCCAACTACGACATCAACCAGACGCTCATCGAGTACACCAACCGGGACACGCACCTGCGCGCGGCGGTGGTGGGGCTGCTCAACACGGGACTGGTGGCCTTCCTCGGCATCATCCTGGCCACCGTGCTCGGTTTCCTCGTCGGGATATTCCGGTTGTCGGAGAACTGGCTGGTGTCGCGCCTGGCGTACTGCTACGTCGAGTTCACCCGCAACACCCCCGTGCTGCTGCTCATCCTGCTGTGGCACGGGATATTCATCAACACGCTGCCGCATCCACGGCAGGCCATGACCATCGGCGGCGCCACGTTCCTCACCAACCGGGGCTTCTACGTTCCCAAGCCCGTGTTCGAATCGGGGTTCGAGTGGGTCGCGCTGGCTCTGGCGGCGGCCGTCGTGGGGGCGGTCCTCGTCCACCGTCACGTACGCCGGGTCCGCGAGGCCACCGGCCGCCAGCTTCCCGGCGGCTGGATGTCGGCGGCCCTGATCGTCGGACTGCCGGGGCTGACCTTCGCGGCGGTCGGCGCTTCCCTGTCCTTCGACGTGCCGGAGCTCCAGGGGTTCAATTTCCGCGGCGGCCTCTACCTCACCCCCGAGTTGGTGGCGCTGACCTGGGCGCTGGCGTTCTACACCTCCGGCTTCATTGCCGAGAACGTCCGCGCCGGCATCCTCGCCGTGGACAAGGGCCAGATCGAAGCGTCGCAAGCGCTGGGACTCCCCCGCGGACGCGTCCTGCGCCTGGTGATTCTTCCTCAGTCGCTTCGGGTGATCGTCCCGCCGCTCACCTCCCAGTACCTTGACCTCACCAAGAACTCGTCCCTGGCCATCGCCATCGGCTACGTGGACCTGGTGGGGACCCTGGGGGGGATCACGCTGAATCAGACAGGGCGGGAGATCGAGTGCATGATGCTGGTCATGCTGGTTTACCTGGCCATCTCCCTGAGCATTTCCATGTTCATGAACTGGTACAACCGCCGGGTCCGGTTGGTGGAGCGCTGATGTCACTTCCCGCGACCGCAGCACCGACCTATCCGCCCGGACAGCATCCGGACCTGCCGCCGCCGCTGGGGTCCGCGGGCGTCGTCGGGTGGCTGCGCGCCAACCTGTTCTCCTCGGCGTTCAACACCGCGCTGACCTTCGTTTCCGTCTGGCTGATCTACGAGTTCGTGACCGCCGCCATCGACTGGTTCGTCCTGGAAGCGGTGTGGGAGGCAGGCTCCCGGGTGGACTGCCGCAAACAGGGCGACGGCGCCTGCTGGGCCGTCATCGCCACCCGCGTGGACCAGTTCGTCTACGGCTTTTACCCCGCCGACCAGCGCTGGCGTCCGGTGCTCACCTTCGTACTGCTCTTCCCCGCGCTGGCGCCGGTGCTGTTCGACCGCACGCCCTATCGCAGCCAACTGCTGTGGTTCTCGCTGGCCTATCCCGCGGTGGGCGCCTGGTTGATCTACGGCGGCCTGGGCCTGCCGGTGGTGGACACCGACGCCTACGGCGGGTTTCTGCTGACCATGATCCTGGGCGTCACCGGCATCGTGGCGTCCCTTCCGCTGGGCATCCTGCTGGCCCTCGGCAGACAGTCGCAGCTGCTCGTAGTACGTGTCCTCTGCGTCACCTTCATCGAGGTTGTGCGCGGGGTGCCGCTGATCACGCTGCTGTTCATCGCCTCCACCATGCTCAACTACTTCCTGCCCCCGGGGACCAACTTCGATCTTCTCATCCGCGTGCTCATCATGGTCACGCTATTCGCCGCGGCCTACCTCGCCGAAGCCGTGCGGGGCGGGCTGCAGGCCATTTCCCGGGGCCAGTACGAAGCCGCGGATTCCCTGGGTCTATCCTACTGGAAGAAAACGTGGCTGATCACCCTGCCCCAGGCCCTCAAGATCGCCATACCCGGCATGGTCAACGTCTTCATCGGGCTTTACAAGGACAGCACGCTGGTAGTAATTATCGGGCTCTTGGATCCCTTGGGCGTGGCCCGGGCGGTGCTTGCGGACGCCAAGTGGAACGGGCTGTCCAACGAGACGTATCTTTTTATCGCGCTCTTCTTCTTCTTGAGCTGCTTCGCCATGTCGCGATACTCCCTCTGGCTTGAAGAACGTCTGAGCGTCGACAACCGGTAAAGCTTTGCCATGGCAACTGTCGAAGAAGACACCGAACGCATCCGATCCGCGGTCGATTCATCCAAGGTGATGGTGGACATCCGGGCCATGCACAAGTGGTTCGGGACCTTCCACGTGCTCAAGAACATCACCCTGCAGGTCATCGCCGGAGAACGCATCGTCATCTGTGGACCGTCCGGCTCCGGAAAGTCCACCCTGATCCGCTGCATCAACCGGCTGGAGGTGCATCAACAGGGGACCATCGAGGTGGACGGCATCGAGCTGACCCGTGACGTCAAGAACATCGAGCAGATCCGCTCCGAGGTGGGCATGGTCTTCCAGCACTTCAACCTGTTTCCCCACCTCACCGTGCTGGAGAACTGCACCCTCGGGCCCATGTGGGTGCGCAAGCTGCCCAAGGACGAGGCGGAAGAGATTGCCCAGCGCTACCTGGAGCGCGTGCAGATCCCCGAGCAGGCCGACAAGTACCCGGGCCAGCTCTCCGGCGGCCAGCAGCAGCGTGTCGCCATCGCGCGCTCGCTGTGCATGCAGCCCAAGATCATGCTGTTCGACGAGCCCACCTCCGCCCTCGACCCCGAGATGATCAAGGAAGTGCTCGACACCATGCTCGAGCTGGCCGAGACCGGCATGACCATGCTGGTGGTGACCCACGAGATGGGCTTCGCCCGCCGCGCCGCCGACCGCGTCATCTTCATGGACGGCGGCGAGATCATCGAGGAGAACGCCCCCGAGCCGTTCTTCAACAACCCCCGGAACGACCGCACCAAG
Organism: uncultured Syntrophobacterales bacterium; assembly: GCA_964630405.1. GTDB lineage: Bacteria > Desulfobacterota > Binatia > UBA9968 > JAJDTQ01 > JAJDTQ01. The sequence continues at coordinate 8,049 of CAZVUC010000053.1, read as the reverse complement.
CTGTTCCTGAGCCAGATCCTGTCCCACTGAAGCCTCTAATCGTCATTCGCGGGAATGACGAATTAGGGGCCGTGTCGCCACGCCTGAATTCCGCGGGGTTCTGTGCTACGGTCCTGAAACTGAAATCCCCGCGACAGAAGGGCCGGAAGCGCATGTCTGCAACACTCATCAAGAACATCGGGACCCTCGTAACCGGGATGCTGGAAGACCCCCTCCAGGACGCCGACTCGATCCTGGTGGCCGACGGGGTGATCCGGGAAATCGGAAACGGGCTGAGCGGCAACGTCGACCGCACCATCGACGCCAACGGAACCACGGTCGTCCCCGGTCTCATCGATTCGCATTCGCACCCCACCTTCGGCAACTTCACGCCGGCCCAGAACTCCATGGGCTGGATCACCCACTACATGCACGGCGGGGTCACCTCCATCATCTCCGCGGGGGAACTGCACGTGCCGGGGCTGCCGCTGCCGCCGGATCCGCTGTGCGCGGTGTCGCTTTCCATCGTCGCCAAGCGCTGCTGGGACAACCTGCGGCCCACCGGGGTGCGTGTGCACGGCGGCACGCTGCTGTTGGTGCCGGGCCTGGAGGAGAAGGACTTCGACACCATCGCCGAGGCCGGCATCCGGCTGGTCAAGTTCATCTTCTACGACTACAGCCTGCTGCCCACCGGCGAGGCCGAGCGCTACGTCAAGTGGGCACGGGCGCGGGACATCAAGGTCAAGATCCACTCCGGCGGCGTTTCCCGTTCGGGCGTCAGCCAGGTGGCGGGCGTGGACATCGTCAAGGCCATCGACCCCGATGTCATCGGCCACAGCACCGGCGGCCCCATCCCCATGCCGGAGGAAGACCTGCGCCGGATCGTGGCGGAGACGGAGTACTACGTCGAGATCTGCACCTCCGGCAACCTGCGCATGGGCATGGTGCTGACCGACGCGGTCCGGCAGCACGGCGCCGAGGCCCGGGTACTGGTGGGCACCGACACGCCCGGCGGCACCGGCGTGGTGCCACGGGGCATCCTGCGCGAGATCTGCTTCCTGGCCTCCCTGGGCGGCATCGCCCCGGAGCACGCCGTGGCCATGGCCACCGGCAACACCGGGCGCGCCCACGGGCTGGACCTGGGCATCATCGCGGAGGGCAAGCCCGCGGACCTGGTGATCATGGACCGCATCACCGGCTCGGTGTCCAGCGACGCGCTCGATTCGTTCGCCAAGGGCGACCTGCCGGGAATCTCGGTGGTGATGATCGACGGAGAGCTCACCGTGGGCGGTCGAAGTCAGCAGACTCCGCCGCCCGAGCGGGGGGTGGTGATCAGCGGCTAGGAACCGTGCCCAGCGGCGGCGGGGTCGTTTCTTGGACTATGTAATCCGAAGTTTGACGCGGCTGTAACTTGTTGTCTACACTGGTAAAAGGGGCGCGGCCGGCGGGCATGAAACCGCGGCCGGCATTCAAGGAGGTTCCTCGGTGAGCTCAATGCAATACGGCGTGGGAATGTTCCCCACGGAACCCATCTCGCGCATCATCCAGCTCAGCAAGCAGGCGGAGGAGTTGGGCTACAGCCACATCTGGGTGGGCGACTCGCATCTCATCTGGCGCGAGGCCTTCGTCAACATGGCCGCGGTGGCGCTCAATACCTCCAACGTGATCATCGGCACCGGCGTCACCAACCCCGTGACCCGGCACCCCTCGGTGCTGGCCAGCGGCTACGCGACCCTGGACGAGATGGCCCCGGGACGGTTCGCCGTGGGCATCGGACTCGGCGACAGCTCCCTGGAGACCATGGGCCGCAAGCAGGCGCGGCTGGCGGACTTCGAGGCGGCGGTGGCGCAGATGCGGGCCGTCATCGAGGGCGGCGAAGCCGAGCTGGAGAGCGGCAGCAAGATACACCTCAACTTTGCCCAGAACCGGAAGATCCCGTTCTACGTGGCCGCCAGCGGCCCCAGGATGCTCGAGCTTTCCGGCCGCATCGCCGACGGCGTCATCATCCTCGTGGGCGTGGATTCCGGCGCCATCGAGAGGGCGGTGGAGAGGATCGCGGCCGGTGCCGAGTCGGCGGGTCGCAAGCTCTCCGACATCGATCTGGTGCTGTGGGTCCCGTGCGCGGTTTCCGAGAGCCCCGGCGCCAAGGACGCGGTCAAGGCCCACGTGGCCCGGGTCATCGCCCACCCGCTTCCCTTCACCCTGGACGAGCAGGAGCAAAAGGTCCTGGACGACATCCACCAGGCTTACAACTACTACCAGCACATGAACCCGCTGGCCGCCCAGGCTCGCGTGATCCCCGACTGGCTCGTGGACAAGTTCGCCGTCGCCGGCACTCCGGACGAGTGCCAGGCCAAGGTCGAGGAGCTCAAGCAGAGCGCCATCAACCAGGTGGCGATCATTCCCTACAACGTCGGCGACGCGGACCGGGGCGAGACCTTGAGGCTGTTCGCCGGCGCCATGTAGCCACCGTCCCGCCCCGTGGACTTCTCGGCGGGGTGGGACAACACGGACAGGTGCGGACACTCACCCGCTACTACCTCTTCCAGATTCCCGGCTGGGCCCTCACGGCCGTGCTGGTGACGGTGCTGCACGCGTGGCTGGGGCTTCCCGTGTGGGTGGCGCTGACCGTGCTGGGCGTGGTGGTGCTGAAGGACGTGGTCTTCTACCCGTTCCTGCGCATGGCCTACCAGCTCGAAGCCTCCGGCGCCGCCCGCCTCGTGGGCCAGCGCGGCGTGGCCCGGGACTCCCTCGACCCCACCGGATTAGTATACGTGAGCGGCGAACTGTGGCGCGCGCGTACCGAGCCCGGCGCCGCCGCGATACCCGCGGGCGCGGACGTCCGGGTAGTCCAGGGCCACCGGATGACGTTGACGGTGGCCAGGGACTAGCAGTCCGTGTCAAAGGACCGGTACGCGGTTCCATCGCTAATCCTGGCGTGCCCAAGTCCTTGGGCCATAAGGAAATTTATTCGAGTTGTTCAATAGTGAAAGTTGACTTTCCTTATCTTGATTTCCGGCGAAGAAGTATCGCTGGACGCCTTGTCGCAAGGCTCCGGCGTATGGAGACCGACGGTCAAGCGCTATTTGGAATACCTTGAAGCGGCGTTCCTGATCCGGATCGTCCACCGGATCGACCGCAACGCGCGTGGTTTTAGACGCACAACATCGTTCAAGGTGTATGTCACGACACCCGCATTGCGCTGCGCCCTGTTCGGTTCCGGTGGCGGCGGAAGACGAAGAGATGGGCCCGATCGCGGAAACCGCGGTGTACGCTCAATGGTTCCACGCCGACCTCAACCTCCACTATGCGCGCTGGCGAAATGGCGAAGTGGACATCGTGCTTCTTGACAGGCAACAAAGCCCGGATTGGTGCGTCGAGGTCAAATGGTCCAACCGCCACTTCAGAAATCCTGGAGTGCTCAAGGGCCTCCGGGCGTTCACGAGGCGGCACCCTCGTGCATTCCTGCTTGCAACGACGCGTACCGATACGGGGCATAGTAAACCTTGGGACGACGGTTCTAGCTTGTACTTCACCCCTACCAGTGTCTACTGCTACATGGTTGGTCACAAGGCGATCCGCGATCCGTCTACGACCGCGTTTTGGGTGGTTTCTGAGGGAAAAGAAACGAAATGACGGAAGACGATCTAAGATGCGCCCCGTCCTGCTTTGCAGTTGGGCTATCGTTAGATTCGGATTCGCTATACCGCTGAGGTTCGAACCCGCCCGCGACCACATCCTCGGTCTAGAGAAACCCGTTGGCCTCGTAGAACTTCTTTGCACCCGGGTGCAGCGGGATACCTAAGGGGCCGGCATCGGTGTCGCGGCACACCTCCTTTATGTTCAGCCTGGCGGCGTCCACCGGGATGTCGCGGCGGCGTTGGTAGATGGACTCGCATAGGGAGTAGGCCATGTCCTTGCTCAGCCACTTGTGGGTGATCACCGGCCAGCCGCTGAAGTCCACGGTGCGGACGTCTTCCTTGAGTCCGGGGAATCGCCGCCGGGGGATCACCGCGCGCTTGAAACCCAGGGCCTCCATGCCCCGGATCACGTCCTCATCGAGGTGCAGCACCTGGTAGCCGTTCTCCAGCGCGGCCTCGAGCCATTTGGTGGACAGCCCTTCATCGAAAACCGCATCCACGCGTCTCGCCTTGATGGATTCGATGCGCTTGGGCGAGGAAGGATGGGCGCACTCGTCGACCTCGCCGCCCCAGCGCGTGATCTTGCGGAAGGTCAGCCCGTAGAGCGACATGATGGTGGAGATGGCGTAGTGGGTGGAGTTGTCGATGCCCGCGGTCCGGGTAGAGACCCGGAGCGGTATCCGGTTCTTGACGATGTCCCGGACCGAGCTCACCCCGAGTTCCGCCGACACGACGAAGGCGATGCGGTCCCAGGAGGGGAAGCAGGCCAGCGCCCGCAGGGGCAGCGCCTCCTTGTAGTATCCCTTGCCGCGGTAGCACATGGTGGCGATCACCGAGGGGTTGACTTGGGATACGTCCACGCGGCGCTTCCCCACCTCGATGGGCGTCTTCATGCCGCCCAAGAGCTCGCCGTGGACGCCGAACCGGAGCGGCGGGAAGATGTTGTCCTCCTCGTCAGTGGAGCGGATGGACACGTCCAGCGCCACGCCCAGGTCGAGCTTGCGGTCCGCGTAGACCCCGGCGGCCATCTCCAGCATCGCCTTGACCCGCTTCATCCGTGAATTCGGTTTCTGCTTCGCCATACAACCCCTCCCGATGTTCCTGACCTGTACCAGATACGGTGATCGGTGGCGACCACGCTTACGCGACCCGTCCCCCCGCGGCGCTGGGGTGTGGCCGGGGATGACGCAGTCGTAGGCCGGGATGACGCGGCGAGGGCGGTGCTGGCGGCAACGTTCCTTGCAGGGATGGTGGCCGTCGAGTATGAATAGAGGCATGAGCGACACGGCGAATAGAGTCAAGGAAATCATCGACGAGGATCGCGAGGACCTGGTCCGGTTGTGCCTGGAACTGGGCAACATTCCGTCGCCTCATGCCCAGGAAAGGGCGCTCGGCGAGGCTACGGTGGCGTGGCTCGAGCACAACGACATCGAGTCCTGGCTCCAATGGATTACCGACGAGAGCGTGAACGCGGTGGGGGTGATCCGGGGCGCGGGCGGCGGCTCGAGCCTCATTCTGAACGCGCACATGGACACCGGCCCCGAACTGCCCGACGATGCCTCCGAGGCGGACGTCCGGATGGAAGGCGCCTGGGTGGACGGCGACCTGATGTTCGGAAAGGGCCTCATCAACGACAAGGCTCAGCTCTGCGCTTTCATGATCGCCGCCCGGGCGCTCAACAAGGCCGGGGTCGTGCTCGGCGGCGACCTCTACGTCACCGGCGTCGCCTTCGAGACCGGGGAGCCGTCGGTGGACGACACGCAGGGCGTGAACTTCCCGGGCGAGGGCTTCGGCGCCTGGTGGTTGATCAACCGCGGGGTCACCGCCGACTACTGCCTCGTGGGGGAAACCTCCGGATTCGGCGTCATCATGGGGGAATGCGGGGCGGTGTGGCTCAAGATCCGCTGCAAGGGCCGCGAGCTTTACACGCCGCGGCTGAATCGGGGCGGGTCCCTGCGCGAGCATCCCAACCCCTACATCAAGATGGCCCACGCCGTGACCGCGCTGGAGGAATGGGCCATCGCCTACGAGAACAGGGCGTGCTTCGAGTTTCCCGGCGGCACCATGATCCCCAAGGCCCAGGTGGCCACGGTCCGCGGCGGCCCGGGCTACTGTGACATCTACTACGACGTGCGCATCGTGCCCAAGACCGACCCCCAGGCCATCAAGCGCGAGATCGAGGCGGTGATGGCCACCCTGGACTTCGACTCCGAGGTGTCCATCTACCAGTATTCCAGGGGGCACGTGGCGCGGAACGCCGACATGCTCATCGATTCCATCGACCAGGCCCACCGCGAAGTCATGGGCGCCGAGCCCCCGCCGCCGCCGTCGGCCGAGATCAGCATGTGGCGCGACATGAACATCTTCAACGAGTTGGGGATCCCGGCCGTGTGCTACGGACCGCCCCGCCAGAGAGAGGACATCAGCCAGGCGCGGAACCGCGCCATGAAGATCGACGATCTCGTTGCCGCGACCAAGGTGTACGCGCTCACCATCCTGTCGGTGTGCGGGGAATCGAAGTGAGGGGAGGAGGAAGCCTTGGGTAGCTCGAAAGCGGTAACGCGCGGGGTCCGGATCGAAGTCAACACCGAGTACGACCCCAACCGTTCATTCCCCGAGCACAACCGCTGGTTCTATCTCTACACCGTGGAGATCAGCAACGAAGGCTCGGAAACCGTGCAGCTCTTGAGCCGCCACTGGATCATCACCGACGCCTCCGGCCACGTGGAGGAGGTCAAGGGACCGGGAGTGGTGGGCGAAAGCCCTGTCCTGGAAGAGGGCGAGTCCTTCGAGTACACGTCCGGCTGCCCGCTATCCACGCCCTACGGCACCATGCACGGCACCTACCAGATGGTCACCTCCGACGGCGACCGCTTCGACGCCCAAATCGCCGAGTTCGTGCTCGGCGAGCCGCGGTCGCTGCACTGACTCCCGTCCCTACCTCTTCCGGCTCAGCGCCTCGAACACCTTCTCCGACGTGATCGGCAGCGACGTGATGCGGACGCCGCAGGCGTCGGCCACGGCGTTGGCGATGGCTCCGGCCGTGGGGATGTTGGCGGTCTCGCCGATGGCCATGCTGTTGTAGGGGCCCGGGCCGCGCTTGTGCTCCGTCACCAGGGTGGTCAGCTCCGGAACGTCCCGGACCGTGGGGATCTTGTAGTCGCCGAAGTTGGCGGTGGTGACCTTGCCGTCGTCCACCATGAGGTGCTCCATCAGGCCGTAGCCGATGCCGGTCATGCTGGCGCCCTCGATCTGGCCCTGGTGCATGAGCGGGTTCAGGATGGTGCCGGTGCTGTGGCTCGTGACCAGCCGCTTGAGATCGATGTTGCCGGTCTCGGGGTCCACCTCCACCTCGGCGATCTGCGCGCACATGGCGGCATCCGCCACCTTGGAGGTGTCGTCGTAGAGACCCTCGGTCTCGATGGCCGAGCCCTTGGCCTTGACCACGTCGGCGTAGTTCATGCCCCGGCCGGCGCTCCTGTGCACCACCTGCCCGTCGGAAAGGTCGAGGTCTTCCCTGGGCGCGTCCAGCGCGTTGGCGCCGGCCTCCAGGAGTTCCTCCCGGGTCTTCATGATGCCGTCGTAGCCGGCGTTGCCGTAGACCCGCGTGCCGCGGCTGCCGCCCAGGCCGGAGTCCTGGATGCCGGCGCTGGTGTCGAAGTGCTCGAACCTGATGTTCTCGGCCGGGATCTTGAGCTCCTGCTCCGCCATCTGCTCCAGCAGCGTGAAGGTGCCGACGCCTTGGTCCAGCATGGCCGATGACACCGTCAGGGTGCCGGTGTCGTCGAGCCTGAACTTCACCAGCCCCTTGCCGCCGTTCACCGACCACTGCACAAGGCCGATGCCCTTGCCCACGTTCTTGGGCCGCGGCTCAAAGTACTTGACCTCGTCGAGGGCCTTGTCGAAGACCGCGTGGGACCCGACATAGTCCACCTTCTCGCCCACGGGCGAGTCGGCGACGCCCTCCAGCAGGTTCTTCCTGCGCAGCTCCGCCGGGTTCATGTCCAGCGCCTCGGCAAGCAGGTCGAGCTGGCTCTCGTTGGCGAAGAATCCCTGCGGGTCGCCCGGCGAACGCATGTGCCCGCACGGCACCTGGTTGGTGTAGACCATGTGCTCTTCCACGAAGGTATTGGGCATGTTGTAGGGGCCGGGGGACTTCTGCGGCCCGCCGAGAATGCCGTTGGGCTTGAACGCGCAATAGGCGCCGGTATCGAAAATGAAGTCCATGTGGTGAGCGGTGATGGTGCCATCCTTCTTGGCCCCGGTCTTGACCTTGATGATGGAAGCGTGGCGCGGGTTGCCGGCGATGAACTCCTCGTCGTAGTCCATGACGATCTTGACCGGCCGTCCGCCGCTCTTCTTCGACAGCGAGTAGCACAGGGCGATGTCCATGAAGTCGCCCTTGCCGCCGAAGTCGCCGCCGATGTAG
>CAZVUC010000052.1:0-27919 GCA_964630405.1 uncultured Syntrophobacterales bacterium | reverse complement strand
TCGCCACCCCTTCCGTCATTCCGGCCCCCTTCCGTCATTCCCGCTTTCGCGGGAATGACGGAAGGGGGCCGGAATGACGGAAGGGGTGGCGACGACGGAAGGGGTGGCGACGACGGAAGGGATGGCGACGACGGAAGGGGTGGCGACGACGGAAGGGATGGCGACGACGGAAGGGGTGGCGACGACGGAGAGTGCGGGAATCACGGAGGGGGTTGCCTACTTGGTGTTGCCGGTTCCTACCTACCGGTCTTGGTGAACGAGCCCATCCCGGGGCGGTATTCCTTGGCGAGGAACTTCTCGATGCCCTCGCCGCCCCGGCCGGTCTGCTGGTGCCGCCAGCGGAGCTCGTTGCTCTTGCTCATGAGGAACCAGTAGGCCTGGTCGTAGGACATGTCCACCACCTGCTTGAAGGCCTCCTTGGTGGCCCGCACCGCGGCCTCGTCCAGGGACGCCAAGTGCCCGGCCAGCGCCATGACCTCTTCCCGCAGCCGCGCGGCCGGCACGGATTCGTTGACGAGCCGCACTTCGGCGGCGCGGCGGCCGTCGAAGCGCTTGCCGGTCATGGCGAAGTAAAGGGCGTCGCGGTACGGCATCAGGGTAGCGGCCACCTTGGACACCAGCCCGGCCGGCAGGGCGCCCCAGTTCACCTCGCTCAACCCGAACACCGCGTCGTCGGCGGCCAGCGCGAAGTCGCAGGAAGCCACGATGGTGAAGGCGCCGCCGAAGCAGTGGCCGTTCACCATGGCAATGGTGGGCTTGGGAAACATCCGCAACATGCGGTCGCACCACTCGTTGGCGATGCGCCGGTTGATGTGGCGCTCCGCGTCCACGTCGTCGACGTCGTGGAAGTATTCCTTGAGGTCCATGCCCGAGCAGAAAGCCGGGGGCGCGCCGGTGACCACCAGCACCTTCGCCTCCCGATCCCGCTCCACCTCGGTCAGCACGTCGATCATCTCCCGGTGCATCACGGGGTTCATGGCGTTGCGCTTCTCCGGGCGGTTCAGCACGACGGTGGCGACAGCGCCTTCCTTCTCGATGGCAACGGTCCGGTAGTTCGTCATGGCGGGCTCCTCTCCAACTTTCGATCCGCGTCAGAAATGATCATGGATCCTTACCACGGCACGTTCCCCAACAGGACCCTCGCCCTCCCTCAGAGACGCTTGAAGCCGGCGTCGGCGCCGTGATAGATTTTTTCCATCATGTCCTTGAGAGACGCGCACATGGGTCCATGGAAACACCTGAAGATCATCCTCTGCGGAGTCCTGGCCGCCTCGGTCCTGAGCGGCTGCGGCTCGACGGGGGAACGCCCGAAGCTGCCGAAGATCGGGGATCTCACCGGCGCGGTCACCGATCTGTTCCGCTCCGATCCTTCCTCGGAATCCAACCCCACGGCCGAGGCGTTGTATCGGGACGGCATCGACTATTTCGACAGGGGACGCTACGCTCGCTCCATCTCGTTTTTCCAGAAACTCCGGGACGATTACCCCTTCAGCAAGGAAGCCGAAGCCGCGGAACTGAAGATCGCCGAAGCCTTCTACCTGAACGAGGAGTACACCGAGGCCGACGAGACCTACAAGAACTACCTCACCTTTCAACCCACGGGGCGGCACACGCACTTCGTCAAGTACCAGCTCGGCCGGGTCAACCTCGACCAGTTCACCGGCATCGACCGTGACCTGGAAAAGGTCGAGGCCGCCAAAGGGTACTTCGAATCGGTGATCAAGGATCATCCTGAATCCGAGCACGTCCCGGATGCCCGCAAGAAGCTGGCCGAGACCCGCGTCCATCTGGCCGAGCGCGAGCTCTACGTGGGCAATTTCTACCTGAAGGAGAAGCAGTACCGGCCCGCGCGCGAGCGTTTCGAGAACATCCTGCGCGACTATCCCGATACCTCCGTGTCGGACCGGGCACGAACCCGGTTGGCCGCCATTCCGGCGGGAGATGGCGCCGAGAACGTCCCGACCCCGGAGCCCTCGGCCGAACGCGCGCGGGAGAAAGCCGAGGCGCCGCCCGAGCCGCGATTCGTCACCAAGGAAGGCTATGTCCACGAGGACCCGGACCAGAAGCCGTGGTACAGCCGCCTGAACCCGTTCTCGTGGGGCGATGACGAGGAGCCTGAGGAGGAGAGGACGGCTGCATCCCGGCAAGCCGCCGCCGGAGAGGGCAACGTGGCCGCCGAAGAACCCACGACCGCGGAGAAGATCACGGGCTTCTTCAAGTCGCTCAATCCGTTCGCCTCCCGAAAGGACGACAAGCGCGAAAAGGCGAAAGAGCCGGGCCCTGCCGAAACGACGTCGGCCAAGGCGGTCGTCGAAGATGTCGACAAGACGTTGGGGAGTCGGAGGGACCCGGGAAACGACGCACCGACGCCGCCGGTAACCGAGCTTCCGCCGGAAGAGAAGCCGTCGGGTCCGGCGCCCGGCGACCCGGCAAAGGTGTTGGGGGAGATCGACTCCAAGCTGGGCAGCGGGACGAAGCAGGGGGACACCCCCACGCCGCCGGCTTCGGATCCGGCGCTCTTCACGGTCAGGAAGTCCCAGGACACGGGAGAAAAGAGCGCCCCCGCTGGGGCTCAGCCGGGATTGCTGGAGGAAATCGACAAGCAACTCCAGCGCGAAGGGACCGGCAAGCCGCCGCCGCTGCCCCGTCCTCCCGCCAGTCCCTGAACGAGCCCGGGGGAAAACTGCCCGGCCGCCAGGCCGGACAGGACACTAGGGGTTGAACGTCGAGCCTTGGCCCATGGCGCGGGCGAGCCGCGCCTCCGCCACCTTGTGATCGTAGACCGACCGTATGTGGTCCGTCTGCGCCCGGGAGTTGATCACCTGCGCCTCGGTGATCTCGATGATCGAACCCACCCCGACCTGGTAGCGGCCGTTGGCCAGTTCGAGGTTCTCCTTGGCCGACCTCTTCTGCGCCTCGTTGGCCTTGATCCGTTCGCCCGCCTCCAACAGGTTGAGGTAGCTCTCCTCCACCTCCAGCGCGATGCGCTGCCGCTGCTCTTCCCGCTGGGCCTTGATCACCGCGTAGTCGCGGACGTTCTTCTCGACCTCGGGCTTGACGGTGAAACCGGCGAACAGGGGAATGTCCAGGACCAGCATGGAACTGACGACATCCTGGTCGTTGTGCCATCGCCGGCCGTACTGTCCGTCGAAGCGGAGCCTGGGCATGCGGCCCAACTTGGCCACGTCGATGGCTTCCTGTTGGGCCGCGAGGCGCGATTGGACCTCCTTGAGTTCCGCGCGCGATTCGAAAGCAGCTTTCGCCGCCGCCTCCAGAGACATCGTGGGAGGGTGAACGACGACGTCGGTGGACACTGGACGCTCCTCGAAGCGAGTCACGCCCATGGCGTTCTTGAGTCGCGCCCACGCGATCCGGACGCCGTTCTGCGCGGCGATGAGCCCGGCCTTGGCGGCAAAGAGCCCCGCTTCCGCCCGTGCCACGTCGATCTTGGGCCGGGTGCCGACGTCGAAGAATCCCTGGGCCTGCCGCACCAAGGTCTCACGGTCCTTGACCGTATCCTGCTCCACACGCACCAGTGCCTGGGCTCGAAGGTACTCGAAGAAGGCCCGCCGCACCATGAGCACCACTTCCTCCACCGAGGTCAGACGGGCGAAACGCCGGGCTTCCAGAGTGTCCGTTTCCCGCTGGACCGTGCCTTCCCGGCGGCCGAAATCGCTCAGGAGCCAGTCCACCTCACCCGTGGTGCGCCAGAGGTTCTCATCGGCCATGGAGTTGGCCTGCCTCGGGTTGTTCTCATACGTACCTCTGGCCCCCAAGGTAGGATAGTAACCGGCTCGGGCCCTTGCCACCAACGCCTCTTGCACCTTGATCCGCTCGTTGGCCGCACGGATTCCCGGATGGTTCTCCAGGGCGATGCTCTCGGCCTGCTGCAACGTCAGCGCCTTCGGCTCCGTCTGTTGCCCGCCGGCCACCGGGACCATCCACGACAAAGCGAGCACCCCGATCCACGGGAGTGCGGCGAAGTTCTTAAGGCATTGCATGACGACCTCCTTGTGACCCGTCGCCACGGAGCCGGGCTCCGCGTCGACCGTGCAAGCACTTTCTATATCAAGCGTCACCCCGCCAACAAGTGGAATCTCGGTTCCTGAAGGTCCGCAACGGGGGGAGCGCCTCGAACGAGCGACCTCGCCCGGGACCCCCATCTCCGCAAAACACGTGCCACCGAATGTATGGAGCATCGATGCGGCAGCCGCCGGTGCCGCTTCCCCGCGCTCATGTTACGCGTCGGCGTCCCGTCTGATAGATTCATCCGGTGAGCTCGCTGACGGACAGGATCGCTCTCGTGACCGGCGCCGGCCGCGGCATCGGGCGGGCCGTGGCCCTGGCGATGGCACGCGCGGGCTGCCACGTGGTCCTGGCGGCGCGGACGCGGGAGCCCCTCGAGGCGCTGGCCGCCACCATCCGCGGGTACGGCCGCGAAGCCGTCCCGGTGGTCTGCGACGTCGGGTCCCGGGCCGCGGTGGATACCCTGGAGACCACCGCGCGGCGGGCAGGCGTGGTCCAGGTCCTCGTCAACGGGGCCGGAATCGCCCCTGCCGCAAGCTTTCTGGAGATGGACGACGCCCTGCTGGAGGAGGTCATGCGGGTGAACTTCATGGGCACCTATCATTGCTGCAAGCGGTTTCTGGAGCCGATGATCGGCGCGGGCTGGGGGCGTATCATCAACATCGCCTCCACCACCGCCAAGACCGCCTACCCCCATACCGCCGCCTACACGGCGTCGAAGCACGCGGTGCTGGGGCTCACGCGGGTCATGGCCCTGGAGACCGCGCGCAAGGGCGTCACCGTCAACGCCATCTGCCCCGGCTACGTGGACACCGAGCTGACGCGCGAGAACGCGCGGCGCATGGCCGCCGCGGTGGGAAGCACGGCGCCGGAGGCGCTGGAGCGCTTTGCCCGGACCTCGCCCCTCGGGCGGCTGATGACGGTTGACGAGGTGGCGGACCTCGCGGTGCTGCTGGCAGGCCCGGCCGGCGATGCCGTCACCGGACAGGCCATCAACGTGGACGGCGGCGCGGTCATGTGCTGACGGACGGGTAGTGTAACGCGCAGGGGCGGGTTTCGAACCCGCCCCTGCCCATAAGGCTCGACAGGACGGTAGCATGGCATACGACAGTTTCGACTACGTGCTGGACGACGGCATTGCCACCGTCCGCCTCAACAACCCCGCGCAGCTCAACGCCCTGACGTTCAGGACCTACGAGGAGCTGGCGGAACTGACCGGCTCCCTGGCCGCCGACCGCCGGGTGAACGTGCTGGTCCTAACCGGTTCCGGCAAGGGGTTCTGCTCGGGGGGCAGCGTCGACGACATCATCGGCGAGCTGTTGAAGATGGACGGGGCCGGGCTGTACCGCTTCACCCGGCTTACCTGCGACGTGGTGCGCAACATGCGCCTGCTGGAGAAACCGGTCATCGCGGCGGTCAACGGCATCGCCGCCGGCGCCGGTGCGGCCCTCGCCCTGGCCAGCGACTTCCGGGTGCTGTCGGAGCGCGCGAAGATGGCCTTCCTCTTCGTCAAGGTGGGGCTCGCCGGATCGGACATGGGCGCGATCCATCTGCTGCCGCGCATCGTGGGCCTCGGACGGGCCATGGAACTGCTGTCGCTCGGCGATCCCATCGACGCCGGCGAAGCCCACCGCATCGGCCTGGCCAACCGGGTGGTCCCGCACGACGACCTCATGGCGGAGGCCCTGCGGCTGGCCCGCAGGCTCCAGGACGGTCCGCGGTACGCCATCGGGGTGACGAAGAAGCTACTGGACGTCGAAGCCGGCATGGACCTCGACGCCGCCCTGGAGATGGAGGCCATGACGCAGGCCCACTGCATGCAGACCGCCGACTTCCGCGAAGGTTTTCGCGCGTTCATGGAGCGGGAGGCGCCTCGATTCAACCGGGGAGACTAGGCCGTCGGAAATCGGCCGGAAACCGGAGCGCAGTTGACAGCTACCGGCGACAACGAGTTCAGGCCGGGTGAGATCCCGGGCTGGTTAGGCGCACCGCAGGTCCGGCTACGCCGGGCATTGTCGGCCTGGGCACAGGCAGAGCTGGCCGAGACCGCGGCGGACGGAAACGACGAGGCCGCGCGGGCGGCGTTCCGGAAGCTCGCCGGGCGCGGCGTCTTCCGCTACGTTGTGCCGCGCGGTTCCGGCGGCATTCGCCGCCGCGTGCAGGTGCGGGACCTGTGCGTCATCCGCGAGACGCTGGCGGGCGTGTCGCCCCTGGCCGACACCCTGTTCGCGGTGCAGGCGCTGGCCGCCTGGCCGGTGACGGCGGCGGGTACGCCGGACCAGCAGGCCGCCTGGCTCCCGGGTTTGGCCGCGGGCCGGGACATGGGGGCGTTCGCGCTGACCGAGCCCGACGCCGGCTCGGATGCGGCCGCCGCCCGGCTGCGGGCGCGGAAGCGGAGCGGCGCCTACGTGCTCGACGGCGTCAAGAGCCTCATTTCCAACGCCGGCCTGGCTAATTTCTACGTGGTCTTCGGCAGCACCCACCCGGCGCGCAGGGGAAAGGGCCTCAGCGCGTTCGTGGTCGAGGCGGCGACCCCGGGGGTGGAGGTCAAGGAGCGGCTCGACCTGATCTCGCCTCATCCCATCGGCACCGTGGCGTTCGAAGGCTGCCGCGTCCCGGCCGCCCAGCTCCTGGGCCGGCCCGGACAAGGTCTGGGGATCGCCCTGGGCACCCTGGAGGCGCTCCGTTGCAGCGTCGGCGCCGCCGCCACGGGCATGGCCGGGCGGGCGCTCGCCGAGGCGCTGCGCCACGCCAAGCGCCGGAGCCAGTTCGGCCGCAGCCTGAGCCGCTTCCAGGCCATCCGGTTCAAGATCGCGGACATGGCCACCGAGCTCGAGGCGGCGCGCCTGCTGGTCTACCAGGCCGCCCGGGCCCACGACCGGGGCGACGGCGACCTGCGCCGGAAGGCGTCCATGGCCAAGCTCTTCGCCACCGAGGCGGCCCAGCGCATCGTCGATCAGGCCCTGCAGATCCACGGCGGCCGGGGGCTGGTGGCGGGCAGCGTGATGGAGCGGCTCTACCGCGACGTGCGGGCGTTGCGCATCTACGAAGGGACCTCGGAGATCCAGCGGCTCATCGTTGCGCGTGACGTTCTGGGCGGGCCATAATGGCCGTTCTCCACTGGAGGGACCATGGATTTCGACCTGTCGGATGAGCTGCTCGCGGTCAGGGAGCTGGGCCGCGAGTTCGCGGAGAAGGAGATCGCCCCGACGGCGGCGGAGGACGACCGGAACCATCACTTCCGACGGGAGACCTTCGAGAAGATGGGCCGGCTGGGCTTCTTCGGCTGCGTCGTTCCCGAGGCCTACGGCGGCACCGGCCTGGGCTACCTGGCGATGGTGCTGCTCACGGAGGAGATCGCCCGCGTGCACAGCTCGGTCCGGGTGCACGTCAACACGCAGATGGCCCCGTCGGTGACCCTGGCGCGGTTCGGCACCGAGGAGCAGAAACGCCGCTGGATCCCGGGTCTGGTGGATGCCTCGCGCATCGGCTGTTTCGCCATCACCGAGCCCGACGCCGGCTCGGACGTGGCCTCCATGTCCACCCGGGCCAGCCGGACGGACGGCGGCTATGTCCTGAAGGGCGCCAAGGTCTGGATCTCCAACGCGCCCATCGCCGACTGGGCGCTGGTCTACGCCGTAACCGACCCGGAGGCCGGGAACCGCGGGCTGTCGGCCTTCATGGTGGAGCTGGACGGCGCCGGCGTCGGCCGCGGAACCCTGGACAAGATGGGAGCGCTGGCGTCCCCCACCGGAACCCTGGACTTCGACGACGTGCCGGTGCCCGCCGACCACCGCATCGGGGCCGAGGGTCAGGGCTTCGCCATGTGCATGTGGCAGCTCAACCAGACGCGCCTGAGCTGCGCGGCCGGCGCCCTTGGGGTGGCACGGGCGTCCCGGGAGGCGGCCTTGGCCTACGCCAACCAGCGCCGGCAGTTCGGGCGGGAGATCGGACGTTTCCAGATGGTCCAGGACAGTCTGGCCCGGATGATCGTGGAGGAAGAGTCCGCGCGCCTGCTGGTGTACCGGGCGGCCCTCCTCGCCGACCGCGGGCAACCCAACAACCTGGAGGTATCCATGGCGAAGTACGCCGCCGCGGAGGCCGCGGCCCACGCGGCCGACGACGCCTTCAAGATCCTCGGCGCCTACGGGTACTCCACGGACTTCCCGGTGGAGCGTTACCTCCGGGACGCGAAGTCCTATCAGATCGTGGAGGGCTCCTCGAACATTCACAAGTTGATCATAGCCCAGGACGCGCTGGGGTACCGGAAGGCCAACCGCTCGCCGGAGCCCCCTTGATCCGGTCGGGTGACTGTTGCTTGTTCGTTTTGCTGTTTTTTCGTTTTTGTATCAGGCGTTTTATGTATTAGTATGGTCATGTGTGACTGATCCTGTCTCCATGCTAGCCGTAGCGCGTCATTCAGCGTCCGGCAGTGTCCGGGTTTTTTCGCGACTCGGGGCGCTGCTCGTCTGCCTGTCGCTCACCCTCACCGCCGGCATTACACGGGCCGACGACTCGTCGCCCTCCGTCAAACCGGGCGGGGCCGCGGCAGCGTTGGACACGCGCGAATGGCGCGTGTCCAAGCGGGTCGCGGAGAGCGAGACGCTGCTCCAACTGCTGGAGAAATTCGGGGTCTCCCCGCAGAACCGGGGACGCTGGCTCAAGGCCGTCGCCAAACAGGTCGGCGTAGCCGAAATCCTCAACGCCGGGGACGACGTCCACTTCTACTTCAAGGACCCGCCGTGGGCCTCTCGCGGCCGGAGCGGCCTGACCGGCCTTCGGATCGAGCGCGCCGGCTCGGAGCCCAAGGTCTGGCAAGTCCGCCACGGCCAGATCGTCTACCACAGGACGGCGACAGCCCGGCCTGCCGTGGCCGCGGCGCCCGCCGTCGCTCCCGCCAAGGTCGACAGGAAGACGCCGCCGAAGAAGATCGCCAAAGCTCCGGCGAAGAAGGTTGCCAAGACGCCGGCGAAAGCTTCCTCGCCGGTCGAGCCGGTGACCCACGTCCTTCGGAAGGGGGAAACTCTCGGCCGCGTGCTGCGGGCCAAGGGAATCTCCGGAAACGCGGCGCAGCCCTGGATCCGGGCCGTCAGCAAACGGTACCCGCTGAAGCGACTCTATCCCGGGAAGAAGATCGTCCTCTATTTCGTTTCCCGAAGCGGAGGCCGGCGCACCCTCGAGGCCTTGCAGATCGAGTCGAGAGGCGGGGACCTGCTGACATGGCAACGGACCGACGACCGGATCGGGTACCTGGGCAGGAACCAACGGGTGGTGGAAAGACATCTCGCGGGGCCGCCCTCGCCCGCGGCGGCGACGCCGCCGCCTGCCGGCTCTCCGACCGCGGTCGCGGACCGGCCACAGCCTCCCACGCGGTCCTTCGAACCCCTGGAAAAGGTCATCCGCACCATCGGCCGTGGCCAGACCCTGGGGCGGATACTGAAGCCCCTGGGAGTCGCCGGGAAGGAAGGCGTAGCCTGGTTCGACGCCATCGACGCACAGTACCCCGTCACCAAGCTCAGACCCGGACAGCGCCTTCACCTGTACTTCGAGAGGACTCCCGCCAGACACCGCAAGGACAACCTCAAGGCCGTCGAGCTCGAGGTCAGGAAGGGACGCAAGCTGACCTGGGAGAAGGTCGGAAACAGAATCCGTTTCGGGAGCGGTTCGGTGCTCGGACGCCAGCGCTCGGGGGGCACCGTGATCCGTCTCCCTTCCAACGGCGTCCCTTCAACCGCACGGAAAGGCAGCTTCCTTTCGGAATACGCGCTGGCCCGGATCAAGCAGCGGAACGGGCTGCTGGAATACACTCCACCGCCCAATGGCGCGCTGAACGGCGCCCGACCGGTGCCGTCTCTCGAGAACGCCGAGCGGGTGAGGCACAGGCTCAAGTCCGGAGAACACCTGTGGGGTGTGCTCCGGAAGTACGAACTGGACGACAAGGAGAGGCGCCTTTGGCTCAATGCCCTCCAGAAGCAGAAGCACGTGCGCAGGCTCCGAACCGGCAGCCGCATCGACTTCTACTTCAAGGCGCACGAGAACGGCAACGGCGCCGCCAGCTCCAACGGATCCAACGGCTCCAACGGCGCCGGGAACCTGAAAGCGCTGGAGATCGTGCTTCGCTCGGACCTGCGGCTCACATGGTACCGCAGCCACAAGGATATCCTGTTCTACAAGGACGAAGTGCCGTACCAGCAGGAAGTGCGGGCCGTGAGCGGCGTGATAACCGAGGGATCGCTCTACGGCAGCGCCAAGAGGGCCGGCGTTGACGTCGCCGTCATCTCCCGCATGGTGGACATCCTCGGCTGGGACATCAACTTTCAGCAAGACCTGCGCACCGGGGACACGTACCGCGTGCTCTACCGGAGGAAGTTTCGTCCCGGCAGCAAGAGGTCCGACCAGATCCTCATACTCGCCGCGGAGTTCTTGAACCAGGGGCGCAGGCACAAGGCCATCTACTTCCAGGGCGCGGACGGCCGCGGCAACTACTACAACCCCGACGGCCGCTCGGTGTCCCGGTCGTTTCTGCGTTATCCCGTCGAGTTCAGGCGCATCAGCTCACGATTCTCGTTGCGCCGCTTCCACCCGATCCTCAAGGTGCGGCGACCGCACTACGGCGTGGATTTCGCCACCCGGACCGGAACGCCCATCAGGACCGTGGCTGACGGCCGTGTCACCTGGTCGCAGTGGAAGGGCGCCTACGGCCGTCTGGTGGAGGTCAGCCACGGCGGCGGCATGAAAACACGGTACGCGCACCTCAGACGTTACGGGCCCGGGATACGGCGTGGCGTCCATGTAAAGAAGGGCCAGACCATCGGCTACGTGGGATGTTCCGGCTTGTGCACGGGTCCCCACCTTCACTTCGAAATGTGGCAGGACAACCGGTACGTGGACCCGCTGAAGGCCAACGTGCCGGTCGAAAGGCAGCTCGACCCCTTGCTGATGGAGATCTTCGAGGACACCAAGGAGCTGTTCTTCGAACGACTGGAGGCGGATCGCAAGACCGCGGGGCTGCCCTCACCGACACCTTCGTGAAGCCGGCTGCTAAAGAAAACCTGCCGGCTGCCGAAAGAGATAATGATGCCGACCTTGCGAGCTTTCGTCGGCGTTCCGGTAGGCCCGACACTGGTCCGGCAAATGTCCGCGGTGCGTGCTGAGTTCGGCGACAGGGCGGTCCGCTGGATCCCGGCGCCCAACCTCCACCTGACCCTGAAGTTCCTGGGAGACGTCGAAGAGGCCCAGGTTGCTTCCATACGCGCGGCCTTGCGGGATGCCCTGTCCGACATCACCGCTTTCCGCGTCGCCGCCAGAAGCCTGGGCGTCTTTCCGGACGCCCGGCGGCCGCGAGTCCTCTGGGTCGGGCTGTCAGCGCCGGAGTTGGCGCTCGTGGCGAGGCGGGTAAACCGGGCCGTCGAGCCCTTCGGCATCGAGCGGGCCACGGCTCCGTTCCGGCCGCACGCGACCATCGGCCGCTGGCGCCGGCCCGAGCCCGGCGGCGGACGTCTTCAGGACGACCTCGCGCGCTGGCGCGACCATCAGTTCGGCGAGTTTCGTATCGACGATGTGACTCTTTTTCAGAGCACGCTACGGCCCGGCGGGGCGGTATACTCCGCGCTGGAGGTGTTTCCTCTGAAGCCCCGCGAGAGCGGTCCGGCCGGCGCGGAGAGCCACGAGACCGAAGTTTCGAAAACCCACTAAGGAGAACCCATGGACGCGAACAAGGAGAAAGCCATCGACCTTGCCGTGAGTCAGATCGAGAGGCAGTTCGGCAAAGGCGCCATCATGAAGCTGGGGGAAGGCGGGCAGATCCGCGACATCCCGACCATACCCACCGGCTCCATCGGCCTCGACATCGCCCTCGGGGTGGGCGGAGTGCCGCGCGGCCGGGTGGTGGAGATCTACGGTCCCGAGTCGTCCGGCAAGACGACCCTGGCGCTCCACATCCTCGCCGAAGCCCAGCGGCAGGGGGGCATGGTGGCGTTCGTCGACGCCGAGCACGCGCTGGACCTGAGCTATGCCAACAAACTCGGCGTGCAGACCGACGAGTTGCTGATCTCCCAGCCGGACCACGGCGAGCAGGCCCTGGAGATCGCCGAAACCCTGGTGCGCAGCGGCGCCATCGACGTACTCGTCATCGACTCGGTAGCGGCGCTGGTGCCACGGGCCGAGATCGAGGGTGAGATGGGCGACTCCCACATGGGCCTTCAGGCCCGCCTCATGTCGCAGGCGTTGCGCAAGCTGACCGGGACCATCTCCCGTTCCCATTCGGTGGTGATCTTCATCAACCAGATCCGCATGAAGATCGGCGTCATGTTCGGCAACCCCGAGACCACCACCGGCGGCAACGCGCTGAAGTTCTACGCCTCCCTGCGCATGGAGATCCGCCGGACCGGGGCGCTCAAGGACGCCGACTCGGTCATCGGCGGGCGCACCCGGGTGAAGGTGGTCAAGAACAAGCTGGCGCCGCCCTTCCGGGAAGCCGAGTTCGACATCCTCTACGGCACCGGCATCTCCAGGGAAGGAGAGCTGGTGGACCTCGGGGCCGACATGGGCGTCCTCGCCAAGAGCGGCGCCTGGTACTCGTTCGAGGGCGACCGCATCGGCCAGGGACGCGAGAACGTCAAGCAGTTCCTGCGCGACCACCCCGACGTCTCCGGCCAGTTGATGGAGCTGATACGGGCCAAGGCGGGCCTCAAGAGCCCGCAGCGGGAGGCCGCCAACGGACCGGACGGCGGCTAGGTCGACATTGCCTTCCCGCTGGCGGGAATGCTATCAAGGGGCGTCATGACGTCCGGCAAAGAGATACGCGACAGCTTCCTCGACTTCTTCAAGGACAAGACCCACACGGTGGTGCAGAGTTCGTCTCTGGTGCCGCAACAGGACCCCACCCTGCTGTTCACCAACGCGGGCATGGTCCAGTTCAAGAACATCTTCCTGGGGGTGGAGCGGGCCGCGTTCAAGCGCGCCGCCAGCGCCCAGAAGTGCCTGCGCATCAGCGGCAAGCACAACGACCTGGAATCGGTGGGCCGGGACACCTACCACCACACCTTCTTCGAGATGCTGGGGAACTGGTCCTTCGGCGACTACTACAAGGAAGAGGCCATCGCCTGGGCCTGGGAGCTCCTCACCCGGGAATGGGGCCTGCCCGAGGACAAGCTCTACGCCACGGTGTTCCGGAATGACGACGAGGCCGAGGATCTGTGGCTCCGCATCAGCAGCCTGCCGGCCGAGCGGGTGCAGCGTTTCGACGAGAAGGACAACTTCTGGGAGATGGGCGACACCGGTCCATGCGGGCCGTGCAGCGAGATCCACCTGGACCGGGGCCCCGAGGCCTGCGACCACCAGGGCGAGGCCGGCCACGTGTGCGCGGTCAACGGCGACTGCGCCCGCTACATCGAGCTCTGGAACCTCGTCTTCATCCAGTACAACCGCGACGCCGGCGGTGAGCTCCACGAGCTGCCGGCCAAGCACGTGGATACCGGAATGGGCCTTGAGCGCATCACCGCCGTACTCCAGGGAGTCTTCTCCAACTACGACGTGGACCTGTTCCGCAACATCATCACCGCCACCGAGGAACTGGCCGGGAGACGCTACGGCGAGAACGCCGAAGCGGACGTCTCGTTCCGCGTCATCGCCGACCACGCCCGCGCGGTGAGCTGTCTCATCGCGGACGGCGTGCTGCCGAGCAACGACGGCCGCGGCTACGTGCTGCGCCGTCTGCTCAGGCGGGCGGCCCGCCACGGGCGGCTGCTGGGCTTCGAGGAGCCGTTCCTGTTCCGTCTGGTGGCGCCGGTGGCCGGGGTGCTGGGAGAGGCCTACCCCGAGGCGCGGACCGAGGCGGAACGCATCGGGGAGACCATCAAGGCCGAGGAGGCGCGCTTCGCCGACACCCTGGACAAGGGGCTGGTGCTGCTGGAGGACTCGCTGGCGGAACTGCGCAAGACCGGCGGGCAGTCCCTGCCGGGCGACGTCGCCTTCCGGCTCTACGACACCTACGGCTTTCCCGTCGACCTCACCGAGGACATCCTGCGGAACGAGGGCATCGCGGTCGATCACGAAGGCTTCGAACGGCTCATGGAGGAGCAGCGGACGCGGGGCCGGGCGGCGCGGGAGACGGTTGTCCACGGCGACAGTCTGAACGCCGCCGCCGCTCTGCCCCAGAGCCGGTTCCTGGGCTATGACCGCTTGACCCACGAGTCGCGGGTGACGGCGCTCTATCGCGGTGACGAACCGGCCGTGGAAGCCGAAGAGGGCGATGCGGTGGAGCTGATCGTCGCGGAGACGCCGTTCTACGCCGAGGCCGGCGGCCAAGTGGGCGACCAGGGCCTCATCCGCACGGAGCGGGGCGACGCCGTGGAGGTGCTGGACACGTGGCACCCGACGGCGGAGGTGTCCGTGCACCGCGGCAAGGTCGTCAGCGGCCGCGTCGCGGCCGGGGACACGGTGGAGCTGGCGGTGGACGGCGAGCGGCGCCAGGGCGCCATGCTTAACCACTCGGCCACCCACATCCTGCACGCGGTGCTGCGGGAGCGGCTAGGCGCCAACGTGCGCCAAGCCGGATCGTTGGTAGCCCCGGACCGGCTGCGCTTCGACTTCACCCACGACGGCCCGGTGGATCCCGAGACCCTGGAACGCATCGAACGGGAGGTGAACCAGCACGTCCGCGAGAACGGCGGCGTCTCCACCGAGGAAATGGACTACGACGACGCCATCCGCGCCGGCGCCATGGCGTTCTTCGGGGACAAGTACGGAGACCGCGTGCGGGTGGTGCGCATCGGCGATTTCTCCACCGAGCTTTGCGGCGGCACCCACATCCAGCAGGCCGGCGACATCGGCCTGTTCCGGCTGAGCGCCGAGGGCGGCGTGTCCGCGGGGGTGCGGCGCATCGAGGCGGTCACCGGCGCCACCGCCTTCGACGTTATGCGCGCCTATGACGCGGTCCTGGCCGAGGTGGCCGGGCTGCTCAGGAGCACCAACGAGGACGCCCCGGAAAAGGTGCGGCGGCTGCTGGAACGGCAGAAGGAGCTGGAGCGCCAGGTGGCCGAGCTCAAGGGGCAACTCGGGCAGAACCGCGTCCCGGAGCTTCTCGGCAAGGCGCAGAAGAACGCCGCCGGGGCCAGCTACATCGTGGAACGGGTCGACGGCATGGACGCCAGGCAGCTCCGGGACACCGTGGACCAGCTCCGGCAGCAGATGCCCGAGGGCTTCGTTTTCCTGGCCTGCCCCGGCGAAAAGAACGTGATGCTGGCGGCCGGCGCCGGCAGCGGCCTGGACGGGCGGTATCACGCGGGAGACATCATCAAGCAGGTGGCCCCCACCGTGGGCGGGGGCGGCGGGGGCCGTGCCGATTTCGCCCAGGCGGGCGGCAAGCAGCCGCAGAAGACCGACGAGGCGCTGCGGCTGGCGCGGGAGATCGTGTCGAAGATTTCCTGATGAGGGAGGGAGTGAGTCAAGCGACCGTCGAGAGCATGCTGCAGGTGCCCCATCTAGCGTTCAGCGACCCGCGGCTTTTCCGGGAGCTGCTGGGCAACCAGGACGAACACCTGAAAATCGCGCAGCGGGCGTTGGGGGTGAAGTTCCGGGTGCACGGCACCGAGATGGAGATCCAGGGCGACCCGCCCGAGGCGGAGCTGGCGCGCGAGGTCATGCGCCAGCTCTATGGTCTCCTGGAGCGGGGCTATCCCGTGTACGGCAGCGACGTCGACTACGCCATCCGCATCCTCAGCAGCAACGGCAAGGCGAACCTGCAGGAGATCTTTCTCGACACCATCTACATCTCGTCGCACAAGCGCACCATCACTCCCAAGAGCGTCGCCCAGAAGAGCTACATCGACGCCATCCGGCGCCACGACATCGTCTTCGGCATCGGTCCGGCGGGAACCGGCAAGACCTATCTGGCCATGGCCATGGCCGTGTCCGAATTGATGAAGAACAACTACGCCCGCATCATCCTCACCCGCCCGGCGGTGGAGGCGGGGGAGAAGCTCGGCTTCCTGCCCGGCGATCTGGCCGAGAAGGTGAACCCCTACCTGCGGCCGCTGTACGACGCCATGCACGACATGGTGGACTTCGACAAGGCCCGGCGCCTGCTGGAACGGGGCAGCATCGAGGTGGCCCCGCTGGCCTTCATGCGCGGCCGCACCCTCAACGACTCCTTCGTCATCCTGGACGAGGGGCAGAACACCACCCCCGAGCAGATGAAGATGTTCCTCACCCGGCTGGGCTACGGCTCCAAGGCCGTCATCACCGGCGACGTGACCCAGATAGACCTGCCCGCCGGCCGGCTCTCCGGACTCAAGGAGGCCTGGCGCATCCTGCAGGAGGTTGAGGGCATCCGCTTCATCACCTTCACCGAGAAGGACGTGGCCCGGCATCGCCTGGTGCAGGACATCATCACCGCCTACGAGCGCGACACCCGGCAAGACGAAGAACAGGATGGGTGACGTCACCGTCGACGTGGCGCGCCAGGGTCCGGCCAAGCGTATGCCCGTGCGCGGACTCAAGGCCATGGCCCGCCGTATCCTGCGCCTGTTGGACATGGAGGACTGCGAGCTCAGCCTGGCGCTGGTGGGCGACGAGGAGATCCGCCGTCTGAACGGGCGTTACCGGTCGCGCGACGAAGCCACCGACGTGCTTTCGTTCCCGGTGGACGAGCCGCTGCCGTCCGGCCGCCGGATCATCGGCGACGTGATCATCTCGGTGGAGAAGGCGGCCCGGCAGGCGCGGCAACGGCGCCGGTCGTTCGACGACGAGATGGAGGTGCTGCTCATACACGGGATCCTGCACAACCTTGGCTACGACCACGAGCGCTCCCCCGAGGACGAGCGGGAGATGCGCGCCCTGGAGCGGCGCCTGCGGAGACAGCTCAAGGCCGGGAAGACCTAGCCGCCACTTTTGTTGTCCGGCGGAACATCCGCTATATTGAAGACCATCGCCGGTCGGGGTCGATGGACCCGGTCGCCGCAGGAGCCCACCATGTTTGACGAAGCACGCGAACAACTCACACGGCTCGAAGAGAAGCTCGGACTGCTACGGAGGCGTCTTTGACGTCGAGGGCAAGCAGAAGCGCATCGACGAGTTGGTGACCCTCACCGCCAAGCCCGATTTCTGGAACGACAACGACAAGGCCCAGGAGGTCCTCAAGGAGCAATCCGTGCTCCGGGAGGCCGTGGACGACTACGGCAAGTGCCACTCCAGCATCGAGGAGGCGCGTTTCTTCCTGGAACTGGCCGAGGAAGAGGACGATCCCGAGGCGCTGGAAGAGACGGAAACACGCCTTCGGGAAGTCACGGACAGCCTGGCGGAAATGGAGCTCCGGCAGCTTCTGGGCGGCACGGACGATGGCCGGGACGCCATCGTCACGCTCCATCCCGGCGCCGGCGGCACCGAGTCCCAGGACTGGGCCGAGATGCTGCTGCGCATGTACCTGCGCTGGGGCGACCGGCGCGGCTACAAGACCGAGATCATGGAGTACCAGCCGGGCGAGGAGGCGGGCCTCAAGCGGGTCACCTTCACCATCGCCGGCGACTACGCCTACGGCTACCTGAAGTGCGAGGCCGGCATTCACCGGCTGGTGCGCATCTCCCCCTTCGACGCCAATTCCCGGCGCCACACCTCCTTTGCCTCGGTGTTCGTCTACCCCGAAATCGACGACGCCATCGAAGTGGAGGTCAACGAGTCCGACCTGCGCATCGACACCTACCGCGCCAGCGGCGCCGGCGGCCAGCACGTCAACAAGACCGACTCCGCGGTGCGCATCACCCACCTTCCCACCAATATCGTGGTGGCCTGCCAGAACGAGCGCTCGCAGCACAAGAACAAGGCCATGGCCATGCGCATCCTGCGCTCACGGCTCTACGAGTTGGAGGTGGAGAAGCAGCGGGAGATGATGGACAGCTACGCCAAGGCCAAGAAGGACATCGCCTGGGGCAGCCAGATCCGCTCCTATGTGCTGCACCCCTACCGCATGGTCAAAGACCACCGCACCAACGTCGAGATCGGCAACGCCGACGCCGTCCTCGACGGCGACATCGACCGGTTCATCCAGAGCTATCTGATGGAGGCGGAAGAGGGCTAAGAGCCGCAGAAGTCCCAAACTTCCTTTCTTATCTCGTCAAAAGTCCTTATTCTGGCGTTGGAAGGATTGCTAATGCCGGAAATATCCGCGGAGAGATGGCTGGATCGGATGCCCGAGGCGTTCGTGTCCGACAAGTCGATTACGCGCGAGGTGTCGCGGGCGGTCAAGGCCGGCAAGCTGCGCAAGCTGGCTTCGCGCCTCTATACCCGTAACCTGGTCGACCAGCCTGCGGCGGTGGTCGGACGCAACCTGTGGAACATCGTCGGGGGATATTTTCCAGGGG
This sequence comes from uncultured Syntrophobacterales bacterium, assembly GCA_964630405.1. Taxonomy (GTDB): domain Bacteria; phylum Desulfobacterota; class Binatia; order UBA9968; family JAJDTQ01; genus JAJDTQ01. The sequence continues at coordinate 9,536 of CAZVUC010000052.1, read as the reverse complement.
CGCTGATCGCCGACCGGACGGCGCTGGAGAACACTCCGGCGAGCGACGGCTCGGTCTGCCTGATCACCGAAAGCGGCCGGGACATCCGGCTGCCGGGTCACACGCTCCGGCCCCGGCGTGGCGCGGGTCGGCTTCCCGGCGACCTGCCGTTTCTCAATGGTCTCTTTCTGAGTTCGACGGCGCGCGCCTACCTGGAAAACTTGCGCGTGTCGCGAGCGCGAGGCGGTCTTGTCGCCCGCACCCTTGGTCGGAACAGCATCGAGGAACGGCTCGACACCTTGATCCGTCGTTCAGGCGAGGAGGCTGCCAACCGCCTGCGTGATGAGATCCGCTCCGTGGGGCACGCTCTCGACCTGGGTCAGGAAGCGGCCGCACTCGATGCGATGATCGGCGCGCTGCTCGGGACCCGCGAGGCGGAGTTGACGGCGCCGGCCGCGGTTGCCCGTCGTCAGGGCCTTCCCTACGATCCCGACCGTCTGGCTCTTTTCCAGGCCCTGGGCGCGGCGTTGCGCGATCATCCGCCGCTGACCCGCATCGCGCCCGACCGCCTGCCGGAAGACCATGCGACACTTGCCTTCTTCGAGGCCTACTTCTCGAACTTTATCGAAGGCACCGAGTTCGCGGTCGAAGAGGCCGCCAACATCGTATTCCGCGGCGTCGTTCCCGACGAGCGTCCCGAGGATGCACACGATATTCTGGGTACCTGGCGTATCGTCTCCGACGACCGGGAGATGCAGCGGACACCAACCGATGCCGCCACATTCACGGCGTTGCTCAAGGCCCGACACGCGACAATCATGGAAGGCCGCCCCGACAGGCGCCCCGGCGTTTTCAAGCAGGCGGAAAACCGTGCCGGTTCCACCGTGTTCGTAGCGCCGGATCTCGTGGCGGGCACGTTGGCCCAGGGTTTCGACCTGTGCCGCAGCCTGGAGACGCCGTTTCAGCGCGCAGTGTTCATGATGTTCCTCACCGCGGAGGTCCACCCTTTCGCCGACGGCAACGGACGGACGGCACGGATCATGATGAACGCCGAGTTGGTGGCGACGGGGGAAGAGCGTATCGTCGTGCCGACCGTGTACCGCGCCAACTATCTCTCTGCACTGAAGGCATTGTCCCAGACCGGCCACCCGGAGCCGCTGATCCGCGTGCTGGACTATGCGCAGAAATGGACTGCGGCCGTCGAGTGGCGCTCGGTCGAGGAGACCCGGCGCGAGCTCGACGCCTGTAACGCCTTCCTGGATACCGACGTCGCCGAGGCGGAGGGCAAGCGGCTCCGGATGCCGGGAAGGGTGATGGGGTAGCCCGGCTTCAGTGCCGGTAGCCTCGGAGCCGGTCGTAACGCTTGATCTGGCGGGCGGTGAGCTCGCGGGTGCTTTCGATGTGCGCGAGCAAGTGGATGGCCTGAAGCTGTCCGCGTATGATGCCGAGGTGCTTGGTCATACGGCTCATCTCCGTGGCGGTGGGCCGTCCCGACGCAAACAGGTTCGCGAGGTGCCGCTCCGCGCGGAGAATGTCCTTGCCCTTGGCAATGGCCCGAGTCTTCATCTTCGTGTGAATCGCCTCGATGCGCGTAACCTGTCCTTCGTTGAGATCGAGTTTGGCCTTGAGATCGAGAAGATGCCTCGGCCCGGGGAAACTGTTCAACTCGGCGGCGCGCGCAAGGCCCATGCCTTCGCCGTTGCGCAACTCGCGCACCTCGTCGGGAGTGAGCGTGGCAAACTCGGCGCTTTGGGTATGGGCATAAGGGGACGTCGTGTGACCATGCTGCGCCAGCGCCCAGGTCGCTGTGAGGGCGAAGAGGTTGATACAGCCAACCAATCCAAACGTCTTTGTCGTAGTGGTCATCGTTGAGGCTCCGTGGCTGACGCGCCGCCGGGTCCGGCAGTTTGGGATCGTGCACCAAACAACCGGCCGGGCGGCACGTGAGGCGATCCGGACGCCTGAATAGCGGCGGGGTTCGACTAGTGCAACGGCGAGAAGGACGCCGGCACGACGATGGAGTTCTCCTGGTGGAGCAGCATCTCGCGGGTGGCCGGCGGCCAGTTGGGGAGCTTCATGGCCTCGGCGCGGAGCTTGGACCGCTCGCCCATGTCCTTGTACGGCCAGATGTGCACCCACTGGTTGAGCGAGCCGTAGGTGGTGAACCAGCCGGCGGCCAGGGGCGAGATCTTGACCCGGTCCTCGATGCAATCCTGCCAGCGCTCGATCAGCGTGGGAATGCTTCCCGGATGGACCGTGTAGGTGCGGATCTCGTAGATGTTGCCCATCTTGCGGGGCTCCAGCGGCGGTGAGAACGGCGCCGCCTGGAAGATCTTGCTCTCCTGAGTCACCATGAACTCACGCACCTTGGGAGGCCAGTGGCCGGTGGCCCGGGCCTCGGCGCCGATGCGGTCCTTCTCCTCGAAACTGTCGTAGGGCCATATGTGGATGACCTGGTTCAGCGCCCCTACCTCCGAGTGAAAGAACGCCCCCAGCGGGGAGATCTTGGCGCGGTGCTCCAGCCCTTCCTCGAAAGCCTTCTCGAAGTCCGGCGTCTTGCCGGGCTTGAGCGTGTAGGTTCTCATCTCGATGATCATGTGTTTCCTCCTGAGATCTGCCGGTGAAGTCTGCCCCCTTTCTTTCCGTTTTGGCGGGCAAATGCAAGACCCGGCGATGCTGTCTTACCCCGTCCCGTTCGCCTCCAGATACTCCCTCAACGCCCGGGCCGTGTAGGACCGCTTTCCGTCTTGCGCCACCTTTGACGGCGGGCCGTGGGCGACCACGCGGCCGCCCTTGTCGCCGCCCTCGGGGCCGAGGTCGACGAGGTAGTCAGCGTCCTTGATGATCTCGAGGTTGTGCTCGATGGTGATGACGGTGTTGCCGGCGTCGACGAGGCGGTGGAGGATGTCGATGAGCTTCTCGACGTCGGCGAAGTGGAGCCCGGTGGTGGGCTCGTCGAGGATGTAGAGGGTCTTGCCGCGGGACTCCTTGCCGAGCTCGTAGGCGAGCTTGATGCGCTGGGCCTCGCCGCCGGACAGGGTGTTGCTGGCCTGCCCCAGGGTGATGTAGCCCATGCCGATGTCGTCCAGGAGCTTCAGCGGGCGGTAGGCCTTGGGGAAGGAGCGGAAGAACTCCACCGCCTCCTCCACGGTCATCCGCAGCACCTCGGCGATGTTCCTGCCGTTGAACTGCACCGACAGCGTCTCCTCGTTGAAGCGCTGGCCGCCACAGCCGTCGCAGTTCACGAACACGTCGGGAAGGAAGCTCATCTCCTTGCGTATCCGGCCCTGGCCGGCGCACTCGTCACAGCGGCCGCCGCTCACGTTGAACGAGAACCGGCTCGGGGTGTACCCGCGCATGCGCGCCTCCGGGTGGAGCGCGTAGATGCGGCGGATCTCGTCGAGAAAACCCACGTAGGAGGCGGGAACCGAACGCGGGGTCTTGCCGATGGGGGTCTGGTCCACCTCCACCGCCCGCTCGATGGGCTCCCAGCCGGCGAGGTCCCGGTGCCGGCCGGGGCGGCCGGTGTTGAGCCCCAGCCTCGTCTTGAGGCCCTTGAACAGCACTTCCTTCACCAGGGTGCTCTTGCCGGAGCCGGACACCCCGGTGACGCACGTCCACTTGCCCAGGGGCAGCCGCACCTTGAGGTTCTTGAGGTTGTTCTCGCTGGCGCCGGTCACCTCCAGCCACTCGCCGCCCCGGAGCGGCCGCTCGGGCCAGAGCCGCCGCCGGGCGGTGCCCAGGAAGGCGCCGGTGACCGAGGCGGGGTTGGCGCGGACCTCCTCCGGCGTGCCCATGGCCACCACCCGGCCGCCGCGCACCCCGGCGCCCGGCCCCAGGTCCACCAGCACGTCCGCCGCCCGGATGGTGGTCTCGTCGTGCTCCACCACCAGCACCGTGTTGCCCGCCTCCACCAGCCTCCGCAAGGTGGCCAGGAGGCGGCGGTTGTCGCGGGTGTGCAGGCCGATGGTGGGCTCGTCCAGGATGTAGCAGACGCCGCGCAGGTTGGAGCCCAACTGCGCCGCCAAGCGCACCCGCTGGGCCTCGCCGCCGGACAGGGTGTTGGCGCGCCGGTCCAGGGTCAGGTAGCCCAGGCCCACCTCGTCCAGGAAGCGCAGCTTGTGGTGGATCTCCTTCTGGGTCTTCTCCAGCACCAGCCGTTCCTTGTCGGCGCTGTTCCTGACAAGCCGCTCTTCCAGAGAAGCGAACCGGCCCAGCGCCTCCTTCACCGACAGGGCGGTGACCTGCCAGATGGCCTTGCCGGCGACGCGGACGCTGCGCGCCCGGGCATTGAGCCGGGCGCCCTGGCAGGACGCGCAGGTGCGCTCGCTCACGAACGAGCCCAGATAGCCCCCCAGGGGGCCGTCGCTCTTCACCTGGAGCCCGGCGAGCACCGCCAGCAGGCCGGGGACCGACGGACGGGAGCGGCCCTTCAGCAGCACCTCCCGCTGTCTGGCCGACAGGGTGTTGATGGGGATGTCGCCGGGGATGCCGAGCTTCCGTTCCAGCTCCCCCTGGCACTGGTTCAGCCGCCGCTTGAGGCCGGCGCGCCCCTCGGGGGCGTCCGCGCACAGCCGGTTCACGACTTCCGTCAGGGTCAGCTCCGGGTCCGGGATGACCAGGTCGGCGTCGAGTTCCTCGGAGGAGCCCACGCCGTGACAGTCCGGGCAGGCCCCCTGCCGGCTGTTGAAGGAGAACAGACGGGGGTCCAGCGGCTCGTAACCGACGCCGCAGGCGCGGCAGAAGAGGCGTTCGTTGTAGACTTCCTCCGCGCCCTCCGCGAGCACGTGGATGACGCCGTTGCCGAGGCGCAGCCCCTGTCCCAGCACCGTCTCCATGCTCAGGCGGCCGGCCTTGGCGGTGCCCACCACGATGTCGATGTCGTGCTCATGGAACCGTCCGAGCCCCTGCTGCAGCAGCGACGCCTTCAGGGGCGTCATGGCGCCGTCGATGCGCGCGACGCCGTAGCCGAGCCGGCGCGCCGCCATCATCACGTCCTTGTGGTAGCCCTTGCGGCCCCGCACCACCGGGCTCAGCACCGTGATGTCCTTGCCGCGGTACTTGCGCCCCACCCGGTCCAGGATGCGGCTGCGGGTGAGCGAGGCGATGGCGCCGCCGCACTGCGGGCAGTGCTGCTTGCCCACCTTGGAATAGAGCAGGCGCAGGTAGTGGTACAGCTCCGTGACAGTGGCCACGGTGGAGTTCCGGCCCCCCTGGCTCAGGCGCTGCTCGATGGCCACGGTGGGCGGTATGCCCGCCAGCACGTCCACGTTGGGCCGCGCCATGATCTTCATGAACTGGCGCGCGTAGGCGGAGAGGCTGTCGATGTAGCGCCGCTGGCCGTCCGCGTAGATGATGTCGAAGGCCAGCGACGACTTGCCGGAGCCGCTGAGCCCGGTCACCACCACCAGCCGGTCCCGCGGGATGTCCACGTCGATGCCCTTGAGGTTGTGCTCCCGGGCGCCGATGACCTGGATGGCTCCGGTCCCGTTGGACCGCGCCGCCGAGGTCCGGCGCGGAGGCGCCTTGGCCAGGGTGGGGGTAAAGCGGGCACGCGACGGGGCGAGATGGTCCTTCAGGTAGCGTCCGGTGTGGGACCGCTCCACCCCGGCCACCTCCGCCGGCGTGCCCGTGGCCACCACCTCGCCGCCGCCGTCGCCGCCCTCGGGCCCCAGGTCGATGATGTGGTCGGCGCACTTGATGACCTCGGGGTTGTGCTCGATGACCATCACCGAGTGTCCCTGGTCGATCAGCTCCTGGAGGGCCGACAACAGCCGCCGGATGTCGTGGAAGTGGAGGCCGGTGGTGGGCTCGTCGAAGATGAAGAGCGTGCCGGTCCGGGTGGCCCGGACGATGTGGGCGGCCAGCTTGAGGCGCTGGGACTCGCCGCCGGAGAGGGTGGTGACGGGCTGGCCCAGGCGCAGGTACTCCAGCCCCACCCGCGCCAGCGGGCGCAGCCCCCGGACGATCTCCGGCTGGTCCGCGAAGAACTTCATGGCCTCGGCGATGGTGAGGCCGAGCACGTCGTGGATGTTCCTGTTGCGGTAGGTGACCTCGAGCACTTCCTGACGGTAGCGGGCGCCGCCGCATTCCGAGCAGGTGGCGAAGACATCCGAGAGGAACTGCATCTCGATCTTCTCGAACCCTTCGCCGCGGCAGGACTCGCAGCGTCCGCCCTCCACGTTGAAGGAGAAGGTGGAGGCCGTGTAGCCCCGGAACCGCGACAGGTCCACGCCGGCGAACAGGCGCCGGATGGGGTCGAAGGCCTTCATGTAGGTCACCGGGTTGGACCGGGGCGTGGTGCCCAGCGGGGACTGGTCCACCAGGATCACCTCGGGCACCCGGTCGATGCCCCGGATCTCGTCGCAGTCCGTGAGGGTCGCCAGCGGCGAAGCCTTGAGCCGCCGGATGTTCCGGGCGATGACCTCGTCCACGAGGGTGGACTTGCCCGAGCCCGAAACGCCGGTGACGCACACCAGCCTCCCCAGCGGGATGCTCACGTCGATGCCCTTGAGGTTGTTGGCCCGGGCGCCGAGTATGTCCAGGGTACGGCCCCGGATGCGGGGCCGGTAACGGACCGGCAGCGGGATGACCTTGCGCTGGGTCAGGTAGTCGGCGGTGAGGGAGGTCTCGCTTGCCAGCAGCTCGTCATAGGAGCCGGCGAACACCACCTGGCCGCCGTGCTCGCCCGCCCGCGGCCCCAGGTCGATGACGTGGTCGCTCTCCTTGATGATCTCCGGGTCGTGCTCCACCACCACCACGGTGTTGTTGTTGGAGCGGAGGCGGTGGAGGATCTCCACCAGCCGGTGGCTGTCCCGCGGGTGCAGGCCGATGGAGGGCTCGTCCAGCACGTACAGCGTGTTCACCAGCGACGAGCCGATGGCGGTGGTCAGGTCCACCCGCTCCAGCTCGCCGCCGGACAGGGTCCGGGACTGCCGGTCGAGGGTCAGGTACTCCAGTCCCACGCCCATGAGATAGTCCAGGCGCCGGCGGATCTCGTGGAGCACCAGCGCCGCCACCTGGTCGCGGCTTGAATCGAGCTCCAGCGCCTGGAAGTACCCATGCGCCTCGGCCACGCTCATGCGGTTCACGTCCGCGATGTTACGCCCGGCGATGAGGAAGTTCAGGCCTTCGGGCTTGAGGCGGGTGCCCTGGCAATCGACGCAGGTGACATAGCAACGGTAGCGCGCCAGGAACACGCGCACGTGCATCTTGTAGCTCTTCCGTTCCAGCCACTCGAACCAGCCGCGCACGCCGTAGTACTTGCCGTCGTGCCAGCTTCCCTCGCCGTCGATGATCAGCCGCCGGTCCTCCTCGTCCAGTTCGGCGAACGGCCGCTCCAGGGAGATGCCCCGGCGCTCGCAGAACTTCTTGAGCTCCCGCACCTCCCAGCGCGCCACCCGGGTGGTCCATGGCTTGATGGCGCCCTCGGCGATGGACTTGGAAGGGTCCGGAATCACCAGGTCGAGGTCGAGGTCGATGGAGCGGCCGAAGCCGTGGCAGGTCTCGCAGGCTCCCAGCGGGCTGTTGAACGAGAAGAGATTGGGCTGGGGCTCCGCGTAGGAAAGGCCGCAGGCGGAGCAGTGCAGGCGGTTGCTGAAGCCTTCCCGGCGCCAGCCGTCCTCCATGTCGTGGAGGTCGAGCCTGCCCTTGCCGAACTGGAAGGCCTGCTCCAGCGAGTCCGTGACCCGCTTGCGCGTGGACTTGCGGTACACGAAACGGTCGGCCACGACGTCGACGACCTCGCCGGGCGCGTCGTCGAGCGGTTCCAGCTCCACCAGCTCGCGGTCCCGCAGGAGCCGGTGGAACCCCGCCTGGAGCAGTCCTCCCTTGACGTCTTCCCAGGGCAGCGACGGCGGCACCGGCACAGGGAAGGTCAGCGCCCACCGCACCCCCTCGCCGCGGGCCTGGAGCTGTCTCGCGATGGACGGGGCGCTGTCCTTGGAGATGACCTTGCCGCACCCCGAGCAGTGAAGCACGCCGATCTTGGCGAACAGCAGCTTCAGGTGGTCGTACAGCTCGGTCATGGTGCCGACCGTCGACCGCGAGGTCTTGACCGGCCGGGTCTGGTCGATGGCGATGGTGGGCGGGATGTTCTCGATGGCCTCGACGTCCGGCTTCTCCATGCGGTCGAGGAACTGCCGGGCGTAGGCCGAGAAGCTCTCCACGTACCGGCGCTGGCCCTCCGCGTAGAGGATGTCGAAGGCGACGGTGGACTTGCCCGACCCGCTGACGCCGGTCACCACCGTCAACGCGTTGAGGGGGATCTGGAGATCGAGGTCCTTGAGGTTGTTCTGCTTCGCGCCGCGTACGTGTATCCAGCCCTGATCCATGGCGGGTAGGGGTCGGGATGAGGGATGGGCCGTCGTGATCCGGCCTTAACCGATGCCGAGCTTCTGCCGCGCTTCCTCGCTGATCCGGCTGGGGTCCCAGGGCGGATCCCAGACCAGATCCACGTTGGCTTCCTTGACGCCCGGGATCTCCATGATCAGGGACTGGGCGTTGGAGGCGATCATGCCGCCCATGCCGCATCCCGGCGCGGTCAGGGTCATCTTGACCGCCACGGCGTCGTCCTCGACCTCGACGTCGTACACCAGGCCGAGGTCCACGATGTTCACCGGGATCTCGGGGTCGTAACAGTCCTGCAGGGCTTCGTAGACCTGTTCCTTGGTAATCATTTCCCCTCCTGCTCGACTTCTTCACACTCGCGGCACGGACACAGCGAGCGCAGGTAGTCGTAGGTATAGATGCCGGTAACGTGCCCGTCGCTCCAACGGAACCCGATGGCGTAGTTGCCCACCGGCTCGATGACATCCAGCCCCACGTCGGGCACCTCCACGAAACGTTTCTCGATGGCGGCCTCGTGACCCTGGCAGAGGGCGCAGGGACAGTACCCCCTGAGGTACTCCTTGGGATACTCGCCCGAGTGCCCGTCGTCCCAGGTGATGCGGACGATGCCCTGGGCCTTGACGTGATTGATCTCTACGGGAACGGCCACAAATGTCCTGTCTGTTCGTTATCGTCATTCCCGCGGAAGCGGGAATCCAGGAGGGGTGGGGCGGGAAAACGCCGCTGTAGCGCCCCACCACCGCCCCTGGATTCCCGCTTTCGCGGGAATGACGGAGTTCCGGTGCGCCGGTCAACTCGTCACGATGTTGAGGGCCGGCGCCTTGTCGGCGGCCTCGGACGCGATGGAGAGCTGGCCCGCCAGCCGCGCGGCCGCCTCCAGGAACGCCTTGCCCGTCGGCGAGTCGGGCTCCTGCGCCAGGATCGGCGTCCCCTTGTCGCCCCATTCGCGAATCGCGGAAACCATGGGGATCTCGCCGAGAAAGGGTACGCCGAAGCTGTCGGCGGCCCGCTGCGCGCCGCCCCGGGAGAAGATCTCATGCTGCTTGCCGCAGCCGTCACACACGAAATAGCTCATGTTCTCCACCATCCCGACGATGGGGATGTGGACCTTGTCGAACATGGACTTGGCCCGCACCACGTCCGCCAGGGCCACGTCCTGGGGCGTCGCCACCAGCACCGCGCCGCTGCACTTGAGCTGCTGCGAGAAG
>CAZVUC010000051.1:0-19108 GCA_964630405.1 uncultured Syntrophobacterales bacterium | reverse complement strand
CTCCTGGCTGCCGACGCTGTCCACCTTGCCCACCGAGTGTTTCGCGAGCTCGCCGTTGATGGTCAGGGGCGTTCCGAGGTTGTTGCAGCCCCGGCCCACCCGGCGCGGGAAGAGCTGCTCGTCGATCATCCAGTAGGCCATCCCGTCCACGCCCACCACCCGGGGCCGCTGGCCGCGGAACTTGGGGTCCAGGTACTTGTCGTCGAAGGTTTCCAGGCACTCTTCAACGTGGCCGTCAGCGTCTACACAGTCCATTTCTCACCTCCATCGATTCGGGTTACATTGACTTGACTCGGTGTCGTGTCCCCGAGTTGCCGGGACAGGACACTCACCAACATTGAAGACACCCGCGTACGTTTGTCAAGCGGCCGGCATTCCCGGCGATGGAGCGCTTTCCATGAGCACCACGGAACTGGAGGTGACCAAACGGCTGGCCGAGTGGGTCTGCCGGTCGGACTTCGACACGGTCCCCGATGACGTGCGCGGCGAAGCCGTGCGCACCCTGCTCAACTGGATGGGCTGCGCCGTGGGAGGCTCGGGCCACGAGTCCGTGGACGTTGCGCTGCGGGCGCTGGGACCCTTCATGGGACAGCCCCAGGCCTCGGTGCTGGGGCGCACGGAGCGTGTCGACGTGCTGCACGCGGCGCTTCTCAACGGCCTCAGCTCCCACGTGTTCGATTTCGACGACACGCACCTGCAGACCATCATCCATCCCGCCGGGCCGGTGGCCTCGGCGCTGGTGCCACTGGCCGAGCACCGGCCCGTGTCCGGGCGCGACTTCCTTCATGCCCTGATCCTCGGGGTCGAGGTGGAGTGCCGCATCGGCAACGCGGTCTACCCGGACCACTACGACACGGGCTGGCACATCACCGGCACCGCCGGGGTGTTCGGCGCCGCGGCGGCGGCCGGACGCCTGCTCGGGCTCGACGTTCAACGCATGTGCTGGGCGCTGGCCGGGGCCGCCACCCAGGCCGCCGGGCTGCGGGAAATGTTCGGCACCATGCTGAAGCCCTTCCTCATCGGCCGGGCGGCCCAGAACGGCCTGGCCGCCGCTCTGCTGGCCGCCGAGGGGTTGACCGGCTCCGAGCGGGCCATCGAGGCTCCCCGGGGGTTCGCCCAGGTGTTGTCCACAAAACAGGACTACGCCGCCATCTGCGACGGCCTCGGCGACAGCTACGAGATCCTGCTCAACACCTACAAGCCCTACCCTTGCGGCGTCGTAATCCATCCGAGCCTCGACGGCTGCATCCGGCTGAAGCAGGAACACGGGCTCACGGGCGAGGACATCGACGCCGTGGAACTCCGGGTCCATCCGCTGGTGCTGGAGCTCACCGGCAACAAGACGCCGCAGACCGGCCTCCAGGGCAAGTTCAGCGTGTACCACGCCGTGGGGGCAGCGCTCGTGCTGGGGCAGGTGGGCGTCGCCGAGTTCACCGACGAGGTTGTCCGGCACCCACGGGTCATGGCCGTTCGGGACCGCGTCACCGCGGTGGTGGACGACTCCGTGCGCGAGGCCGGCGCCGTGGTGACTGTACGGTTGAAGGACGGCCGCACCGTGGAGGAGGTGGTCGAGCAGGCGTCCGGAAGCCTGGAGTGCCCGTTGTCCGACGAAGACATGGACGCGAAGGTCCACGCCCTGGCCGACCCGTTGCTGGGAGACGCTTCGACCCAGGCCATGATCCGCGCCTGCCGCGGGGTGGCGGATCTGGAGGACGCCAGCGCCCTCGCCCGGGCGGCCACGCCGGCCGCATCATAGAGCCGGCCGGCCGGCCCCAAGGAAATCCCATGTCCGATCGCTACGACGTCATCATCATCGGCGGCGGCTCGGGCGGCTGCGTCGCCGCGGCCCGGCTCAGCGAAGACCCGCGCCGCAAGGTGCTGCTGCTGGAAGCCGCGCCGGACCCGCAACCGATCCCGGAAGCCATCCGGCTCGCCAGCCTCCGGGACCGGGTCTGGCTCGAGACCCCTTACGTCGACATGGTCCCGGTCGTGCGGCCCTTGGACGGCAGCCCATTCCGCTCCCTGGCCGGCAAGATCATGGGCGGGGGCTCGTCGGTCAACGCCATGGCCTGGGTGTGGCCGACCCGCCACGACATGGACCGGTGGGTGGCGGCGGGGAACCCCGACTGGTCCTGGGAAACGGTCCACGAGGTCCTGAAGCGCATCGAGGCGGACCAGGACTTCCCGGACGGCCCGGACCACGGCCACGCCGGACCGGTCTACGTCAAGCGTCCCTTCGGCCTGGACTCGGAGCTGTCGCCCGTGGTCCGGGCCTGTATCGACGGCGCCGTCGAGATGGGCCTGCCGCGCCTCCCCGACACCAACATCCCCGACCCCGTGGGCGTGGGGCCGGGGGCCTCCAACATCAAGGACGGCGTGCGCCAGTCCGCGGTGGTGAGCCATCTCGAACCGGCGCGCGGGCGTCCGAACCTCACCGTCAAGGCCGAGGCGCCGGTGCTGGGGCTGACCCTGTCGGGCAGCCGCGTGGACGGCGTGCGTTACGAGAAGGACGGCCGCATGCACACGGACACCGCGGGCCAGGTGGTGCTGGCCGCGGGCGCGTACCGCACCCCCCAGGTCCTCATGTTGTCGGGCATCGGCCCGGCCGCGGAGCTGGAACGGATGGGCATCGAGGTGACCCACGGGCTGGAGGGCGTCGGAGGGAACTTCCAGGACCACGCCGTCGTCCACGTGACCTTCGCGGCCGCCATGGACTTCGAGGTGGAGTGGACCCTGTCGAGGCTCCGTCTCCTGGCGCGGACCTCCCCTAGCGTCGAACACGGGGACTTCAGCGCTTCGCTACGGCCTCCCACCAGGATCGAGGGCGTGGGCACGCTCCTGCCCTTGTCCGTGCAACTGCTGGAGCAAGGGGCTTCGGGGCGGATCCGTCTCGGCAGCCTGGATGCCAGGGATTTCCCCATCGTGGAGACAGGCCTGCTGGAAGACCCGGAGGACGTGGAGAAGATGGTGGCGGCCATGGAGTTCCTCCGGGACCTCGCCCGGACCCCGCCCATGCGCGAGTTCTACGGAGCGGTGCGCAACCCTGCCCCCGACGAGGACTGGGCAGCCTTCGCCCGCTCCACCTACGACAGCTACCACCACGCCTCCGGCACCTGCAGGATGGGGCCGGTGGACGATCCCGGCGCGGTGGTCGACCAGCGCCTGCGCGTCCACGGGCTGGACAACCTGTGGGTGGCCGACGCCTCGATCATGCCCGAGGTGACCCACGCCAACACCAACGCCACGGTCTACGTCATCGCCGAACGGCTGGCGGAGTTCCTCGGGAGCGCGGCGTAGGAGCCGGTAACGCCCGTGGTGTGGTGCGGGTTCATGGGCGCGCGAACGAAGAACCCGACATACTATTCTTTCACCTGCGGCGTGTGGCGCCAGAATCGCTGATGACGGTCATCCTGTCGGTAGGGAACTCCGTAATGTAAAAAAGTATCAGGCTGCGGGTGATAGCCGCTCCACCTTGATTTCATCGGCATGCTTCATCGCTAGCGCCAGGTCGTAGGCAGCTTGGAGCCGCAGCCACGTATCGGCACCGCCTCCAAATGCCTTGTCGAGCCGGATCGCCATTTCAGGCGAGATGCCCGCGTGACAGTTCACGATGTCGGAAAGCTGCTTGCGGCTGACGCCCAAGCACTTGGCCGCTTCCGTGACGTTCAGCCTCAAGGGCTCCAGGCAATCGTGCCGCACCGAAAGCCCTGGATGCGGCGGGTTCTTCATCGCCATGGCTTATTCCTCCTTATGGTAGTCGACCAAGTCCACGTCGCCGGCGTGACCGCCTTCAAAGCGAAAGACTACACGCCAATTGCCGGACACCGTGACCGCCCAGAAACCTGCAAGATCGCCCTTGAGGGGGTGCAGCCGTGTAACCACCCACCTATCATATCATTTCTCAAGAGGCCCGCGGGACTTCTTTACTTGGGAAAGATCATGCCGCCGTATTCCGAGAATCCTTCTCGCCTTCAGGGTACACCTCTATGACCTCGTGGCGTCGACGTGCGCTGGGCTTCGGACACCGCTACCTATGCTTCCATCCTTGTAGGGGCGCTCCAGATCGCGCGGCCCGTATCCGATCATCTCCCGCTCGAAACTCGGCGAAGCTGCGCCCCTAAGCACATAGATCACCCGCGTCGTCGTGGTGCCGCTACCCATTCCCGTGCGAATATGCCATTGAAAGCCGTCCCACAAGGAGGAACCCATGTCCGATCACTATGACGTCATCATCATCGGCGGCGGCTCCGGCGGCTGCGTGGCCGCGGCCCGGCTGAGCGAGGACCCTCGCCGCAGGGTGCTGCTGCTGGAGGCCGCCGCGGACCCGCGGCCGGCGCCGGACACCGTCCGGCTGGCCAGCGGCAAGGACCGGCTCTGGTTGGAGAGTCCCTACATCGAAACGTTGACCGTCGAGCGGCCCATCGACGGCAGCCTGTTCTACCCCATGGCCGGGAAGATCATGGGCGGGGGCTCGTCGGTCAACGCCATGGGCTGGGTGTGGCCGCTCCGCCACGACATGGAGCGGTGGGTGGCGGCCGGCAATCCCGACTGGTCCTGGGACACAGTCCACGGGGTGCTGAAACGCATCGAAGCGGACCAGGACTTCCCCGACGATCCCGACCACGGCCACGCCGGACCGGTTTACGTCAAGCGCCCCTTCAGCCTGGACTCGGACCTGTCTCCGGTGGTCCGGGCCTATATCGACGGCGCCGCCGAGCTGGACATCCCGCGCCTGCCCGACACCAACCTCCCGGATCCCGTGGGCGTGGGCCCGGGAGTCTGCAACATCAAGGACGACGTGCGCCAGTCCGCGGTGGTGAGCTATCTCGATCCGGCGCGGGGGCGTCCGAACCTCACCATCAAGGCGGAAGCGCCGGTGCTGGGCCTGACCCTTTCGGGCAGCCGGGTGAATGGCGTGCGCTACGAAAGGGACGGCAAGGTCCACACGGACACCGCCGGCCAGGTGGTGCTGGCGGCCGGCGCCTACCGCAGCCCACAGATCCTGCTCTTGTCCGGCGTCGGCCCGACCGCGGAGCTGGAGGCGCTCGGCGTCGAGGTCACCCATGCGCTGGACGGCGTGGGAAGGAACTTCCAGGACCATGCCTCCATCCACATGACGTTCGCGGCCCGCAGGGAATTCGAGGTGGACTGGACCCTGCCGAGGCTCCGGCTCATGGCCCGGAGTTCCGCCGGCCTGGACCACGGCGACTTCAGCGTCACCCTGCGCCCGCCCACGAAGATCCAGGACGTGGGCTCCCTGCTCCCCCTCTCCGCGCAACTGTTGGAGCAGGAGACGCCCGGGCGGATCCGCCTCAACAGCGCCGACCCCAGGGACTTCCCGGCCGTCGAAACCGGGCTGCTGGAGCACCCGGCGGACGTGGAGAAGATGGTCGCCGCCATGGAGTTCATCCGCGACCTGACCCGGACGTCACCCATGCGGGAGTTCTACGGCGAGCTGCGCAACCCGGCGCCGGACGAAGACTGGCCGACCTGGGCCCGCTCGACCTACGACAGCTATCAACACGCCAGCGGCACCTGCAAGATGGGGCCGGCCAGCGACCCCGCCGCCGTGGTGGACCAGCGGCTGCGGGTCCACGGGCTGGACAACCTGTGGGTGGCGGACGCCTCGGTCATGCCCGAGGTGGTGCGCGCCAATACCAACTCCACGGTGTACGTGATCGGCGAGCGGCTGGCGGAGTTCCTGGGCAGCGCGGCGTAGCGGCCAGCCTGTAACGCAGGTCGCCGCGCAGCGGCCCTGCCCTATTGTTCGGTGAGATCCAGCAGGACCCCGTCCGGGTCGGCCATGGCGTGCTGGCCGATGACGCAGCCTTCGAGGTCGGCGCGGGTCATGGCGCCGAAACGGCCCGCGTCCAGGTTGGCGGGGGCCGACTCGGGTGCGGCCTCGCTCAGCTCCTCGATCTCCTTGCGCGTGCGCTCCAGGTCTTCCACGACGAAGCCGATGTGGTCCAGCCCCTCGCGCATGCCGCGGTAGAGCGCGTTGTCGCACGGACGCACCAGCAGTTGCACCTTGCCGTCGGTGACGCGGAAGCTGCCGTCGGGGCCGGGCGCCTCGCCGGCGTCGAGCTCGAACACCTTATGGTAGAACTCGGCGACCCGTTCGGGCTGCTTCGACCGGATGGAGATGTGGCTGATCTGCCGCGGCTGTTCCCAGCCGTCCTCCAGGTAACCCTCCCGCACCTTGGCGACGCCCTTCTGTGAGATGTCGTATTGGGTGCCGCAGGGGTCGGTGCCGCGGGAGACGGAGAACGGCACGTGCGGCAGGCTCTTGGCCACCAGCAGCTCCGGATAGTCGTTGCGCATGCGTTCCAGCACCAGCGGGATCTCCTCCACCTCGAAGCCGAAATGGTCCAGCCCGGACTGGTTCCCGGGATGCTTCTGCAGCATGGCGAAGCCGATGACGCCGTCGCTGATGTGGCCGCGGTTGGGGTTGTAGTTCCCCTTCTCGTCGGTCATCCCGGTGGTGATCTTCTTCATGCCGAAGATGGTTTGGTAGAACATGGCCATCCGGTCCCAGTTCTCGGTGTTGAGGGCGATGTGCCGGATACGCGTCTTCATGGTGGACCTCCCGCTCCAGTCGTATGAGCCCCTGGGGACGCCTTCGGGATCGAACATTTCGGCGCGGGTGTCAAGTGCCGCCCGCCGAGCCCAACTCCCCTGTCCCACCCCTCGCCCCTTGTGGTATAAGGCAACGATTCCAACACGGAGGACTTCAACGCATGAAATTCTGCACCTACGATGCGAAGCAGGCGGGAGTGGTGGTGGACGACAAGGTCTATCCGGTGGGCGCGGCCATGGTCGCGGCCGGGATCCTCAAGGACGGTTACACCATGGTCCAGGTCATCGAGGCGATGACCGGCAACCCGGACGCCCCGGCCTGCGTCGACGAATGTATCCGGTCGGGCGATGCGACACCGCTGGACCAGGTGACCCTGCGGGCGCCCGTCGACAACCCCACCTCGCTTTGGGCCGCGGCCGCCAACTACATGGACCACCGGAAGGAGATGGAGACGCGCATGGGCGGCGGCCACCAGGAGCTGCCGGACAAGGACGACCACATGTCCCAGGACTTCCTGAAGCCGGTGTCGTCCATCATCGGTCCGGGCGGCACCGTGATCATCCCCAAGATCTCCCACGACGTGGACTTCGAGTGCGAGCTGTGCGTGGTCATCGGCAAGACGGCGCGCAAGGTCACGGAAGAGGAGGCCCTGGACTACGTCTTCGGCTACACCATCTGCTGGGACATCAGCCAGCGGGACCCCTGGGGGCGGGGCAAGCAGAACACCCGCAACATCCGCAAGGGGTTCGACACCTTCAGTCCGCAGGGCCCGTGGATCGTCACCAGCGACGAGATCCCGGAGCCCCAGGACCTCTACCTCAGGGCGTGGCACAACGGCGAGCAGGTCATGACCTCCCACACCAGCGACATGATCTGCGGGGTGCGGGACCACATCCGGTTCCTGTCGAGCGTGGTGACTCTCAGGCCCGGCGACCTCATCACCACGGGGACGCCCGCCGGCGTCCATACCTTGCTGGACGGCGACAAGCTGAGGGGAGAGATCGAGAAGATCGGCGTGATGGAACTCAACGTCAAGGCGGAAGCCTGAGAGGACGAAGAGGGGGTATCTCATGAAAGCGATCGTCCGCGTCATCGGGGTGTTCTTCTTCCTGGCAGCCTTCACACTGGCGGCCGCACCGGCACAGGCCGACTTCCCCAACAAGAACATCAACTGGGTGGTGCAGTTCCCGCCGGGCGGGGGCTATGACGCCATGAGCCGGGCGCTGGCCCGAAGCCTCGACAAGTATCTGCCCAAGGGCATTCGCGTCATCGTCAAGAACGTCACCGGCGCGGGCGGCCGGCGCGGCGCCGTGTACCTGTACCGGGCCAAGCCGGACGGCCACACGGTGGGGCTCCTGGACCTCCTGGGCCTGATCCCGCCGACGATCACCGCCGCCAAGAACCCCGGCTACGACCTGAACAAGTACCAGTGGATCGCCCGCATGGGGAACGACGCCTACACGCTGTTCGTGTCGGGGAAATCCCCGCACAAGACCCTGGATGATCTCAAGAAGCTCGACCGGCTGACCTGGGGAGTCGAGGGGATCGGGACCGGGCGATGGCTGCCGTCCTACCTGGCGGCCAAGAACCTGGGCCTGCGCTTCGACCTGGTGACGGGCTACCGCGGGACCGGGGACAGCGTGCCCGGCCTGATGCGGGGCGACTTCATCATCTGGCTGAACCCGAGCGAGCACTCCACGGTGGGGCCGCTGGCGAAAGGCGGCGATCTCCGCTGTGTCGTCCACCTGGCGCCGCAGCGTTCCTGGGCCTGTCCGGACACGCCTACCTCCAAGGAGTTGGGCCTGGGATACCTGAGCAGCATCCTGCGGCTGGTGGCCCTGCCCCCGGGCGTCCCTCCCGAGACCGCGAAGAAGCTGGAGGAAATCGTGGTCAAGGCCATGAACGACCCTCTGTTCACGGACTGGGCCAAGAAGAGCGGCGTCCCCATCGACCCGGGCGACGCGGCGGCTGCGGTGAAATCAGCCAACAACGTGATCAGCAACGTGGAAAAGGAGGCGGACGGCATCCGCAAGGCGCTGAAGAAGTAGCACCGGCGCCCGGCAACCCGCGGGCGGCGAGAACTGAACGAGGACAATCATGCCGGGAGTCATCGACGCGGACACTCACATATCCGAGTCGGAGGGGATGTGGGAGCTCATGGGGGCTTCCATGTATCCCCGCCGGCCGGTGATGACGGAGGTGCCGGACGATACGCTGTACGCGGACATCAACGTCCTGTGGCTTATCGACGGCAACCTCTTTCCCAAGCCCGCCGGCAGGGGCGGCTTCCGGCTGGTGACGCCTTCGCGCTCCAAGGGCCAGGTCCGGCGCAAGGACGTGCTCACCGCATGCCGGGAGATCACCGACGTGCCGGCGCGGCTGGCGGACATGGACAAGCTGGGGGTTGAGGTCCAGGTCATCTACCCGACCCTGTTCCTGGTCTACCTCACCGACGACCCGGAGCTGGAGGCCGCGTTGTGCGGCGCGTACAACGACTGGATGGCGGACGTCTGGGCCAAGTCCAACGGGCGGCTCCGCTGGGTGGTGGTGCCGCCGCTGCATTCCATGGAAGCCTCGCTGGAGGAAATGAGAAAGGGCAAAGCCAACGGCGCGGTGGGGGTCACCCTGCGCGGCCTCGAGAGTGACCGCAGCATCGCGGAACCCTGCTTCTTCCCCCTCTACGAGGAAGCCGAGAAGCTCGACCTCCCCATCTGCATCCATACCGGGTCGGGCTCCCGCACGCTGCTCAATCTCTTCGACCTTGCGGTCAGCTCGGTGTTTGCGAACCAGGTGGTGCTGCCCCTGTTCGCGTTCCGGGACATCGTCGCCAACCACCTGCCGGCGCGGTATCCCGGCCTGCGGTTCGGTTTCATCGAGGCCAAGGCGAGCTGGATCCCCTACCTGCTGCACCTGCTCCGGCGGGAATCCCGGGCCGCGGTCGCCGGCGGCCGGAAGGCCATCCAGCGCCCCCGCTGGAAGCACGAGACCAACGTGGAGATGTTCCGCGATTACCGAATCTACGTGGCCTGCGAGGCGGACGAGGACCTGCCCTACCTGCTCAACTACACCGGGGAGGACAACCTCCTCATCGGCTCCGACTACGGCCATACCGACCCCGCCCACGAGCCGCGCATGGTGGACGTGATGCGGGCGCGGGATGACGTCCCCGCCCACGTCATCGAGAAGATACTGGCGGACAATCCCAGGCAGTTCTACGGCCTCTGATCGGGGCCGGCCGGAACCGCGCACCTCCCGCGAGTCTCGGGTGCGCGCCCCGGGGGCACCGCCTGCTGCGATTCATGGGAGGCGCCACAGTGACGGATTCACAAGAGACCCTGGGTGAGAAGGCGGCGCGGGAAGTCGGCGTGCTGCTGGGCAAGTGCGCGGCCGGCGAGGCGGAGGTCGCCGCCACCTACTTCAGCCGGCCGCGGCCCAGGGAAGACCACATCCGGTTCCTGATGCAGCAGACCGGGCGGGAGCTGACCCGGGTGTTTCAGTTGGGCGGCCTGCTGGCCAACCAACTGGCCGGGTTGGGCGTCACGGTCGACCGGCACACCTACCTGGAGACCCTGGAGAAGCTCCACGAGGAAACGAACCATTACGTCATGTGCCACGACGTGCTGGCCTGGTTCATGGGCGAGCCGCCCTTCATCGGCGAGCTGCGCCGCTACGACATCTTCAACCCGGACCCGACCCTCCCGGAGAACGACGCCAGCGTCCAACTGTCCCGCGAGAAGAAGGCCATCGCGGACGAGCTGGCGGCGGAGGGGGCGCCCTGGGCGGCCCTGGTCGGGGACGAAGGGGTGCTGGAGGGCGGCGGGTCGGGCACGTTCTTCGCCTGCAGCCGGATCGGGGGCGGCGAGTTCGAACGCCGGCTGGCCGGTGCGATGAAAGTGGTCCTGGACGACGAGCTGCGGCACGGCGCCGACCAGTTGGAACGGTTCCACGAACTCGAGTTGACCGAGGAAGACCTGGAACGGATCAAGGGGTACGTCAAGCGTCACGGCGACGCACGTGTACGTTTCCGCAATGCCCAGTTCAACTACCCGCTGAGCGAGGAACGGATGCGCGAGATCGAAGCGGGAGAGATCGAACCGTTGTACGTCTGGGAAGAGGTCGCGCGGAGCGGGTCGTGACGCACGCGTTCGTCAACGATCTCGCCGCACGAATCGAAACCCTCAAGGCCGAGGGCCTGTTCAAGCAGGAGCAGGTCCTCGCCTCGCCGCAACAGGGGGAGATCACCCTGGAGACCGGCGCGGGCTGCATCAACCTGTGCGCCAACAACTACCTGGGACTGTCCAATCATCCCCGGCTGATCGAGGCCGCGAGGGAGGCGTTGCGCGAGTACGGATTCGGCATGTCGTCGGTCCGGTTCATCTGCGGCACCCAGCTTCCCCACAAGCGGCTGGAAGAACGGCTGAGCGGTTTCCTGGGGATGGAGGACACGATCCTCTTCCCCAGTTGCTTCGACGCCAACACGGGTCTGTTCGAGAGCCTCCTGGGCCCCGAGGACGCGGTCATCTCGGATGCGTTGAACCACGCGTCCATCATCGACGGCGTGCGCCTGTGCAAGGCGCCACGGTTCCGCTACGCCAACAACGACATGGCGGACCTGGAGGCGCGGCTGAGGGAGGCGCGGGACGCCCGCTATCGCCTGATCGCCACCGACGGCGTGTTCTCCATGGACGGCACCATCGCCGACCTGCCGGCGATCTGCGATCTGGCGGAGAGGTACGACGCCCTGGTCATGGTGGATGACAGCCACGCCGTGGGCTTCGTCGGCGCCACCGGCCGCGGCACCCCCGAGCACTGCGGCGTCGCCGGGCGCGTGGACATTCTCACCGGGACCCTGGGCAAGGCGCTGGGCGGAGCCGCCGGCGGGTACGTCTCGAGCCGCGGCGAGATCGTCGAGTGGCTGCGTCAGCGCGCACGCCCCTACCTTTTCTCGAACACCCTCGCCCCGGTGATCGCGCAAACGAGCCTGAGCGCGCTGGACCTGCTGACGGGCTCCACCGAGTTGCGCGACCGCCTGTGGCGCAACGCGAGCCACTTCCGCTCGGAAATGACCGCCCTCGGGTTCGAGCTCCTTCCGGGCGAGCACCCCATCGTGCCCCTGATGCTGCGGGATCCGAAGCTGGCGCAGGCCTTCGCCGACGCGCTGCGGGGAAGGGGCGTGCTGGCGACCGCGTTCTCCTTCCCGGTGGTGCCGCGGGGACAGGACCGGATACGCGCCCAGATGTCGGCGTCCCACACCATCGAGGTCCTGGTCCGCGCCATCGACGCCTTCGCAGTCGTGGGGCGCGGCCTGGGCGTCATCCGGTAAGCATCGGGGGAGAAGGAGCGAGCATGTTTTCTCTGAAGGGACACAGCGCCGTCGTAACCGGCGGCGCCAACGGCATCGGCCTCGCCACCGCCCACAAGCTGGCCGAGGCCGGCGCCAACGTCGTCATCGCCGACATCAACGAGGAGGCGGGTGTACGGGCGGCGGACGAGCTGACGGCCAGCGGCGTCGGCGCGCTGTTCGTCAAGACGGACGTCACCCGGGGCAGCGACGTGGATGCCCTCATCGCCGCCGCGACGGACCGTTTCGGGTCGTTGGACATCCTGATGCCCTTCGCCGGGATCGGGATCGAAAAGCACGCCCTGGAAACCACCCGCGAGGAATGGGACCGGACCATCGCCATCAACCTTACCGGCAGTTTTCTGGTCATGCAGGCCGCCGGCCGGGTCATGGTCGAGGCGGGGTACGGCAGGATCGTGGCGATGGCCTCCATCTCCGGCATGCGGGGAGGTACTGGACGGACCGCCTACGGCGCCTCCAAGGGCGGCGTGATCACCATGACCCGCGTGATGGCCCTGGAGTGGGCCGGGACCGGGGTGACCGTCAACGCCCTGGCGCCGGGACCGGTCGACACCGCCCTGACCCGGAAAATGCATGACGAGGAGACCCGCCGCGCATATGACCGAGCCATTCCCATGCGCCGCTACGGCCTTCCGGAAGAGGTGGCCCACGCCGCCGTGTTTCTGGCCTTGCCGGAGTCCGGCTACATCACCGGCGTCACGCTGCCGGTGGACGGCGGCTTCACCTCGAGCGGCGTCATCAAGCGGGACTGAGCCCGGGCTCAAAATCGGTAGAAGGCCAGGCCGTTCTCGCGCAGGATCTTCTGCTTGACCGCCTCGGAGATGTCGGTGCGTTCCCGGAGTTCCTCGATACCGGTCTCGCGGGCCTCGGCATGTGGGATATCGCCCTCGATGAGAATCTGGTCCTCTCCCACCAGGTCGATGACCTGGGGCAGGAAAGGCTCCTCCGCCTCACAGGTCACGTACACCCGCCCTTCCTTGAGATACTCGCTGGGCGGCTTGTTCGAGCGGTTCCCCAGCATCGCCACCACCGGATGGTAGTGGTCCATGCGCCCGACCATATAGGGTATCCATTCGGAACCCGCCTCCAGAAAGGCCACTCGAAGCTTCGGAAAGCGGTCCAACACGCCACCGCCCACGATGCTGAAAAAGCCCATGAGCACCGGCAGCGTGAAGCTCAGGATCAAGGACGCGTAGGGGTCCTCGCAGGTCTGGGTGAGGCCGGGGGCGCTCCAACCCGTGTGGATACACACCGGAAGGTCCACGTCGCAGGCCGCCGCGTAGAACGGCGACAGGTCCGGGTGGTGCAAGAGCCGCTGGCCGGCGGTGCCGCCGATCATCAGCCCCACGGCGCCCATCTCCCGGGCACGGTGCACCTCCGCCACGCAGGCGTCACGGTCCCGCATGGGGATGACCGCCGCCCACTTCAGGCGGTCGGGCCGCTCGCCGCACCGCTGCGCGATCCAGGTATTGTAGCTCCGCATCAAGGCCGCCTCGAACCTCGCGTCTTCCGTGAGCCGGTGGAAGAGAATGGACGAGTAGATCACCTGGATGTCGATGCCGAAGGCGTCCAGGTCCTTGATGCGGGCATCGATATCGGTCATGCCCTGGCTGCCGATGTTGAATATCTTGTCCCGGGCGAACTTCATCTCCAGGGGGGTGCCGCTGAACGTCGTGCCCTTCCCCCACAACCGCGGATGGATCTGGCCGTCGATGAGCCACCAGGCGTCAATGTGGGAATTGGTGGCCAAGCCCTCTCCCTGCACCACCACCGGCCTTCTGTCCCGAAACTCCCGGTCCAGATGGTCCCACGTCTCCGGGACCTCCATCACGTGCGAATCCGCGTCAACGACATCAATGGTTTTCATCGGATCTCCTCACCGGACCGAGTTCGTATTTGTGATTGAATTGATACGACAAGTTATTGCGCATCTACGAAAACTTCGCGAATTTTGGGAAATTTTGACGAAACGGAATCGTTCATGGACCAGCGTGACGACTTCGCTGCTCGCATCGTGTGTATTCGAGCCGGCCATATGGAGAGGAAACGGGAATTGTCGTCAGGATCTTCAGCCGGCGATCCTTTCCTTGGCGTCCTTGTCGGCCAGAACGTTGCCGGATTGGCAGACGACGAGAACCCTCGCGTCGGTCTCACCCACGGCCTCGAGACCGTGAGGCATTTGGGCGTCGAAATGAACGGATTCGCCGGTCTTCAGAACGATGGCGCTATAGGGCTCCATGAAGAACCTCACGGAACCGTCGAGGACGTAGAGAAATTCCTCTCCGGTCCGCGAACTCAGCACCGTGGGCTCGTCCTGGCCCTTCGGCACGCGGATCAGCCTGGGTTCCAGGGTCTTCTTGGATAACTCACTGCTCAACACGAGGTATTCGCCCGTCGGGGTTTCGTACCGGAGGCCGTCCCCCAGGCGATTGACGGTCCTGGAGCCGTGCGCGAAGCTGGAAAAGCTTCCGCCCTGAAAGAACTCGGCCAGATTCAGGCTGAGGCCTTCGCACAGGCGGACCAGCACGTCGTAGTTGGGCGACGTCTGATGGTTCTCGATCTTGGAGAGGGTCGAAACCGCGACTCCGGTCTTCGTGCTGACCGTCGAAAGGGTCCAGCCGTTCTCCCTCCGCAGCCGGTGCAGTGCCTTGCCTACGTTGTGTGAGCGTCTACCGTTGGGCATGATTCAGATCGCGGGAAACAATTCTCGACATGACGATACGACCGCCGTCGAATATTTCGAATACAGTCGCGGGGCCGCGCTTCGTCGATTAACTTCCATCAGAACATATGGCGTTCCTCAACGCAAGTTTTTCGAAGGAACACATCCGAACTTCCTCCCATCACGGATGACAACGCGGCTGCCGGCATTCCGGGATATTGCGCTTGTTGTCAATTTTCCATCCGGCGGCCACCTTTGTTTCCCGCGCGACAAGGTAGTATACCCCTTGACGGCGGGCAGACGGGACCGGCCGAGCCTGCGCCGGCGGGGTCGCGGGACGGGACGAACGGGAGACATCCGGCGCGACAGCGCCATCCGCCGGTATCGGAGGACTCATGAAACTCTACGGCTACTTCAGAAGCTCCGCGTCCTTTCGGGTGCGCATCGCGCTGTCGCTCAAGCGCCTGGACTACGATCTCCAGCCGGTTCATCTGCGCCGGAACGAGCAGCGGGCGCCGGATTTCCTGGAGCTGAACCCCCAGGGCCTGGTCCCGGCCCTCGAGGACGGCGGCACGGTCATTGCCCAATCCCTGGCCATCATCGAGTACCTGGAGGAAAAAGTCGCCGAGCCTCCCCTTCTGCCGGCGTCTCCGGCGGACCGGGCGTGGGTGCGGGCACTGGCTCAGATCGTCGCCTGTGACATCCACCCGATCAACAACCTCCGGGTCCTGCAGTACCTGGAGCAGGAACTCGCCCTGGACGACGAGGCGAGAGCCGCGTGGGCGCGGCGATGGATCGAGGCGGGCTTCACGGCCATGGAGGCCATGCTCCAGGACGATTCGCGCTGCGGCGACCATTGTTTCGGGAACCAACCGACCCTGGCCGACGTGTGCCTCGTGCCGCAAGTCTTCAATTCACGCCGCGTGGACGTCGACCTCGCCCGTTATCCGACCCTGGCCCGGATCCACGAAAACTGCATGCGGCTTCCCGCGTTTGCGGATCAGGCTCCGGAACGGCAGCCCGACGCCGAATGACGCCCCACCGGCTCGTGGCCGCCCTCGCCTGCGTGGCGGGCTTGGCGCTGGTCGCCGCACCCACGCCCGCCGGCTTGCCCGCGGGAGTACTGCCCACCGCCGGGATCGTGGTGCTGTGCGTGGGCCTGTGGGCTACCGCGATCCTTCCCGAGTATCTCACGGCGGTCATCTTCTGCTTCCTGGCGGTGACCCTGGCCGGCGCGGAGCCCGACGTGGTCTTCGCCGGCTTCTACTCCACCGCGGGCTGGCTCGTGTTCGGCGGCCTGATCATCGCCTCCGCCGTCCAGACCACCGGCCTCGGAGCACGCATCGCCACCGCCGCGGCGGCCTACTTCGGCACGTCCTATCGGGGATTCCTTTGGCGCATCGTGCTCACCGCCGCCCTCTTGGGCTTCCTGGTCCCGTCCAACATGAGCCGGGTGCTGGTCATGTTGCCCATCTTTCTCAGTATCGGCGAACGGCTGGGGTTCGGGCCGGGCAGCAACGGCCGCACCGGCATTACCCTGGCGGTGGCTGCCGGCAGCATCTACCCGAGCTTCGGCATTCTCACCGCGGCGGTGCCCAATGTCGTGCTCCTGGGAGCCGCCGAGAGCATTCACGGCATCGAGATCACCTATGGCGAGTACTTCCTGACGCACTTCCCGGTCATCAGCGTGGTCAATCTCCTGGCGCTTCCCTGGCTGATCGCGGCCCTGTTTCCCGCGGATATGCAACCGGCTCCCGCGCGCGCCGTCAGCGAGCCGTGGACCGCGGCCGAACGCAACCTGCTGTTGATCCTCGTGGCCGCGCTGGCGCTTTGGGTCACCGACCACTGGCACCGGGTGTCGCCCGCCTGGGTCGCCATGGGAGCGGGAATCGTCTGCCTGATGCCGCGGGTGGGATGCATGCCGGCCACCTCCCTGACCGGCAAGGTCAACCTGGGACCATGGCTCTTCATATGCGGGATCATCGGCATGGGGTCGGTGGTGGTGCACAGCGGTTTGGGAGACCTGATGGCGGACCGGCTGTTCGCGAAACTTCCCATGGTCCCCGGCCGCGACTTCCTGAATCTCGCCGCCATGAGCGCCGTGGGGATGGTCATCAGCATGGCCACCACGGTTCCAGGCGAACCCGTCATCGCCGCCACCCTGGCCAAGGACATCAGCGCCGTCACGGGCTGGCCGGTGAGCACCGTTCTGCTTGCGCAGACCGTCAACTGGTCCATGGTGCCGTTCCCCTATGAGCTGCCGCCCATGGTGGTCGCCGCGCGCATGGCCGGGATGCGGATCGGACAGGCCACCCGGCTGCTGCTGGCACTGACGCTGTTGGCGTGGCTGGTGACGTTGCCGCTCGCGTTCGTCTGGCTGCGCCATCTGGGGCACTTCGCCGGCTGACGGCGGCCGAAATTCATCCACCCGATAGGGGGAAAGTTCCAGTGTCCTGGGAAACCGGCATATACGCCTTCGCGGTGGTGCTCTCGGCCGCGAGCCTCCAGGGCATCACCGGGGCCGGCCTGATGATCCTGTCGGTGCCCGCGCTGGTGGTGGCGCTGCCGGCCACGGTCGTGGTGCCCGGCATCGTCCTCCTTTACCTTCCGCTGGGCATCGCCCAGATCATCCAGCTCCGCCGCGACGTGGACCGGCGGCGTCTCGCCATCCTGGTGGTGAGCTCCGCCCTGATGGTGCCCCTGGGCGCCATGATCCTGAGGGACCTGGACACGGTCACCCTGCAGCGGGGCATCGGCTGGCTGATGATCGCCCTGGCGCTGCTGTTGCAGGTGAAGCCGGGTCCGCCCTTCGCGCGGGAGTTCGCGCCCTGCGCGGGCGCCGGCCTGATCGCCGGCTTCCTGGCGGCCAGCACCTCCGTTTCCGGCCCGCCGCTGGTGCTGCTGGGGCTCAAGCAGCGCTGGGACCCCGCCCGCTTCCGCGCCACCCTCATCGCCTACTTCCTGATCATCTCGGCGTTCTCCCTGCCCTTCTACTGGGAGATGGACCTGTTGACGCCCGCCACCTGGCGGTTGGTGCTCTATGGCCTGCCCGGTATCGTCATCGGCTACTTCACCGGAGCCTGGCTCCGGGCAAGGGTCTCGGTGGCGGCGTTCCGTTGGCTCGCCACCGGGGTCGTGGTGGTCGGGGGTCTGGCCGCCGCACTGCTTTGAAAGGGTACCGCCACGCCGGAGTCCACGGTCGCCGGACGCGAATTTTAGCGAATCGGGCCGGTTGACAACTCCGTGGCGCATTGGTAGAAGCGCCAAATCATAGAAGGTCGAACCTCTATCCTCTATCAGCGGAAGGGAGACAGTTATGCGAAATCGTTTACGGACCACAGTCCTGGCGCTGTTCGTCGCGGCCTTGGCCCTGTGCCTCACCGCCACGGTGTCGTTGGCGCAGACCCGGGTCACCATCGGCGCCACCGAGACCATGGAGACCCACAACCCCTACGGCGACAGCGTGGCGTTGCTCTACGGCATCTACACCGAGCTGGCGGGCCCCCTGTGCAAGTACAACTGGAACGACGGCAAATGGGAGCCCCGGCTGGCCAAGAGCTGGAAGGTTCTGGATCCCAACACCTGGGTGTTCGATCTGGACGAGCGCTACAAGTTCAACGACGGCAGCCCGGTGACGGCCCACGACATCGTCCACTCGATCTGGCGCATCTTCAACGACCCGCAGAGCAAGCAGAAGGCATCCGTGGCCCGTCCGGTGAAGGAGGCCAAGGCGCTCAGCGACTTCAGCGTGCAGATCACCACCCACAAGCCCACCGCGCCGCTGCTGGACTTCCTCTGTGACGGCCTGATCATCACCAGCAAGGCGGTCTACGACAAGTACGGCCCGGCCGAGGCCGACCGGAAGCACCACCTGGGCGGCGGCCCCTACGAGCTGGTGGAGCTGGTGCAGGGACAGCGCATGGTCATCCGCAAGCGGCCCGATCACCCGGCCATGTCGAGGAATCCCGACGCGCCGGACGAGGTCGTCTTCCGCGTCATGCGCGAGACCGAGCAGCGAGTCGCGGCCCTCATGAACAACGAGGTGCAGGTCGCGCAGCTCATCCCGCCGCATCTGATGAAGACGGTGGAAAACTCTGACAAACACAAGATCGTGAAGATCCAATCCCTGGTGATCATGTTCCTGGGCATGCGGCCCGAGCCGCCCTTCGACAAGAAGGAAGTGCGCCAGGCGGTGTGCTACGCCATCGACCGGGACAAGATCATCAAGACCCTGCTGCAGGGGCAGGCGCAACGGCTCGACGGCCCCCTGGGCCCCGGCCAGTTGGGATACAACCCGAACCTGAAGACCCGTTACACCTACGACCCCAAGAAGGCGCGTGAGCTGCTGAAAAAGGCTGGGCATGAAGGCGTCGAGGTGGAGCTGCAGACCCCGGTCGGCCGCTACATCCTGGACAAGCAGGTGACCGAGGCCATGATCCCGATGCTCAACGCCGCGGGCTTCAAGGCCAAGCTGCGGACGCCGGAGTGGCCCACCCTCTGGGCCAAC
>CAZVUC010000050.1:0-100928 GCA_964630405.1 uncultured Syntrophobacterales bacterium | reverse complement strand
GTGGAGGTGGGGATGGGCGAGAACATCCTGATCCTCACCTTCGTGGTGATCGTGATCGGCGGCATCGGCTCGGTCCGGGGCGCGCTGCTGGGGTCGTGCCTGGTGGGGTTCATCGACACCATCGGCCGGGCGTTCCTGCCGGTGTCGCTGGGGCTCTTCATGGACCCGGCCACCGCCAACGGGGTCGGCGCCTCGCTCGCCTCCATGTCCATCTACATATTCATGGCGGCCATCCTGGTGTGGCGGCCGCAGGGCCTGCTGCCGGTGCATAGCAGATACCAGTGATCCGCATGGCACACATCGCCGGCTGGCGGAGAACCGCGCTGGTGGCGATCATCGCGGCCGCGCTGGCGGTGCTTCCGCCCCTGGCGGCGGCGCTGGACGAGTCCTTTGTCATCGGGCTCTTCACCCGCATCTTCATCTTCGCCCTGGCCGCGGTGAGCCTCGACCTCATCCTGGGATTCGGCGGCATGGTGAGCTTCGGGCACTCGGCGTATTTCGGCGCCGGCGCCTACGTGGTGGCGATCCTCTCGTTCCACGGCGCCGGCGGCGACGCCCCGGCGTGGCCGCTGGCGCTTCCGTGGCTGGAGAGCGGCGCAGCGGCGTGGCCGCTGGCGGTAGCGGCCGCGGCGCTCCTGGCCCTTCTGATCGGTTCCGTGAGCCTGCGCACCAGCGGCATGTATTTCATCATGATCACGCTGGCGTTCGCGCAGATGCTCTACTATTTTTTCGTCTCCCTGGAAGTGTACGGCGGGGACGACGGGTTGAGCATCGCCCAAAGGAACAGCTTCCCCGGTCTCGACCTCGAGAACGAAACCGCCTTCTACTACGTCTGCCTGCTCATCCTGGTTGTATTCCTGGTGCTGGGCCGCCGGCTGGTGCACTCCCGTTTCGGCATGGTGCTGCAAGGCTGCAAGGAGAACGAGGAACGGATGCTGGCGCTCGGCTTCCCGGTCTACCGCTACAAGCTTACGGCGTTCGTGCTGGCGGGTGCGGCGGCGGGCCTCTCGGGCGCGCTGATGGCCAACTACATGGCGTTCGTCGACCCCGCCCTGATGCACTGGACGGTCTCGGGGGAGATCATGGTGATGGTGATCCTGGGCGGCATGGGCACGCTGGCGGGACCCGTCGCCGGCGCCTTCGTGCTGCTGCTCCTCGAGGAGATTCTCTCCGCGTACATGGAACACTGGATGATCATCCTGGGGCCGGTGATGGTCCTGGTGGTGCTGTTCGCCCGCCACGGCATCTGGGGCTGGTTCCAGAGAGGAAACCCCGATGGCTGAACCGCTGCTCACGGCTCGCGGGCTCACCAAGGCCTACGGCGCCCTGAAGGCCACGGATTCCCTCTCCCTCGACGTGATCCGAGGAGAGATCCACGCGGTGATCGGCCCCAACGGCGCGGGCAAGACCACGGCCATCAAGCAACTGTCCGGCGAGGTGGCGTCGGACCGGGGCACCATCCACCTCGGCGGCCGGGACATCACCCGCCGGCCCATGCACGAACGCGCCCGGCTGGGGCTGGCGCGCTCGTTTCAGATCACTTCGGTGTTCGGCGGATTCACCGCCGAGGACAACGTCGCCATGGCCGTGCAGGCCCACGACGGCCACTCCTTCCGGTTCTGGCGCGGGGCGCGCTCGGATCCCACGCTACGGGACCCGGCACGCCGGACCCTGGAGCGGGTGGGCCTGGGGGGACGCGGCGGCATCATCGCCCGCAACCTGGCCCACGGCGAGCAGCGCCAGCTCGAGATCGCCATGGCCTTGGCCACGGACCCCTCGCTGCTGTTGCTGGACGAGCCCATGGCCGGAATGGGCCCCGACGAGGCCAACCGCATGGTGGCGCTGCTGGGCGGGCTCAAGGGGCGGGTGGCGATCCTGCTGGTGGAGCACGACATGGACGCGGTGTTCGCGCTGGCCGACCGGGTCACCGTGCTGGTGTCCGGACGCGAGGTGGCCACCGGCTCGCCGGACGCCATCCGGGCCGACCCGGTGGTGCGGGAGGCGTATCTGGGAGAGGACGCGTAATGCTGGAGCTCGAGGGTGTCCAGACCTTCTACGGTCCGAGCCAAGTGCTGTTCGACGTGAGCCTGCGGGTCGACGCCGGCGAGATGGTGACTCTCATGGGCCGGAACGGCATGGGCAAGACCACGACGGTAAAGTCCATCATGGGACTGGTGCCGCCGCGGGCGGGAAAGATCCGGTTCCAGGACGCCGAGATCCAGGGTCGGCCCAGCTACGCGGTGGCCCGGGCCGGCATCGGACTCGTGCCCGAGGGCCGGCAGGTCTTTCCGAACCTCACGGTGCGAGAGAACCTTCTGGTGGCCGCGGGATACGGATCGAGCTCCCAGGGTCCCGGCGCGGACCCCTGGACCGTGGAACGCATATTCGAGATGTTTCCCGCGCTGGAATCACGCGGCAACCTGTACGGCCGCAACCTTTCGGGCGGCGAACAGCAGATGCTCGCCATCGGGCGGGCGCTCATGACCAACGCCCGCCTGATCCTGCTGGACGAGGCCACCGAGGGGCTCGCCCCGCTCGTGTGCGCCGAGATCTGGCGCTGCCTGGAGCGGCTCAAGGCCGTGGGCCAGGCCATTCTCCTCATCGACAGCAACCACGGCGCCCTGATGCAGATCGCCGACCGCCACTACATCATGGAAAAGGGCCGCATCACCTGGACCGGCGATTCGGCAGCCCTGGCAGCGGCGGAAGACGTGAGGCACCGCTACCTGGGGGTGTAGGGGCGGTTCTCGATCCGCCCTCATACCGGGGCCCCGTGCGTCAGGACCGGGGATCGCGGCTCTTCCGTATGAGCGAGCGCAGCCTGCCGCTGGCCGACCCTTCGCGGTACCTCCCCTTCACGGCATGACGGATCTGGCAGCAGCCCGGGATGTCGAGGGCCGTACCCTCGGTGCCCAGCAGCCACCGGAACGCCCGGTCCTCGTAGGCCTTGCGCCAGCGCGGCGCGGGCCGCTGGTAGAGGCCGATGGATTCGCAGTAACCCACAGCGCGGGCCACATCGCCGTGGGTGATCTGGTAGGGTCCCTTGGCGCGGTCGTGGTCGCCGCCGTAGGGACGGAACGCCTCCAGGGGGATGTCGCGGACGGCCGGGGCGGTCCGGCCCTGCCTCAACAGCTCATGGTCTTCCGGCAGCAGCGCGGTGCCCAGCGGCGATCTCGGATGCACGAGGGCATCGTCCCGTCCCTGCAGGAGGTCCGCCATCGTATCGAGGCAGCCGTCATGGAACACCACGTCCACGTCGGTGAACCAGACCCAGTCGGCCCGGGTGGCCCTGGCGGCCAGGTTCCGGCCGATGCTGCGGCGGAAGAGATGCTCCTCGGGCAGCGGCCGCCAGCACCATGTAACGCCGGGCACGTCGATGCCCTCGAAGAACCGCAGCACCGGCAGCACCGACTCGTCGTCGGACGCGTGGTAAACGGTCATGGTGACGTCGAGCTTGTCGGTGCGGTAGTTGACCAGGGAGCTGAGCTGGTAGACGAGGAAGTGGCCGTACCGCCAGCAGTGGCTCACGATCTCGAGGTGGAGCTTCCCCGTGCGCCGGGTCCTGGGCACGCCGGACGGATCCAGGTCCCGGAACCACGAGGCCGGCAGCGCGCCGCTCGCGGCAAAGCGATAAAACAACCCCGCTGCGGCGTCGATGATTTCCGACATCAGCCCCTACCTGAAAGAGATTATTCAACGATGACTTTGGGCGAATTCAATTTAATCCATTCCCGACAGCGTGTATACATGTACACGCTTCGGAGAACCAAAGGTCCGCGGCCATGCTTGGCGGCGGCGGGTTCCACGGAGCGGGACTCGGGCCCGCGCGGGCGCCGGAGGCAGCGCACCGGCGGCAACGGAGCAGCACCATGACAGCGGCAAGAATCCTCATTGTCGAGCACGAGCAACCTGTGGCTGTGCGCCTGGAAGAAGCGCTGAAGACCGCGGGATACGTGTGCGCTTCGGTTCTGTCCGGACAGGACGCGGTGGCGGCGGCGGCGGAACGGCCGCCGGACCTGGTCCTGATCGATCTGGCCCTGACGGGAGAACCGGACGGCGTCGAAACGGCGCAGTGCCTGAGCGGGACGCTCGACATCCCGGTGCTGTATCTCAACGGCGATGCCGGACAGGCGCTGGAGCGGCGCTCCCTGGACAGCGAGCCGGTCGGTTACGTGCTCAAGACGGCGCCGGCAGGACAGCTCCATCTGCACGTCGCAACCGCCCTGCGCCTGCATGCCCGGCAACAACGGCAACAGCGAGCGTCCGCGGCTATCGAATGCGCTACCGAGGCCATCGTCGCTACGGACAAGGGCGGGGGCGTCACGTTCATGAATTCCGCCGCGGAGGCCCTCACGGGCTGGTCCCGGCACGAGGCCATCGGCCGGCCCCTGGGGGAGAGCTTTCACGGGGCCGCGGGCGTTCTGCCGGTTCAGTTCGAGACCACGCAGCGCCTCCTCGAGGAAGGCGCCGACGCCGCTCGCACAGGCGGCGACATGATGCTCAGGGCACGGTCCGGGGAAGATGTGGCGATCGACTACAATATTGCGCCCGTCAAGGACCGAAACGGCCGTGTGGGAGGCACGGTACTGGCCTTTCACAGGATCGACCAGGCGCAGTTGGAACAGAGCATTCGAGAAGAGGCCCGCGCGTGGCGCACGCTCATGGAAAGCACCAACGACGGGATCATCGTAATCGACGAGCGCGGGAACCCGATCATGCGCAACACGAGCACGGAACGCATGATAGGTCCGTACAGACCGGACTCCGGACCCGAGGACTGGAGCGAGCGTTACGGCGTCTTCAAGCTCGACGGAGTGACTCAATATCCTTCTCTCGAACTGCCGATCGCGCGCACCCTCCGCGGCGAGTCGACGGATGACGAGGAAATGATCATACGCAATCCGGCCAAACCGGAAGGCTTCATCTACATCAACACCAGCGCCAGACCGCTGCTGGACGATTCCGGCAAAGTCAAGGGAGGCTTGGCCGTGTTCCGCGACATCACGTCCATCAAGCGGTCGGAGGACGAGTTGAGGCAGGCGGTAGAGCGGCTGGAGAGCCAGACCCGTCTCATGGAATCCGTTTTCGACAGTATCAGCGACGGGGTGGTGGCCGCCGATTCCCAGGGCAACTACCTCGTTGTCAACACCGCGACGAAACGGCTCGCTGAACTCATATCGCCCTTCGATATCAAGGATCTCATGACGACGGGCCTTGCCGAGTATCCGGCGGTCCTTGGGCTTTATCGTCCTGACAGGGAAACCCCCTTCCCTGTCGATCAGCTTCCGCTTTGGCGCGCCCTGCAGGGCCAAGCTTCGGATGACGTGGAGATATTCGTGCGCAACTCGAAGGTCCCCAACGGGGTTTATTTCAACTCCAGCGGAAGGCCCTTGCAGGACGCGTCCAACTCCGTCAAGGGCGCCGTGGTGGTATTTCGCGACGTGACCGAGCACAAGCGCGCCCAGGAAGCGCTGGCCCACGCGTTCGCCCAGGGGCGACTGGAGATCGTCGAAACGGTGCTCCACAACATCGGGAACGCGATCAACAGCGCGGCCATCGGCATCGGAACTCTCCACGGACACCTGAAGGGGAACCGGTCGATTCGCCGCCTTCAGGCGCTGGCCGACGCCTTGAAGGCGCACGAGCACGACTGGATCGATTACCTGAAAGACGATCCGAAGGGCCGCCAGGCGATGCCGTTCCTGTTCGCCCTTGCCAACGACTTCAGGGAGATGGAGACGCAGTTGGTGGAGACCCTCGAACGGGTCCGGGACAGGGTGGCGCACATCGCCGAGATCGTCCGGACGCAGCAGACCTTCGACAAGGACACCATGGCCCGCAAGGACGTGGACCTGGAAGGGACCATCAACGCCGCTGTCCAGATCCTGCGGGACTCGATCCGCGCGCGCGGCATCCGGCTTCACGTCGATTGCGCGGGCGCGCCCGCGCAGGTCCGCATCCGCGAAAGCCAGTTCCACCAGATGATGGTCAACCTGGTGAAGAACTCCATCGAAGCCATCGACGAACACATCCTGTCAGGCGCCTTGAGCGGGCCGCCGGAGATCCGCATCCGGTCGTACGTCGAGGACGAGTTCCTGGTCATCGACATCATCGACAACGGCGCAGGCATCGACCCGAAGGATCTGAAAGGCATCCTTGCCTCGGGATACACCACCAAGGACACGGGCAGCGGGCTGGGGCTTCCTTCGTCGGCGAACTACGTCGCCGGCGTCGGCGGAAGCCTGGAGGCCCTGAGCGACGGCATCGGGACCGGAGCGACCTTGCGCGCAAGGCTTGGGTTGTCGTTCATCTCGCCGGAGCTCTCCTCCTCCGGCGAGGCATGACACCGAGGGGAGCCCCGTGGTGGAACGGAGAAGGGCGGGGTCCATCCGGGCCGCGTCACTTGTCACTCCACCGTCCTTGTAGTAGTTTCGAGGCCGATGGAACCCTATATCCGATCCACCGATATCACGCTCACGTTCACGCCCAAGAACAGGGACGCGGTCACCGCCCTCAAGGACTTCCGCATCGAGCTGAACAGCGGCGAGTTCGTCTCCATCGTGGGGCCGTCGGGATGCGGCAAGAGCACATTCCTGAACGTGCTGCTGGGGCTGCTGAGGCCGGATCTGGGCGAGCTGGAGATCGGCGGCAAGAAGATCACCGGCCCGGGAGTCGAGCGGGCCATGGTGTTCCAGGAGTTCGGGCTGCTGCCGTGGCGGACGGTGCTCGGCAACGTCGAACTGGGGCCGGAGCTCAAGGGCGAGTCGGTCTCCTCGCGGCGTCCGCGAGCCCAGGAGCTCATCAACCTGGTGGGGCTCACGGGTTTCGAGGGACACTACCCGCACGAGCTGTCGGGTGGCATGAAGCAGCGGGTGGGGCTGGCCCGGGCGCTGGCCACGGACCCCGAGGTGCTGCTCATGGACGAGCCCTTCGCGGCGCTGGACGCGCAGACCCGGGACCTCATGCAGGCCGAGCTGCTGCAGATCTGGGACAAGCACAAGAAGACGGTGCTGTTCGTCACCCACAGCATCGAGGAGGCGGCCTACCTGTCGGACCGCGTCATCGTGATGACCAAAAGGCCTGGACGGACCAAGAAGATCATCAAGATCAACCTGCCACGGCCGCGGGGCTACGAGATGCGCCTGTCGCCGGAGTTCAACGACATCAAGCTCGACATCTGGAACAACCTGAAGGACGAGCTGAACGCGAGAGAGTGACATGGGATTCAAGAGACTGCCGGAAAGCAGCGTGCGCTTCCTGCTGGGAGCCGGGGCGGTGGCGGGTTTCTTCCTGATCTGGGAGTTCCTGCTCACCTTCGTCTTCACCTTCAACCCGTTCTTCATCACCAAACCGTCGCTGATGTGGGAGGCCACCGGGGCCCTGATCCTCAGCGGCGAGCTCTGGAAGGACCTCTACGTCAGCGGCACTCCCTTCGTTTTCGGGTTCGCGGCCGCCGTCGTCGTCGGCATCCCGCTGGGCGTGGTCATGGGCTGGCGGCGCCGGGTGGCATTCGCCCTGGACCCGTTCCTCACCGCCCTGTACGCGAGCCCGCTGGTGGCGCTGGCGCCGCTCCTCATCGTGATGTTCGGCGTGGGCGTCAAGGGCAAGACCATCCTGATCTTTCTGCTGGCCGTGTTCCCGTTCATCTTCAACGCCTTCGCCGGCGTCCGGTCGGTCGACAACCTGCTCATCAACGTGGTCAAGTCCCTCGGCGGCAAGGAGCGCGACCTCTACTTCAAGGTCATCCTGCCGAGCACCCTGCCCTACCTCGTGGCGGGAGCCAGGATCGCCATCGGACGGGGCATCGTCGGCATCATCGTCGGCGAGTTCTACGCAGCCTCCGAGGGCATCGGCCACGCGCTGATCTGGTACGGCGACATGTACCAGCTTGCGCAGATGTTCGTGTGCATCCTCGTGCTGATGATCATCGCGGTGATCTTTACGCAGGGCCTGCGCAGGGCGGAGCTCGCCATCGCGCCCTGGCGCACCCAGGAAACACGATGAACCGTTACCTGTCACAGTACCGGGAGAACGAGGAACCCATCCTGGGATGGGGCTTCATCGTGCTGTTCCTGCTGGTCTGGGAGTTCATCCCGCACGTGGTAACGCTGCCCAAGGGGCTGGCGCTCTTCTTCACGACGCCGTACCACATCGCCGCCAGGCTCGTCGAAATGAGCACCTCGGGCGAGGTCGCGTTCCACTTCTACGTCAGCGCCAGCGAGTTCGTCATCGGCCTCGGGCTCTCCATCATCGTGGCGCTGCCCGTGGGGCTGGTCATGGGGCGTTTCTACACGCTCAACGCCATGTTCGACCCTTTCGTCACCGCCTTCAACGCCACGCCCCGGCTGGTGTTCCTGCCGCTGGTGGTGCTCTGGTTCGGCTTCGGCATCTGGTCCACCGTGGTGATTGTCTTCATCGGCGCCCTGTTCCCGCTCCTCATCAACACCTACGAGGGCGTCAAGAACGTCGACCGCGTGCTGGTCAACGTGGTCCGCTCCTTCGGCGCCAACGAGTGGCAGCTCATGAAGATCGTGGTGCTGCCCAACTCGATGCCCTACATCATCGCCGGGCTGCGGCTCGCCATCGGCCGCGCCATCCTGGGCGTGGTGGTGGGAGAGTTCTTCGGCTCAGACCAGGGCATCGGCTACCTCATGGCCGCCGCCGCGGGCAACTACATCGTGGACGTGGTCTTCGCCGGCCTCATCCTGTTCATGGGCATCTCCCTGGTGATGACCATGGCGGTCAAGAAGCTGGAGGACCGGCTCAGCCGGTGGCGCCCGGAGCAGGTGAAGACGTTCTGAGGACTGGCGGAAGGGATACGTATACGCGGGGGACGCGGCCAATGGCCGCGTCCCCCGCGTGCTTTCGGAGTCGTTGGGGCCTGTCTACAGCGGCTTCGGCTGCAGGTAGTAGCCCCGCTCTCTCAGGGTCTCGTTCAGCAGGTCCCTGGCGACGAACTTCTCGACGTCGGGGAGGGGTTTGTCCTTGGGCCAGAGGTTCTTCGCGATCATGCGCTTGACTCGGGACTCGAACAGGCTCCTGACCAGGGCTTCGGGCATGTCCGGGCCGTACTGGTCGAACACTTCCTCCCAGACCCCTTCGGCTTCCCTGCGGTCCTTCATGGCGAAGTACTTCTGGATGACGTCGACGGACCCTTCCTTGTTGTTCTTCATGTACTCGGTGGCCTCGGCCATGGCGTGGATGAAGGCCTTGGCCGTTTTCCGATTGGCCTTGAGGAAATCGTTGTGGACCCAGAAGCTGCCGCCGATGCGGGGCAGGTACTTGCCGGTCTTCAGGATGACCTTGAAACCGGCGAGCTTCGCCTTGGCGGCGTGGGGGAAGGTGAGCAGGCCGGCGTGGATGTCGCCGTTGATCATGGCGGCGATCCGTTCGGCCTCGCCCCGGAAGCTGATGACCTTGTAGTCGCGTCCGGGCTCCATGCCGAAGTTCTTGGACAGCACGATGTCGGCCTCATCGTAGTCGGCGCTGCCGGGACGCCCCAGGCCGATGATCTTGCCCTTGAGGTCCTTCACCGACTTGATGCTCGCGTGGGCCGTCACGGTCCACTGGGAGATCAGGGATTGGCCCACAAGGTAGGTGATCGGCGCGCCCTTGAGCGCGGCCTGGGAGCCGCCGCCGGGAATCGGCACGAAGTCGATCTGCTTGGCGATGCCGGCGTTGAGCAGGGCCTTGCCGCTCATACTGCGGTACTTGCCTTCGAGCCCGTACTTCTTGAAAATGCCCTGCTCCATGGCGATGTACGAGGGGATGTGGAATCCGCTCGCCGAGGTGGTGCGGCCCACGCTGATGGGCGTCATGTCCGCCGCGCTGGCGGCCGTGGCCGCAAGGGTTGCGATGCCGAACGCCAACAACGCTGCCGGAGCCGTCCATTTGTTCCTGAATTGCTTCATTTCGTCACTCCTTGTCGTTTTCTTCACCGCACGCCGATGAGCGAGTGCACTCTATGACAGAGTCGTTCAGGTTTGCAAGGGGATATCAGGCGCGGGACGATGTCGTGGGTCATCGACACAACGGCCAGACTTGGTACCAGGAGTCGCAACGGAAACGGGACTCGCACTGGGCGAGCTGGGAGCGGTACTGAGCGGCCGTGGCGGCCACGCGCCGGGCGGTGCGTTGGACCTGGGGCTTCTTTTTCCAGGTGCCGCGCCGGTAGCCGCCGCGGCCTTCGTGATAGGCGAGATAGAGTCTTTCGGGGTCGTTGCGCGAGATGCCGATCTCACGCCAGGTCTTGTAGTTGTACCAGCCGATGAAGTCCAGGGCGTCCTCCAGGTCGCCGCGGCTCCGGAACAGGCTGCCCCGCTCGGCCTCGTACTCGCTCCACACCGGATCCTGGGCCTGGGCGTAACCCTTGGCCGACGACGGGCGCCCCAGCGGGATGAACAGGAGCCAGCGCATGGGCGGCCGGGCGTCGCTCCGGTAGCTCGACTCGTGGCGCACGAAGGCCATGAGGATATGGATCGGCGTCCCCCACTGCTTCTGGGAGGCCCGGGCGTAGTCGTACCATTCGGGGTTGTGCGCGAAGAGTTGGCAGACGTCGCGCTGGTGTTGCGGCGGCGGCACGTAGTTGCAACCGGCCGCCCCCGCCAACAGGAGCACCACCAGCATTGTCCGCCCGAGAAACCCCAGCTTGTCGATGTGGAAAGACCTGGCGGCCTGCTGGTCCCGCACGGGAACGGATACTTTGACGACTTTCTCCCGTGGCATGGGGAGAACCCTTTCGGGACGGGTCAGGGAGACGCCGGCTCGCTCGCGGGCTGTCCCATCCTGACCCGGACCAAGTGGGCCACGATGGCCAGTATCACGGCGGCGGCGCCGAGGCTGAGGGTCAGGGCGCCCGGAAAGATCATGGTGAAACCGCCCGCCATCAGGAGCACCCGCTCCCAGACGGCGGTTGCCTTGGAAATCCAGCCCTCAAAGCCGGCGGCCAGGGCGAACAGCGCGAGCGCGGCCGTGCCGGTGGCGAACAGGATCTCGAAGAGGCTCCCGTGCATCAGCAGGCCGCCGTTGAAGACGAACAGGAACGGCAGCACGAACGCACCGATGGCCATACGCATCCCGATGAACCCCACCAACATGGGGTTGGCTCCGGCCAAGCCTCCGGCAAGGAACATGGCCGGGCCCGCCGGCGGAGACATGGGGGCGATGACGGCAAAGTAGACCGCGAACAGGTGCGCGGCCAGCGGCGGCACGCCCAGTTGCACGGTCACGGGCACGATCATGATCGCCGTCAGAATATAGGTCGCCGCCACCGACAGCGGAGCTCCCAGCACCAGGGAGGCGATCATGGCGATCAACAGGGCCGGGAACAGGTAGCCGCCGGAAAAGAGCATGACCATGGAGCCGAACTTGCCGCCGAGGCCGGTGGCGGAGATGGCCGTGACCATGATGGCGCCCGCGGCAATGGGCAACGCCACGATGATGGTCGTGGTGGCACCGGTCTCCAGCCCCTTGAGCACGTTCTTGATGAAGTCCTTGCGCCCCTTCTTCCTGAGCACCGTGACCACCAGCAACGTGGCGATGGCCACCAGCGCGGCCCGGATGGGGGTGTAGCCTTCCAACAGCACCCAGACGATGACCACCAACGGCACGATGAAGTGGCCGTCCTCCTTGAGCACGTCCCACGCCGTACGCCGCCCCTCGGTGGGAGAGACGATCCCCATCTTCACGCTCTCCATGTGCACCTGCCAGAAGACCGTGAAAAAATAGAGGCAGGCGGGGATGAACGCCGCCACGATGATCTCGACGTAGGGGATGCCGCTGATGTCGCTCATCAGGAACACGGTGGACGCCATCACCGGCGGCATGAACATCCCGCCCATGGACGCCGACAGCTCCACCGCGCCGGCGAACTCCGGCCGGAAGCCGACGCGCTTCATCATCGGGATGGTGAAGGAGCCGCTGGTGGCGACATTGGCGATCTGGCTGCCTGAGATGGTGCCGAAGAGGCCGCTCCCCACCACCGCTACCTTGGCCGGCCCCCCGCGCGCGCGTCCGGCCATGGCGTCGGCCAGGTCCACGAAGAACGCGGCGCCGCCCAGGTGCAGCAGCAATTGCCCGAACAGCACGAACAGGATGATGTAGGTGGCGGAGATGTTCATCAGCGAGCCCCACATGCCCTGGGGGCTCAGGAACAGCACGTCGATGACCCGGTCGAAGGTCATGCCCGAGTGCCACCAGATTCCGCCGAGAAGGTTTCCCCAGAACATGTACACGAGGAAGATCACGGTGACGAACACCAGCGGCATCCTCGACACCCGCCGCACCCCCTCAAGCACCAGAAGGACCAGCAGCGTGCCGAAGATCAGATCCAGCAGGGGCGGCTCGTCGATGAGGCTCATCCACAGGGTGATGCGCTCCAGGTGGAACATCATGTAGCCCCAGATGGCGATGCACAGGGCCGCCAGGAACCAGTCCCACCAACTCACCCGCGTCTTCTTGGCCCCGGGCGCGTAGACGATGAACGCGAAAGCCAGCAGCCACAAGAGGTGTGTGGCGCGGTGCTGGAAGACGTTGAGCTTCCCCACGCCGATCATGAAGACGTAGAGGTGGTAGAGCGAGTACAGGATGGCGAAGCCCGGGACGAGCTTGCCGGCAAGGCCGGTGAACTGCCTGCGGCTGCCCTCGGCGTACTCCTCGTACACCTGGCCCAGAGTGGTCAGGAAGGACATGGGGTGGTGACTCTAGGTCGAGTATGGCAGATCACGCGGCAGGGGTGTGCCGCGTGACGAGGCGCCGGGGGCCGGCGTGGACGCAACGTCCCGCGCCGGCCCCCGACTCGCACGCGCCACTACTTCATGGCGCCTACTTCGCGGAAGTACTTCACGGTGCCTTCGTGGAGATTCAGCGCATCCGACGCCTTGTCGAGCACGACGGTGTTCTCCGCGGTGAGCGCCACGAAGGACTTGTGCACGTTCACCAGGTAGTCCTTGCTGCCGAAGACGGCCTTGGTGATGGTGTACGCCTGATCCACCGACAGGTCCGAACGGATGGTGATGATGTCGGCCATGCGCACGGTATGCAGGGGCTCCTTGTTGACGAACTTGTAGCCGTACCCGAAGTCCCCCGGGCTGTCGAGCATCACGTACTCATACCCGAACTCCGCGCCGAGCTTGTCGATGGCTTCCTTGTCCAGGCCCACCCAAACCATCTTGCGGTTGTTGGTGAGATCGACGATGCGGGCGCTCGGTTGCCCCCACAGGCCTCCCAGGCCCTCGATCTGGCCGTCCTGGAGAAGCTCCAGGGAGGGAGCGGAATACTGGTAGTGGATTTTCGCGCCCCAGGCTTCCATCGCCTTGAAGTTGGTGCCGTGCACCTTGGCGACGTCCTCGAAGACCTGGTAGGAACCGCTTCCCTTGGGACCCACCGAGATGCCGTCCTTGGCCTTGCGGGACACGTAGTCGCCGAACGTCTTGAGGCCGGCCTTGGGGGTGGCCACGAACATGAAGAGGTCCGCGCCCCAGAAGGCCAACAGCTTGAAGTCGTATTTCCGCTTGAACGGAGCGTCGCCCCGCAGCGCGTTGACCGCCATGCGCGCCGAAGCCCCCACCGCCACTTCCGCCTTGCCGGTGCCGATCAGCGCCAGGCCCGCGCCGGGGCTGGAGGTCGGAACGCTGACGTTGGACTTGGGGATGGCCCGGCGTAGCGCTTCGCCGATCCCCTCCGCCTTCACCTGGAGCGTGCCGCCCGCGGGCGATCCCACCACAGAGATGTTCCACTGCGCGAACGCGCTCGAGCCCAGCAGCAAAGCCGCCACCACAACCGAGCTTAAGAACATGGCTTTTCGGTTCATTCGAATACCTCCTGGGTTTTGTCGATCTGGCCTGTTTATCGCATTTGCCATGTAACATCAACAACAAGTTTTGGCCGGCAGGATGAAGGAGAGGGGGTTCACCCGCGTTGAATTCGGTTGGACAATCGGCCGCGGTTGGGCTAACACATTCTCATTCAATATCACCTTTTTCAGGAGGATCTCAGATGACACGAACCCGTTTACTGGCACGCTTGAGCGTGGCTTTCATGGTCGTGGCGGCACTTGCCCTCGGCGCGTCCAACTCCGTTCCGGCGGCCGACAAGATCGTCGACAAGATTCACTTCCTCATTCCCGGAGGCGCCGGCGGCGGCTGGGACGGCACCGCCC
Source organism: uncultured Syntrophobacterales bacterium (assembly GCA_964630405.1). Lineage (GTDB taxonomy): Bacteria > Desulfobacterota > Binatia > UBA9968 > JAJDTQ01 > JAJDTQ01. Next base: position 86,770 of record CAZVUC010000050.1, on the reverse strand, counting down.
GCGGCACCGGCGAGGCCCTGACCAAGGCCGGCATCGTCGGATCGGCGTCGTACGAGAACATGTCCGGCGGCGGCGGCGGGAAGGCCATCGGCTTCCTCATCGAGAACGCCGCGTCCAATCACGGCACGATGATGGTCAACTCGACGCCCATCATCATCCGCTCGCTGGTGGGGCGCTTCCCCCACAACTTCCGGGACCTGACGATGATCGCCGGCACCATCGGCGACTACCAGGCCCTCATCACGGGCAAGAACAGCCCCTACAAGAATTTCTCCGACGTGGTGGCGGCCTACAAGAAGAACCCGCGGAAGGTGTCCGTCGGGGGCGGCTCGGTGCCCGGAGGACTGGACCACCTGGTGGCCGCCATGGCGTTCCAGGCGGCCGGCGCCGACCCCACCAAGGTCAAGTACATTCCCTATGACGCGGGCGGCAAGCTGAACGCGGCCATCCTGTCCGGCGAAGTCGCCGCCGGCTCCACCGGCTTCTCCGAGGCCGTGGCGCTGGCGAAGGCCGGGGAGATGCGCATTCTGGCCGTCACCTCAGACAAGCGGGTGCCGGCGTTCAAGGACGCGCCCACTCTCAAGGAGCAGGGCTACGACGCCACCTTCGTGAACTGGCGTGGCTTCTTCGGCGCCCCCGGACTGCCGGAAGACAAGGCCAACCTCTATCGCAAGGCCCTCGCGGCGATGTACGCCACTCCCGAATGGGCGGCCGTGCGCGACCGCAACGGCTGGGTGGACATCCACAACTCCGGAAAGGACTTCGTCGCCTTCCTGGAGAACCAAGAGAAGGTCATCAAGACCCTGATGCAGAAGCTCGGTTTCCTGAAATAACCGCCCGTCCGTCCGGGGCGTCCGCCAGGGAGGACGCCCCGGACTTCTCTCCCTCCGTGTGCGCAACGAGCAGGAGTGATCCATGACTCTCGAACGCGCCATCGCCCTGATATTCGTCGTCGTTTGCGTGGCCTACGGGTACACGGCCTTCGTGGTGATGGAAGCCTCGCTCCTCCCGTTCGAGCGCAACATGACCTTCCTTCCCAACGTGCTGCCGAAGTGGCTGAGCGTCATCGGCGCGGTGGTAGGCGTGGCCGTGCTGGTACAATCGGGTTCCGGAACCGGCGGCCAGGCCGCCGACGACGACATCGACGTCGGCAACCTCCGGCAGTACAAGCTCGGCCAAGCGGTCCTGCTGCTGGTGCTCATGGTCTCCTACGCGCTGCTGCTTCGACCCGTGGGCTTCGTGACCACCACGACACTGTTCCTGATCCTCGGGGCGATGATTCTCGGCGAGCGGCGCTACGTCCTCCTCGTCCCGGTGTCCGTGCTGGCGGCGTTCCTGATCTGGTACCTGGTGCAGGAAGTGCTCGGCATCTTCCTTCGCCCATGGCCCTGGTTCTTATAGGGAGGACGGCCCGATGATCGAAGGAATCCTCGCCGGTCTGTCGACCGCCTTCAGCATCCAGAACCTCCTCATGGTCGTCGCCGGGTGCCTGATCGGCACGTTGATCGGCATGCTGCCGGGCCTCGGCCCCATGTCGATCATCGCCATCATGATCCCCATCGCCATACAGATCGGCGACCCCGCGGCCGCGCTGATCCTGTTGGCGGGCGTGTACTACGGCGCCATCTTCGGCGGCTCCACATCCTCCATCCTCATCAATGCGCCGGGCGTGGCCGGCACCGTCGCCACGGCGTTCGACGGCTATCCCATGGCGCGGCAGGGGCAGGCCGGCAAGGCGCTCACCGTCGCCGCCATCGGGTCGTTCTGCGGCGGCACCATCGGCGCCATCCTGCTGATGGGGTTCGCGCCGGGATTGGCCACCGTGGCCCTGTTGTTCCACTCCGCGGAGTATTTCGCGCTGATGGTCGTGGGCCTCGCCGCCATCGCCGCCTTCGCGGGCTCGGGCCAGGTCGCCAAGGCCTTGATGATGACCGTCCTGGGCGTCATGCTGGCGACCGTCGGCGAGAGCGCCCTGTTCAACGCACCGCGCTTCACATTCGGCATCCAGGACCTGCAGAGCGGCATCAGCTTCATTACCCTCGCCATGGCCCTGTTCGCCTTGCCCGAGGCCCTGTACCTGGTCCTCAACCCGAAGCGTTCGGAACGCCAAGGGGACGAAGGCGGCAGCATCTCCAACCTGCGCATCACGCGCGAGGAGGCGAAAGAGATCGCCCCGGTCATCGGCCGCCAGTCGCTCCAGGGCTTTTTTGTCGGGGTGATGCCGGGCGCGGGCGCGACCATCGCGTCGTTTCTCGGCTACGCGGTGGAACGCAACATCGCCAAGGGCGAGGACCGGGCCAAGTTCGGGAAGGGATCGATCAAGGGGCTCGCCGCGCCCGAGACCGCCAACAACGCCGCCTGCACCGGCTCCTTCGTGCCGCTGCTCACCCTGGGCATTCCCGGGTCCGGCACCACCGCCATCCTGCTGGGCGCCCTCATCGCCCTCAACGTGGCGCCGGGGCCGCGGCTGATGGTGGACAATCCCTCCATCTTCTGGGCGGTGATCATCTCCATGTACCTCGGCAACGTGGTGTTGCTGATCCTGAACCTGCCGTTGATCCCGTACATCGCCAAGCTGCTGGAGATCCCCCGCAACTACCTGATCCCGTTCATCCTGTTCTTCACCATGATGGGCAGCTACATCGGCCAGAACAATGCCACCGAACTGCTGCTGCTGACCGGGATGGGGATCGTGGCGACGATCATGCGCATGGCCGGCTACCCGCTGGCGCCGATGCTCATCGGCTTCATCCTCGGCCCGCTGCTGGAGGACAACTTCGCCCGCGCCATGAACCTCACCGACGGCATCAGCTTCATGTGGGAGCGGCCCATGACCATGGCACTGCTGGTGTTCGCGGTGGTGCTGATCTTCATGCCGTCCATCCGCGCGGGCCTGGGGCGGCTCAAGGGAGATGAAGCGGCGCGGGGTGACTGAGGGAGCCCACCATGAGCACTGAGACCGGCTTGCGCGGACTGCGGGCGGAACACATCGGCAGCATGGTCCACCCGGGCGCGCTACGGGAGGTCTTCATCCGGTACGACCGGCGCGAGGCCGCGGAAGAGGAGCTGCTCCGAGCCCAGGATGAAGCCATCGAAGACGTCATCCGGAGGCAGGAGGCCATCGGACTGCAGGTGGTGGGCGACGGCGAGCTCAGACGCCGGAACTTCCAGGAAAGCTTCTCCGCGTGCGTCTCCGGCTTCGACGTTCCGCCGGAAGCCGCCCGTTTCTACATCGACGAGAATCCCAACAAGACGCCTCTGGAACGCGCCGAGCAGGACTTCAACGCCGCCGGGCCAGCCATCATCACTCGGCGCAAGACGGTCTCGGCGCTGCGCTTGGTCCGCAATCTGCCGCTGGAGGAGTACCGTTTCGCCAGCGGCGCGGCCACTCTTCCCGTCAAGCCCACGCTCATCGGCCCGGACCGCATCGCGCAGCGGTTCAAGTGGGAAGACTCCCGCTCCGTGTACCCGGGCGGCCTGGACGAGTTCATCGACGACGTGGTGCGCGTCGAGCGGAGCATGATCGCCGAGCTGGTGGCGGCGGGCTGCCGTTACATCCAGATCGACGCTCCCGGTTACACCGCGTACGTGGATCAGGTTTCACTGGACCGGATGCGCTCCCGCGGCGAAGACCCGCAAGAGAACCTCGAGCGGTCCATCCGCGCCGACAACGCCTTGATCGACGGCTTTCCCGGGGTGACCTTCGGCATCCACCTGTGCCGGGGCAACGCCCGCACCCTCGATCCCCAGACCGGGGAACTCGTGCCGCAATGGCATCGCGAGGGACACTACGACGCCATCGCCGAGCGCCTCTTCACCGGACTGCGGCACCACCGGCTCCTGCTGGAGTACGACAGCGACCGCGCGGGCTCTTTCGAATCGCTTCGTTTCGTGCCCGCCGACAAGACCGTCGTGCTCGGGCTGGTCACCACCAAGAGCGCCCGGCTGGAAAGCGTGGACGAGTTGAGGGGACGCGTGGACGAAGCGAGCCGGTACTGCCCGCCGGAACAACTGGCATTGAGCCCGCAATGCGGCTTCGGCGGGCTCTACAACCAACGCTTGAGCGAGGACGACCAGTGGCGCAAGCTCGAGCGCGTCCTGGAAACCGCCTCCGCCATCTGGGGCCAACCGTAGGGGCGGCCGGCGGTCGCCCCTGCCAGCATCCACCGCTGTTCAGGCTTCGAGGTCTCGGCCGGCGCTACCGTCCCGGCGCGATGGCGGCCTGCCCCGCCTGGGGCCACGCCACCGGCGCGCTCGCCTTGGACAGACGTTCCTCCAGCGGCAGGCTCTCGTCCCAGTGGTAGGCGATGAAGCGGCGGCCGTTGATGCCGTCGGACGCCTCGGAGGCGAGCCATACCACGGGCTTCTCCATGACCGGCGGCTGGATGAGCTGATCCCGAGGGTATGGAGCGTCCTGTGGTATGAGGTTCGTGTTGGCGGGTCCGCCCGGCACCAGCACGTTGGCCGTGACCCCCGTGCCTTCGAGCTCCTGGCACAGGGTGGCCATGAAGGCTTCGTGGCCTGCCTTGGACGGCCCGTAGGGCGAGCCGTAGGCCCGGTACATGGTGTCCAGGCTGGTGGTGACGCCGATGATCCGGCCCCACCCCTTTTCGATCATGTGCCCCACCGCCGCGCGCACGGTGAAGAAGGGTCCGCTGCAGTTCACGGCGAATACCCGCACCCAGGCCTCGGGCGAAACATCCCAGCACTTCTCGCGGAACTCGGAAGTCAAGCCGACGTTGCGCGGGTTGGTGCCGGCATTGTTGACGAGAATATCCAGACCGCCCAGGTCCGAGATGGCGGAGTCCACCGCCCGCGCCGCGCTCTCCCAGCTCCCTACGCTTTCCACGACGGGCAGCACGCTGTCCTTCCCGGCCACGGCCCGGACCTCGTCGGCGGTCCGGTTGACCCACTCCTCGCTGATGTCCACCATGGCCACGCGCGCTCCCGCCTCGGTCAGGGCGAACGTCATGCGGCGGCCGAACCCGATGGGACTGCCGGCCCCGGTTACCAACGCCACTTTTCCTTCCAAGGGTTTGTCAGCCATCAGCAGGTGCCTCCTCTTCCGTGATCTTTCGAGAGTGAACCGCGCGCGTCACGGAAGGACCCTACACCGGTGGCCTGCAACATACAAATCGGCGGCAGGAGGCCCGCCGCGGGTCCGCTACTCGGCAGCTTTCCGGCGAGGCGCTTCCAGCCGCGCCTCCAGGAAAGCCGGACGCACCGCGCCCCGGGCCCGCGGGGGCCGCGCGCCGCCCGCGTCGAGGAGCCCCCGCAGGAGGGCGTTCTGACGCTCCCGGGCGACTCGCAGAGGAATGCCCCGGATCATGACGGCGAACAACGTCCGCCCGAACTTCCGGGTGTAAGCGACGCCGGCGAGGGTCGATATCCGGAGCACGCGCACCGTCCCCGACTTGCCGGCCGCCGCCCCACGGTAACGAGGCTCCGCGAGCCTGTCCTCCAGGGTGCCCGGATCCACGCCGGCCACCGGCAGCACGTCCGGGAAGGACAGACCGTGCGCTTCGAGGGTCCTCCCCAGCGCTTCGAACATGGCCACCGTGGCGCGCGGGCTGAGTTGGTTGTTCCTGCCGTCACCCGCCGCGTTGTCTATGACCATGGAGGCCCGAGGCACCCCGCGGACGCTGTCCCGAAGGATGCGCTGGACGGTTTCCGGACCGCCGATCCGGTACGAGAATTCATGGAAGATGTCGTTGGAGTGGCTGTTGAAATCCTTGAGGTGGCGCAGCAAGGGCGGCGACGCGTGCGCCACGAGGGCGCGCACCCGGCGCTGGTCCCGGGCGGTCCGGTGACCGAACCGGAGCCTGAAGTCTCCGAGCGGCAGGCGCTTGTCCGGGGACACCGCGCCGGTCACCGCCGGCCAGCTCTGAGCGCCCAGGCGACCCGTCCACGCGCGCTTGAGCCGGTGCCCCGTGGGGTCGGGAGTCCAGTCGAAGTAGAACGGCCCTTCGACCCGGATGGCGCCATTGACCCGGCGTATGCCCTCTTCCCGGAGCCTCAACAGGACCAGGAACGCGTTCTCGAACAGGAAATAGGGGTCCCCTTCCGCCCGGACCACGAGGTCCCCCTCAAGGGTCCCGTCGGCGACGGGCCCGGCGGCGAGAAACGTCGTGCGGAAACGGCGCTCCGGCGGAAGCTTCGAGAGAAAGGCCATGGTGGTGGCTACCTTCGTGACCGAGGCGGGGTGGTACGCGCGCCTGGAGTTCAACGCCGCCAGCACCCTGCCGTCCTCCGCGCGCACAAAGACCCCGTGGTCGCCGCCCACCCGCGCCCGCGCCAGTGATTGCAGCGGCAGCTCGGCCGCGGACGCCAGCGCGGCGAAGAGGTGGACGGCCAGGAACACCAGCCCTAACGGTTTGTACATCGTTTCCGTAACGGACATGGGACACGGAGGATAACGGCGCTTCGCGAAACGCACAACACTCCGGCCCCTTGCGGCCCCGCACTGGGCGGAGTATTCAAGGATGCATGGGCGTCTTGATCGACGGGAAGTGGCACGAGGACGGGCAGGTGCAAACCGACTCCCGAGGGAGCTTCGTTCGAGACGACTCCGTCTTCCGCAACTGGATCACCGTAGACGGCGCGCCGGGAATCACCGGCGACGGCGGCTTCGGCGCCGAGGCCGGCCGCTACCACCTGTTCGTTTCGCCGTCGTGCCCGTGGGCGCACCGGGCCATGATCCTGCGCAGCCTGAAGAACCTCGAAGACGTGGTCTCCATGTCCAGCGCGGACCGGCCCAAGAGCGCCGGCTGGTCCTACTCCCGTGGCATCGACGACCTGCAGGCCGGCGGCGACGGCGTCTTCCGGCTGCACCAGGTCTACACCGCGGCCAAGCCGGACTACACGGGAAAGGTTACGGTCCCGACCCTTTGGGACCGGGAACGGCGCACCATCGTCAACAACGAGTCGTCCGAGATCATCCGCATGTTCAACGCCGCCTTCGACGGCCTGACCGACGCGGGGCAGGACTACTATCCCGCCGACCTGCGCGAGGAGATCGACCGGATCAACGACTTCGTTTACGAGCACGTGAACAACGGCGTGTACCGGGCGGGCTTCGCCAAGTCGCAGGAGGCGTACGAGGAGGCGGTGAAGAAGGTCTTTCACGGCCTCGATACCATGGAGGAGTGGCTGTCCGAACGCCGCTACCTGGCCGGCGGCCGTGTCACCGAGGCCGACTGGCGCGCGTTCCCGACGCTGCTGCGCTTCGACCTGGTCTACCACGGCCACTTCAAGTGCAACCTCCGGCGCATCCAGGACTATCCTCACCTCCGCGGCTACCTGCGGGAACTCTACCAGTGGCCGGGCGTGAGGGAGACCTGCGACCTCGACAAGATCAAGGCCGGCTACTACGGCAGCCAGTCCCATGTGAACCCCACGGGCATCGTACCCCTGGGCCCGTCCATGGACCACCTGAACGAACCTCACGGACGGGACGGACTGTAAACGGAACAAGGAGACCGATCATGAGCGAACGAGTATGGGATCGCTTTCTCACGGAACAGGACAAGGCCCACGTGGCGATGAAGGAGCCCAGGCCCATCGGCTTCGGCAAGAAGCCCGCCCTGCTCCTCATCGACCTCTACCGCTGGGTCTTCGGCGACAAGCCCGAGTCCGTGCTGGACGCCACCAAGGAATGGCCGGGAAGCTGCGGCATGGCCGGCTGGAACGCCATCCCCCACATCCAGAAGCTGCTGGCGACCGCGCGCGAGGTGGGCATTCCCGTCATCCACATCTCGGGCCTGCCCGAGGCCGGCGTCGACGAGTGGTCCTTCCGGCGTGACGGGGGAACCGCCAACCTCTCGCCCGAAGCCCTGGAGCGGCGGCGCACCAAGTTCGACATCATCGACGAGGTAGAGCCGCAACCCGGCGAGGCAGTGCTGCGCAAGCTCTCCCCCAGCGCCTTCTGGGGCACCCCGCTGGTGGCGCACCTGAACCAGCACGGCATCGACACCGTCATCGCCTGCGGCGAAAGCACCAGCGGCTGTGTCCGCGCCAGCGTGGTGGACGGCTGCACCTACCGCTTCCGCATGGTGGTGGCCGAGGAATGCGTGTTCGACCGGCACGAGGCCTGCCACGCCATCAACCTCTTCGACATGAACCAGAAGTACGCCGACGTGCTGCCGCTGGACGACATCGTGCAATACCTCCACGCGTGGCGCGCGGAGCGGCCGGCGGAGGCGTAGACCGCCCCAAGCCAACCGTCGCCCCTGTCGGCACAGAGACGGGCGCCGCCTCCTGCGTGATTCTCGGGCCCCTTCCGCATTCCCGTCCCCTTCCGTCATTCCCGCGAAAGCGGGAATGACGGAAGGGGTGAGGCGGGGACACGCCCCTGTAGCACTCCTCCGCCGCCCCTGGATTCCCGCTTTCGCGGGAATGACGGAGGGGGGCGTGAATGACAGAGGGGGGCGTGAATGACAGAGAAGGCCCGGGATGGCAGAGGGGGGCGTGAATGACGGTTTCAGCCCCCCGTACGGGCGTTGCGCCGACGGCGCGTTAGCCGTTGTTCAGGTTGCTGGGCTGCCCGTCCTCCCGCAACTGCACCCCGCCGTCGCTGGCGGCCTGACGCAGGCGGTCCCACTCGTCCTTGAACCCGAAGGTATGGCCGCGGAAATGCGGCATGACGTAGCGGGCGAACAGCTCCAGGGAGCGGCGCAGGTTCTGGCTGCCGGTCCACTCGTGGGTGGTGAGCATCAGGCCGCCGAAGCCGCCGGTTTCCTGCTGCATGCGCTCGATGTGGCGGATGGCGTCGTCCGGGGTGCCGATGACCCAGTCGCGCCGGTCGGCGGCGGAACGGGGCGTGATCTCGGACGCCGGCTGGTCGGGATAGGACTCGTAGGGCCTCTTGAGGCCGATGGCGAAGAAGTACTGCATGTCCCGGGCGATGCCCGCCTCCACGTCGGCCCAGGCCTGCTCACGGGTCTCCGCCAGGTACACGCTGGTGGCGATGCGCCAGTTGTCCCGGTTGGCGGTCTTGCCGTACTTGGCGGCGGCGGCCTCCACGGTCTTCCACTGCTCGGAGTGGGCCGGGTTGCGCCAGCGGTTCTTACCCGCGGGGGACAGCAGCATCATATCGTGCTTGCCCACCATCTCGAGGCTCCCGGAGGTTCCAGATGAGGCGACGGCCAGGGGCATGCGCGGCTGCTGGTACGAACGAAGCTGCAGCCGCATGCCCTCGAAGCTCCAGAACTCGCCGTGATGGTCGATGGGCTCGGGCGACTCCAGCAGCCGCACGATGACGTCCACCGACTCGGCCAGCATGGCGTGGAGCTTCTCGTTGGGCAGTCCGAAGAGCTTCTTGTCGGTGACCAGCGCGCTGGGACCCACGCCCAGGATCGCCCGCCCGCGGGTCAGGTGGTCGAGGAAGGCCATGCGCTCGGCCACGTGGAACGGATGGTGGAACGGCGTGTTGATGACCGAGGTTCCGAGCCGTATGCGCTTGGCGTGGGCCGCGGCCTTGGCCAGCGCCAGTTCCGGCGCCGGCATGTTCTCCCAGCCGCCGGAATGGTGCTCGCCGATGAAGAACTCGTCGAAGTCCAGCTCCTCGGCGTAGTGGATGAGCGAGATGTCCCGGTCGAAGGCAAGGGCCGGGTTCTCCGACGGGAGATGGATCGGCATCATGAAAAAGGAGAACTTCATCGTCATACCTCGAAATAGCCGCCGGTGATGGCGTCGTTCCACAGCTTGATGGCGGCCGGCGCGACCCCTTGCGGGAGCCCCTCCTCGGCCTTCCAGAAGCTGTGCACCCCCGCCCCGAGTTGCGTCAGATGGGTCCTGGGCGCGGGCTTCATGGCGGCGAAGGCGGGCAGGATCACCTCCCGGTAGACCTCCGGGCTGTGGTCCCGGCTGTCCTTGGTGATGATGAACAGGAACGGCGGCAGCGGCGGCGCGTCCGGCCCGGACAGCTCCCGCGGATAGCCCCGGTACCGCTCCATCAGCGCCTGGGTCTCGTCGGCATTCATGCCGAGCCGTTCGGCGCTGACCCTGGCGGCCGCGGTCAGCGACGCCGCGATGTCGTGGGTGATCACGTATTCCGCCTTGAACTGCGGCCGCGCCTTCCCCCGGTCCCAGTTGTCCAGGATCTCCTCCATCAGCATCGGCAGTTGCATCAACGCCACCGGCCCCTGCTGTCCCAGGGCCTCGGGCCCGGCGTAGCGCGCCAGGTCGCGCCAGGTGCGGATGTACAGCTCGTTGAACGGGTCGCTCCGGACGGCGTCGTCGGTGCTCACGCGCTCGAACCCGGAGACCTTTCCCATGGAGCCGCTCCAGTTGTCCCGCATGGCGCCCACGTGTCCGAACGGCGTGTGCTCGGTGGCCACCACGCCGGCGAAATTGGGCACGCGCTGCGACAGCATGGAGACGAAGGGTCCGCCGGTGGAGTGGCCTTCGCCGTAGATGGAGAACGTCCCTTCCGGCAGGTGCCGGCGCATGGCCTCCTTCATGCCCTCCTCGAAGGCTGCGGGCCAGGCTGCCATGCGGTAGTAGAAGTTGGTGCCGGGTCTCGCCCGGGCGACGGTCCGGGTGCCGTAGCGCGGCCGCATCGAGACGTCCCGGGCGACCTCGTATTCGTCGCGCCCGATCGACTCGCCCTGCTTCCAGATGGGCGTGCGGACGCTGCCGTCCGGGTGGATGGTGTCGCCCGGCCAGTCCCGGTCGGCTTCGGAGAAGTTGAACCGGCCCGGAAACGTCCCGCTCAAGACCTTGAAGCCGAACTTGCCGGCGGCGACAAGAGCGACGCTCTCCATGGTCTTGTAGTCGCCCGACCCGCCGTGGAGCAGAAAGATCCCCACCTTCCGGCCGTCGGCGCCGCGGGGGATCCTGGCTTCGTCCCGCGGCCGGTAGACCGCCATGCCGAGGTCCCATTCCATGCCAAGCGCCTCGATCCGGACGATGTCTTCCTCGACGCTCAACGGGATGTCGGGCATCGCCAGCACCGCTTCGGAGTCGCGGATGATCTGCTCGCGGGAGACAGCGGCCGGCAGTTCGATCTGTGAAACGGTCATGGGACTCCTCCCGCAGTCTCTCTACTACAGACGGCGACCGCCTGCCACAGGCTTGCCGGGGCGCCGGCCGCGCGGGCGGGCCTGAATCCCGCCCCCGCGGCCGTTACGCCTTGCCGACCACGGGAAATCCTGCGCATAGTGGTCCCCGAGCCTCGGCTCGAGGACACTGGCGTCATGTTCCGTTTCTCCCCCAATCCCAACAGCGCCCATCGGATCCGCTGGATCGACTGGGACCCGGCCGCCTTCGACCGCGCCCGCGCCGAGGGCAAACCGGTGATGCTCTTCCTGGGCGCCTTCTGGTGCGGCATCTGCCAGCGCATGGACGAAACCACCTTCTCCGACACCGAGATCATCGCCCTGCTGAATGCCTACTTCGTCCCGGTGCGGGTGGAGGACGCCCAGCGCCCGGACATCGACGTGCGCTACAACCGCGACGGCTGGCCCACCATCGTGTTCCTGAGCGCGGAGGGCGACTACCTGGCCAGCGTAAACTACCTTTCGCCCCGGGACTTCAGCGACGTGCTCGTGCGGGTCCACGTCGGCTATCAGGAGCGCGAGCCCTCCGCCGCGCCGGACCCGCCGACGCCAGCCCTGCCGGCCGACGACCCGGCGTTGCGACCCGAGGCAGCGAACGAGATCGCCGGAATCGTCTGGGACCTGGCCGATCCCGTGCACGGGGGCTATGAATCCGAGCGAAAGTTTCCCCACTGCGGGGCCAACGAACTGCTGTTGCGGCATCATGCGGCCACCGGCGACGCGCGTTTCCTGAACCACGTGCGGCTCACCCTCTACAACATGCACCTGAGCAAGACCCATGACCCCGAGGGCGGATTCTTCCGCTACTCGTCGAAGCGGGACTGGAGCGAGCCCCACCACGAGAAACTGCTGTCCGACCATGCCGGCCTACTGGACAACGCCCTGCACGTGTTCGAGCTCACCGGCGAAGCCTTCTTCCGGGAGCTGGCGGAGGAGATGCTGGACTACCTTCACCAGGGCTTCCGCGACGCCGCCGAGCCGTACTTCCATGGCTGCCGCGACTACATCCGCGTCACACCCGGCCGGAACGCCCCTCCGGGGTCCCTGCTCCACGGGAACCGGGGTATGTTCTCCATCACCGATCCCTGGATGTACACCGACGCCAATGCCCGCGTCGTTTCCTCCTGCCTGCGAGCCGCCCGGACCCTGGGACGGAAGGACTGCGAAGCACGCGCGCTGGAGACGCTGCGATTCCTGCTGGAGCGTTGCTGGGACGACTCCCGGGGGATGGCTCACTACTTCGACGACGGACCCCGGTTGCGGGGACTCCTCACGGACCAGGTCCTCATGGGAAGAGCCCTGGCGGAGGGGTTCGAAGCCACCGGCGAACGGCTCTTTCTCGACCGCGCCGAAGCGCTGGCGGGATTCATCGGGACCCGTCTGAGGAATCCGGCCGGGGGCTTCTTCGACATCGCGGAGAAAGGACCCGCATTCCTCCGGTATCCGCTGACACTGGTTGACGGGAACGGCGCCGCGGCGCGCTTCTTCCTGAAGCTCCACGATCTGACGGCGAAGCCGCATCTCCTCGACGCGGCGGTGTGGGCGCTCAAGTGCTATCACGGAGACTTCACCGACCACGGGGTCCACGCGGCGGAGTATGCCACCGCGCTGGCCGCCTATGCCGAAGGTGCGGTATGACGTTTTGCCATTGCCATGGGAATGTGGAATCATTTGGCCGACTCCGGGAGATCGAGGTGAACCCGTGAACCTGACACTGGCGTACCACCCGGTGGAAGCCCTCCGTTCCGGCGCATCCACCCGGCTCGACGGCACCACCCTCGACATCGACGTGGATGAGCTTCGCGGGCTGCTGCTCGAGGACGAGGCGCTCGAGGACGTCGCCTTCGAGCGCGTGGCCCCCGGCGAGGACTGCCGGGCCGGACCGGTGTTCGACATCATCGAGCCCAGGGCCAAGGCGGCCGGCTCCAGCCCCGACTTCCCGGGAATCCTGGGGCCCCCGCTGACCGCCGGCATGGGCACCACCCACGTGCTGTCGGGCATGGCCGTCACGGTCCTCGACGAGCACGCGGCGGGGGGATCGCGCGGCTCCATCGGCCGCGTCCTGGAGATGACCGGACCGCCTGCCGAGGGTTCCTGCTACTCAAAGCTGCACCACCTGGTGGTCATCCCGCGCATGGCCCCGGGCAGGGACGGACCGGCGGCCCAGCGGGCGAAGCGGGTGGCCGGCCTCAAGACCGCCGTCCATCTGGCCCGGGCCGCCGCTTCGGACGCGCCCGCGGAAAGCCGCACCTTCGAATCGGTCAACCCCGGACCGCCGGGGCGTCCGGACCTGCCCCGGGTGGCCTACGTGGGGCAGATCTTCTCCCGCCAGAGGCGGGCGGAGCTGGATGAACCGGTGCTCTACGGCCACAACACCACCGGCATGCTGCCGGTGCTGCTGCATCCGGACGAGTGGCTGGACGGCGCCGTGGTGACCTCCTACTACACATCCATGGGAGGCGCCGAGACCTACCTCTACCAGAACCATCCCATCATCACCGAACTTTACCGGCGGCACCACGCGGGCGAGTTGAACTTCGTGGGCACGGTGGCCAGTATCGCCGGCTCGGACAACACCGACCGCGACCGGAACTGCCGCACCGCCGCCGCCCTGGTGCAATGGGCGCTCAACGCCGACGCCGCGGTGCTCACCAAGTACGGCGGCGGCGTGCCCCATGCCGACCTGGCGGAGACCGCGCGCTTGCTGGAGTCGGGCGGCATCCGTACTTCCGTCATGGTCTCGGACGTGTCACGGGACCGCCGGGTGGAATCCGCCCTGCTGTTCAACTTCCCCGAGCTGAACGCCATCGTCTACGGCGGCGGCAACGACACCCGGTGGCAGGTTCCGCCGGCCGGGCGGGTGATCGCGGCGACGCCGGCCGTGGGCGAGCTGCTGGCGGGAGTCCGGGAGCTGGGCGCCATGAACATCGCCGGCGTCACCAACCAGCAAGGCGCGTCGCGGCTGCGGGCGGTAGTCTACTAAGGAGGCCGTAACCATGAGGATCGTCCACTACCTCAACCAGTTTTTCGGAGGAATCGGCGGCGAGGAACAGGCCGGGAGCCCGCTGCGGGAGGTCGAGGGCGCCGTCGGCCCCGGCCGCCTGCTGGAACGGAGCCTCGGCGACGGGGCCACCGTCGTCAAGGCCCTGGTCTGCGGCGACAACTACGCTGTCGAGCATCAGGAGGAGCTGACAGCCGCGGTCCTCGAACATGTCCGGGGCGTGGAGGCGGACCTGTTCGTGGCCGGCCCGTGCTTCGACGCCGGCCGCTACGGCATGGCCGCGGGCGCCTTGTGCAGCGCGGTGCAGACGGAGCTCGGCATTCCGGCCGTCACCGCCATGCACGAGGAGAACCCGGGCGTGGACCTCTACCGGGAAGGCCTCTACATCATCGACTCCGGAAAGAACGCGGCGAAGATGAAGGAGGTGGTGGAGCGCATGGCCGGACTGGCCCGGAAGCTGGCGGCGGGAGAGGCCGTCGGCCTGCCCGAAGAAGAGGGATACCTGACCCGGGGGCTGATACGGGACCGGTTCGTCGACAAGTCCTCGGCCGAGCGCCTGGTGGACATGGTCCTGGCCAAGGCCCAGGACCAGCCGTTCGACACCGAGATGCCCGTCACCTCGTTCCAGCCGGTGGCCAAGCCCAGGGGCGTGGACGACATCTCCAAGGCCACGGTGATGCTCATCACCGACGGAGGCTTGGTGCCCAAGGGCAATCCGGACAATATCGAAGGCATGGCCGCCACGCGCTGGGGCGCCTACGACATCTCCGGCGACGACGACCTCGCGGGCGATGACTACGAGATCTCCCACGGCGGCTACGACCCGCGCTTCGTGCAGGCCGACCCCGACCGCCTCGTCCCCCTCGACGCCCTCAGGCAACTGGAGAAAGAGGGCGCCGTGGGCAAGATACACGGAGAGTTCCTGTCCACGTCCGGCCTGTCCAACCCCCTCTCCAACACCCGCCGGCTGGGCCGGGAGATGGCCGAGAAAGTCAAGCGCGAGGGGGTCGACGCCGTCATCCTCACCTCCACGTGAGGCACCAGCACTCGCAGCGGCGCTGCGATCACCACCGAGCTCGAAAAGGCCGGCGTCCCGGTCGTGCAACTGACCTCCGCCCTGCCCATCGCCAAGATGGTGGGCTCCAACCGTGTCGTGTTGGGAACCGGCATCATCCACGTGGCCGGAGACGCCAGCCTGCCGCCCGACGAGGAGAAGGCGTTGCGGCGCAAACTCGTGGAGGAGGCGCTGGATTCGCTGAGAGCCGAGGGGGGTGCGGACTAGGAGCCTGTCCGGGTAATACGTTGGTGAAGATGCGCAGGACTTCTTGTTGTCGGCAAGGCGCGACGACGAGCAGTGGCCACCCCCACGCGAGGAGGAGCAACGCGGCCGACGGCAAGAAGGACCAGCAGATTCGCCGACGTATTACCCGGACAGGCTCCTAGCCGCCGGCGGGCTCGAGGCGCGCGAGCACGCCCGGTTGCTCGTCGCTCAGAAGGTAGACGTATCCGTCGGGGCCCACCCGGACATCGCGGATGCGGCCGATGACCCCCTTCAGAATCCGCTCTTCGCGGACGACCCGCTCTCCGTCAAGCTCGATCCGCGCGAGCAGGCGGAACGCGAGCGCGCCTACCAGCAGGTTGCCGCGCCAGCGGGGGAACTTGTCGCCGTCATAGAACGCCATGCCCGAGGGCGCGATGGACGGCGTCCACTGGTGCAGGGGCTGGGCCATGCCTTCCCCGTGGGTCCCCTCGCCGATGCGCGTGCCGATCCCGTAGTTCCTGCCGTAGGTGATCACCGGCCACCCGTAGTTGACGCCGGCCCGGATGATGTTGATCTCGTCGCCGCCCTGCGGCCCGTGCTCGTGGGTCCAGAGCTCGCCGGTCCGCGGATGGATGGCCGCGCCCTGCACGTTGCGGTTGCCGAGGGTGTAGATCTCCGGCCTCGCGCCGACCACGGACAGGTAGGGGTTGTCCTTCGGCACGCCGCCGTCCTCGGTGAGGCGGATCATCGAACCCGCGTGGTCGCCCAGGTCCTGCGCGCTCGGACGGTTGCCCCGGTCCCCCAGGGTCAGGAACACGTGCCCCTTGCCGTCGAACACCACCCGGCCGCCGAAGTGGCGGCCGCCCCACGACTTGGGCAAGGCCCGGAACAGGACCTGCACGTCGGTGAGGCGGTGGCCGTCAAGCCGCCCCCGGGCGAGCTCGGTGCCGTAGCCCCCCGCGCCCTTGCCGGCATAGGCGAGATAGACGAGGCGGTTCCGCGAGAACCGGGGGTGCAACACGACGTCGTGCAGGCCGCCCTGCCGCCTCTCCGCCACCGCTTCGGGGAGCCCGGTGATGGGAGTCGGATCCAGCGTGCCGTCGGCTGCGACGTAGCGCAGCCGGCCGGCCCGCTCGGTGACCAGCATCCGTCCGTCCGGAAGGAAGGCCAGCGACCACGGGCGTTCGAGCCCGCGGGTCAGGATGCGCACGCGCACCGCATGTCGCTCGGTCTGTTCCACCGTGTCCGCGGCAGCAATCCCGGACCAGCCGAGGGCCAGGGCGAGAGCCGCGGCCGCGAGGCGGCGCGATGGACGGCCCGACTGCAGCCGGCGACGGACCAACTCCGAACGTGTCATGGCCCACCCCCATCCAGCGAAACCTCGTCCAGCGCGACGCCCTCTATCTCATCGAACCGGGCAAAGTCGTCCAGGTTCTGCGTCACCAGGACGGAAATATCGTTGACCGTCATTGTGGCGACGATATTGGCGTCATGGAGCACCTTGCCGTGCAGGCCGTAGGTCAGTGCAAGTTGCCGCAGTCGGCGCGCCACCTTTTCCGTTTCGTCGTAGGAATGCGTAAGGCGCACGAACTCGTTTACGTTGGCGATCGCATCCTCTACCTTCATGCCGAGGCCGTTTGCTTCCCCCGGGCGGGTTGCCACCACCAGATACTCCCGGAAGACCTGGCCGCTCACCGCAAGGTGAACTCCACGGGAGTCAGCATCGGTGAACAGCCGCATCGCTTCCTCGTGCCACCTCCGCGAGGCGTCGGTCGCGATCAACAACACGCTCGTGTCGACGAACAGGACATCACCGGCCGTCGGCGTCATAGATCTCTTCCCTGCGCCACGATGCTGCATGGTCGGACGCGACCGTCACCAGGCGCAACGGCCGACCTCCCTGTTCGGGGGGAGCCAAACGTGCAGCTCGTTCGAGAATCGCGTGCAACTCCCCTTGGAGAGATCGGTGATGACTGCGTGCCAAACGTTTCAGCGCGTCGAGTATTGCGGGGTCTATCGCTCGAATGTGTAGCGAACTCATACCGGTATTATGATGCTACCATAAGTTTGGCGCAAGTCGCGTCGCGGGACTGCCACCCGGACCAATGGCCCGCTACGGCATGACCATGCCGCCGTTGACGTGCAAGGTGGCGCCGGTGACGTAGTCGCTCTCGTCGCCGGCGAGGAAGAAGATGCCGTCGGCGATTTCCTCGGGCATGGCGGCCCGTCCCATGGGCAGGGTCCCTGACAACGCGGACCATTCGTCCGCGTCGTACTTGCCCCGCACCCGCTCGGTGCCGGTGAGTCCGGGGGCGATGGTGTTGACGCGGATGCCGTGGGGGGCCAGCTCGGTGGCCAGGGACTTGGAGAAGGCGATGATGGCGGCCTTGGAGGCGGCATAGTGGGTGCGCTCGGCGCCTCCCGTGATGCCGAAGTTGGAAGCCGTGTTGACGATGGTCCCCCGGCCCGCCTGCTTCATGGGCGCGATGACCGCCTGGGCGCACAGAAACGTGGTCTTGAGGTTGAGATCGAGGCACTCCTTCCACTCGGCCGGGGTCACGTCCTGGATCGCGCCTTTGTGGAAAGTCCCCCCGGCGAGGTTCACCAGGACGTCGACGCGGCCGCAGGCGGACAGGATCTTCTCGAACGCGGCCGTGACCTCCGGCTTGTTGGTGAGATCCGCCTGGATGAAGCGGCCTTCCACCTTCCCTGCCCCGAGCAAGGACAGGGTCGCGGCGCCTGCCTCGGCGTCCCGGTCCAGGATGACGGGGGCGTAGCCCTCTTCACTGAAACGCAACGCCGTGGCGCGGCCGATGCCGCTGGCGCCGCCGGTCACGACAACCACCTTGGTATCCATCACGAGTCCTTCATGCGCGCTCGGGCCGCGCGTGCTATTGCATGATCGCGCCGCCGTTGACCACCAGGGTCTGCCCGGTGACGAACTTCGCGCGGTCGCTGGCGAGGAACACGGCCGCCCTGGCCATGTCCCGGGGCTGTCCGATGCGCCCCAGCGGGATCCTGGCGGCGCTGGCGTAAAGTTCCTCTTCCGTCCGGTGGCCCCGGGGCTGCGCGGTATCGGAAACCCCCGGACAGATGCAGTTCACGGCGACGCCGGCGGGCGCCAGCTCCCGCGCGAGGCTCTTGGTGAAGCCGATGATGCCGCCCTTGGACGAGGCGTAGTGGGCACCGTTGTCGGCGCCCTGGAGCCCCCGCCCGGAGGTGATGCTGATGATGCGTCCGCTTTGCTGTTGCAGCATGTGCGGCGTTACGGCGCGGCTGCACAGGAACGTCCCGAACAGGTTGGTGCCGATGACCCGCTCCCATTCATCCTCGGCCATGTCCTCCACCGTGCTGGTGGGATAGATGCCGGCGTTGTTGACGAGGATGTCCACCTTGCCGAAGCGTTCGAGGCAGGCCCGCACCATGGCGTCCACGGAGTCTTCCCTCGATACGTCCGTGGCGTGGGCGAGGGCGGCGCCGCCGCTCTCCTCGATCTTCCGCCGCACGGCGTTGGCGGTCTCTTCCCGCAATTCCGCCACCACCACGCCGGCGCCCTCTTCCGCCATGGCCATGGCGATGGCCTCGCCGATCCCCTGGCCGCTTCCGGTTACGATGGCCGTCCGGCCTTCGAGTCTGCGCATAGGAATGCTATTTAGAACCTTCGCCCTGCGTTGGCAACACGGCCCGGGAGAAACGAAAAACATGAACGCAACCGTCCCGCTCGACATCCGGAACGTCTCATACTCGGCGGGACACCGTACGATTCTCGACTCCGTCGACTGGACCGTGGGCCGGGGGGAGCACTGGGTGATCCTGGGACCCAACGGCTCGGGCAAGACCACCCTGCTGAAGATGGCCTGCGGTTATCTCTGGCCCAACCAGGGGGGCGTCGTCTACCGCAACGGCAGCCGGCGGGTGGACCTTCGGGAGCTGCGCAAGGGTATCGGCTGGGTCACGGCGTCCCTCACCTCCCAGATCCCGGGCCGGGAGCCGGCCTTGCGGACGGTGGTGTCGGGCAAGTTCGCGCAGATCGGCCTGCTGGAAATGTCCATGGTCCGTCCGGTGGAAGAGGACTTCGTCCAGGCCGAGGCCGTCATGGAGCGCATGGGGTGCCTGGGCCTGAAGGACCAGGGATTCGGCACGCTGTCCCAGGGAGAGCAGCAGAAGGTCCTCATCAGCCGGGCGCTGATGACCCGCCCCTACGTGATGTTCCTGGACGAGCCGTGCGCGGGACTGGATCCGGGCGCCAGGGAGAGCCTGCTCGCGGCGCTGCAGGAGTTGGGGCGCACCAGCGACACCACCGCGTTGGTGTTCGTCACCCATCACATCGAGGAGATCCTGCCCGCCTTCGAGAAGACGCTGGTGTTGAAGGGCGGCCGCGTCCTGCGGTCCGGCGACACCGGCAAGGTCATCACCGAGACGCTGCTGCAGGAGCTCTACGAGACCCCGCTCGCCCTGAGACGGAACAACGGGCGGTACTGGACGGTGGGAGCCTGAACAGAGTCGTTCCGACGGAGAGAGAGGAGAAACCCTTGAAGGTCGTAACGTGGAATCTGAACTCGATCCGCGCGCGGGAAGAACGCTTCCTGAGCTGGCTGTCGCGCCAAGCCCCGGACGTGGTCTGTCTTCAGGAGACCAAGGTCACCGACGAGCAGTTCCCCTACGAGGCCGTGAAGGAGCAGGGCTATCACGTCGCGGCACACGGACAGAAGACCTACAACGGCGTGGCGATCCTTTCCCGCAAGCCCATCGACGACGTCCGGATGGGGTTCGGCGACGGCGTCGACGACCTCCAGGCGCGCTGCATCTGCGGAATGATCCAGGGGGTCCGTTTCATATCCGTGTACGTTCCCAACGGGAACAAGGTCGAGTCCGACAAGTACGTCTACAAGCGGGAGTGGCTGGAGCGGCTGTTCACGTACCTGGAGAAGACCCGTGACCCGGACACCCCGCTCCTGATTTCCGGCGACTTCAACATCGCGCCCGACCTGGCGGACGTGGCCGAGCCGGACGTGTGGCGCGGCACCGTGCTCTTCAATCCCGACATGACGGACGTGATGACGCGGCTTTCGCATTGGGGGCTCGAGGACGTGGTCCGGAAACACAATCCGGAGCCCGGGCTCTATTCGTGGTGGGACTACCGCCAGCTCGCGTTTCCGCGCAACAAGGGGCTCCGCATCGACCACATTCTCGCCACCCCGGAACTGGCGTCGCGCTCGACGTCGGCCGGTGTCGACCGGGACGAGCGCAAGGGCTCGAAGCCGTCGGACCACGCGCCGGTGATGGCAGAGCTGGACTGGCCGTAGGGGAAAGGCGGGTATGGAACGACGCGGGGGTCCGCCGGCTTGCCGGGGACCCCCGCATCATGTTTTCAGGCGCCGGCTACTTGCGCGGTACTGCAGCCCAGGCCTCGATCTCGATGAGCATGTCCTGCAGATCGATGCCGACGCCGCGCAGCAGGGTGGCGGGACGGGGATGGGCCCGCAGGTCGGGCTCGTGCTCCTCGAAGAACGCATACATCTCGTCGCGCATGTCGAACACGTCCTCGCGGCGCGTGAGAAAATAGCGGATCATGACGATGTGCTTCAACTCGCCGCCCATCATTTCGAGGTTGTCCTTGATGTCCTGCCAGGCCTGACGGGTCTGCTCCTTGATGCCGCCGACCACCTTGCCGCGGCCGGCCCGCTCCTCGTTGGGCTCCCGGCAGGGCGCGTCCTCGAACGGATCGCGTCCGGTGGAACCGGACAGGAACAGGATGTCCACGTCACCCCGGGTGCGAAAACCCGTGGCCCAGTTCATCCTCTCCTTGTGATAGTGCGGCCACAGCGTGCCCCAGTCGTACTCGGTTTTCTCGGCTTCTTGCCGTTTGACCGCTTCATCGTTGGTTGCCATCGTGAATCGCCTCCTTGTGGTTTGAGTTGATACTTCGGATTTGCGGACCCGGGATGCGGCGGAGCCCTATCCCAGGCCGACGAAAGGAATGGTTATGCCCTCGGTGCGCTCGATATAGCGAACGAACCGGTACTTGTACTCCGCCAGGTCGACGTTGGGGCGCGAGATCTCGCGGTGGATGAGGCTCTCCTCCACCTTGCACACCACGTAGTGGAGCCCCTCCCCGGTCACGCCCGGCAGGCCGTGCTCCTTGAAGCCGTCGATGTCGTCCACGGTCACGGCGTTTTCGATCCCCGACGCCCGGGCGATGGCGGCGAGGTCGGTCTTCCCGGCCGTTGCCGTGGGCTCGCTCATGGTGCTGCCGCTGTAGACCTCGTTGTCGAACACGAACACCGTCAGGTTGGCGAGGTTGAGGTTGCCCAGGGTCGGAAGATTGAACAGCGACAGCAGCACGCTGCCGTCCGACTCCAGCACGATGACGCGGCGGCGGGGCAGCGCCAGCGCCAGTCCCATGCCCACGCCGGTGGCGCACCCCATCATGCCCACCAGCAGGTTGCCCTCGTGCTCCGGCGCCAGGTGGAACCATTCGATGCGCTGGCCGCTCTGCGAGGAGAGCACCAGTTGATCGGTCATCAACGGGGCCATGAGGTCAAGACAGTCGCGCCGGATCATCGGGCGAACTCCCCGGAGAAGATCAGGGCGGCCGGAGCCCGCATGGAGTCGCTGACCCGCTGAGCGTCCCGGATGTGCCGCTCGAGATTGTCGGCGTTCTCGATGACGCGGTATTCGAGCCCCAGCCCTTCGAGGGTGGGGATCATCCGCATGCCGATGGTCACGTACAGGAAGCTGTTCCGTTGATCGGCGAAACTGCCCAGAAAACCGATCAGCAGCAGAATCGGCACGCCCATCTGCTTGCCCACGGTGAGCAGGGAGTAGGCGGAGACGTAGGGCCCCGTGCTTTCCATGTAGCAGGCCACCCGCTTGCCGCCGAGGGCCGCGCCCGCCGCCATGGTGATGGCCTCCTGCTCGCTGGCGGCCGCCACCATCTGCACGGTGCCGTCCTCGCGCAGGAGCGGCAGGATCTGGCTCAGGCGGCTCTCCGGCAGGTAGGTCAGGAAATCGATGCCGGCCGCCTTCAAACCGTGGACGATCTTCTCAGCCAGTACCGGTTCCATGCGTCGTCCCTGCTCCGATGGCTATCGCGCCCAGTTGCAGATGGTGGCCGCCGACAGCGCGTAGATCTTCGCCGCCCGGACGATCTCGTCGATGTCGATCTGCTCCGACCGGGTGGTGAACCGGCCGCCGCCGAGGCCGAACTTGCAGGCGGGAATGCCCATCTCGTTGTAGATGTTGGTGTCGGTCCAGATGCTGGAGCGGAAGGTGTTGGCCGGCGTGGTCTTCTCGCCGAACAGCTCCTGGTGGGTCTCCTCGATGACCTCCACCACGGGCTCGATACCCTTGGCCTCGTAGCCCATCTTCGACGTGTACATGCCGATGTCGTACTCGTAGCCGGTGGCGTCCATCACCGCGCGCAACTGCCGCTGCACCTCGAGGGGCCGCAACTCCGGCGGGATGCGCACGTCCACGTACAGCGAGCAGATGCCCGGGTGGTAGTTGGGCCGGTAGGGCGCGCCGCCCTGCACCGAGCCGAGGTTGACCTTTGGAATGATCGGGCCGTTGGCCGACTGGTAGACGTGGTTGGCCTCGAACTCCTCGGCCCAGGCGTCCACCGCCTGCACCACCCTGGACATCTTCAGCACCGCGTTGTGCTCCTCGGGCGGCTCCTGCTTCCGGGTGACGCCCCAGGCTGCATGGGGATTGCCGAAGGTGTCGATCTTGAACTGGGCCACGCCGGACTGGGTCCAGATGATGGACAGGGCCGAACGGTCCGCGACGATGGCGTAGTCGGACTGGACGCCGTAAGTGAGCAGGTGCCGGGTGCCGGTGCCCTCGCCGCGGTAGAGTCCGGACTGGTACGGCCCGATGGGGGTGCGGGAGATCTCGCCCGCCACCGCCGCCAGGATCAGGTCTCCCTTGATGGCCACGCCGCTCTTCTTGAGCGCCTTGCCGGCCACCATGAAGGCCGCCAGCCCCGACTTCATGTTGGACGCCGCCAGGCCGAACACCTTGCCGTCCCGGATGGCGCCGCGGAGCTCGCTCTGGGGCTCGAGCTCCCGGCACAGCATGAGGTCGTCCTCCTGCCCGGTGAAGCTCGTGTCCATGTGGCCGTTGATCATCAGCGACACGCCCCCGCCGGTGCCCTGGAGCACGCCCACCGCGTTCACCCGGTTGGGGTCGATCTCCTGGCGGACGGGCTTGAGGCCGTTGCGTCCGTACCAGTCGAGGATGAACTCGCCGATCTCTTTCTCCGAGCCGGTGGGGCTCAGGATGTCCACCAGATCACGGGTGAGCTCGGCCAGCTCCTGGCCGTCGATGTGCTGGAGAATCTGTTCCTTGGTGCGGTCGTCCATGGTGTGGAGGGTGGTTCAGCTCTTCCGCTGCTTGTCGATCTTCATGATGGGCATGACCCCGCCGACGTCGACCTTGTAGAGGTCCTGGAGCAGCCGGTGGGTCTCCTCCGCCTGCTTTGCGATGGACTCGATCTCATCCTCGCTGAGATTGAACCCGTACTCCTTGTCGATCTCTCGAATTCGATCCTTCACGGCCGCTCCTCCGATCTGCGAGTATCCGTCAGGGGATTGCGCGTGGCGTGAGCCCGTGGCCCTCGAACCGCTCGTAACACGCAGGCCCTACAGATTCAACAACTGCTCGGCGTTCCCGCCCAGGATCTTCGCCTTCTGGCCGTCGGTGATGTCGGTCCTTTCCTCGATGCCCGAGACCGTGTGGGGATATTCCGAGTCGAAGTGCGGGTAGTCCGTGGCCAGGAAGATGCGGTCCTCGCCCAACTCCTTGATGGGGGTCGCCAGGTCGCGCTCGTCGGCCTCGCAGGTCACGTAGCAGTTGCGCTTGATGTACTCCGACGGCGCCATGCTCAGGTGGCCCGTGAGCTGGGAGAAGTCCTTGGCCCATTCGTAGTCGTCGTCCATCCGGTGCATCCAGAAGAGGATCCATTCCGCGCTGCACTCGAAGAAGACCACTTTCAGGCGCGGGAACTTCTCGAACACTCCGCCCAACACCAGCGCGATGAGCGCCGCCGTGCAGTTCATCACCCGTCCCATCACGTGGGTCTTGTAGAAGTTGTCGAAGCGGTCCGTCAGGTCGCCGTTGCTGTTGGGATGGCAGAAGAGCGGTACGCCCAGGTCCTGGACCGTTTCGTAATACGGATAGAAGATCGGATCGTCCACGTTCCTCGAACCCACGTACGGGACCAGATGGGTGGCCTTGAAACCCAGCTCCCTGACACAGCGCGTCACCTCGTCCGGCATGGCTTCCGGGCAGCCGGCCGGGGCCATGGCGCACGGCAGGAACGTGTCCTCGTAGCCGTTGACGAGTTTCGCCACCCAGTCGTTGAACGCCCGAGCCACCGCGGCGCCGAGCCGGCCCTGGTTCTGCGTGGCGATGCTGATGCCGGTGGGGAAGATGATCTCCTTGTCGATCCGTTCCCTGCGAATGTCCTCCAGCCGGCGCGCCATGTCGTAGCCGCCCACCTGCCGCTCGGCGATCTCGCCCGCGCGCCAGTTCACCTTCGGGTCGTAGATGTAAGGGTGTTTGTGGGTCGCGAGCCCCTGGGGATTGAGCGGCTCGAGGGAATGGATAAAGCGCGTCCCGTGGCTCCGGCCCTCGTCGTTGGCCTTCCTCGGCGTGAACTGCGCGAACGGCTCGCCGAGCTTGTACACCTCGTCCATGAAATAGCCTTCGCGCAAATGGGAATCGAGATCGATGATCATGAAGGGTTCCTCCGTTTCGGCGGTTGTCAGGGAAGGAGACTAACACTCGGCCAGGGGGGCGGCAAGGCAGCCGGGGCTCACTCTCCTTGACACCCCGGAGGCCGGGGCCCACAATGGGCTACGGCGCAACCCCGCCCGGACCGCATCCGGGCGACCGGACTCGAACCATGATCGAATTGCTGGTGACCTATCCGGGTCTCGTCTTCATCGGGCTGTCGCTGCTGGTGGTTCTCGACACGGTGAGCGGGAACCTGCCTCCGGCGGCGCTGGTCCCGTTTGCCTTGGGTACGGTGCTGGCGGTGATATTGCTGTGACAGCCTCGTGGGAACAACGGTGAGCGCGAAAGCGGATACGCCGGGAGAAAGGACGTTCCCCTTCGCACGGGCGGCGTCGGGGGCGGTGTTCCTGACGGCAATCCTTGCGTGCGGGATCGCCTTTCCGCAAAACGCTCCTACCGGCCAGGAGGCTCCGTCTCCGGCCCTCCGTCAGGGCACGATCCATGAAGAGGACCTGTCGGTAACCGTACCGGCTCCAGCGCCGGCGGTGCGTGAGCCGCTCCCCGGCGCGGTCGCGGCGCCGGGGGTTCCGGAGGCCGCGGTGAACATCGAGCGGGGACGTGACCCGATCGACGCTCCCGTCCCCGACGGATCGTACGAGTTGCCCTCCCTGGCGGCTTTCGACGGCACGACCATGCCGCGGCGAAGGGCTTCCGTGAAGCTGGTGCAACAGGGCCGGGATCTTCTCAGGACCGGAGACTACAGGGCCGCGCTGGCCCGCTTCGAACGCGCCATCGGCGTGGACGCCACCAACCCCTACAGCCACTATTTCGTGGCCCGGGCACACTACCTCCTGAAGAACTACCGCGAATCCCTGAGCTTTCTCGATGTGGCGGAGTCGAGACTGGCGGCCGACGACCGCTGGCTGGCGGAGATCCATGTGCTGCGGGCGCGCAACGCCACCGCCCTGGGCTTCCACGGACAGGCAGACGTCAACTACATCCGCGCCCTCGCGCTCCATCCGCGCCACGCGTTCGCTCTCGCCCAGATCACCACGCTCGGAACCCCGCCATCGGCTGGCCCGCAGCCCGGCGCAGTCCGTTAGTGTCCTCGCATTGGACCCGGGTGAAAGCGCGCTGGTCGGGAATACGCCTAGGGCGCAGGGCCGGACGCGGCCGGCAGCGTGTAGCTGACGGTCATGCGGACGGTCAGGGGGCCCGGAACCGCGCGGGTGGGCACGGGACCGAAAGGGGCGGACTCCCGGACGTTGCGGAGGGCCTCCACATCCAGCACGATGAAGCCGGACGACTCGGACAGTTCGACGCCGGCGAGCTCGCCGTTCTCGCGCACCGCGACGACAACGGCCACAGTCCCCTGCTGACCCGTTCGCCTGGCGTAGGCGGGATACCGCGACCGGGCGCTGATCTTCCTCTTGAGGGATTCCACGTAGGCCCACTCCCGTGGATTGTCCGCCCCGGATCGGGGCTCGGCTCGCGCCACCTGGACCGACGGCTGCGGCGGCTCCTCGGGCGGGGTTGTCGGGACGGGCGGCGGCGGCTCCCCGGTTCCTCGTGCCTCGACGGGTACCGGCGGTTCCACCGTCCGGCGTGTTTCGACCAGCGCCGGCTTCTCGGGCGCTTTCTGACCGGCGGACCTGATCCGCGCGCGGATCCGCTCCACCGCCTGGTCGACGAGCGAAAGGCGGTCCGGGGCTTTCGCCGCGGGCGCCTCTTGAGGCGGGGCGGCGGCCGGCTTCTCGGGCTTCTTGACCAGCCGCGTCAGCATTCCGATCCGCTTCTGAACCAGCGCGGCGCCGGCTTGGTGCCCCAGCCGCCTGTAGACCCCCAAGACCCTGTAGTAGGCTTTCAGGGCATCCAGCGGCCGGCCCCGGAGCAGCTCCACTTCACCCTTGTTGTGAAGCGCCAACGCCAGCGGCAGCTTGTCGTCCAGTTGCTCCGCCAGCGTCACTGCATCATCCAACCGAGTCAGCGCGTCGGGGTAACGCTCCGCCCGTGCGCTGCCACGGGCCTCCACGATCTTGGCGTAGGCCTGCTTCTCCAGCTCGGCGGCGGGCAAAGCTTCCAGGTTGGCCCGGGCGCGGCCGGCCGCGACGCCGACGGCGAGCGCCAGCAACAGCGCGGCGCGCATGAAGTGACGCCATGGGATCGGATGGTGCCGGATCATACCCCTGCTATCCGTTCGTCGAGCACGCGTACTAGTGTTCCCCTCGCCCCAGGGCTTCCGAACGTTCCGTGGCCTGCACCACCGCGTCGATGACCGTCGCGCGAAAAGCCCCCTGCTCCAGGGCGAAAAGCCCCGCGGCGGTAGTTCCGGCCGGGGACGTCACGGCGTCCCTCAATTCCGCCAGGTGCTCGTCGGCGACCTGGGCCATGGCGGCGGAACCGTACACCGTCTGAAGCGCCAGCTTCAGCGCGACGTCCCGGCTGAGCCCCATCTGGACGCCGCCGGCGGCGAGGGATTCGATGAAGAGGAAGACGTACGCCGGTCCGCTGCCGCTCAACGCCGTGACGGCGTCGAGATGATGCTCTTCCACGGCAACCGCGACCCCGACGCTCGAAAGAATCCTGCCCACCCTCTCGAGATCCTCGTCCAGGGCCCACCGGCCTCCCGCATACGCGGACGCGGCCTGACCCACGAGGCACGGCGTGTTGGGCATGACCCGGACGACCCGCGCACCATCCGGCAACAACCCCTCGATGCGGCTCAACGGCACCCCGGCCGCGATGGAGACCAAGAGCCTCCCGTCCAGCGGCGCCGCGGCGATCTCCTTCAGAACGCCGTCCATGACCTGGGGCTTCACCGCCAACACCACGATGTCCGACGATTCCACCAGACCGATGTTGTCTTTCATGAAACGGACGCCGGTTTCCTCGACAAGGACCTTCCCCAGCGCCTCGACGGGATCGCTGGCGGTCAGATGGCTCCGGTCCACCAGCCCGGCCCTCAGGATCCCCTTGATGATGGCGCTGCCCATCTTGCCGGCGCCGATGAAGCCAATCTTGTCGTCGAGCATACGAGCCTCCTTGCGGGCCATGCACGGACCGTCGCCGTTCGAACGTCTTCACGGCAACGCCGGACGCGCCCGTGGGCGGGGGACGCG
Organism: uncultured Syntrophobacterales bacterium; assembly: GCA_964630405.1. Lineage (GTDB taxonomy): Bacteria > Desulfobacterota > Binatia > UBA9968 > JAJDTQ01 > JAJDTQ01. The sequence continues at coordinate 58,594 of CAZVUC010000050.1, read as the reverse complement.
GGCCGACCGGCGTGACCCGCCTACACGGTCTTCAGTTGTACGGTGCCTTGCGCCACGCCGCGGATGTAGCCCTCGAACCCCTGGGGCGAGAAGGTCCAGGTCAGCCACAAGGGCTCGTCTTCGTCGTTGACGAAACCGTGGTTGGTCTTGGGGGGTATGAACACGACGGAACCCGGCACGATCTCCGCGGTTTCGTCTCCGACCGTGGCGATGGCGCGGCCGCCGATCACGAAGAGGATCTCTTCGGCCTCGTCGTGGGAATGCAGGGGGATCTTGCTGTGAGGATCGACTTGCTGCAAGCCCATGGAGAACTGGCGGGTCCCGGTCGTGCCCGGCTCGACGCACGGGTAAAGGGTGCGCGGCGCCTCGCCCTCGATACGCACGACCTCGGCTTCATCCTTGGAAAAGAAGTACTTCATGGCGTCCTCCTCGGGTTTCCGCCGGCGGGGTGCCGCGTCTCAAGGCGTGGAAATATTCGACCCGGACAGCCTTAATAGCTTTCCTCTTCCGTGTCCGTCGTCGTGAGCCGGCGGAAGGTTCGATCGTCGTCGAAGTTCTTCGTCATGCGGGATTCCTTCTCCAGCTCCTCCTGGCAGCGCACGCACAACCGCGTGAACGGCATCACCTTGAGCCGGCCGACGCCGATATCTTCCCCGCACTCGTCGCAGATGCCGTAGGAACCCTCGCCGAGCCGGAGCAGCGCATCCTCGATGGCCATCAGCTTCGCCCGTTCGCGATCGTTCAGTATCATGTTGATCTCACGATCCCGCTCGTCGCTGGCCAAATCGTAGGTGTCGCGTCCCTCGTCCTTGGAGCTCTCCACCTCGTGCTTGAGCCGGTCCGGGATATCCTCCAGCAGTTGACCCTTCATGCCGAGGAGGGTCTCCCGGAATTTCTTCAGAACGTCTTTCCTCATGGTCGTGTCTCCTGGAAGAGACACAATTCACCACTATTTCGAGACGGAGTCAATACGAGAGACGCGGCCACCACCGTGGGGGCTTGCCGAAGGAGACGCGGCCCTAGTGTCGTGTCCCACACAATGCTTTACCGGGATGCGCAGGATTTCTTGTTGTCGGCAAGGCGCGATGACGAGCAGTGGCGGGCACCACGCGAGGAAGAGCAACGCAGCCGACGACAAGAAAGACAAGCAGATCGGTAAAGCATTGTGTGGGACACGACACTAAGACCCAAACTCAACGATATCGACACCTTGCGGCGCTTTCAGCTCGAACAACGCCGGATCCAGCCCTGCCCCGTGGCGGACGTTGTCGAAGCGGAAGGTCCAACCGTTGCCCGCGGCATCCTCGATGAGGACCTGTCGGATGTCGTGGCTGTCCGGGTCCACGGAGAGCTGGATCTCGGTCACGCCCGTATTGGCTTTTCGGGGAAAGAGCTTCAGCACGTGGGCGTCGGGAGTGGAGGCCGTCAACTCTGCCCGGAAATCCCGGTCGAGATCGCCGACGCCCAGCAGGAAGGAAAGCGGAAGGTCCGAGCGGAACACCGACCCGAGGGCGGTCTTGATCACCTGCCGTTCGGCCGGCTGATAGAAGTAGAGGGCGCGCCCGTCGGACAAGACGAACTGTCCGTCAGCGTCCTCGTAGCGCCACAGCATCTTCGCCGGTTTGCTGAAGTAGACCCGGCCCTTGCCTTCGATGCGCCGGTTGAGGGTGCGGTACTCGGTGGTCTGCCGGAAGTCGGCGCTGTAGTCCCGCGTGGCGTCGTAGCGACGCTGCACTTCCCGGACGATGTTCGCGGCTTCCTGCGCGCGGGGACCCGGCAACGGCAGCAACAGGGCGGCGCAGAAGACCGCCGCAATCCAACCAGGGAAGCGTGACACGCCGCGGCTCGCGGGGAGGGCGCCCGCCGCCGCGTCCAATGCGATCGTCATCATGGGTTACTCTTCGATCTTCTGCGCCAGGACCTCGCGCGGCTTGGCGCCGTCCGCGGGTCCTACCACTCCGTCCCGCTCCATCTTCTCGATCATGCGCGCCGCGCGGTTGTATCCCACCCGGAGGCGCCGCTGGACCATGGATATGGACGCCTGGCGGGTCTCGGTCACCACCGCCACGGCCTGATCGTACATCTCGTCGTAGTCGTCGTCGGCGTTCAGGAAGTCGCCGTTGGCGTCGTCCCGGGCCTCCAGGATCTCCGGGCGGTACTGGGGCCGGCCTTGCTGCTTGATGAACTCGGTGACCTTGCGGACCTCTCTGTCCGACACGAAGGGACCGTGAAGCCGGATCAACCGCGCCGTTCCCGGCGGCAGGAAGAGCAGGTCCCCGTTGCCCAGGAGCTGCTCCGCCCCCTGCCCGTCCAGGATCGTGCGTGAATCCACCCGCGACGTCACCTGGAACGAGATGCGCGCCGGAAAGTTGGCCTTGATGAGACCGGTGATCACGTCCACGGACGGCCGCTGGGTCGCCAGCACCATGTGTATCCCGGCCGCTCGCGCCTTCTGCGCCAACCGCGTGATGTGTTCCTCGATGTCACGTCCCACGGACATCATCAGATCCGCCAACTCGTCGATGAGGATGACGATCCGGGGCAGCCGTCCGTGCTCCAGCTCCTCGCGCCCGTCCAGCCGGCCGCCCGCCTCCGCGCCCCCGGAGGAACCGTCGCCGGCGTCCTCCGCGGCCGGCTTCTCCGGCGGCGGCTCCCGTTCCAGGATGCGGTTGTAGTTGTCGAGATTGCGGGCGCGCTTGTCGCGCATGAGCCGGTAGCGGCGGTCCATTTCCTCCACCGCCCAGAACAGGGCCGCCCGCGCCTCCTTCGGGTCGGTCACCACCGGCGTCAACAGATGCGGCAACCCTTCATAGGGCGTCAGCTCGAGCATCTTCGGGTCGATCATGATGAAGCGCACGTCGTCCGGCGTGGCCTTGTACAGGACGCTGAGAATCATCGAGTTGAGCGAGACGGACTTGCCCGTGCCTGTGGCGCCCGCCACCAGCAGGTGCGGCATCCGGGAGAGGTCCGTGGCGAACGGCGCCCCGGAGATGTCCTTCCCCAGGGCCAGCGACAACATCGCGTCGGAGTCCGCGTACACCGGGTCTTCCAGGATCTCTCTCAGGTAGACGGTTTCGCGCCGGGCATTGGGCACTTCGATGCCCACCACGGACTCTCCGGGAATCGGCGCCAGGATACGGATGCTGACGGCGCTGAGGGCCATGGCGAGGTCGTCCGCCACCCCCACGATGCGGCGCACCATGACGCCGGGGGCGGGCCGGAACTCGTACACGGTGATGACCGGCCCGGGCCTCACCGCCAGCACCTCGCCCTCGATGCCGAAGTCCTGGAGTTTCCGCTGAAGCATCAGTGAATTGGCTTCCAGCGTACCCTTGTCGATGCTGGCCTTTTCTTCCGGAGGTGCATCGAGAAAGGCCGTCGACGGCAACGTGTAGCCGTCGGTGAGCTCCGGGAACACGAACTGCTCGGTTTCGGGCCTGGACTTCGCCTTGCTCTTGCCCTTGGCCTTCTTCCTGCGCCCCTTGGCGGTTTCCTCCGGAGCCGGAGGTTCCTCCTCGACGACGATGGGAGGCGCCCGGAATTCCCGGCGGTCCTTCTTGACGTTGGCGGGCGGCTTGCCCTCCACCGTCTTGCGCCACGCCGACGCCGTGGTCGCGCCCATCCTGGAACGGAGCTGTCCGGGGGCGTCCGCGAGGTGATTCCACCAGCTCAGCATGGACATCTGGGACATCAGCATGACCGCCGCCAGCAACAGGAACAGCGTGATGGCGCAGGTTCCGGCATAGCCGAACATCTCCGTCAGGAACTCTTTGGAAAACCCGCCCAGGACACCGCCGCTCTCCCGCGCCACGTCCACCTCGTGCACGAGACTGACCAGGATGGCCAGGCCCCACAGCGACATCGCATATCCCAGGACCTTGAGGAGCCCGAGCTTCCGCGGCTCCCGGCGAAAGAGCCGGACCGCGAACAGAACCAGGAAGACGGGCAGCAGCCAGGCCGTGAGACCCAGGCCCTGCAACAACACGTCCGCCAGATGGGCGCCCACCACTCCCCCGAGGTTCGCCGGGTCCCGGGCCCCGGACGGGACGTTGACGGACTGGTCCAGGGGGCTGTAGGAGACCAGGCTGAGCACGGCGAAACAGGCCGCCACGAGAGCCACCGAGCCCCAGAGTTCACGATTGAGCCGCGAGCCGTTGTGCATGGGCGCCCGCCTACATCTCCATGATATACGGCACGATCACCGGCCGGCGCCGCAGCCTCTTCTCGAAGAACTTGCGCAACGACCGGCGTATGCCTTCCTTGAGCTCGGCCGAATCCGTACGCATCTCGACGCCGCAGCCGTCCACGTACTCGCGCAACGACTCCCGGGCGGTGCCGAGGACGTCGTCCTCTTCCTCCAGCCGCATGAACCCCCGGGCCATCAGGTCCGGGCCCGCCGTGACCTCGCCGGTCCGCTGGTGAACCGCCATGGCCACCACCACCAACCCATCCTCGCTCAGATGCTTGCGGTCCCGTATGACCACGTCCTCCACGTCGCCGATGCCGTTCCCGTCCACGAAGACCTTGCCGGTGGCCACCGGCTCCCCGCGCCAGGCGTCGTGCCCGGTGATCTCCAGCACGTCGCCGTTTTCCATGAGAAAGCAGTTGCCGGCGGGCACGCCCACGGAGCGCGCCAGCTCGATGTGCTTGCAGAGCTGGCGGAACTCTCCGTGAACCGGCACGAAGTATCGCGGCCGGGTGAGCTGAAGCATGGTCTTCAACTCTTCCTGGCTGGCGTGTCCCGACACGTGGATCTCCGACGTGCGCTCGTAGTGGACCCGGGCGCCCCGCCGGTAGAGGTGGTTGATGAGGTTGCTGATGATCTTCTCGTTTCCCGGGATGAACCTGGCCGACAGCACCACGGCGTCTCCGGGCCGGACCTTGATGGAGCGGTGCTCGTCGAAGGCCACGCGGTGGAGCACGGAAAGGGGCTCCCCCTGGCTTCCGGTGGTGAGGAAACAAAGCCGGTCGTCGGCTACGTCCTGCCAGCTCTGGCTGTCCGTCATGACGTCGGGCGGCAGGCGCAGATAGCCCAGGTCGGCGGCGATGGCCGTGTTGTTGACGATGCTCCGCCCGCTGAGCACCAGCTTGCGCCCGAAGTCGGCCGCCAGCTCCGCCACCTGCTGGATGCGCGGGATATGGGAGGCGAACGTCGACACGAAAACCCGGCCCGGGCTCGCGCTGAAGATGCCCCGGAGCCCCTCTCCGACGGTGCGTTCGGAGGGCGTGCTGCCGGCGTGCTCGACGTTGGTGGAGTCCGACAGCAGCAGCAGAACCCCCTTGTCGCCGTAGGCCGCGAAGCGGTGGAAGTCGAAGCTCTCCCCCGCCATGGGCGTGTTGTCGATCTTGAAGTCGCCGGTGTGGACGATGACCCCCACGGGCGTTTCGATGGCGAGGGCGATGCAGTTGACCAGGCTGTGGGTTACGGGAATTCCTTCGATGGTGAAGGGGCCCACGGAAAACCGCTGTCCGGGGACGATCTCCACCAACTCGGTGGAGTCTTCGAGCCGGTGCTCCCGCAACTTGTGGCGCAGGAACCCCAAGGTCAGCCGCGTGCCGTAGACCGGCACCTGGAAACGCCGCAGGACGTAGGGCAAGGCGCCGATGTGGTCCTCGTGGGCATGGGTCAGGATGATGGCCCGGGGAGCCTTCCCCCGCTCCTCCAGGTAGCTGATGTCCGGGATGACCAGGTCGATGCCCAGCAGCTCGGGGCCGGGGAACATCACGCCGCAGTCCAGGGCGATGACGGAGTCGCCCCACTCCACCGCCAGCATGTTGGAGCCGAACTCTCCCAGCCCTCCCAGGGGGACGATCCTCACGGACTCCATCCGGACTAGACCTCTCGACCCGTCGCCGGCGGAAACCCCTCGGCGTGCCAGGCGCCGCCGCTGCCGCCCGGGGCTGCGGCCGGCCGCGCCAGGTGTGAGCCGATGGCCTCCCGCACACGGCGCATCTGCCGGCGGGAACGGTCGTCGCCGTCGTCCGGCGGGATCGCATCGCCGACGACGACTTCCACTTCGCCGGGCCTGAGGCGCCAGTCTCCGCGCCGCATGAGGGCCCCCGACCCGTTGAGGGTGATGGGCACGATGGGAACCCCCGCCTTCTCCGCCAGGCGAAATCCTCCACGCTTGAACGGCAACAGCCCTCCGTCCGTGCTTCGCGTCCCCTCCGGAAACACCACCACGGAGATGCCCCGGGCCAGCCTGTCGCACGAGGCGGCCATGGCGGCCGCCACGTCCTTCGACCGGGTGCGCTTGACGATGATGTGCTTGGATGCCCACAGCGCCCAGCCGAAGAACGGTACTCGAAGGAGCTCGCGCTTGGCCATCCAGCGCAACTGGAACGGCCCCAGTGCCCGCACCAGCACGGGGATGTCGATGTTGCTCTGGTGATTGGCCATGAAGATGTAGGCCCGCCGGGGATCCAGCTGCCCGGTCTCACGCACCCTCAGCTCCACCCCGCCGGTCTTGAGAACGCACCACGACCAGAACCGGAACATCGGATAGACCCGCTTGCCGTAGGGGTCCACGAGCCCGAGTGCAATGATGGGAATGCTCTGGAGTATGCTTGAAAGAACGATCAGCGCCAGCTTTAGCGTGTACATGCGGGTGAAGGCGTGTGTGCCCGGACTTGTCGGCGACCTGAGCGTACGGGCCGTTTCATTCTAGGGGATATGCGCGGCGAATGCAATTTTGACCGCGCCGGCAAGCCGCCGAAGGAAGGAGAACGACATGCAGGGGCGGGTCTGAAACCGCCCTTACAGCTCGATCTTCTCGGAGTACAGTCCCTTGACGAAACCGGCCTGCTGAAGCCGCTTCAAGGCCTCCAGCTCCAGGAGCTGGTGCGGCATGAGCTTCCGGGCGCGCGAGTCCGTGACCGAGACCGCATCGATGAGCGCCTGCACCCCCTCGGCGCGCGGCACCGGCAGCGGTTCCAGCTGGTTGGCCAGGAACGTGTAGGCGCCTGAGAGGGAGGTCCCCTCCGCCAGGGTCCCGTATTTCTTCATGATGCGCATGCTGTCCGCGCGATCGGTCAGAAAGTGTTGGACGCCGTTGAGATAGGCCATCAGGAAACGCCGGAGCGCACTGGGGTTCCGTTCGGCGAAAGACCGGGTGGTGACCAGCAGGTCCGTGACGAGATGGACCTCCCCGACGTCGAGCACCTTGATGCCCGCCCGCTGCGCCTGCGCCGCCACCTGAGGGACAAGGGGCGCCCCCTGGACGACGTTGCGAAAGATGGCCGCGGCTCGCTGGGGCGAGTAGCCGATGGGAACCATCTCCACGTCCTCCACCGGATCGAGCCCGGCCCGCCGCAAAGCCACCCGCGCGATGAGGTCGGACTTCCTGCCCAAGCCCGACACCCCCACCTTCTTGCCCTTGAGCTGCGCCAGGTGATCGACGTACGAAGCCACCCCGAAACGATAGTTCTCCGCGCTCCCGTGTCCGCCGAAGAAAACCAGGTCGGCGCCGTTGCTCACGGCCTCCAGGGGGGGCAGCACGTCCCGGGACGACACCAGGATGTCGATCCCGAGCAGCGACTGCACGCCGCCGCCCGCGGCTCCCTCGATGTAGACGGCCTCGACGTCGATGCCGTACTTGGCGAACAGGTCCGTGTCGTCGGCGACCCAGGTGACGACGGTGCCTACCCCGAAGCCCGTCAAGCCCACCCGAACCGGCGCCCTGGCTTCGGATCCGAGGGCGACGGAGACGACCGTCACCGCCGCAACGGTTGCCGCCGCAAGCGAACTCAGGAATCTCGAGGACATGATCCCCTCCCGCGCCTTGGACATGAGTAGGAAGCACCCGACCGCACCAGAATCCTATCGGCAGGCCGCCCCCGGGTCAATACAGGCTATGTACCTGAAACGAGCGTGGCGAGCAGGTCCACGAACAGCGGATGGTCGTTGACGGCGGGGGCCCGATAGAACCCCATTCCCACCGCCTCGGCCCGTTGCCGCGCCTCCACGTCCAGGTCGTAGAGCACCTCGACGTGGTCGCAGACGAAACCGATGGGCACCACCACCACCGCCCGCTCCCCTTCTCCCGCCAGGGTCTCGATGACGTCGCACACGTCGGGCTCGAGCCACGGGTCGCTGGGGTTGCCGCTACGGCTCTGGTAGGCAAGCGTCCACCGGGGCCGTCCCAGTCTCTCCGCCACCCCTTGGGAGGCCTTCCTGAACTGCGCGGCGTATGGGGAGTCATCGGCCATGGAACGTGGAATGCTGTGGGCGGTGAACACGAGAGGAGCATCCCGCCGGGCCGGCGGAATCCGGTCGATGGTGGCAGCCACCCGGTCGGCCACCGCCTGAACGTAGAGAGGGTGGTCGGACCAGGCGCCCGCGTACTCCACCGCCGGCTCGCCCGCGGCGGTCCGGGCTGCCTCCACGCTACCGACGTAACGGTCCCATGAGGCCTCCGTCCGGAACGCGGAGAGGATGATCCCCGACACCCGGCGGCAACCGTCCGCCCGGAGCGCCGCCAGGGCCTGGTCCAGAAAGGGGTGCCAGTTGCGCATGCCGACGTGGACGGGGACGACGACGCCGTCCCGCGCGAGCCTCTCCCGCAGCGCCGCCGCCTGCCTGCGCGTGATCTCGTTCAGCGGCGAGCGGCCGCCGATGATCTCATAGTGGTGCGCCACCTCGTCAAGACGGGACGGCGGTATCCGCCGTCCGGCGGTGACGCGCTCGAGGAACGGCCGGATCTCGTCAGGTTTCTCGGGCCCGCCGAACGCGATCAGGAGGACCGCGTCGGCCACGTCCCTCGCGCGCCCGGGCGCCTGCCTTTTTTCCCGGGGTGATGGATTATGGGCCATGGAGTTGATACACTGGACTTGTGGTTACCACCCACATGCCGTTTCGTCGAGCTTTCCAAGACTGCGGCAGCACCCGCTCCCTGCCCCTGATCCTCGGACCGTTGCCCCAAGTCGCCGTTCTGTTGCTGGCCCTGTTCCTCGTCGCGGGCGGCGGCCCCGTCCGCCACGCATCCGCCGCCGACGGCCCGCCGCCGGTCCCCGACGAGAACGGAACCGTTCGGGACGACGGCGGCGACGCGGCCAAGGCCGTTGCGCGCGCGGCCGCCCTTTACGGACAGTTCAAATCCTCGGAAGCCCTGGTCGAGCTCAAGAAGGCGCTGGCGCTGTCGCCCGACGACCCCGAAGTCCTCGTCTGGACCGCGCGGACCTACATCGACGTGGGCGACATGATCCCCGAGACGGTCCCCGACTGGGAGAAGAAACGCCAGGAGCAGTACCGCACCGCCGAGCGCTACGCGCGCGCGGCGGTCAAGGTCGATCCGAAGTCGACGTGGCCTCACTTCTTCCTGGCCGTGTCATTGGGGAAGGTGGCCGAGTTCTCCGGCGTCAAGAAGCAGATTGCGCTGGCCGGTGACATCCGCGAGGCCACCGACACGGCCATCGCCCTCGACCCCGACAACGGCTTTGCCTATCACGTCCTGGGCGTATGGCACCGGCGCATGGCGGAGATCAACCAGGCCGAACGCCTGCTGGCGAAGTTGTTCCTTCTCGGTTCGGTCCCGCCCGGGCGCATGGACGACTCGGTCCGCTACCTGAAGAAGGCGATCGGCTACAACCCCGACGTCATCAACCACCACCTGGAGCTGGCAAGGACCTATCAGGCGCTCGGCAAGCCTGAACTGGCCCGCCGACACCTGGAGACGGTCGCCGAGCTACCGATCAAATTCTCCGACGACGCGATACACAAGCGGAAGGCGCAGCAGTTGCTGCAGGAGATCAGCCGCAACGGCGGCGGCTGAGGCGGGCCCGGTCAGGGACGCCGGGCTACCACTCGATACGGACGCACACCTCGTCCCCTCTTTCCTCCACGGGCAGAACGGTCAGCGGGTCGCCGCCCTTGGGCAGCACGCAGTCTCCGGTGCCGAGATCGAAACAGTAGCCGTGATTGTCGCAGCGGACTTTCCCCGCCGCGATGACTCCGCCCATGAGGTCCGCGCTCTCGTGCGGACAATAGCGCGAGAACACGAAGTAGCCGTCCTCCATGCGCGTCAGGACGAGCGCCCGCCCGTTGAGGTCCACCGCCTTCCGCTCTCCGGGCTCCAGCTCGCCGGCGCGGGCCACCGGAATGTACGTCAATCCCACCGGGTCTCCCCCCTTGTTTCCAGCCCTCAACCACGCAGGGGCGGGGTTTGAAACCCGCCCCTGCCCGTATCGAACGATAAAGCTCCCGGGAGTCTGTCCGAGCCGGCGCTACGCGGCCGCCGCGCGGCTCGGAGTATAGGCCGAGCCTCGCAGCACCTGGCCCGGGAGCTCGCCGCTGAGACGGCCGTCCTCGTAGATCACACCGCCGTTGACGATCGTGTAGTGGATGCCGTCGGAGCGCTGGATCAGGCGCTTGGTGCCGGCCGGGTAGTCCTCCGCCCACTCGGGCTCGTAGGCGCGCACGGTGTCGGGATCGAACAGGGTCAGGTCCGCCGCGTAGCCGGGCCGGATCAGGCCCCTGCCCTCGAGTCCGTACACGGAGGCGACGTGGAAGGTGAGCTTGTGAACCGCTTCTTCCAGCGTCATCAGCCCCCGCTCCCGCACCCACAGTCCCAACAACGTCGTGCCGTAACCGAAGTCGGCGCCGTACAACACGTGGGCGCCGGCATCCGAAGTGCCCACCAGGACATAGGGGCTGCGCAGGATCTCTCCCATGGCCTGCGCGTCTCCGCCGGTGTTGGCGTTCTGGAAGGTGGTCAACAGGCCCTCGTCCAGCGACAGGTCGAGGAGGGCGTCAACGGGATGCTGGTTCCGCATGGCCGCCATCTCCGCCACGCTCTTGCCTTCGTAGCGCTTGTTCTCTTCCTTGACGACCTTTTCCACCTGCACGATGTCCCAGCGCCGGTGGAAATTGGTCATGCGCTCCGTCGCCAGGTCCTCGCGCAGCTTCACACGCGTGGCCGGGTCGGCAAAAGCCTGCTGGCGCACTTCCACGGGCAGGAACATGATGTTCTTCCAGTTGGGAAACTCGTCGAAGAGCTGTGCGTTCTGCAGGTTGAAGTGACGGACCAGGGGTACCGTCTGGGTGAGACCGTAGGCACGGTAGCCGTCACGGAAAATGCGCGACACCGCATCCAACTGTTGCTGCCAAAGCGTGGGCTCGGCCCAACGATGGTGCACGCTCTGCCAGATGATCGGCCGCTGCGTCCGGCTGGCCAGGTCGTAGTAGGCGTCGAAGTGCTCCATCTTGTTGCGGCCGAGAATGGTCTCGATGATGCCGCTGTTGAGCTCGCCGAGCACGTCGCAAAGGGCGTAGAGCTCGTTGTCGTCCGCCAGCCGGCTGGCCACGGGCTTGCCGTCCTCCCGCATGTGCCGCTCGTTGCGGTTGGTGGAGAAGCCCAGGGCGCCCGCATCCATGGCGTCCCGCACCAGACCCTTCATCTTCTGAATCTCGCCGGCGGTGGCCGTGCGCTCCACCGACTCCTCGCCCATGACGTTCTGCCGCACCGCGATGTGGCCCACCAGGCCGCCGGCGTTGATGCCGAGCTTGCCCTCCAGGGCATCGAGGTACTCGCCGTAGGAATGCCAACGCCAGTTGACGCCCTTTTCCAGCGCGAAGCGCGGAATCGCCTCCACTCGCACGAAGCTCTTGACCAGGGCGTCCTCGCCGCCGTCGCTCACGGGCGCCAGCGCCAGGCCGCAGTTGCCCATGACGATGGAGGTGATGCCGTGCTGCGGCTCGGAGGTGCCGTAGGGATCCCAGAGGATCTGCGCATCCATGTGGGTATGGTGGTCGATGAATCCCGGGGACACCACCAGCCCGGCGGCGTCGATGGTGCGGCTCGCCGAGCCCTTGAGACGGCCCACCTCGGCGATCTTGCCGTCCTTCACGGCCACGTCCGCCGTGTGGGACGGCAGTCCGGAACCGTCGGCCACGCGGCCGCCGCGTATCAGCAGATCATATTCCATGGACAAGTCCTCCTTCGTCGAAACGCCTGGAAGGGAGCGGGCGGACCGGGCGGCCGCCGCGACCTTTCTTTGCGGAAAGCAGCATATTGAATCGCGCGCGGTTGTGCAACATGCGAATCCCCGTCCAGTCGGCTTCCCGCCCTTCCGGACCGCCTCCACGCCGCCCTCCGTTCGGATCCCCGACTCCAGGCCCATCTCCCGCCAAGCTCCACCTCCCGTCACCCCGGGATGACGAGGAAGAAGTGCCTGGGTTCCGGATCACCCTAATTGCCCTTTTCGGATCAATCAGCCAAACTTTCCAGCCGGGGGCGCCGATCCGATGCGACACAACCAACAGGAGCAACCACGGATCTCAAGGTCGTAGGACAACCGGTAGGACGCGTGGAGGGTCCGGACAAGGTTTCGGGCGCGATGGTTTACACGGCCGACGTGGCGGCGCCGGAGGCGCTGTGGGGCAAGTGCCTGCGCAGCACCGTGGCCCACGCCCGGCTGGCGCGCGTGGACGCGTCCCGGGCCCGGGAGGTTCCGGGGGTCCGCGCGGTGCTGACGGGGGCGGACGTCCCCGATCTGCGCGTGGGCATCAGCCTTCAGGACCTGCCGGTGCTGGCCCGCGACAAGGTGCGTTTCATCGGCGACAAGATCGCGGCGGTGGCGGCGGAGACGCCGGAGGCGGCCGAGCAGGCGCTGGCGCTCATCGAGGTGGAGTACGAGGAGCTGCCCGCCGTGGCCGGCATCGAAGAAGCCCTGGCGGACGGCGCCCCGGCGATCCACGAGCAACTCGCCGGCTATGCCGGCGTACCCGGCCGCCCGGAGCACCAGCCCAACGCCCTGTCCCTCAAGGAGCACACGGCCGGCGACGTCGCCCGGGGAATGGCGGACGCCGAGGTGGTGGTCGAGCACACCTTCCGCACGCCCGGGGTGCACCAGGTCTACCTCGAGCCCCACGCCACCGTGGTTTCGGGCGGCGACCCGGCCCGCATCGACGTGTGGGCGTCGTGCAAGGCGCCGTTCCGGCTCAAGCAGATGCTGGCCGCGCAGCTCGGTCTCGAAGAGGAGAACATCCACGTCCACAGCGTCGCCCTGGGCGGCGACTTCGGCGGCAAGGGCTCCCAGATGGACGTGCCGGTCTGCTACTACCTCTCCAAGGCCGCGGGCCGCCCGGTGAAGATGGTGATGGACTATACCGAGGAGTTCATGGCCGGCGACCCGCGCCACCCCTCGGTCATGCGCGTCAAGCTCGGAGCCAGGCGGGACGGCACCCTGGTGGCCCTGGACAGCGACATCTACTTCGACAGCGGCGCCTACTCGGGCTTCAAGCCGTCCGAGATCGACGGCACCTTCATCGTCAACGCCTACCGCATCGCCCACTACGCCATCCGCACCTACAACGTCTACACCAACGGTGTGCCCGGCGGTTACATGAAGTCGCCGGGGCAACCGCAGACCGTGTTCGCCATCGAGTCGCTCCTGGACATGCTGGCGCGGAAGCTCGGGATGGACCCGGTGGCGCTGCGCCTGAAGAACCTGATGCAGGACGGCGACGAGCTGCCCAACAAGCGCGCCATGCAGAAGATCCGCTGCCGCGAGACCGTCGAGGCCGCCCTGGCCGCGGCGGGATGGAACGACGAGCCGGCCGGGCCCGACACCGGCAGGGGCATGGCCCTCTCCTTCCGCCACACCGGCGGCAGCGGCACGGTCAATCTGGAGATCACCTGCGACGCCGGCGGCGAGGTTACGGTGCTCACCGCCATTCCCGACATCGGCACGGGCACGCACACGCTGTTGCGCCAGATCACCGCGGAGCTGCTGAGCCTGCCGGCGGAACGGGTGCAGGTGGCGCGCGGCGACACCGACACCTTCGACACCGACGCGGAGCCCGGCGGCAGCAAGATCACCGCCATGGTGGGGCGCGGCCTGGTGGAAGCGGTGGAGGAACTGCGCGACAGGATGACGGAAGCCGCGGCCCTTGCCCTCGGCTGCAAGCCCGACGCGGTGACCCTGGCGGACGGCCGCTTCAGCGCCGACGGCGCGGCCCTGGCGTTCGCCGACGTGGCCGGGAAGCTCATCGCCGAGGAGCAGGCGCTGTCGGTGCGCAAGTCCTACCGGCCCGAGCGCTCCCCGGTGCCGGCCTTCTTCGTCCAGGTGGCGGAGGTCGAGGTGGATCGGGAGACCGGCACCGTGAACGTGAAGAAGGTGGTGACCGCCCACGACGTCGGCACCATCATCAACCCGTTGGGCCACCAGGGCCAGATCGACGGCGGCTTCGTGCAGGGCCTGGGCTACGCGGTAATGGAGGAGATGGTCAAGGACGGGCCGCGGGTCACCACCCTCAATCTCGGCGACTACTGCGTGCCCTGCGTGAAGGACCTGCCGCCGCTGGAGACCGTGCTGGTGGAGGACCAGACCGGACCCGGCCCCTACAACGCCAAGGCCATCGGGGAAATGAGCATTGTGCCCACGGCCCCGGCCATCGCCAACGCGGTGGAAGCCGCGGTGGGCGTGCGCATCCTGGACCTGCCCATTACCGCCGAGAAGGTGTTCAACGCCTTGCAGGAGGGGTGAACCGTCCTACGACTTGGGCCAGGACCTGATCCGGGACTCGGGGCGCAGCTTGCTCTTGTCGTAGGTTTCCCAGTGGACGAAATCGTCCACCCTGCGGCGCGGCTTGGGCTTGGGCCAGGCGCGCGGGCGCCCCACGGGCATCACCCAGAGCAGGCGTAGCGACCGCGGCACCTTGAACAGGGTGCGCAACTCCGGCTCCACCTCCTTGCGCACCGAGACCCACACCGTGCCGAAGCCCATGCTCGCCGCCGCCAGCATCATGTGCTCCACCGCGTTGGCCACGTTGGCCTGAAACAGCTTCTCCCGGTCCGCGGGCTGCCGCGTGGTGAGGTAGACCCGCTTGGTGCGGGCGTCGCCGCAGACGAGGACGAGCGCGCTCACGTCGCCTACGTAGTCCTTCTTGAGCCCCTTGTAGTGCACCGGGTCTTCGAGCTTGCGCTGATTCCACTCGTCGGAATAGATCTGCCGGACCCGCTTCATCTTCGCCCGGTCGCGCGTCACGACGAATTCCCAAGGCTGGCTGTTGGCGCCGGAGGGCGCGAGCCGGGCCGCCTCGAACATGAGCTGGAGCTGCCCGTCGGTAATCTGCCCGCTCCTGTACACGCGCACGCTGCGCCGCGTCGCCATCACCTCCAACAGTTCCCCTGCGTCCATGCGTTCCCCCCTTGCGGTCCCTGTCCTATCCCATGCCGGCGGCCACGCGCAAGATGGCATCCTTCGCCACCCTGTGGTAGTTGTCCCGCAGGATCATGGTCAAGACCGTCGGAATCGTCGCCAAGTACGGGGAGGAAAAGGCCGAGCAGATCATGAGAACCACCATTCCGTGGCTTGAGGGCCGCGGCATGGAGGTGCTGGTGGAAGCCGAGTTCGGCACCACCGGAGGCCGGGTGGCGCTCAAGGCGGAGATGGCGACGCGGGCCGATCTCATCGTCGTGCTGGGGGGAGACGGCACGCTGCTGAGCATCGCCCGTCTGGTGGAACGGCCCGAGGTGCCCATCGTCGGCGTGAACCTGGGGGGGCTCGGCTTCATCACCGAGATCGCGCTCGACGAGCTCGAACAGGTCCTCGACAGCACCATCTCCGGAAACTACACCATCGAGAAACGCATGACCCTGAACGTGAGCATCTCGGGCAAGGCCGGCTCGCGGCACCTGAGGATACTCAACGACGCGGTCATCACCAAGGGCGCCCGTTCGAAGATCATCGACCTGGAGACCTACGTCGGCAGCGACTATCTGTGCACCTACAGGGCCGACGGCCTGATCATCTCCACGCCCACCGGATCCACCGCCTACTCGCTCGCGGCCGGCGGCCCGATTCTCCATCCCGCCATGGGAGCCATCATCCTTTGCCCCATCTGCCCTCATACCCTTACCACCAACCGGCCCATCGTCATCGCCAGCGACGCCAGGATCCGGTCCACGCTGACGTCCGCCGGCGACACGGTGGTCCTGATCCCGGACGGTCAGGAGGGCATCCTCCTGCACAACGGCGACCGCGTGGAGGTGCGTCGCCACAAGTCGCCGGTTTCACTGGTGAGGATACCCACCCGATCCTACTTCGACGTGCTCCGCAACAAGCTCAAGTGGGGCGAGCGGTAGGACGCCGATGCTGCAGCAACTCCGGATCAGCAACGTCGCCGTCATCGATAGCGCCGAGCTGGAGCTGGGGCCGGGACTGAACGTCCTCACGGGGGAGACCGGCGCCGGGAAGACCATCGTCCTGTCAGCCCTGGGTCTCATCCTCGGAGCCCGCGGTTCGTCTGACCTCATTCGCGAAGGAGAGGACGAGGCCGTCGCGGAGGCCTTGTTCTCGGACCTGCCCGCGGTTACACGCGACGCCCTGGCGGCGGCCGGCTGCAACGTCGACGATGAGCTGGTGCTGAAGCGGGTGGTCACCCGCGGCGGCCGGAACCGGATCTACCTCAACGGCAGCCTGAGCCCCCGGTCCGTTCTGTCCAGGGTGGCAACCGGCCTCATCCACATCTACGGGCAGCACGAGCAGCACACCCTGCTCCGCACCGAGAGCCACCTGGGACTGCTGGACGCGCATGGCGATCTTGACGAGAAGGCCGCGGCCATGAAGCAGCGGTTCGGTGAGTTCGCGGCGGCGTGGAAGCGGATGTGCGACCTCAGGGAGAAGCTGGCGGACAAGGCCCGTGAAGAAGCCCTTCTGCGCGCGCAGCTCGAGGAGATCGACGATGCCGCGCTCGATCCCCAGGAGGAAGACACGCTGCTCCACAGGCGCGAGATCTTCTCCCATTCCGAGAAGCTCTACCAGACCTGCAAGGAAGGCGAATCGATCCTCTATGAAAGCGACAATGCCGTCGCCGGCGAGTTGGGCCGGTACATCCCGCGCCTTCGGGACATGGCGGCCATCGACCCGGCCCTGGCCGAAGCCCTGACGCTGCTGGAAGGGTCGGCCGCGCAACTGGACGAAGCCATCGCCCTGATCCGCCAGCACTCGGACCGGTTGCAGTTCGACCCGGGGGATCTGGAACACATCGAGGATCGCCTGGCCGAGATCCACCGGCTGAAGCGAAAATACCGGATGCCGGTGGATGAAATCCTGGCCCTGGCGGAGACGGCGAGACAGGAGCTGGCCGTGCTCGCCACCGGCGAGGAAGAGCTTGCCGTCCTCACGGAACGATTCGAGGCCGCGCGGGATGCGGCGTGGAAGATGGCGGAGGAGCTTTCCCGGGCGCGGAAACGCGCCGCCAAGACCCTCAAGAGCCGGATGGAGCGCGAAGTCCGCGATATCGGCCTCTCCGACACCACCTTCGAGGTGCGGTTCCACGAGGGCGACCCGGCCCGGGACGCTCCCCCTTTCGTCATGGGAGGGGTCCGGATCGGCGAAGAAGGCATCGACGACCCCGAGTTCTACTTCTCTCCCAACCCGGGAGAATCGGTGAGGCCGCTGGCCCGGATCGCCTCCGGCGGCGAGCTGTCGCGGCTCATGCTGGCCATCAAGTCCTTGGTCCTGACCGGGAGCGGGATTCCCACCCTGCTGTTCGACGAGGTCGACGCCGGCATCGGCGGCAGGGTGGCCGAGATGGTGGGCAAGAAGCTGGCCGCGGTGGCCGAGGCCCATCAGGTGCTGTGCGTCACGCACCTGGCCCCCATCGCCGCCCTGGCGGACTCCCACCATGTGGTGGAGAAACAGGTGCGGGGCGGCCGGACCTTCACCACCGTGCGCCGGCTCGATGAGCCGGAGCGTGTCCGGGAACTGGCGCGCATGCTCGGGGGCGCCGAGATCACCGCGCAGGCGGAACGCCACGCGGCCGAAATGCTCAGGACCCATGGCGCCGGCCGGTAGCGTTCCGCGCTTGCCTCCCGGCGGTTCGATCCGGTATGCTTGAACTCCATCGGGCGGTTCTGCCGCCGCTTTCGATTCGTGAGCGTGGGGCCGTAGCTCAGCTGGGAGAGCGCTTGAATGGCATTCAAGAGGTCGCCGGTTCGATCCCGGTCGGCTCCACCACGAGTCGAGATCATCCGGAGGCCGTGTGTCTCAAGTTGCAGCAGCGGATGGGGGAGTTTTCGCGGACTACGACCTGGACCCCGCCTATTACGACGAGATGTTCGGTCCGGACGGGGACCCGCGAGAGGCGTCCAGCCGCCTCAAAGCGGCCCTGGCCGATCTCGCGCCCGATGATCTGACGAAGCTCCAGGAAGGCGTCTATCGCCATTTCCTCCATGAAGGCATCACCTTCACCGTCCTCGACGCCGACAAGGCCACCGAGCAGATCATTCCCATCGACTGTGTACCCCGCCTGCTGACGGCGGCCGAGTGGGATCACATCGAGCGCGGCCTCAAGCAACGGCTGGCGGCGCTCAACCTGTTCCTGAAGGACGTCTACCACGACGGGCGGTGCCTGCGGGACGGGGTCGTACCCATCGACCTGGTGCTGGGCTGCCCCCAGTACCGCATGGAAATGCGGGGGCTGAAGGTCCCGCACGACGTCTACGTGGCCGTTTGCGGCACCGACATCGTGCGCACCCACGACGGTTTCGCCGTCCTCGAGGACAATCTGCGGGTTCCCTCCGGGGTGTCCTACATGCTGGCCTGCCGCAACGCCATCAAGGATGCGTTCCCGAGGCTGTACCGCACGCACCGGGTCCGCGAGGTGGCGGACTATGCCGAACGCCTCTACGCCACGCTCGCGTCTCTGCGCCCGTCGTTGCAGGATCCGCAAGTGGCGATCCTGACCCCCGGGCACCATAACTCCGCATACTACGAGCACGCCTTTCTCGCCGGGGAAATGGGCATCGACTTGGTGGAAGGACAGGACCTGGTCCTGCGCGACGGCGCGTTGCACTCGCGCACCACGGCGGGACTCCGCCGGGTCGACGTGCTGTACCGGCGCATCGACGATGACTTCCTCGATCCGGTGCTGTTCCGAAGCGAATCGATCCTGGGGACGGCGGGGCTGTTCCACGCCTACCGATCGGGCAACGTCGTGCTGGCCAATGCGCCGGGCACCGGCGTGGCCGACGACAAGAGCCTCTATTCTTACGTGCCCCGCATCATCCGCTATTTTCTCGATGAAGAGCCGATCCTGGCCAACGTCGAAACCCATCTTTGCCGCGAGCCGGACGGTTTGGCCTATACCCTGGAGCATCTGGACGAGTTGGTGGTCAAGGAGGTCGGCGGAGCGGGCGGCTACGGAATGCTGGTGGGACCCCACGCTTCCGCGGACGAGCGGGCCCGTTACGCCGAACGGCTGCGCGCCGACCCGGCCAACTTCATCTCGCAGCCGGTGCTGGCCCTGTCCCGCGCGCCCTGCTTCATCGGCGGCGCCATCGAGCCGCGCCACGTGGACCTTCGGCCGTTCGTGCTGCAGGGACGCGACGAGCAGCACGTGGTGCCGGGCGGGCTGTGCCGGGTGGCGCTCCGGCGCGGCAGCCTGGTGGTCAACTCCAGCCAGGGCGGCGGCTGCAAGGATCTGTGGATACTTGAGGACTGAGGCATCATGCTGGCACGGGTAGCCGCCGAGTTCTATTGGCTGGGGCGTCACGTCGAACGCATCGAGCACACGGCGCGCCTTCTCCGATTCCAGCTCACTCGGCTCGCCGACTGCCCGGCGGACGATTTGAACATCGGCTGGCAAGCGGTCTACCGGATCCTCGGACAGGCGCCGGTGGGTGCGACCGCGAGCGGCGATGACGCGGAAACCGTCGTCATCCCGGACGCCTACACGTTGGCCGGCGGACTGGTGGAAGAGCGGTCCAATCCGGACTCGCTGCTTTCATGCTGGGAGTTGGGGCGGGAGAACGGGCAGCGCGTGCGCGCGCAGTTGCCGTTACCCGTGTGGACGTGTCTCAACCAGGGCTACCTCTGGATACGGGAGAGCGATTTCAGCGCGGCCTGGTCCAAGGCGCCCGCCGCCCTGGTGACCGAAGCCATCGACCGGCTGCGGCTGTTGGCTGGGGTGGTGGAAGACGTCATGCCGCGGGACGACACGTGGCGTTTCCTCGAGCTGGGCCGGTTCATCGAACGGGTCCAGCATCAGGCGGCGCTGCTCGCCTCCTGGGTCGAGCTGAATTTCGAGGAACGGGCCAGCGGCCTCTCGTGGGCCGAGCTTCTGCGGGTGTGCGGCGCATACGAGGTCTATTGCCGCCGCCACTCCACCGACGTGGAGAAGAAGGAAACCGTCAGCCTGCTCACCCAGGACCCGGAGCTCCCTCGCTCGCTACGCTTCTCGGTCCAGCGCATCGAGGAGTTGCTGGCGGGCATCGACCCGGTGGGCGCCCGCTACCCCCTGGCGCCGCCGCATCGGATGGCGTTGCGCCTCACCGCGACGGTCGAGATGGAGCCCGCGGGCCTCTCGGCGGAGGCCGCCGCCGGCGACTATTTCCGCTCGGTGGAAAATGACGCCCGGACTCTCCACCAACTGACCATGGCCGCCTACGTGACCCATACTCCGGCCGAGGGGCTTGCCACTTGATCGTCACCTACGCCATCGAACACCGCATGCATTTCAGGTACGCCGCGGCCGCCAGGGACTCGGTGATGACGCTGTACGTGTGTCCGGTCCGCGACCGCACCCAGCTTGTCCGGGAATTCTCCATTGCCACCGATCCGGACGGTTTGCTGTTCGATTTCACCGACCCCTTCGGCAATACGGGGTATTTCCTCGACCGGGCCCGTGACCACGAACGGTTCGCGGTCACCGTCCGATCCACGGTGGAGGTGGGCCCGTTGGCACCCACACCCGAGCGGCTGGACGCCGGCGCCGCCGAGGCGATCCGGCGCGCGGCGGCGACCGTTGAGTTCTGGCCGATGGCCCACCCCAGCCGTTTCGTCGATTGGACCCCGGCGCTGGCGAAGTTCATGGAAACCCACGACATCACCCGGGGGGAGGACCCTCTGGTGGACGCCCGGGCTCTCTGCGCAAAACTTCACGGGGTGTTCGAGTACGTCCCGGGAGAAACCCGGGTGGATTCACCCATCGACCGGATTCTCGAGACCGGACGGGGCGTATGCCAGGACTACGCTCACGTCATGGCCGCCGTCCTGCGCGGCTGGGGGCTGCCGTGCCGGTACGTGTCCGGTTATCTCGGTCCTCCCGAGGCCGGGGTGGCGAGGTGCGAGAGCCACGCCTGGGTGGAATGCTGGTTCCCCGGACTCGGGTGGGTCGGATTCGACCCCACCAACGACACCGAAGGCGACGAGCGGCACATCCGGGTAGCGGTCGGGCGCGACTACGCCGATGTCCCGCCGACCCGCGGCGTCTTCCGCGGGGCCGCCGGCTCGACCCTCGAAACGGAAGTCTTCATCGAGAGAATGGAGGGCTAGGAGCCTGTCCTAGTTTTTCATCAACCTGCGCCGCCGGCCCTCCCAACCAGGGAACACCACGCCGTCGTCGGAACGCGGGATGCCCAGATGTCTGCCGGCCACCTCGGCGAACACGGAACGGAAATCGGTGGTCACGGGCAGATCGCGGCCGTCTTCGAGCGCATCCCTCACCAGCCGGTCCGGCACCGTGCCGTGCACCCTGCCGCCTTCCACTTCGTTGCCGAGGACGAACAGACAGGACCCGCGGCCGTGGTCGGTGCCCAGCGAACCGTTCTGTTCCACCGTGCGCCCGAACTCGGTCATGGTGAGGAGCACCGCGTCGTCCTGATACGGGCCGAGATCGGTCCAGAAGGCCGCCAGCGCCCGTGACAGGTCAGCGGCCCGGTCCGCGAAGGAACCGGCCGTGGTGCCCTGCCTCACGTGCGTATCCCAACCGCCGGTCTCGGTGAAGGCCACTTCGAGCCCCACCTCCGCCTTGATGAGCATGGCCACCTGTCTCAGGCGCCGGCCCAGCGCCGAATCGGGGTACACGGCTCCGTCTCCGGGGCGGTAGCCGCTCCAGTCGGTCTTCCTCAACACCTCGACCGCCTCGAAGCTTTCCCTGCCCACCCGCCGGGCGAGACGTTTCGCGCTTCCGGCGTACATGGACGCAAAGCCCGTCCGAAACCTCTCCGAAGCCTCCGGGTCGTCCGGGACCCGGATGCCGAAGGACTGCAGGTCGTCCACGGCGACGGCGGGGCGGTCGCCGTAGAACGACCGCGGCAGCTTGTCGGTGAGCGCCACCATCCGGGCCGAAGACGCCGGCCGCCCGAGCAGCCCGGCGGCTCGGTTGAGCCACCCCGACGGCGTGCTCTTCACGCCCGGCGTGCCCATCTCCATGTAGTCCTGCGCATCGAAATGCGAGCGCGTCTTGTGGACCGAACCCACCCCGTGCACCACCGCCAGGCGTCCCTCCCGGTACAGCGGCAACAGCGGCGCGAACGCGGGATGCATGGCGAAACGTCCGTCGAGAGCCGTGTCCCCCCGCCTCAAGCTCATGAACAGGTTGGGGCGCGCGGCGGCCAGCGCCGGGTCGTGGATGGGCGTCACCGCCATCAACCCGTCCATGGCGCCTCGCTGAAAGAGCGCCACCAGCACTTTCCGGCGTCCGTAAGGCAACGGATCGCCGGCGGCGACGGCGGCGCGGCGCAGGAACGGCGGCGTGCCCCCCAGCGAAAGCGAGATCAACGCCAAGCCGCCGCCCTTGATCAAGGCTCTTCGGGTCCATCCCATGACGGTGCCTTCCGCTACCGGTATTGAAACTCCGGCGAAGCCAACAACATGCCGGCCACCTTCATGTCCTTGCGCTCGGCATCCCGTGGGATCGTTTTCCGGACCTCCGACGCGATCTCGCGGGTATCCCGCGCGGGCAGCAGCAACGCGCCGTAAACCGCCAGGGCCTTGTCCGTCGTCATCACGTCGCGCCGCCGCCGCTTGGGCAAACGCTTGAGGGAAATCCCCTTGATGCGGCCGCCGGCGAGATGCACGCCGAAGTTGATGCGCGCGATGAGGGCGCCCGAGTTCATCCACGACGAGGCATAGTCCGGATGGCCCGTGGGGGGCGTGTAGCCGTAAAGGGGCTGACCCATGCGTTCCAGCCACTGCATGACCGGCCGCGAGCGCCTCACGTCCGCGTCCAGCGCGCGCAGGGAGCTCGCCACCAGCTCGAACGGCGATTTCATCTTGCCGCGCGTCCGGGCCTCGGCCCAGAAGGCGCGCGATTGCGCGAGGGTCGCCATCACCGCGGCCAGGTCGCCGCCGGTTCGGGCGAACATTCCGGCCATGCGCGCCACCAGGGCCTCCGGCGGATGATCGCTCACGAACCGGCGCGCCAGCTTGGTCGAGATGAAGCGCGCCGTGGACGGATGCTCCGCGAGCAGGTCCAGGGTCCGCTCGCCTTCCTCCACGCCGCCTCCCGGCGGGAACTTCACCCCCAACGCCACCTTGGCTCCGGTGTCGTGCCGACGTTTCCGGAACAGGAACTCACCCTGCCGGACGAGGTTCCGGTTTCCCCTCGCGATGCGCTGCTCAATTTTCGTTCGCCGCTCGCCGTAGGGCATGACGCCCCATCCGGTCAGCACGCGCGCCACCTCCGTGACGTCCCGTTGCGTGTAGCCGCCGTCCACGCCCAGCGTGTGCAACTCCATCAGCTCCCGGGCGTAGTTCTCGTTCAAACCGAACTTGCGCGGCCGCTCGGCAGGGGCGGCGGCCATCATCCCTCCCGCCATGCCCGTGCCGCCCTGCACCGGCCGGTTCCGGCCCGGCGGCGCCATGCGCGACCGCACGTTGTCGAGATAGTAGAGCATGGCCGGATGCTTCGCCGTCGCCCCCAGCATCGTGCGAAACTTCCCCAGCACGTGAGGGCGGATGGCGTCGCGTTCATAGGTCAACACGCGGCTGCGCGCGCCGCGATTGCGCGTGGTCACGTTGAAGTGGTTGAACCAGAAACTCGTCAGGACCTCCGCGAGCTGGTCCTCGCCGTAGACGGCCCGCACGAGCTTCTGCCCGCGAAGCTCCCGGTTGAAGAGGCGGTGGTAAGGTTGCAGGCCGTGCTTCTCGCGGTACCGCGCCATCTTCCTCCTCATCTCCGCGCGCGACGTGCCCGCCGGATCCAGTACCCCTTCACTCTGCATCCGCCGGCGGAGCCGTCCGTTGGACACGTAGACCTCGTGTATCTCCGCCTGCGTCATGGCCAGGGCTGGGAACGCCTTCAGCCGCTCGTCGAGCCCGGGATCCGGCAGCTGGCCCGCCAGCTGCCGCGCCAACCACTTCGCCGGCCCCAGCCTGGCCACCTGCTCCACCTCTCCCGGCCGCGGGCCGAAAGCGAAACGCTCCAGGAGATATGCCGCGGCTTGTTCGCGGCTCAACCCCTCTTCCCGATAAGGCAGATTCAACTCGACGGCATGGGCCGAGCCCCCGGCCAGAACCGCGAACAACGACACGGCGATCCCGAGACGCCACATCATGACCATGGCGGGCCTCCAACGGCCTCGCGGCCGCCTTGCCGACCGCGGGCCGTTCGAACGTGCATGACGAAAATCGACGGCAGGAAACCGATCCGATCTGTGATCCTCGTTACGATATGCGACATGTGTTATGCGATAGAAAGCAAATTTGGTATCTCACCACAAGATCATCGGAGCAAGCCGGCTGAAGGAGACCCATTATGACACTTGAGGACGTTCAGAAACTGATTTCGGACAACAACGTACGGCGTGTCGACCTCTTGGTCACCGACCTCATCGGCCGTTGGCAACACTTTTCGATACCTCCTTCCAGAGTGAAGGAAAGCCTCGTCGAACGCGGTCAGGGCTTTGACGGCTCCAGCCTGCGCGGCTTCCAGTCCATCGACCAGTCCGACATGCTGCTGGTTCCGGATCTGGACACCGCCCGCATCGATCCGGTGGAGTCGGAACCCTCCCTCAAGCTCATCTGCGACGTCGTGGACCCGGTGAACGGTGATCGCTACACCCGCGACCCGCGCTACGTCGCCACCAAGGCGGAAGCTCACCTCAACGCCTCCGGCATCGCCGATAAGGCGTTCTTCGGTCCGGAGCTCGAGTTCTTCGTATTCGAGAACGTGCGCTTCGGCATGAAGCTCAACTCGTCGTTCCACATCGTCGACTCCGACGAGGCCGACTGGAACTCGGCCCGGGAGGAGGACGACCACAACCTGGGCTACAAGATTCCGCCCAAGCAGGGCTATTCGCCCATTCCCCCGTTCGACCAGCTCGCGGACCTGCGCTGGGAGATGGCGGAGAAGATGGAGCAGGTCGGCCTCGAGTTCGAGGTCCATCACCACGAGGTGGCGACGGGCGGCCAGGGCGAGATCGCGACCCGCTTCCAGACCCTGCGCCGGAAAGCCGACGAGACCCAATGGTACAAGCACATCGTCCGCAACGTGGCCAAGGCCCACGGCAAGACCGCGACCTTCATGCCCAAGCCCCTGTTCGGCGACAACGGCAGCGGCATGCACGTGCATCAGTCGCTGTGGCTCGGCGATACGCCGCTCTTCTACGACGCCGGCGGCTATGCCGAGTTGTCGGAGTTGGCGCGGCACTACATCGGCGGACTGCTCAAGCACAGCCCGTCATTGCTGGCCTTTTGCGCCCCCACGACCAACTCCTACAAGCGTCTGGTGCCCGGCTTCGAGGCGCCGGTCTACCTGGCCTACTCGGCGCGCAACCGTTCGGCCGCGGTCCGCATCCCCACCTACGAGACCTCGGCTGCCAGCAAACGCATCGAGTTCCGCCCTCCGGACCCTTCCGCCAACACGTACCTGGCCTTTTCCGCCATGTTGATGGCGGGCCTTGACGGCATACGCAACCGCATCGACCCCGGCGACCCCACCGACACGGACATATACGAGCTCAGCCCCGAGGAAGCGGCCGGTATTCCTTCCGTTCCCACCTCCATGGAGGAAGCGGTGGCGGCCCTCGGTGCGGACCACGACTTCCTGCTGGAGGGCGGTGTCTTCACGCAGGATGTCATCGACCACTACATCGCGTTCAAGGAGCAGGAGTCGAAGGATGTGTTCCTCCATCCCGTCCCGGCGGAGTTCTTCCACTACTACCACATCTAGGAGCATGGCCGGCCGGACAGGATGAGCGGACCCGTGACCGGGCCGGAGGACCTGGAGGTTTGCAGGCGAATTCGATGAAACCGGAGGTACCGTGGACATGAGAAAATACGGCATTCTCACAAACGTATTCGGTCTCGGCGGACACTTCGGCCGCTTGGCCGCGGCGGGGGCACTCGCCGCGGCGCTGGGCTTTTTCTGGTTGGCGACGGCTGCGGACGCCGCCCTGGACAAGGAGGCGCAGTTCGTTCTGAACACGTTCTCCTTCCTCATCTGGGGCGCCCTGGTGATGTGGATGTGCGCGGGCTTCACCATGCTCGAGTCGGGTTCGGTGCGGACGAAGAACGTCTCCATGATTTGCCTCAAGAACATGGGCCTCTACGCCATCGCCGGGATCATGTACTTCTTCATCGGCTACAACCTGATGTACGTGGAGGTGGGCAGCTTCATCGGCACCTTCACTCCCTTCTACGGACCTACGGCGGAAGAAGTCGCCCTCTTGTCGGCTACGGACCAGACCAGGGCGGCGGCGACCGAGGCGGTGATCAAGTCCGACTACGCGACGATGTCGGACTGGTTCTTCCAGATGGTATTCGTGGCCACCACCGCCTCCATCGTCTCCGGCACGCTGGCCGAACGTGTGAAGCTCTGGACCTTCTTCGTGTTCATCATCGTACTGACGGGCATCCTCTATCCCATCGTCGGCGCCTGGACCTGGGGCGGCGGATGGCTGGGCGCCATGGGCTTCAAGGACTTCGCGGGCTCCACCATCGTCCATTCCACCGGAGGCTGGGCGGCGCTGGCGGGGGCCATCGTGGTGGGGGCCCGGCGCGGCAAGTTCCGCGCCGACGGCAACGTCAAGGCCACGCCTCCTTCCAACATCCCCATCGTCACCCTGGGCGTCTTCATCCTGTGGCTCGGATGGTTCGGTTTCAACGGCGGCTCGCAGCTTGCCCTGGGCGGCGCCGCCGATGCGGTGGCCATCAGCCACATCCTGGTCAACACCAACCTGGCCGGGGCCGCGGGGTTTCTGGTCGCCCTCGTGATCGAGCGGCCCCTGCTCGGGCGCATCGACCTGATGGCGGGCCTCAACGGCGCCCTGGCGGGCCTGGTGTCCATTACGGCGGGACCCGACTTCGCCGGCCACTACTGGGCGGTGATCATCGGCGCGGTCGGCGGGGGCATCTGCGTGGCCGGCTTGAGGCTGCTGGAACTGCTCAAGGTGGACGACGTCGTCGGCGCGATTCCGGTCCACCTGTTCGCGGGCATCTGGGGGACCCTTGCCACCTGCATCGTCGCCGGCGGACACTTCGGCGTACAACTGGTCGGAGTGGTGGCCATCGGCGTCTTCGTGTTCGCGGTGTCGTGGCTGCTCTGGATGGCGCTGAAGCATCTCATGGGAGTGCGGGTATCGCTGTCCGTGGAGGAACTCGGGCAGGACGCCGGGGAACTCGGCATCGAGGCGTACCCCGAGTTCGTGGTCATGCCCGATCCCGACGACGCCGACGCGATCCGCAACAGCGGCTGACTCGGGTGGTCCGCCGGGACCGAGGGGTCCTGGCGGACTACCGGCGTCGGGCCGTCTACACGCCGGCGGATACCGAGCCGTCGGCCGGGATGGTGATCCAGAACTCCGTGAACACGCCCGGCTCCGACTTCACGCCCATGAGGCCTCCGTGCTGGGCGACGATGTCCTGGGAGAGGGAAAGTCCGAGTCCGGTGCCTTCCCCGGTGGGTTTGGTGGTGACGAAAGGCTCGAAGATCTTCTTGATCATGTCCTGGGGAATCCCGGGCCCGTTGTCCCCGATCCGGAACTCCACCTGGTTTTCCTCACGCTTGCTGTACAACCGGATCCGCGGCTCGTAGTCGCCGTCCGATTTGGCCCGTTCGAAGGTCGCGTGGCAGGCGTTGGTCACGAGGTTGAGGAAGACGCGGCTCAAGTCCTGGGGCACGACCTCGATCTCGCCCATCCCGCCGTCCAGATCCTCTTCCCAGGTCACGTTGAACTGCTGATCCTTGGCGCGCATGGCATGGTAGGCGAGATCGGCGTACTGCTTGAGCAGCGCGTTCAGATCCACCGCGCGACGCTCGCCGGACTGAGCCCGTGAGTGGTCCAGCATGCTGCGCACGATGCCGTCGGCGCGCTTGCCGTGCTGGTTGATCTTCTCGAGATTGGCGGTCAAGTCGTCGAGTATCCCCTCGATCTCGTCACGGGCGTCATCGGGGACCTGCTCGCGGACCTCCCCCAGGACCTCCCGCGCCTCCTCGATCAACTCGCCGGAGACCTCGGAGAAATTGTTGACGAAATTGAGAGGGTTCTTGATCTCGTGGGCGATGCCGGCGGTGAGCTGTCCCAGCGATGCCAGCTTCTCCTGCATGATGACCTGGTGCTGCGCGGTCTTCAGGTCCTTGAGCGTCTGCTCCAGCTCGACGTTCTTCTCCTGCAGCTCATCGGCGAGCTTCTCCACCAGGTTGAGCCGCTGCACTTCCAGGGCGTGCTTCCGGAACACCTCCAGAGCGTCCGCCATGTCGTTCACCTCGTCGTTGCCGCGGACCTCCACCGGCACCTCGAGGTTGCCTTCGGCCATGGAACGCATGGACGCGGCCAATCCGGTCAGGCGCCGGATCAGGTAGCGGCCGACGAAGATCCAACCGAGCGCGACCGCCCCGATCACGTTCACCACGTTGAGGACCACCAGCACGACCATGCTCGTGTTCACGGCCGACGTGGAGGCGTTGCTGGCTTCGTCCGCCTGGCGGTCCGCCACCGCCACCACCCGGTCCATGGCCGCCAGCAGTCTGGACGCGGTGGCCCTGTTCTCCTCGATGTAGCGGATCTCCATCTCCGCTTCTCTCAGGATGCCTTCCTGAAGGCCGAATATCCCCTCGGGGCCCTCTCCCAACGACTTGAGCCGTTCGAACTCGAAGTCGAGCATCCGGGTGGGAGAAGCACGGGACTCGGAGGATCGGAACGCGCGCTCGAAGGAGCCGAGGGCGGCGTTGTAGCGCTCCCGGAGAGGCTGTATCAGGGTCCGGTCGTTCAGCACCGCGGCCTCCGCCAGTAGCCTCGCGGCAAGGTTGGCCTGGGTATGCAGGGTCAGCAGATCCCGATAGCGCACCAGTTCCGCGTAGGACGTGCGCTCCCCGGGAGGCACCGGCCGGTCGTCGAGCTCCCTGAGCCCGGTGGCGAGAAAGAACTGCTGATCGTCGATCTCCGGCACCAGAATACGATCGATCTGCCGGGTCATGACCGGGATCTCGGCCTCGCGGGCATCCAGCCGCCGCTGGGTCTCCCGCCGTCGCGACGACGACTGCTCGATCTTCTCCAGCGTGGTGGCAAGGGCGTCGGAAAGGGAGCGGAGGGCGCGCGCCTGTTCCTGATTCTCCAGCGACTCGCCCATTCGGAGCTCGTCGATCAGCTTGTCGAGCAGTTCCCGGTCCTTGGCCATGGCCGCCTTGACCTCGGCGAGCTCCGTTTCGGAGGAGGCGGAAACGAGGCGAGGCGCCGCGTCGACGAGAGCCGAGCTCGTCTGCGCGGCCCGGATGGCCGCCACCAGACTGGGCACGCTCTGCTCGGTAATGTAACGCTGTGAATTGCTGACGACCCTGAAAGCCACCAAGGCCACGACGCTGGCTGCCAGCATCAGCAGCACTCCGGCGCCGAAAGCGGTGTACATCTTGGCGCCGAGGCCGATGCGCCAGCCCTCGACCCGCTTGAAGAGGTCTGCGAGACTCACGGCCGCTCCAGGCGCCGGATCGAACGAAACCGCTCGGAGTCGTCGATCACGGTCAGATAGACCCGATCGGAGCCCTGGTTGTCGGATTCCCCATAGAGCAGCATGAAGCCGCCCAGATCCATGGTGCCGGCCTTTTGGAGGGCGGCGATGAACCCCCTCCGGGTAAGCCCGGGTCCCGCCCGGCGCAGCGCCTCCACGGCCACCCGCCCGGTCAGATATCCCTCGAGGGAAACGAAGCCGGGCTCCGCGTCCGGCGCCACGGCGTGAAGGGATTCATGGTATCGGGCGACGACGGGAATCCATTTGTCGTGGGGGAAAGGCACCACCTGGGTGACGATGACGTCCTTGCCCGAAGAGCCCAGGGCCTTGGCCAGCGCCGAGCTGCCGACGAAGGAGATGTTCACGAAGATGGGATTGAAACCGAGGCGCCGGGACCACTTGATGAATGTAGCCACCGGCTGGTAGGCGCCCACGATGATGACCGCCTCGGGGTTGCCGTACCTCAGGTCCAGCACCGCGGTCTTGACGGCCCGGGTGTTGCGCGGATAGGTGGCCTCCGCGGCCAGCGTCATGCCGCGCCGGTGCAGCGCCTGAAACGTTCCCGAAAGCCCCGCGCGGCCGTAGGAGTCGTCCTGATAGAGGATGCCGATGCGCTCCACCCCAAGGTCCCGGGTGAGCCGCTCCACCATCTCCTCGGTCTCCTGGTAATAGGAGGCGCGTACGTTGATGACGGTGGGACGTTTGCGCGCGTCGCGCAGGAACTCCGCCCCGGTGAAGGCGCCGACATAGGGAACGCCAGCTTCCGTCGCGATGGGCTCAGCCGCCTTTGAGGTCGGCGTCCCCACCGCGCCAATCAGGGCGAATACGTGCTCTTGGTTGATGAGGCGGTCGGTGTTGGCGATGGCCGCCTCGGGCTCATAACGGTCGTCGAGGGTGGTGAGACGCAACCTCCGGCCGTGGATACCGCCGGCTCGATTCGCCTCCTCGAAAGCGGCCGTAATGCCCAGCCGCATCCCTTCGCCCAAGGCCTTGGCGGGTCCGCTCAGGGCGCAGGACTGGCCGAACATGACGCTGGCCGGACCGATGCCGGGCGTGACGGAACCCGGCGGCGGTGTCTGCGCGGTGGAGTGCGAGACGGTGGCCAACGATGTCATCGCCACCAGCAACGGCACGACAGCGAACCGCGCGAAGACGTGCACGAATTTCGGTCCTAACTCCCGTGATAACGCAAGGCCACGCAGGTGATATCGTCCGACTGCGGATTCTCGCCCGCGAACTCCCGCACGTGATCCAGCACCCGCGAAGTCACCTCGGCGCAGTCGGCCTGATCGATCTTGGCAAGCAGGGAGTCGAGACGGCCTTCGCCGAACTCCTCCGAGCCCGGCCCCTCGGCCTCGGTGACGCCGTCCGTGTAGAGGAACAGCGTGTCCTCGGCCTGGAGCTGTAGGGAATCGCGGTTGAAGCCATGGCCGGGAAGAACGCCCAGCGCCACGTCGCGGGTGGTGGGCAGAGACGCGACTTCACCATCCTTGTGCACAACCCTCGGCGGATTGTGTCCGCCGTTGCAATAGTTGAAGACGCCGCTCCCGGTGTCGAGGACGCCGTAGAAGAGGGTGACGAACATGCAGTTGTCGTTGTCCTCGGAGAGCAGGTCGTTGACATAGCCCAGGCACTGGTCGGGTGTTCCGCCCTCCAGGGCCCGGCTCCGGAGCAGGGTGCGGCAAGCCATCATGAAAAGCGCGGCGGCGATGCCCTTGCCCGATACGTCGCCGATGGCCACACCGATCCTGTCCTCCCCCAGAGTGAAGAAATCGTAGAAGTCGCCGCCGACTTCCTTGGCCGGGATCATCAGGCCGTGGGTCTTGTAACGGTCGGTGGCGGGAAAGCTCCGGGGCAGCACCGAAGCCTGCATGTCCCTGGCCACGTCCAGCTCATGGCTGAGGGCCACCAACTGGTCCCTGTTGGACAACGCCTCACGCACCAGGGCCAGGTGCTTGAGGGTCTTGTCGATGGTGATCTCGAGATCGGTGAAGTCGATGGGCTTGGTGACGAAATCGAACGCGCCCCGGTTCATGGCGGTCCGAATGTTGTTCATGTCGCCGTAGGCGGACACGATGACGGAACGGATGTTGGGTTTGGTCTCATTGAGCTGCTTGAGCAGGGCGAGGCCATCCATCACCGGCATGTTGATGTCGGAGATGACCATCGCGATGTCGTCATCGTCGTCGAGCTTGGCGATGGCCTCCTTGCCGTTGTGGGCAAAGTCGAACACCAACTCGTTCTTGCGGATACGCCGGCGAAACTTCTGAAGCACCAGGGCTTCCAGGTCCACCTCATCGTCCACCACCAGAATCTTGATGGGTTCGCCGACGGACGACGAAACGACCTCCGCTATCGTCGCTTCCAGCTCATCCGGCATCGATCGCGTCCTGACGCGTGGGATGAATGGCGAGGATCTCACTGAAGCCGCTGATCTTGAACACCTCGGCAATATGGTCTCGCATGGCGCAGAGCACGATCTTCCTGCCGCCGGCCTGGAGTTGCTTGGCGGCAAGCAGCAGGACCCGGAGACCGGCGCTGCTGATGTATTCGATGTTCTCGAAGTCCACCACGAGCGAGCCCTTCCCTTCCTCGATCAGCTTCAGAAGAGCCTCCTGGAACGGGCTGGCCGTACTGCCGTCGATGCGGCCGGAGGGGATGACGACCGTGGTATCGCCGTCCGTCTCCGTGCTGAGATCCAAAACGCTTCCGTTTGCCATCAACTGTCTCCTTTCACAGGTGCGCGCAGCGTAATACGGTTGAACCCATCGGTACGTTGGTAGTCGGGATTAGGAAACAGGGTCTTGGTCAGGAAAACCCCGAGACCGCCGATGGGCCGGTCGTCGAGCGCCGCATGTATGTCCGGCGCAGCGGCTTCCTCGAACGGATTGAAAGGGATCCCCGTGTCGTCCAGTTGCGCGACGACTTCGTCCTCCTCGATGCGCAACTCCACCCGGAGCTCCTGTCGGTCCACCTCGACGAAACCGTACGATATGGTGTTGGTGGCCAGTTCGTCCAAGGCCAGGCTCAAATTGTGGATCTGCGCCTTTGAAAGGCCGTTCGCCTCTCCGAAGCGCGCCACCGCCTCGGCCAACTCCTTGAGGGCGGACGAAAGCTCCGGTTCGAGGTCCAGCGAAAGGCGGGGAAGCGACGCCCTCATAGTGCCCATCTCGAACGAACGGCGTCAGTCATGCCGGAACTTGCCATCAGTTTGAGCGATCAGTGGAAAACCCTTGCAACAGGGCGGTTCGGGCCCATCCGCTTTCCGCATCCGCACCACCCCGGGACACGCCGCAAATGATAGTCGATCGAGCGACGCCGTGTCAACTGTTCAGCCAACGCGCCAGCGCCTTCTCGGGGTCCGCGATCTCCGCCACCGAGGTATACCAGCAGGCTTTCCAACCGACCTCCGGAAGGCCGCTGAACACCATCAGGTTCAAGGGATACGCCTCGCTGTCGGTGCAGCGGCGAAAGTCGTCCCGGAAGAGAAAGACCGGTTTCCGCCAGGCTATGGCCATGCCCAGCTCGACCATCACACCCTCGTCCGGAGGGCATCCGTTGACCACGGCGAACAGGCCGTCCGCTTCGCGGACGTCGCGCAGGTCGGCCTGTCCAATGCGATACGCCCAGCCGGCCTCGGCCCTATCCACCTGGTTGTTGCGCGCGAACGGCTCCCACACCTCCACCCCCAGCGCTTCCAACGCCGCGGTCAGCGCCGCCAGCGGGCCCTCTCGCTGTTGCAACGAAAAGCCGTAGGGATTGGCAAGATAAAGAGTCTTTTTGGGAACTGCTTCCATCCCGGAAACACCTCGCGAATCGTCCGCCCCGAAACCCGAACGGCGCAGGCATTTGCCCTCTCGCGTCCCGAGACCGTAACTTGCTGTCCGGCTAGTGTCGTGTCTTGTTCATCGGAGCATCATGAAGGTTGACAGAGGAAGAGTGACGAGGAGCACTGACTACACACTACGAAACGCGGACACGACAGGCAAGACGCGGCAGTTCGGGCCGGCCTCAGGGGCCGGCCTCGTCGCCCCGAGACCTGGCGGTGACCGCGAGCAGCACCAGCATGACCGCCAGCAGAAACGCACAGCTCAACCCCAGGGACCACTGGATGCCGATGACGCCGCCCGCGATCCCCACGGTGACGCCGCTGAAGGTGCGGAGCCCGAGGCCGGACATGATGAACAGGCCGATCAACTGGCCGCGCAGGTGGGCCGGCGAGACAAGCTGCACCAGGGTTTGCGACATGGTCAGGTAGGCCAGGTTGAGGAAGCCGGCGGCGAACAGGAGCGCCACCGCCAGATAGTAGTGGGACGTGAACGCGAACATGCCCAACGCGGCGCACCAGAGGAGCGCCAGGACGATGGCGGTGCGAGCCCGGGCCTGGAGAAACCCCCGGCTCTCCAGCAGCACGCCGCTCACGAACGCGCCGGCGCCGTTGGCGGCGAGCAGCACGCTGTAGCCAGCCTCCCCCACCCCGAGTTTGATGGCGAACCCCGGCATCTGGGCCTGGAAGGCATTGCCGACCACCAGCGAGGAGAGTCCCACCAGGCAAACCATCGAGACGATGACGTGGTTGCTCCGGGCCTCCCGGAGCGCTTCCAGGGCCCGCGCCCAGGTGACCCGGCGCGCCTGCACCTCCTGGGCGCGGTGGCCGGTATAGGGTACCCGGGACAGCCACAGGGTCAGTGGAATATAGAACAGCGCGTTTATCACCAGACCCCACGCCGCGCCCAGCCCGCGCATCATGAATCCGCCCAGGGCCGGCCCCGCCAGGATCCCCAGTTGCCGGCTGGTGGCGCTGAGGCGGACAGCGCTCTGCAGGTGCTCGGGACCCACCATGTCGTGAAGGATGAGCTGGCCTCCGGGGCTCCACAGGACGCCGGCGACGCCGTGCACCACCAGCAACGCACAGGCGTGCCAGACCGTGAGCGTCCCGGTGATGATGAACCAGGCCCAGGCGATGGTGAGAACGAAATAGAGGATCATCGCCCACTGGATCACCCGGCGGCAGTCGAAGCGGTCCGACAGGAGGCCGACGTACCAGGACAGCAGCAGGAACGGCGACCAGTGGCTGATGACCGCGAACCCCTGCAGCTCTTCCCACTTGAACAGGTCGTAGATCACCCAGTAGCTGATCACGTGCTCGATGTTGTCGGCCATCATGGCCAGCATGGTGTAGGAGAAGTAGGCGCGGAAGTGCGGTTGCCGGAGCGCGCCGAAGGAAACCCTGGACTGTTGTACATCCTTGAGGGACCGGGTCTCCCCGGAGTCGCGGGCAGCGGGCTCGGGGCGTGTGGACGAGGATGGCGGCACGGTGGCAGTGTGGCACGAAGCCGGGCGGGGAGACAAGATCGGGGTTTCGGGCGCCCGCGGGACCGAAAGCAAAATGGCATTGCCATCCGGTCGGGATTCATGCTAGAGGAGTTTCAACAGGGCCGGCTTTCGCCGCGATCCCTCCGGTACGTAAAAACATTCTACAAGGAGAGCAAGATGAAGAAGCTGGTTCTTGAGAGCACCGCGCCGTTCCAGGGTCTGTGCGAGCTGGTCGCATACAACGAGGGACTCTTCGAAAAGGAAGGCCTCGAAATCGAGTTTGCCGACCGCGGCCCCGGCGACAAGAATACCCACACCGACGTGACCGACCCCAAGGACGCGAACCCGCACGCCAGCCACGGCATGCTGTTCGAGCAGGGCAAGGCCGACATGTACAACGCCTGCGAGTGGGGCAACTACTGCCGGGTGCAGGACTCCAGCGTCGACGCCGGACGGCAGATCGGCCGGCGCTCCATCATCGCCTACGCCGGACTCGTGGTGCGGCCCGACTCGGAGGTCTACACCGCCCAGCAGCTCGCACACAAGCTGGTTGGCGTGCCTTTCTACTTCGGCACCCACTACCTGACCCTCCACATGCTCGAGGGCTTCCTCACCCGTGACGCGATCAATCTCTGCCAGGCACCCCGCGGTTCCCGCTACCGCCTGGACTCGGTGATGAAGGGGGAGATCGAGTCCACGCCGTTGACCGAGCCCTACCTCACGCTGGCCGAGAAGAAGGGTTGCCGCATCGTCGTCTCCGCTTCTCTCCACGGCACCGAAGTGGCCTCCGAGAACGTGGACGCGGAAACCTACGGCATGTTCAACCGCGCCGTGCGCGAGGCCGTGCGCCGCGTCAACGCCGACAAGAAGAAGTACATGCAGTATTTCATCGACTACCACAGCGATGATCCGGAGATCGCCGCCCTGCGCGCGGATGAGCTTCGCGAGAGCCGCATCGTGGTGGTGGATCCGGCGCCGATCCCGGCCGACGAGCTGGAACGCACGGCCGCCTGGATCAAGAGTTGGGGCATGCTGGCGGAGAACGAGGCGGCCACGGAGCTGGTGAACCTGAACGTTCAGGAGTCGGCCCACTAGAACCGCCGACGCTTGCCTCGCTCCGGGACGGTTCTCCCAGAGGACTGCCCGGAAACATGAACACGGCAGCCAACTTCATCCGAATCGGGAAGGTCCACAAGGGCCTTCCCGATTTTGTTTGTTCGAAACCGGCGCCGCGCCGGCCCGAGGTTGATCCGAAACCTCGCCGGGCGCTCGCCGCAGCTCTGGTGCTGGCCGCCCTCTGGTCCGTCGCCGGCGACGCCGCGGCACAGCCGGGAGGCCGTCTCGCCGCGCCGCGCCCCCTTTCCGAAAGGACCGGCGCCCTTGCCGGGACGGTAGGCCTTTCCGGCCCGCCGCCGCCTCCCGGCGTCCTGCGGGTCCACAAGGAGCAGGCCTTCTGCGGCTCCATGGTGCCCGACCAGGGCCTGGTGGCGGCTTCCGGCGGCGGCTTGAAAAATGTCGTCGTCACCCTGCACGGCGCGGGCCTCGACCGGCGGAAGGGGCAACCCCGGAACCTCCAGCTCGACAACATCGGCTGCCGGTTCGCGCCCCACGTCCAGGCCGCCCCGGTGGGCAGCAGTCTGCTGCTCTTGAACAGCGACGTCATCCTCCACGATGCCCACGCCCGGATCGGACCCCGGACCCTGTTCAACGACGGCATCCCCCGCTGGCGGCGGGTGACGAGGACACTCCGGCAACCCGGCATCGTAAGGATCATCTGCGAGTTGCACCACGCCTGGATGAGCGCCTACATCGTGGTGACGTCGAACCCGTTCTTCGCGGTGACCGGCTCCCGCGGCCACTACGTCATCGATGGGATCCCGCCGGGAACCTACGATATGCGGTTCTGGCACGAACGGCTGGGCGAGGTATCGCGGCGGGTGGCGGTGAGCCCGGGAACGACGCAACGGCACGACGTGACCCTGCCCGTGCGGTAAGCCCCGGGAAGCACGCCGCCGGTCAGTCGGTGGCGCGGTTTACGGCATGGAAGGAATGCTGGCCTGCAACCGCCGGACCCCTTCGGCGGCGCCGCCGGGCGCCTTGTAGACCGACGACCCGGCCACCAGCAGCGTGGCGCCCGCCGCGACGACCCGGGCGGCATTGTCCGGACCCACCCCGCCGTCGATCTCGATGGCGGTTTCCAGACCCCGCTCGTCCAGCATCCGCTTGAGGCGGCGCACCTTGTCCACGCTGCCCTCGATGAAGCTCTGGCCCCCGAACCCGGGGTTCACGCTCATGATGAGGACCTGGTCCAGGTCCGGCAGGATGTCTTCGAGTGTCGCCAGCGGCGTGGCGGGATTGAGCACCACCCCCGCCTTGCTGCCCAGCGACTTGATCTGCTGCACCGTGCGATGGAGGTGCGGGCACGCCTCCTGGTGGACCAGGAGCGTGTCCGCGCCCGCCTTGACGAAGTCCTCCAGGTATCGCTCCGGTTCCACGATCATCAGGTGCACGTCCAGCGGCAGCGTGGTGCTGCGGCGGGCAGCCTCCACCAGGAGCGGGCCGATGGTGATGTTGGGGACGAAGCGGCCGTCCATCACGTCCACGTGGATGCCCCCCGCGCCGGCCTCGTCCACCTCCGCGATCTGCTGCCCGAGAATGCGGAAGTCCGCGGAGAGGATGGAGGGCAGAATGTTAACGTCCATCGCCACGGTCCGCCGCCTTCCGGCACTCTTCCTCCACCGCCGCGAGCAGCTTGTCGAAGGCCTCGGAGAAGAGCCTCACCCCGTCCTCCAGCAGCTTGTCGGTCACTTCGTCCATTGAAACTTCCGCCCGCTCCAGCGCCTCCATGGTTTCGGCCGCCCCTTCGACGTCCTCCTCGAGGCTGTTGCGAATCTTCCCGTGATCGCGGAACGCGTCCAAGGTGGCCGGCGGAATGGTGTTCACCGTATCCTCGCCGATGAGCTCATCGACATACAGGACATCGGGATAATCCGGGTTCTTGGTGCTGGTGCTGGCCCACAGGAGCCGCTGGGGCCGGGCCCCCTTGCCCACCAGCGCCTGCCAGCCCTCGCCCTGCATGATCTCCTTGTAGCGCTTGTAGGTAAGCTTGGCGTTGGCGATGGCGACCTTGCCCATGAGTGCCCGCAGGCTTTCCTTTTTCGCCTCGTCCGCGGTTTCGAGCCGCTTCTCGATGGTCCCGTCCACCAAACTGTCGATGCGGGAGATGAAGAAGCTCGCCACACTGGCGATGCGGCCCACGTCCAGTCCGTCGGCGGCCGCCTTGGCCAGCCCCCGGATGTAGGCCTGGGCCACCTGCTCGTAGGCTTCCCGGGCGAACAGCAAGGTCACGTTGACGCTGATGCCCTCCCCGATCAACTGCTCGATGGCCGGCACCCCCTCGGGCGTGCCGGGCACCTTGATCAGCAGGTTGTCCCGCGAAACCGTGTTCCACAGCCGGCGGGCCTCCGCCACCGTCCCCTCGGTGTCGTGGGCCAGATAGGGGGACACTTCCAGGCTGACGTATCCGTCGCGCCGTCTGGTTTCATCGTACACCGGCCGCAACACGTCCGCCGCGTCCTGGATGTCGCGGGTGGCAATGGCCTCGTACACCTCCTTGGGGTCCGCCGACCCGCCGCCGCCCATCCTTGCGATGACGTCGTCGTAGTCGTCGCTGTCGGCGATGGCCTTCTCGAAGATGGCCGGATTGGACGTGACGCCCTTGAGTCCGTCTTCTTCCACCAGGCGCTTCAGCTCGCCGCCGGTGAGGAGCTTCCGCTGGATGAAGTCCAGCCACACCGACTGCCCGAACTCGTTCAGGTCCTTCAATGGGTTCATGTTGCCTCCACGCTGCCTGCCGGGACGGGTCCGCCGCCCCGCCGCTACCGCGCCCGACCGGTCTGTTCCCTGGCCGCCGCGACCACGTCGTCCGCGGTAAAGCCGAATTTCTTCTGCAGGTCCTTGAGCGGCGCCGATGCGCCGAAGGACCGCATGCCGATCTGTTGTCCGCCGATGCCGGTGTACTTGGTCCAGCCGAACACCGAGGCCTGCTCCACCGACACCCGGGCCGTCACCTCCGGCGGGATCACGCTGTTCCGGTAGCTCTCGTCCTGATCGTCGAACAGCTCCCAGCAGGGCATGCTCACCACCCGCGACTTGATCCCCTCCGCCGCCAGCGCCTCGTGGGCCTCCACGCACAACGACACCTCGCTGCCGGTGGCGAGCAGCAGGACGTCGGGCTTGCCGTCCGGCGCATCGGCCAGCACGTAGGCGCCGCGGGCGACGCCGTCCGCCGGGGCGTAGCGGCCGCGGTCCAGGGTCGGCAGCGCCTGGCGCGTCAACACCAGCACCGCCGGCTCGTGGTGCGCCTCCATGACCACCTTCCAGGCGGCCGTGACCTCGTTGGCGTCCGCCGGCCGGATCACCATCAGGCCCGGCACCGCGCGCAGCGAGGCCAGGTGCTCCACCGGCTGGTGCGTCGGCCCGTCCTCCCCCACTCCGATGGAGTCATGGGTGAAGATATGGACCACCGGCAGCTCCATGAGGGCGCTCAGGCGGATGGCGCCCCGGGCGTAGTCGCTGAATATCAGGAAGCCCGACCCGTAGGCGCGCACCTTCACCAGCGCCATGCCGTTCAGGACCGAGGCCATGGCGTGCTCCCGCACGCCGAAATGGAGGTTGCGTCCGGCGGGAGTCTCCGCCGAGAAGTCGCCGGCCCCCTCGAAGGTCAAGCGGGTCTTGGTGGACGGCGCCAGGTCGGCGGCGCCGCCCATGAGCCAGGGCACGTTCCCCGCCAGCGCGTTCAGCACCTTGCCGGAAGCGTCGCGGCCCGACAGTCCCTTGGGGTCCGCGGGGAACTCGGGCAGGTCCCGGTCCCATCCATCGGGAAGCTGGCGGTGCTGCATCCGGTAGAGCCCGTCCGCAAGCGCCGGATACCGTGTCCGATAGTCTTCGAGGCGGTCGAACCACGCGTCGCGAAGGGACTTGCCGCGGTCTCCCATACCTTGCCGGAAATGCTCCCGCACGCCGTCGGGGACGTGGAACCGGGCGTCCTCCGGCCAGCCGTAGCGCTTCTTGGTGAGCTTGACTTCCTCCACCCCCAAGGGCTCGCCGTGGGCGCCGCTGGTGTCCTGCTTGTTGGGCGAGCCGTAGCCGATGTGGCTGTCCACGATCACCAGGGTCGGCCGGTCCGTGGTGTCGTGGAACGTGCGGAAGGCCCGCTCCAGCATCTCCAGGTCATTCGCGTCGCCGACCCGGACCACGTTCCATCCGTAGCCCAGGAAACGGGTGGCGACGTCGTCGGAGAAGGCAAGCGCGGTGTGGCCCTCGATGGTGATGCGGTTGTTGTCGTAGATCCAGCAAAGCCTGGACAGCTTCAGGTGCCCCGCGAGCGACGCCGCCTCGTTGCACACTCCTTCCATCATGCAGCCGTCGCCGCACAGCGCGTACACGTCGAAGTCGATGAGATCCTCAAAGCCGGGCTGGTTGTAGCGGCTGGCCATCCAGCTCCCGGCGATGGCCATGCCCACGCTGGTGGCGACCCCCTGCCCCAACGGGCCGGTGGTGGTCTCCACTCCCGAGGTCCAGCGGTACTCGGGGTGGCCGGGACAGCGGCTGTCGAGCTGGCGGAACTGCTTGAGGGCTTCCAGCGGGACGGACGGGGAACCCAGCGTCTCGTAGTCCTTGCTGACCCCCTTGACCCCGGTCAGATGGAGCATCGAGTACAGCAGCATGGACGCGTGCCCCGCCGACAGCACGAACCGGTCCCGATTGGGCCAGATGGGATCGTCGGGATCGAACCGCAGGAAACGCTGCCACAGGCAATACGCCACCGGCGCCATGGCCATGGGCGTGCCCGGGTGCCCGGAGTTGGCCTGCTGGACTCCGTCGATGGAGAGGGTACGGATCGTGTTGATGCACAGCTCGTCGAGATTAACGTCGCTCATGGACGGTGGACTCCTTTGAAGACCTGGTTTCGCGACTCTCCTTCAACAAGTTTGCCAGATGAGTCAGGCCGCATACAACGCGTATCAACGCTTTCGATTGGATTTTTCCCTCGCCAACCGATAATCTCCGGAATCCCCATGGAAAACTTCACTCCGGCGGAACGCGAGCGACTCGCGCCGTTCTTCACCAACGTGGACCGGCCGGTCTTCGGCCTCAGGCTGCCGCAAGAGGTGGCCGGAGCGCTCTTCTCGCGCTACAGCCGCTCGGCCAAGGACCTCCGGCGCACGTTTCTGGACGAGTTTCTCCGTGACGAGGACCTCTCCGCCGCCCTCGACACCCCGGCGGCGGCCGGCCGCGACGACCCCGCGGTGCGCCGGGCACGGGCCTTCTACGAGCGGGTGCTCATCGGATACGGCGACGACTCGGTGGCCCAGCTCGGCGGCGCCCACGTCGCCTGCGAGGACATCTCCAACGTGGCCGCCAAGGCTCTCGAGGACGCGCGGATCGGCATGGCGCCGCTGGAGAAGTCCACCCGTTACGTGCGTTTCGACCGCAAGGACGCCTCCGGCCGGCACCTGTTCTTCGTCGAGCCGACCCTTGCCCGGTCGAGACACGGCGAGGCCTACCTGGAGCTCATGGAGCTCCTGTTCGACACCTACTCGCGGCAGATGGACCCCATGATCGAGCACGTCCGGAAGTCCGTTCCGCTGGAGGAAACGGAACTGCGGCACCCCGGGACCGGCGACGCCGTCACCTACGCCGAAGCCCGCCAGGACGAGAAGCTCGCCCGTTGGGCGGAGACCGCGTACCGGTCCACGGTACGGGCCCATGCCTGCGACATCCTGAGGGGCTATCTGCCCGCGGCGACCCGCACCAACGTCGGGCTGTTCGGGGTGGGACAGGCCTTCGAATACCTGTTGTCCAAGTGCCATTCCAGCGACCTCGCGGAGCTCCGCGACCTCGGCGCCGCCATGGGCCGGGAGCTGGACACGCTGATCCCCTCGTTCGTGAAGCGGGCCCAGCCGAGCCCGTACCTGTCGGAGACGTTCAGCCACGCCCGCGCGCTGGCGGAAGAGCTGGTGACCGGACGGGCGCGGGAAGGTCCGAGCGTGACGTTGGTGGATCACGACGGGCAGGCGGAAGAGAGGGTCATCGCCGCCATCCTGTATCCCCACGCGACGCACACTTTGTCACAGTTGCGGGAGCTGGCGGCGCGGCTGCCGGATGAACGGAAGCAGGCGGTGCTCGACGCCTACATGAAGGGCCGGCGACACCGGCGCGAGAAGCCCGGGCGCGCGCTGGAGCAGGTCTATTACACCTTCGACATCATCGGCAACCTCGGCGCCTACCGCGACCTCCAGCGGCATCGCCTGCTGAGCCAGGAGCGGCAGGACTTCACCACCGCCCACGGCTACGACACCCCGCCGGAGATCGCCGAGGCGGGCTTCGACGGCGAGTACCGCCGCTGCATGGACCGCGCCGCCGAACTCCACCAACGGATCCGTGGGGACCATCCGCGGGAGGCGCAGTACGTGGTGCCGTTCGCGTATCGCACGCGATGGTACATGAAGATGAACCTGCGGGAGGCGGTGCACATCGGCGAGCTGCGGACCATGCCGCAAGGGCATCCCGACTACCGCTCGATCACGCAGGAGATGTGGCGTCAGATTGCCGCGGTGCACCCGCGGCTGGCAGGCTACGCGAGGTTCATCGACTGGAAGACCTACCGCCTCGGGCGGCTCGCGTCCGAACTCCGGACGGAGTTCAAGAAATCCAGCCGGTAGCGGCGGCGGGGGGCTGGTTTCAAACCGCCCCCCCAATGGCGAAGTGCGGCCGCCGCAGGTTCGGAACGCCGCCCCTACGCCGCTTCTGCGGGAGCGTTGGCGTTGGCTTTGACCTTGCGCCTCTTCCACTCCACCAGGCCCCGGCGCAGGTAGCTGGGCTCTATACCCAGCGCTCCGCAAACGGACTCGAAGCCGAGGAAACGGTCATCGTCGGTGGCGAAGATCCATTCCTCCGCGTCCCGATAGACCGTCCGCTTCCTGGCGGTCCGGGCAAAGATGTTCTTTCGGTAACAGGCGAGGGCGTCCTCGAGGATGGCGAGAAGCAGGTGCTTCTCGGGTTCCAGTGACGACTTGCGCTGGACCGTGTCGGTATACAGGTCCACGTCCACGCCGTCGGCATCGAACAACGTCACGGCATCGAAGGCATCGGCCATTGCGCGCTCCCGAGCCGGGCGGTCGCCGGACTCCTTGTCCTGGGCCGTAATAGCTGTAACTTTCGTGTCTTCCTTCATCGCTGCTACCGTCCGTTCCATTAGACTGAAACCGGTTCCCTTATCCGACCTTTTCTCTTCCCTTTGTTCCTAAATGCAATCTAAGCTTCCAACGTTACACTGTCAAGCAATTTAGTGGGTCAAATGGTTCATGGTTCGTTTTTAACGAATAGATATTCTCTTTTCTGATATGAATATGATTTGCCAGGTTCGTGTCCCGCCGGTTGCCATTCCCGCGACGCACCAGTAAACCAACTCGATATAGTGACCCGCAAGATCTTCTACGGCTGGTACATCGTCGGCGTCGGCTTCATCTGCTACCTCGGCTCGTCCTTCGCGCTATCCAGCACCCTCAGCATCTTTCTGAAACCCCTCACGGCCGAGTTCGGCATTTCCCGGGGAGTCTTCTCGTTCATCCGCAGCGGCGAGGTCATGTTCTCCTCGGTGATCGCGGCCCTGGTGGGCCCCCTCATCGACCGTTACGGAGCCCGATGGCTCATCGTGACCGGAGCGCTGGTGGGAGGGGCCGGTTTCATCCTGCTCAGCCAGATCCAGGAGTTCTGGCAGTTCATGGTCATACGATGGCT
The DNA here is from genome assembly GCA_964630405.1 of uncultured Syntrophobacterales bacterium. GTDB lineage: Bacteria > Desulfobacterota > Binatia > UBA9968 > JAJDTQ01 > JAJDTQ01. The sequence goes on along the minus strand of CAZVUC010000050.1, from coordinate 14,800 downwards.
CCCCGTCACCGTGGGCGACACGCTGATGAGCTACATGGTCGTCAACGTCATGATCTCGCGCTGGTTCGTCCGCAAGCGGGGCCGTGCCATCTCCATCGCCAACACCGGAAACGGCCTCGCCAAGGCGACCATGCCCCTGCTCGCCGTGGGACTCTTCGCGTTGGTGGGATGGCGCAACACCTGGATGGTGTTCGGCCTGTTGACCCTGGCCATGGTCGTGCTGCCGGCGTTCCTGGTGGTCCGGCGAAGCCCGGAGGACATGGGCCTTCAACCGGACGGCGCGCTGGCGCCCCATCAGCCTTCCCCGGGCAAGACTCAGAAACAGGAAGCCCACCAGGCGCCCGCGGTCGATATCGCATGGACGCGAGGGGAGGCCGTCCGGACCGGCACGTTCTGGCTGCTGGTGGTCACCTACGGCACGGTCACGTTCGGGATCATCGGGTTGAACCTGCACATCTACCCCTACATTACGGACATCGGCTATTCGCCCGAGATCGCCGCCACCGTAATGGGGGCGATGTCCCTGACCCAGATGGCCGGAAACCTCATTTGGGGAGTTGTGGGCGAGCATATCGACGTGCGCAAGGCAGCCGCCGCCCAGTTCCTCTTGCAGGTGTGCGGCCTGGGGCTGGCCCTTGCGCCCCTGGGGCCGGTCTCGGTCTACCTGGGTTTCATCATCTACGGGTTCGGCCTGGGCGGGATCCTGGTGATTCGCGAGCTGCTGTGGGCCAACTACTTCGGCCGCGTCTCCCTGGGCCGGGTGCGCAATCTGGGTATCATGATCACCCGTATATTCACGACCGTCGGACCGCCCTTCTTCGGCTTCTTCCACGACTACACCGGCAGCTATTTCCTGTCGTTCAACGTGTTCATCGGCGCCCTGCTGCTGTCGGCGTTCCTGGTCCTGGCCGTGCGCCCCCCACGCAAGTCCGAACCGGCGGGTCGGGCCGGGATCGACTGAGGCCGCGAAACCGCCATGACGCGCCAAACCAACCATCCGTGGGTCATCGCCGGAGCCGCTTCGTTCACGTTCGGCTTCATTCGCGGCCTCCACACCTCCTTCGGCGTCTTCTTCGTGGCGCTCCTCGACACTTTTCACTGGAGCCGCGCGGTCACCGCCGGGCTTCAGACGGCAAACCTGGTCACCGACGCGCTCGCTTCGCCCTTCATCGGACGCCTCACCGACCGCCTGGGGCCGCGGCGGGTCGTGATGGCGGGCAGCGTGGTCCTGGCCGCCGGCCTGCTCCTGTGCAGCCGGGTCAGCACGGCGTGGGAGCTCTATTTCTATTTCGGGGTCGTGGTGTCGCTGGGGTTCGCGGCCGGCGGCGTGATTCCCCACGTGGTGGTGGTGTCGGAGTGGTTCCCCTCCCGCCGGGGTCTCGTCCTGGGCATCGTCTACGGAGCGGTGGGGGTGGGCACCCTGATCCTCTCGCCCCTCAGTCAGGGGCTGATCTCCCTGTGGGGCTGGCCGCGGGTGTTCCAGGCGCTGGCGGCGGCGATCCTCATCCTGATCATACCCCTGGTGTGGAGCACCTACCGGCCCAGCCCGCAAAGCGCGGGAGGGACGGCGGCCGCCGCCGCTGCCGGCGAGTGGTCGGCTTCGCTGGCGCTAAGGAGCATACAGTTCTGGAGCCTGTTCATCTCCCGGATGCTGGGCTCGGTGGGCACCATGCTGATCGTCACTCATCAGGTCGCCCACGTGGTGGACATCGGTTACAGCCACATCTGGGCCGCCGGGGTCTTCGGCGTCATGGCGTTCGTCAGCGCCGGCGGACGCGTGGCCTTCGGCTACATCGCCGACGCCTTCACCAAGACCGCGGCCTACACCCTCAACATCGCCTGCGCGGCCGTCGGCGTCCTGGCCCTCACCCTGGCAGCGGACACCTCGCAGCCTTGGCTGCTCTACGTCTACGTCGGCGGCTTCGGCATCGCCTTCGGCTCCCGCGCCGTCATCCTCTCGGCCATCACCGCCGACATCTTCGCCGGCAAGGGGTTCGGGACCATCTTCGGTTTCTCGGTCATGAGCGTGGGCGTCGGCGGCGGCCTGGGCGCCTGGCTGGGAGGCGCGCTGCACGATCTCACCGGCAGCTACTACGTGTCGTTCACCGTGGCCAACTCGCTGCTGCTGGTCTCGGTGCTGGCGGTGTGGGTCACCGGTCTCGACTGGATGCGCCGGTTCGACCGGCGGCTGTGGCCGGCTCCGGACTAGTGTCCTGTCCGGTCGATTCATTGACCGGACGGGACACCGGACACTCGATTGACTCGGACCGAGCGATTGCCTAGTTAAGTAGTCTTCCTGAACGCACCGAGCCCGCACGCACCGCACCCGCTGCCGGAGGAGAGAAGTATGAACCGACTGCCCGTCTTCGACGCCCGGGACCGCCGTGACCCCTGATTCCACCCACCGTTCCGGAAGCCCGGGAATCTTCTACGGCTGGTACATCGTCGGCGCCGCCTTTCTGGCCAACATCTCCTGCGCCTTCTTCCTCTCCAGCACCCTCAGCGTCTTTCTGAAGCCCGTTACCGCCGATCTCGGCGTTTCCAGGGGCATCTTCTCGCTGCTTCGGTCCGGTGAGCATCTCCTGTACGCCCTCATGGCTCCCTGGGTGGGGGCCAAGCTGGACCAGTACGGCCCACGCGGCATGATGGTCACGGGCGCGATCCTTTCGGCCGTCGGGTTCCTGTTGCTGGGCTGGGTGTACTCCTTCTGGCAGTTCGCGTCCGTGCGCATGACCCTGATGGCCGTGGGCCATGCGCTGGTTTGCTACTTCGTGGTGAACGTCACCGTGGCCCGGTGGTTCGTCCGGATGCGGGGGCGGGCGCTGGCCCTCTCGCACCTCGGGCACGGCGTCGCCAAGGTGGCCATCTCCGCGGTGGTGGGCTGGCTGCTGACGTTCATCGCATGGCGCCAGGTGTGGACCCTGTTCGGCGTGCTGGTGGTGGTGCTGGCGGTCATCCCGGTGGCCGTCTTCATGCGGCGGAGCCCGGAAGACATGGGGCTCCATCCGGACGGCGACGCCGCCCTCGAGCCCATGGACGGCACGGTCGACGGGCAAGGCCGGACGGCGGGGACCGGGGGCCAACCGGATCCCGATGTCCGCTGGACCCGGAAGGAAGTGCGGCGCACGTCCACCTTCTGGCTGATCATCCTGGCATTCGGCATGGTGGACATCGGCATCACCGGCCTCAACCTCCACGTGGTCTCCTACGTTTCGGACCTTGGGTTCGGCGGGTTTCCGGCCGCCCTGACCATGACCGTCATCGCCGGGACGCAAGCGACCTCGGGGCTGTTGTGGGGCTTCGTCGGCGAGCGCGTCAGCGTCCGCAAGGTCATCTCGTTCCTGTTCCTGGTGGAAGCCGCCGGGCTGTACGTGGCGGCGAACGCGCAGGACCTGTCGACCATCTACCTCGGGTTCTTCTTCTACGGCCTGGGGCTCGGCGGCGCCCAGGTGCTGGAAGAGGTCATGTGGGCGAACTATTTCGGCCGGGTCTCCCTCGGCACCGTTCGGGGCGCCGCCCTCCAGGTCGTGCTGTTGTGCGGCGTCTGCGGACCGCCGTTCTTCGGTTTCGTGTACGACTACACCGGGTCCTACAGGATCTCCCTCTTCCTGTTCATGACCATGCTGCTGATCTCGTCCGCGCTGACGCTTACGATACGCAGGCCGCGGCACCCGGCAACGCCCGAAGCGGCCCGCCAATAAACCGTCCCGCTGGAAACGATGCAGAAGTCCACCAGACCCAGGCTGTTCTACGGCTGGTACATCGTCGGCACCGGCTTCGTGGTGCAACTCGCGTGCCCCTTCTACCTCTCCAGCACCCTCGGCGTGCTGATGAAGTCCATCACCGCGGAATTCGGCGTCTCCCGCGGCAGGTTCTCGCTCATGCGCGCCATGGAACTGGTGAGCTACGCCGGCGTGGCGCCGTGGATCGGCTCCCTGCTGGACCGCTACGGCGCCCGCTGGCTCATGGTCATCGGCGCGGCCATCTCCATCGTCGGCTTCCTGCTGCTGGGGTACGCCCGCAATTTCTGGGAATTCGCGCTGATACGGGTGGGGCCGGTGTCCATCGGCCACGCCCTGGTGTGCTACTTCGTGGTCAACGTCACCATCTCCCGCTGGTTCGTGAAGAAGCGCGGCCGGGCCGTGGCCATCGCGCACCTGGGACAGGGAATCTCCAAGACCGCCATCGCCCTCGTCGCCGCGGTCCTCCTCACTGCCATCGGCTGGCGTTACGTGTGGATCCTTTTCGGAGTCTTGGTGATCTTCCTCATCATGATCCCCGCGGCGGTCTGGATGAGGCGCAGCCCGGAAGACATGGGCCTTCACCCCGACGGCGCCTCCGAACCCTATACCGCCGCGGACCCGGGCGCTTCGGACCGGTCCGGCAGCGCTCCGGTGCTCGCCGACGTGAGCTGGACCCGGCGCGAAGCCATGCGCACGTCGACCTTCTGGCTCATCACCTTCATCTTCAGCACCGTCGACATGGGGGTCGCGGGTTTCAACCTCCACCTGGTCCCGTTCATATCCGACATGGGCTACTCGCCGGTCTGGGCCGGCTCCGTGCAGACGGTCACCGCCGCGACCCAGCTCGGATCGGGCCTTCTGTGGGGGTTCGTGGGAGAACGGGTCAGCGTCCGCAAGGCCACGGCGCTGATGTTCGTGATACAGGCCTCGGGACTCGTCCTTGCCCTGCAGACCACCGAGTTGCGCTGGCTCTACGTAGCCTTCTTCCTCTACGGGGCCGGACTCGGCGGCGCGCAAGTCCTCCAGGAGGTCATGTGGGCCAACTACTTCGGCCGCATATCCCTCGGCACGGTCCGGAGCCTCAGCGTGCCGATCCTCCTGCTCTGCGCCGCCACCGGCGGCCTCGCCTTCGGCTATCCCTACGACTACACCGGCAGCTACGACCTGTCGCTGATCCTCTTCATCGCGGTGCAGATCCTGTGCGCCGGACTGACTCTGCTCATCCGGCGGCCGGTAAAGCCCGCGCCGCTTCCGGCCGGCGATAGCAACCACTGACGGCTCCGCCACCCTCTCCAAAAATATCGGCCTCCGGGCACGACCGTGCCTTAAGTCCTTTCCGAACCGGACGATTTAATTTATGTAGGCGCCTACACCGGTTCGAGGACTTGGACTCAAAGAAGGAGGACTACCAAAATGGAGATTCTTGACTTTTCCACCCACAATGATTCCATCGTAACCTCATGGATGCTGGACCCGGACGGTGACGAGCTCGACCTGGAGGTCCACGGCTGCGGGTGCGGATGTGGCTGCGGGTGCGGATGTAGCTGCAGTTGTTCGTGCTCGTGCGACGACACCGGCGCCAACGGTGACGATGATTCCGGCTCAGACACGTCGTCAGCCGACGACGACAGCGGTTCCGGCACGAGTTCCGACCTGAACTTTGGCTATGAGCCCGCGTACCACTCCCAAGTAGGGACTACGTACACGCACACCGCAGCCGACACCGCAGTCGAGTATGTAGCCGAAACTGTATGCACGGGGCTCGTAAACGCTGGCGCCGCAGCCACCGTCGTGGCCGGCGTAGCGACCGGCCCGGTTGGCACGGTTGTCGGCGCAGGTGTTGCCGCCGTCGCGGTCAACAAGGGCACCGATCTCTGCGAACAGATCGACACCGACGGAGACGGCAAATAAACGTCCTTAGAGGGGCAGATCAGCCATGGTGACCCGCCGTGGGCAGGCCCATGGATGATCTGACCCCTCAACCCCTATCACGGAAAAGAGGTATGTCATGGTTCGGCCGGATGCGTTCACTGCTTGGTATTTGCTGGGTGCGCTGATCCTCGCGGTTTTTTTCATGTTGGACGAGAGCTACTTTGGTTGGTTCTCCTCGAACTGGCAGATCACCGGTGTGCTCATCCTGCCTCTTTATTGGTTCATTTGTAAAAGAAGAGTAAATCTAGCGAGATACAGCATCGCGTTCCTTGCTGTACTGCTGTTGTTCTTCGTATTGGTTCATGCCCTTCTTTCCGCATTCTTTCCCGACTTCACGGAATACACCTGGCCGGAGGCTACGGCTCGTTCGATAATAGCATTGACCAGCGCCGCGATGACCCTTGTCGTGTTTCGCCACTATAACGACAAGGCAACGAAACGATCTCAGGTCTGACGGTTCGACCACCCGACCGACGGAACTACGGCGAGTAAGTCTTGCCCTTCCGGTCGGTGACGAACAGCTCGGAGGGAAGCTCCGTGCCGATGCCCTTCTTGCGGGCGGCCTCGTAGAGGATGCGGGCGGTGGCGGCGAACTGGATGCCCATGCCGGTGTTGTTCTTGAAGACGATGATCTCGTCGTCGTTCTCGCGGCCGCGGCACTGGCCCGTCAAGAGCTCGCCCAGCTCGTGCAGGTCTTCCTCCCTGATAAGGCCGCGCTCGATGCGGGGGAACAGCTCCGCCTGCTTGTCCAGAAAGACCTGCCTGCGAAAACCCACCACGATCAGGCCGGCGCGCTCGATGACGGCGTCGTCCAACTCGTGGCGCGACAAGTAGCTGTCGCCGCCCACGATGCTGTTGACGAAGGCGCCCTTCTCGAGCCACTCGCCGTTGATGACCGGGTCCACCGTGTTGGTGGCGGCGGTGACGATGTCGCTGCCGCGCACGGCCTCCTCCGCCGAGTGCACCGGCACGATCTCCACTCCGGCCTTCTCGGTCATCTCCTCGGCGAAGCGTTCGCGGTTGGCGCGGGTGGGGCTGAACACCTTGACGGTGTCGAGCTGACGCACTGCGCAGGCCGCCAATAGCTGGGTCTTGGCCTGCTCTCCGGAACCCACCAGCCCCATGACCCGGGCGTCTTCCCGCGCCAGGTGCTTGGCCGCCACCCCGCTGGTGGCGCCGACGCGGAAGATGGAGATGAAGTGGTCGTCCATGATGGACAGAAGCGAGCAGTCCTCCATGTCGAACAGGAAGACGAGCCCGACGTAGTCGCCGGGGTAGATCCGCCGCTTGGTGCCCGCCACCTCCTCTTCGTCGGAAAAGGTGGAGTCGATGCGGAGCCCCATGGACTTCATGCCCGGGACGAGGCCCATGATGTTGTTGAAATAATACTGGAATCCGGGCTTCTTCCCGGGCGCCTGCACCCGGAGCCGGGCGCGAGGCGAATTCACCGCGCTGCCCTCCCCCATCTCCCGATAGGCCTGCTCGATGGCGTCGATCTCGTCCGTCATGGGGACGAGGTCTTCCAGTTGTTCATTCTTGAGTACGAGGACCATTTTTCTTCCTTATGCGTCATCGGCCGGCCGCACGCGGCAAAGGAACGATCGGTGCGGCAGCGAGCCGCTGATGGGATCCCGGTGCTCGGCGTCCACCAGCCCGTTGGGGTTGGCTCCGAGCCCGGCAAAGGGGTCATATCCCGGGAGCTCGAGATCCCGGCACGCCTGCCACCAGCCGTGCTGCAGGCAGACCACTCCGGGGATGATCCGGCGGGTGAGATTCGCCCGCACCTTGACCGCGCCCTTGGGGCTCTCCACGATCATCCATTGCTTGTGCTCGACGCCGTGCTCAACGGCGGTATCAGGATGGAGCTCGGCGCTGGGCTCGGGCGCCGCCTTGCGAAGACTGGGCAGGGCACGGTGCTGGCTGTGGATGAACGTCGTGACCTTGGCGTTGGTCAGCACCAACGGGTACTCGGCAGCGATATCCGGCCTGCTCGTGGGGCTCAAGGCCGGCTCCCGGTATTCCGGAAACGGCGGGAAACCGTGCCGCGCCAGCCGGTGCGAGTAGATCTCCACCCGGCCGGACGGATTGTTGAAGCCCTTCCGCCGGCCCTCTCCATCGGTCTCCGCGTACTTCCGGTAGCGCCGCGGGTTCGGCAAGGTCACACCCCCGGGCTGCGCCCTGATCTCGTCCAGAGTCATGCCCGTGGGTTCCAACTGGTAGGAACGGGCCGCTTCCACGTCGCCGCCCCAGAAATCGTCGCCGAAGCCCATTCGCTTGGCCAGCTCGAACACGATCCAGGTATCCGAGCGCCGTTCCGCCAAGGGGTCCACCGCCCGCCGCCGGTACTGGACGTGGGAGCGGGCATCCACACGGTGCCGGAACCCGCCCACGAGATGGTCCATCTCCAGGAAGCTGGTTGCGGGCAGCACGTAGTCGCAGAGCTGGGCGGTGGGAGTCATGAACAGCTCGGTGGCCACCCCCAGCTCCAGGGCGCAGAGGGCCTCACGGCCGCGCGCCGGGTCGCCGTTGGACATCACCGTGTTGGAGCCCAGGTTGATGAGGGCACGGACCGGATACGGCCGGTCCTCGAGGATGGCGCCGTAGACGTCGTGGGCCGCGCACGCGCCGGCCGTCGCGGGCGGTCCCAGGGGTTTCTCGTCGAGGCCGATGCGTCTGGAGACCGCCTCGGGGGAAATGAACTCCTTGCCGTCCACCCCGCGAAGCGGCGCCATGGGCAGCAGCAGGTTGCCGCCCCGCGCGTCGATGTCGCCCAACAACGCGTACAGCGTGGAGATGGCCCGGCTGGTCTGGGTCGCGTTGGTGTGCTGACCGACGCCGTTCCACATGAACATGCTCACGGGGCGGTTTTCGCTGAGAACACGGGCGGCCTCGCGGACCTTGTCCGCGGGGACGCGCGTGACGCCCTCGGACCGTTCCGGCGCATGGGACGCGGCCAGCCGCGCCAGCGCGGCAAAGGCCGGCTCGCACGAGACCGTGGAGCCGTCCTTCGTGGGCACGCGGACCGTGCCTTTCAGCGCCGGCCGGACGCCCTCTTCCACGCAGGCCCGCGTCGTCGGATCGTAGACCACGGTCCTGTTCGAAGCTTCGTCCCATATCAGATAGCGCTCCGGACTGCCTCCGGCCGCCAGGTCCGCCTCGGTCAGCACGTCTCCGGTGTCCGTGCGAAGGAGGAACGGACCGTTGGTCCAGTCGCGGACGAAGTCGTCGTCGTACCTTCCCTCCTCGATCATCACGTGGACCATGCCCAGGGCCAGCGCCCCGTCGGCGCCCGGGCGCACCTGCAACAGGACGTCGGCCTGGCTGCCGAGCCCGACCTTGCGCGGGTCCACCACCACGACCTTCATGCCGCGCTTGCGGGCCGTGACGGCATCCTGGGCCAGCAGGAGCTGCGTGGAGCTCGGGTTGTGGCCCCACAGGAGGAACGCGCCGCTGTAAAGCACGTCCGGGGACGGCTGCGGCACCCCGAAGGTGTAGCTGAACGCAGTGTCCTTGTGCCAGTTGCAAACGTGAGTGGTGGAAAGCGAGTTGGGGCTGCCGATGCGGTTGAGAAGGCGCGACGACCATCCGTTGACGTCGTCCGTCGAGGTGCCGCTGGCGGTCCCCCGGGCCATGACGATGGACTCGGCGCCGTAACGCTCCCGGATATCGAGCAGGCGCGCGGCGATGTCGTCCAGCGCCTCGTCCCAGCCCACCCGTTCCCAACCCGGGTCCGCCGCACCCTTCGGGTTGGCGCGGCGCAAGGGATAGTCGAGGCGTTCGCCGTGGTAGACCAGTTCCGGGGCAGCCTTGCCCTTGACGCAAATGGCGCCCCCGTTGGGATGGTCGTGGTCCGCGTCCAGGCGGGTCACCCGCCCGTCCTCCACCGTGGCCACGGTGGCGCAGTGGGCGGTGCACAGGACGCAGTAGCCCCGCACCTTCTCGACCTGAGGTTCCGTCATCATGTTGGTAGTCCGTGGTTCGTGGCCGGCCGGGGCGGCTCGTCAATCATCGCGGTTGGGCACCCCGACGAAGCCGTCGCCGCAGCCCGCCTCGTGAGCCGCCCAGCCGCCGGCGACACGGCCGCTGAAGATGGAAGGCCCCAGCATCGTCCCTTCCAGGCCCGCGCGGCCGTTGATGTGGCCGCCGGCCATGCCCGCCACCTCGCCCGCGGCGTAGAGCCCCGGCACCGGCTCGAAGTGCTTGCTCAGGACCCGGCAGCGTATGTCGGTCTTGACCCCGCCGAAGTTCTTGCGCGCCAGCGGGAAGATCTGGATGGCATAGTAAGGCCCTGTATCGAACTTCTTGGAGAGCTTGAGAGGCTTGCCGAACTCGGGCTCCTTGTCCAGCCCCTGCTCGCACGCCTGGTTGTAGCGTTCCACCGTTTCGAGAAAAGCCGGGACATCCACCTCCATGCGTCGGCCCAGTTCCTCCAGCGAGTCCGCCTTCTTGATGAACGGGGAGTTGTCCAGGAGCTCCTGCACCTTGTCGCGGTCCACCTTGTCGCCCGCGCGGTAGTAGGGATCCGCGATCTCGAGCTTGGCGGTCATGGGCGTGTCCACTACGGCCCAGGCGTGTCGCGGCTCCTGCGCCATCAGCGCCGGCGTGGCCGAGTTGCCCCCGGACAGGGCCTCGTTGTGGAAACGCCGGCCCTGCTGGTTGATCCAGACGTAGCCGGGAGCTTGGCGGAAGACCAGGCCGCGCCGTTGCGCGGGGTCGCGATAGTCCGGGGTGGCGTACACGTAGAACCAGATATGGTCCATGTGGGTCAGGTAGCCGCCGACCTGCCGCACCAGCCGGTGGCCCGTGCCGGTGGAACCCCGGCCAGAGCCTTCCATGACCCGTTCGCCCTTGAGCGCGGGGTTGGCCTCCAGCACCATGTCGAGGTTGGAGTTGAACCCGCCGGTGGCCACCACCACCACCTTGCTGTCCACGTCCACGGTGTCGCCGGTGCCGGCGTCCTTGCCCAGGAAGCCGGTGACCCGTCCGTCCTCGTGCTTGAGTTCGGTGACCTCGGTGTTGGACACGATCTCGCCGCCGCGCTCGCGGAACGCCTGGATGAGATGGGTCATCAGGCCGAGCCCGCTGCTCTGTGCCCGGGTCCAGCGCACCACCGTGTTGCCTTCCTGCTGCTTCATGTCCACCCACTTGACCCCCATGCGCTCGGCCCAGTGGTAAAGGTCATGAAGCGAGTGCTCGATGTAGTAGCGCGCCCAGACCTCGTCCACCGAAGGGCCGCCCCACTTGACCCAGTCGTTGAAGGCCAGGTCCGGCGAGTCGTAGATACCGTTGTCCTTCTGGATTGGCGAGCCGACGATGAGGCAGCCGCCGCCGGAGATGATGGCGGCGCCGCCCAGATCCGGCGCCTTTTCGAAGGCGATGGCCCCGGCGCCGGCGTCACGGGCTTCGATGCCCGCCGCGATGCCCGCCCCGCCGGACCCGATGATGGCGACGTCCGTGGTGAAATGCTTGACCTGAGACATGTGGCTTGACCCCCTGGAAACGCGATTCGGGATAACCTACTCCCTAGCGCGGCGGGGGGTCAAGCCGGGCGCCGCCTACGAGTCACCCCGGGGCGACTCGGATACGGGAGCGGCCGTGCTCAAAGCAGCCCCTCCCGGTTGAAACTGAAGAAACGGTCGTGCCCCACCACCACGTGATCGTGGACGCGCACGCCCAGCACCTCGCCCACCTGCCTGAGCCGGTGGGTGATGTCCACGTCCTCCCGGCTGGGGGAAGGGTCGCCGCTGGGGTGGTTGTGGACGAAGATGACGCCGGCGGCGGACTCCCGGATGACCGGGTTGAAAACTTCCCGGGGATGGACCACGGACGCCGTGAGCGACCCCTCGGAGATCTTGACGTCCCGGATCTTGCGGTTCCGGTTGGTGAGCAGGACGACGTAGAACGACTCCCGCTTGGCGTTGATGCAGCGGGGCCGGAAATGACGGAACACCTCCTCCGGCGAGCTCAGCAACTGGCCGGCCTCGCAACGGAGATCCTCCCGGCGCCGGCCGAGCTCCAGGCACGCCTTGATGCGGGCGGCCTTGGCCCGGCCAAGGCCCTTGAGTCCCGTCAACTCCGCGATGGAGGCGTCATCGATGCCGCTCAGGCCGTCGAATTGCATCAACAGCGCTCTGGCGTGATCCAGCGCGCTTTGGTGCTCTCCGGCGCTGCCGGTGCCCAGCAGGATCGCCAGCAGCTCCGTTTCCGTGAGGTGCTCCGCCCCCCCTCTCGAGAAGCTTCTCCCGCGGACGGTCTTCCACCGGCCATTGATTGATTCGCGTCATGGTGAGCCCAGGGTTCACGGGAATGAGTACCTGGGAACAAGTACCCAGGAAATAAAGTACCTAGGAAATAAGTTCGGCAATTCCCGGAGGAACTTTAGAGCTCGATTACGGGGGAAGCCCCGCGGGTGGAATAAGGTTAGCTTCTTTCGAAGGTCCCGCTCTTGCCGCCGCTCTTGTGCACGAGGGAGATCTCGCCGACGGTCATTTCCCGGTCCACGGCCTTGCACATGTCGTAGATGGTGAGGCCCGCCACCGAGACCGCGGTGAGCGCCTCCATCTCCACGCCGGTCTGGCCGGCGATGCGGACGGCGGCCTCGATCTCCACGGACGGCGGATTCTCCCGAGGGATGAGCTTGACCTCCACGCCGCTGATGTTGAGCGGGTGGCACATGGGGATGAGCTCGGAGGTCTTCTTGGCGGCCATGATGCCGGCGATGCGGGCCACCGTGAGCACGTCGCCCTTGGGAATCTGGCCCTCGGCGATGGCCGCCAGCGTCTCCGCCCGCATGGTCACCACGCCCCGGGCCACGGCCACCCGCCGGGTGACGTACTTGCCGGTGACGTCCACCATCCGCACCCGCCCCTGCTCATCGACATGGGACAACTTGGCCATCATGAATCCTCCGAATCGCCGGCGCTCAGTGTATCGCCCGGGGCCGCGAAAGCAAGCCGCCCCAACCTGCCCGACCTACAAGGGACACGGTCCGTATGCTAAATTCCAACCCATGGCAGACCAGACCCACTACCGCGTGATCATCCTCGGTTCGGGGGCGGCGGGGCTCACCGCCGCCCTCTACACGGCCCGCGCCAATCTCGCGCCCCTGGTGGTGGAAGGCTCCCAGCCCGGGGGCCAGCTCACCATCACCACCGACGTCGAGAACTACCCCGGCTTCCCGGACGGCATCATGGGCCCGGACATGATGGACCAGTTCCGCAAGCAGGCGGAACGCTTCGGCACCAAGATCGTCTTCGGGGACGTTTCCGCCGTGGAACTGGGCACGCGGCCCATCGCGCTGCAGGCGGGCAAGGACCGCTACACCTGCGATGCCCTGATCGTCGCCACCGGCGCCACCGCCAAGCTGCTGGGACTCGAGGCCGAGAACCAGCTCATGGGGCACGGGGTCTCGGCGTGCGCTACCTGCGACGGCTTCTTCTTCAAGGACAAGGAGCTCATCGTGGTGGGCGGTGGCGACACCGCCATCGAAGAAGCCACGTTCCTCACCAAGTTCGCCAGCAAGGTCTCCATCGTGCACCGTCGCGACCAGCTCCGCGCCTCCAAGATCATGCAGGACCGCGCCCGGGCCAATCCCAGGATCGACTTCATCTGGGACACCACGGTGGAGGACATCCACGGCGACGCGCAGGACGGCGGCGTCACCGGCGTCACCCTCCGGAACGTGAAGACCGGCAAGGACGAAGCGTTTGCCTGCGACGGCGTCTTCATCGCCATCGGCCACCAGCCCAATTCGCAGCTCTTCGAAGGCGTCCTGGAAATGGATGAGCTGGGCTACATCAAGACCCACGACGGCACCAGGACCACCCTCGAAGGCGTCTTCGCCTGCGGCGACGTCCAGGACCGCATCTACCGCCAGGCCGTCACCGCGGCGGGTAGCGGCTGCATGGCGGCCATCGACGCCGAGCGGTTTCTCACCGAGCTGGAAAGCGCCGGCTGACTTTGACGACCACTAGCGGCCCAGCCGGCGCCATACACAATTGTGGACGATAAACAGCGATTCGCCTTGCTGGACCGTGTAGGTACAAGTCGCCTCGATGCCTGCGAATTCCCCGTCAGCGCCGATCATTCGCAGTTGGCCTTCGCCCCGGTGCAGGACGCCGCTGTCACGGTACGCATGACCGTAAAGGACCCCGCCCGGAAACCGCAGTTCGACCAGCGCGTCCAGACGGAAGCTGTCGTTGTCGCCCTGTCGGACGTTCACGAAACCAGCCACCTTGCCGGAGTGTCCTTCCACGAAAGGCGCGCCGTCGCTTGTGCCGATGTCGACACCGCAATGGAGCTTTCCGGCCGTGGTATCCCCCACGGTGGCGTAGTCCTCGCTGCACTTAGCGTCGAGCGTGAAGGAACCGGATGCATGGGCGCCGCCGGCTGCCGCGATCGACACCAGGATCGACACAAGAAAGGTGGCAAGCCGGAAATTCACGATTAACCCCTCCGCGTTTCATGCGATGACCAGCCTTGAGCGCAGGTTCATCACGATAGTCGGTGTGTGTCGGTCGCTTTGTCGGGCCGACCGTCATGCCTGGACCGGCCGCACCGGGATCCCCCGCTCGTCCAGATAGCGCTTGCACTCGCCGATGGTGTACTCGCCGTAGTGGAAGATGGAGGCGGCCAGGGCGGCGCTGGCGTGGCCTTCGGCGAAGCCGTCGTGGATGTGCTCCGGATTGCCGACGCCGCCGGAGGCGATGACCGGTATGGTGACGCGGTCGGAGATGGCGCGGGTCAGCGGCAGGTCGTAGCCGTCCTTGGTGCCGTCGCGGTCCATGCTGGTGAGGAGGATCTCGCCAGCGCCGTATTCGGCCATGCGTCCGGCCCAGTCGCAGGCGTCGATGCCGGTGGGGTTGCGGCCGCCGTGGGTGAACACCTCCCAGTGGTCCTCCACCTGCTTGGCGTCGATGGCCACCACGATGCACTGGCTGCCGAAGGTCTCGGCCGCTTCCCGCACGAACTCCGGACGCGCAACCGCCGCGGTGTTGATGGAGACCTTGTCGGCGCCGGCCTTGAGCAGCCGGCGGATGTCGGCGTTCTCCCGGATGCCGCCGCCCACGGTCAGCGGCATGAAGATCTCGTCGGCGGTGCGCGCCACCACGTCCAGGATGATGCCG
>CAZVUC010000049.1:0-1935 GCA_964630405.1 uncultured Syntrophobacterales bacterium | reverse complement strand
GTCGCCCTCACCGCCGTCATGCGAAAACTCCTGATCCTGGCCAACGCCCTGATCCAGCAAGACCGCCTGTGGACTCCACAAGCCCCTCTGATCAACCATGCTTGACAACATGGATACTCCAACGCTCCCACGAGGAGAGGGGCGAAGAAAGGGCTTTAGCTGGCGCGGTAGGGGGGTTGGCGCTCCGCGCACCGGGTACAACCCAGTAAGAGGAACCGAGGGTCAGCTGGTGAGGCGGGTGAAGACGGGGGTGTGGTCGGAGGGGCGTTCCAACTTTCGCGGGGCCTTGTCGATGCCGGACTCCGTGCATGCGGGCGCCAGCGCCTCGGACAGCAGGACCAGATCGATGCGAAGGCCGCGGTTGCGCCGGAACCCGCCGGCGCGGTAGTCCCACCAGCTGAACGTCTCCTCCGGCTGATCGAACAGGCGGAAGCTGTCCTTGAGGCCCAGTTCTTCCAGCGCCCGCAGACGGGCCCGCTCCGGCTTGCTGCACAGGATCTTGTCGCGCCACTCCTCGGGGTCGTGCACGTCGCGATCGTCCGGCGCGATATTGAAGTCGCCCATCACCGCCAGCCGGGGCCAGCGCTTGAGTTCGGCGCGGACCCATTCGGTCAGCGCGTCCAGCCAGCGCAACTTGTAGTGGTAGTGATCGTGCCCGACCTCCTTGCCGTTGGGGACGTACAGATTGATCACGCGCACATCGCCCACGGTCGCCGCGACCGCCCGCGCCTGCGGATCGTCCAGTCCCGGAATTCCCGCAACCGGCTCCGAAACTTCATCGCGGGTCAGCAGGGCCACGCCGTTGTAGGTCTTCTGCCCATGTACCAGGCACCGATAACCCAGATCCTCAAAGCCCTCGAGGGGAAAATCCTCGTCGCGGCACTTCAATTCCTGCAGGCCCAGCGCATCCGGGGCGTGCGAACGAAGCCAGTCCGCCACATGCTCCTTGCGCACGCGCACCGAATTGACGTTCCAGCTTGCAATCATCATGGCCGGGAATTCGGCGAGTTGCCGCTCAGGCGCGCAGGCGGCCCATGCGAATGTGGACGTCTCCCACCCGGTCTATGCCGGCGGTCACGTGGTCGCCGGGCTTGAGCTGACTGACGCCTGCCGGTGTTCCGGTAAAGACCAGGTCGCCGGGTTTGAGTTCAAAATACCTGGAAATCTGTGCGATCAGCTCCATGGGCCGGCGGATCATGTCGCTCAGGTCGGCCTCCTGCCGGATTGCGCCGTTGACGGCCAGCCAGATGCGGCCCTTGGCGGGATGCCCGATGCTGGAAGCGCGCCGAAGGGTGCTCACCGGCGCGGAGTAATCGAAGCTCTTGCTGAGTTCCCAGGGATCGCCGGCCTCGCGCGCCTCGCTCTGAAGGTCGCGGCGGGTCAGGTCGATCCCGACGCCGTAGCCGTATACGTGTCCCAGGGCCTCGTCCGCGTCGATGTTGAGCCCGCCCCCCTGGAGCGCAACCACCAGCTCCACCTCGTGCTGCAGGTCCTTGGTGCGCGGGGGGAAGGGCACCTCGCCGCCGTCCGGCAGCAGGGCGTCGGCGGGTTTCATGAACACCGGTGGCTGGGGCACCGCCGGCCTGTCCATCTCCTTGATGTGGTCCGCGTAGTTCCAGCCTACGCAGAAAATCCGCCGCGCCGGAAACCGCCGCTCGATCCCCCGTACCCTCAGGCTCGGACGGTAATAGTCAAACAATTCACTCATCCGCTTCGGCGGCCCGTATCAGCTTTTCGCGCCGCCAACCGCGCACTTTCGCCAATTTTTGTTGCGGGGTCAAGGCAATGACGACCCGTGTGTTAGCCCAAAGCAGTAATGTCCCCTTTCTCCAAAGCAGAGATGTCCCCTTTGATTGGAGTACAAGGTATTGCTTTGCTTTGGCAGGGGGTATCGGGTTTTGGGAAGAGAGGATGTGTTGATGAGCGCCCGGGAGG
>CAZVUC010000048.1:0-4295 GCA_964630405.1 uncultured Syntrophobacterales bacterium | reverse complement strand
CTGCATGCAGTGGCATGCACTTGAACAGTCGCCCGCTTGACGAAACGGAGAAGCCATGGACCTGGATGTCGAACGCCTCCTCGGCGCCGTGGAGCGCACGGTGTCGCCCCTGGAGCGCGACGGACAGGCCGCTCGCGCGGTCACCCTCGCCCGCAGCTACGCGACGACAGTGGAGGACCTCTGGGACGCCGTGACGAGCGCGGAACGAATCCCTCGCTGGTTCCTGCCAGTCAGCGGCCGCCTCGAACTCGGCGGTCGCTACCAACTGGAGGGAAACGCAGGCGGCACGATCAGGCACTGCGAGCGTCCCTCGTATCTCGGGCTGACATGGGAGTTCGGCGGTGACGTGAGTTGGGTGGAGGCGCGTCTGAGTAACGAGGGTACCGGCCGCTCGCGCCTTGCGATTACGCATACCGCGCTGGTGTCGGACCACTGGCACAAGTTCGGTCCCGGTGCCGTCGGCGTAGGTTGGGAGATGGGCTTACTGGGGATGGAACTGCATCTTACGCGGCCGAACGAACCCAAGTTGGACGGGGCAACGTTCCACACGACTCGTGACGGAAAGGCGCTCATTGTCGGAAGCAGCGCGGCATGGGGCCGGGCGGCCGAGGCAGCGGGAACGGACCCCGACGTTGCGCGCGCAGCGGCGCAACGTACGGCGGCCTTTTACACGGGCGACACTGTCGCGCCGGATTAATGCACGCTTTCGACGTGCTCCACGACCCGGACGCGGCCATGTCCTCGGGGCCGATGCGGCCGAGCGGCATCCTGCCGAACGCAGACCGAGCGTCCAGACAGAATGTCTCATAGGAAACCTCCGTGCTTGGAAACCGGTGCCAGCCGGAGTAGCCGGGCCAGTGGACCCATCACAGCAGAGGCAGTGAAGTTCCGTCTATTCACCCGGGCTCAGGGAGCTACCCTTCGCCCAAATCGGGCTGTTTTATTCAACGGATGGCCCGACATGCGGACCTCTGCTGAATGGGTTTACGAGGAACAGTAGGTGAGGACGTGCAAGCGTGTCGCGACCATGATCGTCGAGAGTCGTCGAGAGAACTGAATTGACACCCCGTCGTCCCGGTGTTAGCCAAGACCCATCCGAGAACGTCAACACGGATTGAGCGGCGGGAGCCGAACCCGCCGCCCTGCGCAAGGAGGACACATGAAAAGCCTCATACGTACATCTCTCGTGCTCACGGCGGGAATCTTGCTGTTCGCCGCTCCGCTCAACGCCCAGACTGCCCTGTCCCTGGGCACCTCAACCGTGGGCGCCCGGTTCCATATTCTCGCGGTGGGCATGGGCGATACCGTGAGCCGGAACTCCGACATCGCTGTCACGGTGGAGCCCATTGGCGGCAGCGACGCCAACGTGCGCGCGCTGACGGCGAAGCGCATCGAGGTGGCAATGCTGAATTCGCTGGCCGCGACCCACGGCTACCACGGCATCGGCTCCTTCAAGAAGGACGGCAAGGCGCCGCTGCGGCTGCTGTTTCAGGGCGGCCTCGGGGCCCGAGCCATCGTCGCCCGTGGCGACCGCGGCATCAACACGCCGGCGGACCTCAACGGCAAGACCGTACAGGGGAAGCGGAAGTCGCTGGCGGATCTCGAAGCCTTCACCCGCGCGATCATGCGGGTCTATGGCATCCCGGAGAACGGCGTGAAGATTCTCCGCCACGGCAATACCAACGAACAGCTCGAATCCCTCAAGCTGGGCGTGGCGGACGCGGCGGTGATGCCCTTCGGCAGCCCGAGGACGGGCTCGCCGCCGATCCGGCGCCTGGCCCAGGCCATCTCCCTCAAGGTCATCCCCATCCCCGCGGACAAGGCGGCGGAGATCCTCAAGGACCCGCGGCTTCAGGGATATCGGCAAGCCAAGATCAGCAAGGGCTCCATCAAAGGCCTCGACGCGGACGTGAATTCTCTGGCCGTGGGCACCTTCACCGCCACCCGGGCGGATATCGCGGATGACACGGCCTACACCTTCACCAAGGCGTTCTTCGAGAACCTGAAGCAGTTCTATCCCGTGCATGCCTCGGCGAAGCAGTACACGCTCAAGGGGAGTCTGGCCAATCCGACGATCCCGTTTCATCCCGGCGCCATCCGTTACTACAAGGAGATCGGCGCCTGGACAGACGCCTTGGCCAAGACGCAGGCAGCGCTGCTGGCCAACCAGTGACCCGACCCGGTCTCGGCGGACGGCCAGACGGTGTACGGGCGGATTTGAAACCCGCCCGTACACCGTCCTCGCGGCGTCCGTGCACCTAGGAAACGGGCGGCGCAGTGGCTGACATCGGATCCCCGCAACCGAACCCGTCCCAGGACGCCCGCACGTCCTGGGATCGGGTCATCGATCTCCTTGCCTTCCTGACCGCCGTCTACCACCTCATCGTGGTGGGGCGGACCTTCATCTACCTGGGCATCTTCTACCCGACACCGTTTCACCGGGCCGTGAGCCTGACCTTCGCGCTGCTCATGGCCTTTCTCATAAACATGCGGCGGCGCGACGGGCGGAACGCCGCCTTCTGGGCCGACCTGGGGCTCCTGGTCATGGCCATGGCGCCCCTGGGCTACATCATCTTCTTCTACGAGCACGTCACCGACTACGACGAATACGGCTTCCTCGACCTCGCCGGAATGGCCCTCGCCTTCTCCCTGGGCATCTCGTTGCTGGTGGCGCTCAAGCGAGCGGTGGGCTGGGTGCTGGTGACCATCGTCTGCCTGTTCCTGGCGGTGGCGCGGTACCAGAACATCCTGCCGGGCCTGCTGTTCGGCAAGGGCTACGCCTGGGACCGGCTGACCTACGCGGTGTACGTGCCCGGCGAGGGCATCTTCGGGGTGCCGTTGGGCGTCGCTTCCACCATCGTCATCGTGTTCCTGATGTTCGCCCACCTGCTGCAGAAGGCCGGCGTGGGCGAGTGGTTCAGCGAGCTGGCCATGGCCATAGCGGGCTGGACCCGGGGCGGCGCCGCCAAGACCGCGGTGCTGGCGTCGGCGTTCTTCGGCACCATCTCGGGCTCCCCCTCGGCCAATGCCGCCACCACCGGCGCGGTGACCATCCCGCTCATGATCCGGGCCGGCTACCGTCCGGGCTTCGCCGGCGCCGTGGAGGCGGCGTCGTCGGCGGGCGGTCAGATCCTGCCGCCGGTCATGGGCGCCATCGCCTTCGTGATGGCCGACTTTCTCGGCGCTCCGTACTACCAGATAGCGCTGGCGGCCGCCCTCCCCGCCTTCCTCTACTTCGTCATCGTGTTCATGGGAGTGGACTTCGAGGCTGCCCGGCAGGGGCTGGCGGGGCTGCCCCGGAACGAGTTGCCCAACCTGGGGGCGACCTTCCGGAAGGGGTGGTTCTTCCTGCTGCCCATCGGCCTCATGATCTACCTGATGCTGGTGCAGAAGTTCGATCCGGACATGGCAGGTATTTTCAGCCTGCCGCTGCTGGTGGTGGTGAGCTTCCTGTCCCGGGACAAGAGCAAGCGGCTCTACCCCAAGGACATCCACGGCGCGCTGGTGTCGGCGGTGAAGGCCTGGATCCCGTTGGCGATCCTCACCGCGGCGGTGGGCATGCTGGTGGCGGCGCTGGGGCTCAGCGGCCTGGGGACGAAGTTCTCCCGCGCGCTGGTGGATCTGAGCGGGGGCAACCTGCCCATCGCACTGGCCATGGTGGGCGTCGCCAGTCTGATCCTGGGCATGGGCATGGATTCGCTGCCCGCCTACATCACCGTGGCTACCCTGTGCGCGCCGGCGCTGGTGCTGATGGGCGTGTCGGACCTGGCCGCCCACCTGTTCGTGGTCTACTGGGGGTTGGCGTCCCACATCACGCCGCCGGTGTGCGTGACCGTGTTCGTCACATGCAGTATCAGCGGCGCCGGGATCTGGGAAACCGGCAAGGACGCAGTGCGCCTTGCCATCGGCAAGTACCTGCTGCCGTTCTCCTTCGCGCTCCACCCCGCCCTGCTGCTGCAGGGGACCGTGGACGCGGTGGTGCTTGCGGCCCTATCGGCCCTGGCGGGGGCCGTCAGCCTGTCGGCCGGGACCATCGGCTACGGGCTGATCCCGCTCACGTGGCCCGTGCGGGCCGTGCTGATCGCCGGCGGCGTGCTGCTGATCCTGCCGGGCTGGAACATGCTCGGGGTGGGATCGACGCTGGTGGCGGCGGGGTTGCTGATGCAACTGCGGGGATGGCGGGCGGCGCGGGCCTGAGACGGCCTAGACCATCTCCTCCAGCAGCCGCCCGTACCCCATCACCGACTCGTTGACGTGGAGCCGTTTCTGGATGGCCCACACCCGGGCCGGCACCG
>CAZVUC010000047.1:0-3928 GCA_964630405.1 uncultured Syntrophobacterales bacterium | reverse complement strand
GCATTCGAGGACGATCGCGCCGACCTCGAATGCACCAACATGCCGCCCTACGCGGCCGACGTGGCGCACGCCACCGGCCTCCCGGTCTACGACTTCCACACCCTGGTGTGCTGGCTCCACGCCGGCCTCCGCCCGCGCCGGTTCGAGGCGTAGCCCGCCCCGTGTCCGTCGCAACCCCTCTCGCCGTTGAACCATGGCGGTGCTTGATCCGAACCGGGGCTGCGGTAATATGCGCACGACGGGACGAGGCATCGGAGTCGTAAACGGGCGAACCGGGATGCAGGAAGTGGAAGGAGAGGCTGTGGTGCAAGATCACCAGCCCAGTCAGACAGTCGGGGGCGAAGAGGTCGAGGGCCTGGATCCCCACGCCGGTTCGTGGGGGGACTATCCCATCGACGCGTTGCTGATCCGGCGAGAGACCCGAACGGTCCATGATGTCATTCGACGGATCGACCAGGGCGGATACGTCATGGACCCGGACTTTCAGCGCGATTTCATCTGGCCCACGGACAAGCAGAGCAAACTTATCGAGTCCGTCATCATGCGGATCCCGCTGCCCGTCTTCTACATGGCGGAAGACGATGAAGGGCGGATGGTGATAGTGGACGGCTTGCAACGCTTGTCCACTTTCCACCGATTCTTGAAGGACGAGTTGTCTCTGAATCTTCCTGACCGAGAGGAGCTCCACCGCAAGCGTTTCTCGGATCTATCGTCCAAGCTCGAGAATCGCGTCGAAGACTGCAACCTTATTTTCTACATCATCGATTCGAAGGTCCCGGAACGTGCCCGGTTGGATATTTTCGAGAGAGTCAACGGCGGAGTGCCACTCACCCGGCAGCAGATGCGGAACTGCCTGTTCATGGGACAGGCCACGCGCTTTCTGAAAGAGGAATCGAAGTCGGAGGTGTTCCTCAAGGCAACAGGCGAGAGCTTGAAAGTACAGAGCATGAGGGATCGGGAATTCGTCAACAGGTTCTGTGCGTTTCAGCTTCTTGATCTCGATGATTATCGCGGCGACATGGACGACTTTCTTGCCCGGTGCTTGCGCAAAATGAACATGATGGAGGAGTCCGAACTCTCTCTTCTGGCCGATCAATTTCACAGCGCCCTGGAGAATAACTTCATTCTCTTCGGCGGGCAGGCTTTTAGGAAACACCGCCCGGAGCAGGAGTCGCGTGGCATCATCAATGCGTCCTTCTGGGACGTCATGTCTACCGGGTTGTCTCGTTATACGCGAGAGCATGTGCAGGAATACGCTGATCACCTGCGTGGGGCTATCCATGACCTGCTTAAAGACGAAGAATTCAACAGGGCGATTACCTACGGTCCGAACGATGCTAGAAAGGTAAGAACACGATTTCGCATGACAAATGACATGTTCAAGGAGGTGCTCGGTGCTTACTCGGATTGATTTGAGGTATTTCAAGTGCTTCGAGTTGCTGAAGCTGCCGCTTGGGCCGCTGACGCTGTTGTCCGGCATGAACGCATCCGGGAAATCCTCCGTGATACAGGCGCTGGCCCTCCTGCATCAGACGATGCGGGACCATGAGTGGTCGTCTCGTCTCATGCTCAACGGCAGCACCGTTCGCCTCGGTACCGTGGCGGACGTGATCGACCAAGTCCACGGCCGCCGCTCTTGCGAAATCGCACTTGTGGACGACGATGCAGGACGGGTCCAGTGGGAGTTCGGAGGCGAGCATGAAGAGATGTCGCTGGCGTTGCGAAAGGTGCAGGGGGAGGACGGCGACGGTCGTGTATGGGACGCCGACGACTCCCGACCGTTTCACTATCTTCTGCCCTTCGACGATCCCTCGACGCAGTCGGCATCGGATGGTGGATCGATGGTTCAGCGCCTGCGTAATCTCGCCTATCTGGCGGCGGAGAGGGTGGGGCCTCGGGAAATCTATCCGCTCCAAGACCCTCAACGAACGCCGGCCGTCGATTCGACTGGGGAAGTTGCCGTCAGCGTGCTCTATACCGGACGCGATGAACGTGTCCTGAAGGGGCTGATGATCGCCGGCATCCCTCCCACCCGGTTGCGGCAGGTTGAGGCGCGTCTGGCAAGCTTTTTCCCGCGCTGCGAGTTGCAGATCGCCGAAGTCCCCAACGCCAATGCCGTGACGCTCGGACTTCGGACATCGAACGCGATGGACTTCGTCCGTCCGGCCCACACGGGCTTTGGATTGACCCAGGTCCTTCCCGTCGTCGCCGCAGTCCTGTCTGCCGGAAGCGGCGATCTGGTGCTGATCGAAAACCCCGAGGTGCATCTGCACCCGGCAGGCCAGGCAAAGATGGGGGCGTTCATGGCTGAAGCCGCGGCGGCGGGCGTGCAGATCATCATCGAGACGCACAGCGACCATGTGTTGAACGGCGTTCGACGGGCCGTGAAGGACGGGACCTTGGCTCCCGAGCAAGCCGCCCTGCATTTCTTCCGTCCGCGCGACACGGAGGAACCGGACGACGGAGTGCAGGTGCAGCAGGTGCAAAGCCCGACATTAGCCGCCGACGGCAACATCGATCGCTGGCCGGACGGGTTCTTCGATCAGTTCGACAAGGACATGGACTACTTCGCTGGCTGGCAATGACATGGATCTCCTGATCAACGACCTTTCGGTTCACGGACAATTTCACGACCTGCGTTCCTTTCGCGATGCCTTCGCGAGGCTGATGGCGGTGCGCGAAGTCGCCCGCCGGTTCAGGCGGGATGTCTACTCTCACCGAGGGCTCCTTTCGGCCAAAGCCATGCCGGATATGCCGATGCGGCAGGTGTTACGGAGTCTTCCTCAGGACGAGCGCCGGGCGGTGATGCGCTGGCTGGACCGTGGCGGTCCGTTCTGGGATGATCCTCGCCGGCACGACCCCGGGGACTACCTGGAATGCCGGGGTGAGGTGGTGACGGATTCCGCAATTGGGGAAGCCGCCCACCGCCAGATGCATAGCCACGACTGTGGTCTGGTCAGCCTCACTCCGTCGGACTGGAACTACACGCCGGTGGACGTGACGTGGCGGCGCGAGGCTGAAGGTCTGGAGGACCGGTGTGCGGTTCTCGACAACTGGTGGGATGCCGATACGCTGGAGGACGGACTGCGGGACGCCCCCGCGCCGTTGTCCTCTTGGGGCGATCTGCAGCAAGTATCGGCGAGCAGGTTCGAGTGTCTGGTCTTCGCCGAAGACTGTTTCCAGCCGTTGAACGGGGTTCCGTTCGCCAGCAGCGCGGCGGAGAGTTTCCTGGGCTTGTTCGAGGTTCTGGATCGCCGCGTGCGTGCTCACGCCACCTCGGTGTCCTCGCCGGAGGCGCGGCGAATTCAACGGGATTTTTTCACCGGAGGGAATGCCCGATTCTCCGACTCGTCGCAAACGGAGAAGAACCAGTTTCGCAACAAGCTGACTTTCCGTCATCCACGCGATGGCACCCCCCTGTTCTGCCCGTGGCACGGCAAGGTGCGTCACATGACGCTTCGCCTGCATTACGATTGGTCGGGTAGCGCAAGCGATCCGGTCTACGTGGTCTATGCCGGCCCGAAGTTGACGCGCCGCTGAGACCGCACACCTCCGCACGAAAAGGCAGGTACTTCGTATGACTTCCACCTCGACTTCCACTTCCGGGATGA
Source organism: uncultured Syntrophobacterales bacterium (assembly GCA_964630405.1). GTDB lineage: Bacteria > Desulfobacterota > Binatia > UBA9968 > JAJDTQ01 > JAJDTQ01. Next base: position 317 of record CAZVUC010000047.1, on the reverse strand, counting down.
TCGTCGTCGGCGCGGGGATGGTCGGCACTTGCTGCGCGCTCTACCTGCAGCGCGAGGGGTACGAGGTCACGCTGATCGACCGCGCAGGGCCCGGGGAGGCGACCTCGTCCGGCAACCTCGGGCTCTTCGGCATCGCTTCGGGCGTGCCCGCGGCCATGCCGGGGGTGCTGGGGAAGGTGCCGGGGATGCTGTTCGACGCGAACGCGCCGCTCAAGCTGCGCTGGCGCCACCTGCCGGCCGCCCTGCCGTGGTTCGTGCGCTTCGCCGCCGCCGCGCGCCGCGAGCGGGTGGAGGAGATCGCGAAGGCCCGGCAGAGC
>CAZVUC010000046.1:0-6378 GCA_964630405.1 uncultured Syntrophobacterales bacterium | reverse complement strand
GACCGAGCTCAAGAACATCAGCGCGTCGGTGTTCTTCGGCAGCGACCCGGCGAGCCCGGACACCTACCAGAAGTTCTACGCGGACATCCAGATGTACGCCAACCAGTTCAACGGCACCGATCCCCAGGCCTACATGCAGGGCTGGCTGTGCAAGGAGATCCCCGGGCCCGACAACCAGTGGATCGGCAACAACATGCCGCGCTACTGCGATGCGGAATACGAAAAGCTCGCGGCGCAGTTGGCCAAGACCGCGGGCATCGGGAAGCGCGCGGCCATCGCCAAGCGCCTGAACGACATGCTGATGGACTATGGCGCGTTGATCCCCCTGATCCACCGCGGCGAGGTGGGCGCGCACGCGCTGTCCCTGGGCGGGGTCCGGATCAACGCCTGGGACGCCTTGCAGTGGAACATCCAGGAGTGGCACCGGCGGAAGTAGCGTTTGCACGAGTGAGCGCCCATGTCACGTTATGTGGCCAGACGCCTGCTCTTCGCGGTCCCGACGCTCCTGGTCATCAGCTTCATCGTTTTCGCGCTGCTGGACCTCGCCCCCAGTGACCCCACGGCCCAGCTTCCGCTGACCATCCCGCCGGAGACCCGGCAGGTCATCCGGGAGAGCCTGGGTCTCGGGCAGCCGTTCCACATCCGCTACCTCAAGTGGCTCGACCAGTTCCTGGTGAACGAGCCCCTCAACCTGCTGGAGCGGATGTGGGGCATCGAAATCGGCGACTCCGGCGGCCGCCTGCGGGTGCGCTCGTGGGCCACCCGCGCGCCGGTGGTGGACCTCATCGCGGAGCGCCTGCCGCAGACCCTGACCGTAGTCGGCATCTCCTACATCGTGGCCATGCTCATCGCGGTGCCGGTGGGCGTCTACTCCGCCTACCGGCAGTATTCGGTGTTCGACCAGGCGGGCACCTTCGTCACCATGGTGGGGTTCTCGGTGCCGACCTTCTTCACCGGAACGGTCCTCATCGTGGTTTTCAGCGTATGGCTCGACTGGTTCCCGTCCATCTATGACACCACCCACCGGGTCACGGACCTGGAGAGCTTTCTCGTCCAGGTCCGCCAGATGGCGATGCCGGTGATGGTGCTGGGGCTCTTCAACGCGGCGCAGCTCAGCCGCTTCACCCGTTCCTCGGTGCTCGAGAACTTGAACCAGGACTACGTGCGCACGGCCCGCGCCAAGGGATTGGCCGAGCGCGGCGTCATCCTCGTCCATGTGCTGCGCAACAGCCTGATCCCGGTGGTGACGGTCATCGCCCTCGGGCTGCCGACGACCTTCGCCGGGGCCATCATCACCGAGCAGATCTTCCGCATCAACGGCGTCGGCCAGTTGCTCATCGGCGCCATCGAGGGCGGCGACATCCCCACGGTCCAGACGGTGACCTTCATCTTCGCGGTGCTGATCGTGGCGTTCAATCTCGTGGCCGACGTGCTCTACGGGGTGCTGGATCCGAGGATTCGCTATGATTGACGGGTCCACGGATCTCGCGCCCCAGGGGCCGCAACATCGCCCTCCCGCCCAGGGCGTGTGGCAGCAGTTCCGGCGCCACAAGGGCGCGGTGGCCGGCGCCGCCGTGTTCGCGCTGACGGCGCTGGGGGTATTGCTCGGCGCCGCGGTCTACGGCGTCGATCCCCAGTATCTCGACTACCTGTCCCGGAACCAGGGCATTTCGCTGGCGCATCCCATGGGAACCGACAACCTCGGCCGCGACACGCTGGCGCGGGTGTTGGCGGGCGGGCAAATCTCGCTGGCCGTCGGCGTCGCCGCCATGGTGCTGTCCCTGACCCTCGGCACCTTCGTCGGCGTCATGGCCGGGTTCTTCCGCCGGCTCGACGGTCCGCTCATGCGCTTCACCGACCTCTTCCTGGCGCTGCCGGTGCTGCCGTTGCTGCTGGTGGGCATCATGCTGTTCCGGGATCCGCTGCGCGCCGCCCTGGGACCCGAGGCCGGCATCTTCATCCTGATCGTGGCGGTCATCGGGCTGACGAGCTGGATGCAGACGGCCCGGCTGGTGCGCGGCGAGGTGCTGACCGTCAAGGAGCGGGAGTTCGTCATCGCCGCCCGCGGGGTGGGCGCGGCGCCGCGCTACATCATCCTGCGGCACGTCTTGCCCAACGCACTGAGCCCCATCACCGTCGCCGCCACCCTGGGCATCGCCAACGCCATCATCACCGAGAGCGCCCTGAGCTTCCTGGGCCTGGGCTTCCCCTCCGACTTCCCCACCTGGGGCCGGCTGCTCTTCGACGGCGTCCCGTTCCTGGAGATCGCACCCGCGCGCGTCCTCTGGCCGGGTCTGGCCATTTCCCTTACCGTATTGAGCGTGAACTACATGGGCGACGGGCTGCGCGACGCGCTGGACCCGCGCGTCCGGCGGCACTGAGCAAGGAAATATGACGTGAGCTACGAATTCGATCTTGGGACCTATTCCCGGCCGATCACCACGGACGACCGCGACGCCCAGCACTGGTTCGACCGGGGACTTCTATGGCTCTATGGCTTCAACCGCGAGGAAGCGGTGCGTTGTTTCCGGGAGGCGCGGCGCGCAGACCCTGACTCTGCCATGGCCTGCTGGGGCGAGGCCTATGCCGCGGGACCCTTCATCAACCTGCCCTGGCAGTGGCAAAGCGAGGCGGAATGCCGCGATTCTCTCGCCACGTGCGTGGCCGCCACCGAGGCGGCCATGGCGCGGCGTGAACACGCCACGGCGGTGGAGCGCGCTCTCATCGAGGCTCTGCCGGCGCGTTACCAGGGCAGTTCGGTGGTTCCGGCCGAGGAGTTCTCGGCGTGGGATGATGCCTTCGCGGCGGCCATGCGTGAGGTGTACGGCCGGTTTCCTGACGACCCGGACGTGGTCGCCCTTTTCGCAGAGGCCCTCATCACCCGCACGCCCTGGGAGCTTTGGGACCTCGACACCGGCAAGCCGGCTGAAGGCGCCGATACCGTCGAAGCCCGGGAAGTGCTGGAGACGGGCATGCGGCAACGGCGCGACCGCGGACAGCCGCCCCATCCGGGCATGCTGCACATGTACATCCACGTGATGGAGATGTCGCAGACCCCGGAACACGCCCTCGCCGCGGCCGGCCAACTGCGCAGCCTGTCTCCCGACAACGGCCACCTGAACCATATGCCCACCCACATCTATTTCCAGTGCGGCGGCTATGCGGACGGGCTGGAGGTGAGCCGGAAGGCGGCGGCGGCCGACGAGAGGTACGCGCGTTTTGCGGGCTCGTTCAACTTCTACACCACCGCCCGTTGCCACCACCTCCACGCCATGATGAACGCCGGGATGCTGCTGGGGGACTACCGCGGCGCGGACGAGGCGGCGCGGAAGATCGATGAGGCCGTAACGCCGGAGCTTCTCCGCCAGGACCGCCCGACCCTGGTCCAGACCCTGGACTACTTCCGCTCCGGGACGATCCACGTGCCGGTACGGTTCGGGCGTTGGCACGAGATCGTCGACGCCCCCATGCCCCCTCACCCCGAGCTCTACGTGACCACGACGCTCATGGTCCATTATGCCAAGGGGGTCGCCCACGCCGCCCTCGGCGACTTCGAGGTGGCGGAACGGGAACGCGCCCGCTTCGATGCCGGCTGCGCCGCCCTGCCCGAGGACCGCATCTACGCCAACGACACGGCGCTCAACGTCATGGCCGTGGCTCGGGAAATGCTCTACGGAGAGATCGCCTACCACCGGGGCCACCACGAGGCCGGCTTCGCCCACCTGCGAGAGGCCGTGCGTCTCAACGACCGCCTGCGCTACAGCGAGCCCTGGCCCTGGATGCATCCGCCCCGTCACGCCCTGGGCGCCTTGCTCCTGGAGCAGGAGAGGGTCGAGGAGGCCGAGCAGGTCTACCGCGCCGACCTGGGCTTCGAAGATACCGTCAGACGCTGCCTGCAGAACCGCGACAATGTCTGGAGCCTGCACGGATACCACGAGTGCCTGCAACGCCTGGGCCGGGACCGGGAAGCGGCGGCCCGTGCGCCGGCGCTGGCCGCGGCCCTTGCCCGGAGTGACGTGGAGATCGCTTCGTCCTGCCATTGCCGGATGCAGCCGGCGGACGGAATGGAAGACACGCCTGGGGGTTGACGGCAACCTTGGCGAGAGCACTTCTACAATTCCCCGACCCCGTTCTTGCCTACCAACCGGAGGGTCAGCGGCAACCGTTGGCAGACGTGAGCGGGAAGTCTGATCACTTGGTCTCCACAAGGTGGTATCACTGGCTCCTGGATACACGGTGTTCATGCGTCGGCAATCGTAGCAGCCATCGCATGTAGTTCGGTCAGTTCGGTCAGGGGCAAACCGTCCAAGGGACACCCGTCTCCTTCCCGTGCAAGCGGACGCCGGTTTCGTCTTGTACGGCATACCAGAAGCGTTCGCTATCCAAAGCAAGACACGACGGCCGAAAAGGCAGGGGAATCCGTTCGACCACCTGTTCGCGGACCGGGTCGTAGCGGAGAAAGGCGTAGGCCGCCTGGCGCTCGTCGCTCCAATCACCAAGGGGGCCGGGATCACACTCCACGCACCAGAGTTCGTCCCCGCAAGAAGTTGGGCTAAAGACCTGGTGCTCCATGCGGATCGTCCACAAGTTCCGGCCCTTCTCCGGGTCCATGCAGAAGAGTTTGCGGTTGCGTCGGTGGCTCAACCAGAGCTTGTCGTTCAAGACGGTCGCGCCCGAGGCGGCGCCGTCGGGACAGTCGAAACGCCGAATTACGCGGTTGGTTTCGGGCGACCAGAGCACCATTTGCTGTCCGAGCCGACCGCCGCCGGTGATGAGCCATACCCCTTCGTCGGACGGACAGGCGTGCCGGACGCCGGGCAGCGACAGAACCTCATCACACGATTCGCCGACGGGATCGTATCTGACCACGACGGACTCGTTGGCCGACGCGAGCCACAGGCGCCCAGCGTGCCATTGCATACCTGTGACGGAGAGTGACCGAATGTCGATCATGCGTGCCTGCTTCCGTAACATGCGGAACCGAGATTGCCGTGCAACGGATGGTCGGGTCTATCTACCCCACCGCTGGTCACGGTCGGCTCCGTTGTGTCCGAGATGTCCGCGATCTCTCGGACCCAGTTCTCTGAATCAGAACGTAGTCGGGTTCGAAGAGACCGGGGACGCCCCCCTCTCCACGATCTCTTTCAGGTGCTGCATGATTCCGGGCAAGGCCAGCAGTCGAAGGTATCTGTCGTAAGCATGCGTTTGAATGTTGAGCCCGTTTTCCCAGCGATTCAGCGAAGCCTCGCCGATACCGGTAACCTCGGCAAACCTCGCGCGTGTCATCCCGTGATGTTCTCTGATGCGACGGATCTCGTTGGGCGGGAGCACCCCGAAGTGTTCGCAGAGTGCGGTGTGTTCCAGGTCCTCGCCGACTTCATCGAGGTATTCGAAGTCGCAGGGGTTGCAGCGACGCACCGGCACGTCCACCCTCACGTCGAATGCGGATTCGCCGGTGCCGTAGGTGAACGTATGGTGATGCATAATCGTCCTGACTCCATCATCGCCACACATTGGGCACTCCAACCGTGGCGCCTCTGGCGGTGTCGCTGAGCTTTGCAATTCCATGTCGGGTTCCTTCAATCGCCGTGTTCAGAGTAATGAAAGCTGCGTCCGACTATCTGCCCGGAACGCAGTTGGAGCTTGACGTAGAGTTGGGGTTGACCGCGCCCGATATCGATCTTCGTGACGTAACCAGTCGCCCCTTTCCAATATTTGCTCCGACGCGACGAAGAGAGCCGATTTTTGGAAATCATATGGCTCCGCGTAGCGAGTTTCAAGCACATCTGGCTTTCGTTTGATCGGATCTCGGTCATTGTCGAATGGCCTTGATCGGCCTCCTTCAACTATGATCGGCAGTTTTCGACACACCATTAGGACCGGTTGGGATTCTCTTGCGGCAAGGCTCGTAGGCTCATGAAGTTTGACTCAGCAGGAAGCTTGCGTTATCAACGGCGGGTGTCGCGCGGCTGAGGTTCCGGTTCGGAGATGATTGCCGTGCCCAACGCGCGCATTCCGAGTCCACGCACGCCATGTACCCCGCCGCCTTCGACTACACCGTCGCCGAATCCGTGGACCACGCCATCGACCTCCTCCAACGCTCCGGGGAGGGCGCCAAGCTCTTGTCGGGCGGGCAGAGCCTCGTGCCGCTGTTGAAGCTGCGGCTGGTGCAGCCGGCCCACGTCATCGACATCGGGCGCGTCGGAGGGTTGTCGGAGGTGCGCGAGGACGACGCGGCCGGTGTGGTACGCATCGGCGCCCTGGCCACCCACGCGCAGGTTGGTGCCGCTCCTGTCGTCCGCGAGAAGCTGCCGCTGATGACCGAAGCCGCAGGCGTCATCGGCGACGCGCAGGTGCGGGGCTGGGGGACCCTGGGTG
>CAZVUC010000045.1:0-52144 GCA_964630405.1 uncultured Syntrophobacterales bacterium | reverse complement strand
CCCCTCATCCTGGTCCGCCACCACCCGGATATCGACGCCCGGAACCGCGCGCCCGATGCATTCCGGCCGGTCCTCCGGCTCCGACGCCAGGTACGAGATGGGCCGGAACAGCTCGGTCATGCCGTAACCCCGCAGGATGCGATGGCCGGCCCGGCGGCGCCATTCCGAAGCCAGGTCCCACGGGCACGGCGCGGCGCCGGACACCGACAGGCGCAGCGAGGACAGGTCCGCGCCGGCGAACTCCGGCGCGCTCAACAGCCGCCGGAACATGGTGGCCACGCCCAGGAAGAGGGTCACGCGGCGCTCCTGGATGGCTGCGATCACCCCGTCGGACGCGAACCCTCCGGGAAGCACCACCTGGGCGCCCTTGAGCAGCGGCGCCAGGAGCGAGCCGTTGAGCCCGAAGGAATGGGGTAGCGGCAGCACCGACAACACCACATCCCCGGACGTGACCGCCATCATGTCCGCCCACGAGTGGTTGGCGAAGGTCAGCGCCGCGTGGCTGAACACGGCGCCCTTGGGCCGCCCGGTGCTGCCGGAGCTGTAGCCGAAGTGGGCCGGCGCTCCGCTCTCCGCCGCCGTTTCCCAGACGCCCTCCCGCGGCTCCACGCGTTCGACCACCACCGCCGGGTCCACGTCCGCCAGGATGGCGTCTCGCTCCTCGGGCTTCAGCAACGGGCTCAGCGGCACGGCGGTGGCGCCGAGCTTCCAGATGCCCAGCATCGCCACCACGAAAGTCCAGTGGTTGGGCAGCACCATCGCGACCCGATCCCCCGGCCCGACGTTGCCCTCCGCCAGCTCCCGCGCAAATCCGGCAGCGCGGCGTTGCAGCGCGCGGTAGGTCAGAGTCACGTCTGGACAGAGCAACGCGGGCTTTTCCGGGAAACGCGCCGCCGTCTCTTCCAGGAGACAGACGAAATTCCGCGTCGAAGAGGTCAACTAAAGCCCCAGCTTGTCCAGGTCGATACGTTCCAGAACTTCCCGCGGGATGCGGTTGCGCGGCGTGTACTTTTCCAGGGAAGGCTTGGCGGTGGCGTCGACGCCCCACTTGGCGGTGTAGCCGTCGGAGTCCGTGGACGGGTCCAGGTCCGAGCCCCGGGTGTTGGAGACCACCGTGAGGTCGCGGTCCGCCTGACACCGGGTGCCCAGGGCCCAGGCTACCTCCCGGTCGTCGAAGATGTTGACGTCATGGTCCACCACCACCACCCGCTTGATGTACATGTCGGCCCCCAGCACCGCCAGGATGGCGTTCTTGGCCTGCCCCGAAACTCGTTGCTCGATGGCCACGTAGCAGCTGAAAGGCGCGGGCACCCGGACGGCGGTCACCGACGGGACGATGGCGCGCACGGCCCGGTAGAGGTTCGCCTCCATCGGAATGGTGGACAGCAGCAGATGGTCGACCTGGGCCACGGCGATGTCGTGGAACAGGGCGCCCTCCCGCATGGTCACGGCATTGTAGCGCACCACCTCGCGCTGGCGCTCGCCCAGGCTGTAGCCGGTGAACTCGCTGAAGGGACCCTCCGGCGTCCTGTCGCCCGGCAGAATTTCCCCCTCCAGGATGATCTCGGCATGGGCCGGCACCAGCAGGTCCGAGGTCTCGCACCGCACCAGCTCCAGCGGCTCTCCCAGGACCCCGCCCATGATGGCGCGTTCGTCCTCGTCGATGGAGCCGATGGCCAGGGCGCCCAGGCCGATGGCGGGATGGACCCCCACCGCGAACGCCACCGGCAGCGCCTCGCCCCGGGCTTCCGCCTTCCGATAGAACTCCCACAGGTGCTTGGACGCGGTAATGTGAATGGAGGTCCGGTCCTTCCCCATGATCATCAGGCGATTGTACGCGCAGTTCCAGGTGCCGTCCTCCGGATCCTTCGCGAACGAGATGGCCGCCGTGATGTAGGGTCCGGCGTCCGCGCCGTGGTGGACGATCTGCGGCAGTGCCAGCAGATCGACGTCCGCGCCCGTTCGCACCACCTCCTTGACCGGCCCGGTGTCCACCAACACCGGCGCCACCGGGCGCTCCATGGCTTTCAGGAAGGCCCGCTGGACGTCACGGGGCTCGGAGTTCATGGCCAGGGCCATGCGGCGCCGGCTGGCATGGAGGTTGGTCACCACTGGAAACGCACTGCCCTTGACGTTCTCCAACAGGAGAACCGGCCGGCGGCGCCGCTCCCGCGCCAGCTTGGCCACCAGGGCGGTCACCTCGTGGAGCGGATCCACGGGAGCCGATATCCTGACCAGCTCGTCCTTCGATTCCACCAGATCGAGATAACTTCTCAGGTCCTGCGACATGGATCACCCATTTGCATGAGAGTCGTGCGGCGCGCGGTTCGAACCATCCCCCGCCCCAAAGCCACAAGTTAATTAAAATCCCCTCCGATTTTAAGCGTCGCAGCCACGTATCCCGGCCTACCCTCTGACAATCTCCGCCTGATGACTCACCGGAAAATTGACCGAGCGCGCGATGAAGCACATGGCGTGGGCCTTCTCGTGCAGGGCCTCCGCCGTCTCCGGGTCGCTCCCGGCGCTGATCGTAACTCGCGGCTTGAGGGACACGCCCGTAAACTCGCCCGAGCCGTCCGGGGAGGTCCGCATCACGCCCTCGGCGGCGTCCTCATAGGCCGTGACGACGACCTTGCTGGCCGCGCACAGGTGCAGGTACCAGAGCATGTGGCAAGCCGAGAGCGCGGCCACGAGCAAGTCTTCCGGGTTGTGGCGGCCGGCATCGCCCAGATAAGCGGGATCGGCCGAGCCCTGGATCGGCGGCTTGTCCGCACAGATGATCTCGTAGTCGCGCGTGTACGTCTTGTAGTCAGCCGTGCCCCGGCCCCGGTTCCCCGTCCAGGTCACGACCGCCGCATAGGTATGTTCTTTCGCCATCCTTCCGCCCTCCATGATAGAAAGACCCATGGCCGAGTGAATACGGCTTGATGTATCCAAACGGAGGGAATATGGCCATCACGGACGACACCGACGATCCTGGCTGCTGCTCCATCGACTACACCCACCACAAGGCCGTCTTCGAGCGCCGCCGGAAGATTTTCCAGGAGGACCCCTCCAGGGCGGTCACGGTGCACGAAGCGAAGATCAAACTGGTCAACGACCACCTGAAGGAGGCCAGAACCTCCGAAGGCTATACCATCTTCTGCGACGAGCCGGCGTCCCGCGGAGGCAGCGGCAAGGGCGCCGCCCCTCTCCAGTACTTCGTCGCCTCCATCGGATTCTGAATGCTCAGCCAGGTGACGCAGTTGGCGTCATTCATGGACATCCGCATCGAGCGCGCCGAGATGTCGGTGCGGGGCGAGTTCGACCAGAAAGGAAAGTTCGGGTTGTCGGACGTGCCGTCGGCCTGCACCCGCCTGGTCTACCGGCTGGACCTGCAAAGTCCGGACAGCCGGGACCGCATCGTCGAGTTCGCCGAGGCCCTCGAACGGTCCTGCTACACCACCAACACCCTGCGGAACCCGGTGGAGGTGGTGCCGGAGTTGACGCTCAACGGCGTGGACGTGCCGCTGCGCTAGCCGGCCGAGGCTAACCCTGCTCCAGCACCCAGCGCGCCACCTCGTCGTGGCGCGCGAACCAGACCCGGGAGAAGCCTTTCATGTAGCGGAGGATCTCCGCCAGCACGGCCGCGATCATGGGCCGGCCGCCGAAGTGGGCGTGGACGGTCAGATTGATCATTTCCGGCGCGTCCGACCGGTAGAGGAAATCGAAGGTGTCCTTGTACACGTTGAGGAAATCCCGCGGGCTGCCACGCAACACGCGGTTGTCGGCGAAGTCGCTGTGGGGGATGGCCACGATATCGCCGGACCCCGTCGTCATCCTGTAGGGGACGTCCGTGTCGTTGTAGTCGCCGTGCCAGACGCAGCCGGCCTCCGCCAGAAACCCCGCGGTACGCTCGGTGGGCGTCGCCCGGGGGCTCAGCCAGCCCACCGGCCGCACTCCGACCGCCCCCTCGATGAGATCGAAGCAACGCCCTATGACTTGCCTCTCTTCCTCCGCCGAGAGGTCGGTGAGGAAGGTATCCTGGGAATAGGAATGGCCGGCCAGCTCGTGGCCGTTCTCGTGCAGCGCCTTGACGGCGTCCGGGAAGAGCTCTACCGAGCGGCCGCTGACGCAGACCGTGGCGGGCACGTCGAACTCCCGGAAGATCTTCATGAACCGCCAGATCCCCGTGCGCCCGCCGTATTCCGACCACGAAACGCCCAGGCGATCGACCACGCCGGGTTTCAGCGGCGACGACATGGGCGAATACGACGGCGCGTTTCCCACCGACCAGGTCTCGAACATGGGAGTCACAAGCACCGCCACTTTGGCGTCGCCGGGCCATTTCTCGATGTTTGGCAACTCTCTCTCCTCCCCTAGTGTCCTGCCCCGGTCGAGCCGCCGGCGGCGCGCTCGTTCAGGAGTTCGATGAAGCGCGCGGCGAGCTTCGGACCGGTGGCCTCGTCCTCGTGCTTGAAGAAGACGTAGCCGCGCTCCCACCGTTGTTCGCGCACCCGGTCCGCCCACGCGCCGATAGCCTCGTCAGTATAGTCCACCGCGCGCAGGCGAAGATAGCCCCAACCGGCCGTGGAAACGAAGGGCGCCTCACCTTCCAGCTCGCCGTCGGCCACGCACAGTGCGGCGTCGTGCTCTCGGAGGGCGTCGAACACCGTTTCGTCGAACCAGGAGAGATGGCGGAACTCCACGGCGACGCGGCGCCCGGCGGGCAACGCGGCGAGGAAGTCCCTGAGCCGCGGCAGGTCCAGCTTCAGGTTGGGCGGCAACTGGAACAGTACCGGGCCCAGGGTGTCTTCCAGCGTCTCCAGACGCTGGAAGAGGAAACGGACGGCATCGCCCGCTTCCTTCAGCCGGCCGAAATGGGTGATGGCGCGGGACGCCTTGATCGAGAAGGAGAAACCTTCCGGCACCTGCTCGCGCCAACGCGCCAGCACCGGGTCCGCCGGCATGCGGTAGAAGGTGTTGTTGATCTCCACCGTGTCGAAACGCGCGGCATAGAAGGGCAGCATCTCCTTGTCCGGCAACGCGGCGGGGTAGAACTTCCCTTTCCAGGGCTTGTAGGCAAACCCGCTGGTGCCGACGAAGGTCTTCAAGGAAGATCGCTCCAGAGATGCGGGTACTTGAGCCCGGATCCGGTGATCATCAGCACCACCCGCTCCTCCCTGTCCACGTCGCCGCGCTCCAGGAGCCTGTGCAAGCCCGCCACGCACGCGCCGGCCTCGGGCGCCGCGAAGATCCCCTCGGCGGAACCAAGCTCCCGCACGCTCTCCAGGATCTCGGCGTCGGACACGCTCACGGCGGTGCCGCCGCTCTTGCGCAGAATGTCGAGGATCATGAAGTCGCCGATGGCCACCGGGACGCGGAGACCGGCGGCCACGGTCGCCGGCTGGGCCACCGCGTCAGCCGTGTCCGCTCCGGCCGTGAACGCGTTGACGATGGGGGCGCACCCCTCGGCCTGGACCGAAATCATGCGCGGACGCCTGGAATCGATCCATCCCAACTCTTCCATCTCGTCGAAAGCCTTCCACATCCCGATCAGGCCCGTGCCGCCGCCCGTCGGGTACACCACGACGTCCGGCAGGGTCCAGTCCATCTGCTCGGCAAGCTCGTAGGCCATGGTCTTCTTGCCCTCGACCCGATAGGGTTCCTTCAGGGTCGAGACATCGAACCACCCCTCCCTTTCCTTCTTCTCCCCGATGATACGGCCGCAATCGTTGATGAAGCCGTCCACCAGCACGACCTGGGCGCCGTATTGCATGCATTCCACGACACTGACCCGCGACGCGTCCCGAGGCATGTAGATATGGGCCTCCAGACCCGCCTTGGCCGCGTAGGCGGCCAGTGCTCCGGACGCGTTCCCGGCCGAAGGCACCGCCAGGCGCTCCGCCCCCAGCTCCTTCGCCATGGACACGGCCGCGGTCATGCCGCGGGCCTTGAACGAACCGGTGGGATTGAGGCCCTCGTCCTTGAGGTGGAGGCGCGGCATGCCGAACCGCCGGCCCAGCCGCCCGGCGTGGGTTAGCGGCGTCCATCCCTCACCCAGGGTCGTGACCGCCGCGTCGTCGGCCACCGGAAGCACCTCACGGTACCGCCAGAGGCTCGCCACCCGCCCCCGGAGGCTTTCACGGGTCAGCGTCTCGCCCGCCCGCGCCAGATCGTAACGGACCAGCAGCGGGCGGCCGCATTCCCGGCAGAGGTTGTGAGGCTTCGCACGTTCATGACGCACCCCGCAACGCGAGCATTCCAGAAACGTCACATACATGGCGCCCCCCCGAGCCGTCCTTGAACGCCGCGCGGGACCGGCTCGGCGAGAGGCCTGGGGTCAACGGCGCGACGTCAATAAAGGACTTTTTAAATTAGAAATATCGTTAATAGGAATATAATACATTTCCAGCGCGTTGACAATGGGTTAGGACACGCGGGATGCGTTCACATCCGCGGCCTCCACACCCTCCCCGGCACGTAGATCTGGCCCTGAAAAAGTTTCCGGGTGGTCCGGACGACTCCCGCCTTCTCCAGTGCGAAGTCATCCCCGACCCCGCTCAGCTCGAACGCCACGGTGATGGACCCGCTGGGGTGCTCGATCTCCACCAACTCGGAGAACCCTCCCCTGGTTTCGGCGATGCCGTCGGCCACCGTCCCGGGCACCAAGGCGCAGCTCCCGACACAAATGGCGCCGGAAACCGCGTGGGCGGCATGACAGTCCGTGGGCACGAAGTAGCGGGAGGTGAGCGCGCCGCCGCGGCGCGGCCGCGAAAGAATCCCGAACTTGGGAATGACCTTGCCGCGTACGTCCCCCAGCCCCATCTTCTCGCCGGCCACGATGCGCACCGCTTCCAGTTTCTCCAGCAGGGCGTGGTCGGCGTCCAGCTCGGCCTTGCTCTCGTCGCCCCGGATGCCCATGCCCTCCGCGGTCGCCAGCACCATGGGCATGGCCACGTCCACGCAGCTCACCTCCACGCCCACGATGATCTCCTTGCGCTGTCCGGTGGGGAACAACGTCCCGGTCTTGGATCCGATGACCTCCATGAAGTTGAGCAGAATCGGCGCCGCCGTTCCGGGGACCCCGTCGATGGCGGTATCGCCGTCGTACTCCACCTGGCCCTCCGGGGTCTCCACCACCGCCTCGATCAGGGAGTCGGTGTTCACGTTGCGGATGTTCACCACGGTCCTGGGATCGTCCGACGGCACCAGCCCTCGGTCGATGGCGAAGGGGCCGACGCCCGCCAGCATGTTGCCGCAGGTGGGGCTGTAGTCCACGAACGCCCGGTCCACCGAAACCTGGGCGAATAGATAGTCCACGTCGGCCCAGGGATGGTCCGACGGCGAGACGATGGCGACCTTGCTGGTGAGAGTGGTGGCGCCGCCCACCCCGTCGATCTGACGCTGGTCGGGCGACCCCATGGCCGCCAGCAGGACCTGGTCGCGCGTCGCGTCGTCCGCCGGCAGCTCGCCGGCCAGGAAGTACGGCCCCCGGGAGGTGCCGCCGCGCATCATGGTGCAGGGAATCGGCGTCTGTCTTGCCATGGTCAGGAGATCCTTTCCCAGACGAGAGAAGCCCGGCTGCCCGGTCCGCCCATGACGGGAGGCGCCGCCGTCAGCACCAACCGGTCCCCTTCGAAGGACACCTTCCGCCGGGTGGTGGTGCCGTCGAGCCGGGGGTCCGCGGCGAATTCGATGTGGTGCAATACCACGTCTCCCTGCAGCTCGAACTCGCCGAAGTAGCTGAAGTAGTGTCCGTCGGGCCGCCGCGTGGCGGTGGCCATGTGGCCGTCGGCGGTGTATTCCATCCGTCCGACCGCCGGAGCGTCCTCATCCGATCCGGTATTGCCGTCGGCGTCGATGAAACGAAATTCACGCAGCCGCCACGTTCCGATCATGCGATCCTTGTTCATCATCCCTCAGGATACTGTTCCGCGCGTAGACTGCAACTCCAGGGCGCCGGAGGTCATCGGCTCCGTCTCCACGTCCATCGTCAACCCGTAGTCGTTCAGAATGGAATACAAGGCCGGCACCAGAAACAGTACCTGGAAGGTGGCTGCGGCGAGGCCGAAGGCAAGACTGGTCACCAGCGGCACCAGGACCTGGGCCTGAAGGCTGGTTTCCGTGAGCAGGGGCAGCACTCCGGCCACCGTGGTCAACGAAGTCAGCAGGATCGCGCGAAAGCGCTGCCGGGCCGCGAGGCACGAGGCGGTCACCGCCGATTCGCCCCGGCTTCGATGGATCTTGACGAAGGTGACCAGCACGATGGCGTTGTTGACCACCACTCCCGCAAGGGAGACGAACCCTACCACGCTCGGCATGGAAAGCTCGATATTCAGGGCCAGGTGCCCGATGACGACGCCAACCAGGCCCACGGGGATGGCGGCCATGATCACCAGGGGCTCGACATAGCTACGGAACTGAAAGCTCAACAGGAGGAAGATCGCGGCCAGCCCGACCAGGAAGTTTCGCCCCACCGAGGATCCGGTCTCGGCCGATTCACGGGCCTGACCCTCGAGCTGCATGTCGATGCCCGGGTAGCTTGCCACGAGCTCCGGCAGGAACCGTGCCCGGGTATCCGCGATGATCTCCGCGGCATTGGCCTTCCCGGCGTCCAGGTTGCCCTGGATGGTCACGGCGCGGCGGCCGTTGATTCGGTGTATGCGGCCGTAGCCCCGCTGAGAGCTCACCGTGGCCACCGCGTGCAACGGCACCTGCTCCCCGGTTGGCAGGGAAACGGTGAACCGGGCCAGATCGGCGAGGCTGTCCCGGTCCCTGCTGGACAGCCGGATATCGATCTCGTAGTCCTCCGACCCCACCTGGAACTCGCCGGCGCGGCGGCCGTAGAACGCCGCTCGCAGTTGCCGCGCCACCTCGGACGCCGTAAGCCCCAACACCAACGCCCCTTCGCGCAGGCGCACGCGCAACTCCGGTTTGCCGAGACGCAGGTCGTCATACAGGTCGAACACCCCGCGATATCCTCGGAGCCACTCCAGCATTTCCGTCGAAGCGGCCTTCAACGACTCCAGGTCACCGCCCACCAGACGGATGTCGATGGGTTTTCCCGCCGGCCCGAACCCGGGCTCGCCGAAGTTCAGCACGACAACGTCCGGCAGCATCCCCGCCTCGGCCCGCCAACGGCTCATGATCTCGTCCAGCGATGCGTAGCGGAGATCGGGACCCACCAGGTCGACGGTAACGGTGGCCAGATGTTCTCCCGATTCGTTCGCATCCCGGTTGCGGCTGAACTGGATCCCGACATTCCGCACCATCGGCCGGCCCCCCGGCCGGCTGGCCGCGTATTCCCGGTCCACCGCCCGGATGCTCGCCACCAACCGCTCCACAACCGCTTCGGTGCGGGCCAGCGGCGTCCCCTGGGAAAGCAGCAATCGGGCCTCGATGACATTGCCCTCGATATCGGGGAAGGTCCTGAACTTCAGAATGCCGCCGGCAATCGCCGCCAGGGAGATGAGAAAGAAACCCGTGATCACGCCCACCGTGAGATAGCGCCAGGACACGGCCACATCCACCAGGCGGCCGACGAACCCTTCGGTGAAGCGCTCCAGGCCGCGGTCGAATCGGGCGCGGAGTCCCCGGGGCCCTGCCGTGCTCGCGCGCAGCGTTCCCATCAAGTGGTGCGGCAGGATCAGGAAGGCCTCCACCAGGCTGAAGGACAAGGTGAGGATGAGCACTACCGGCAGGACCTTCATCACGGCGCCGATGTTCCCCTTGAGAAATGCCAGGGCGCCGAACACGGCGATGGTGGTCAGGAACGACGCCAACACACCCGGCGCCACCTCCCGGGTTCCTTCCACCGCCGCCTCCATCACGGAGCGTCCGGAAGCGCGGTGGCGGGCGATGTTCTCCGCGATGACGATGGCGTCATCCATGATCAGGCCGACGGCGATGAGCAGAGCCACCATGGTGATCATGTCGAAGGAGTAGCCGATGGCCGCCATGCCGGCGATGGTGCCCATGAAGGACACCGGCAAGCCCACGGCCACCCAGAACGAGTAGCGCAACCCGAAGAACAGCCACATGACCAGAAACACCAGCGCCAGGCCCTGGGCGCCGTTGCGCAACAGCATGGTCAGACGGTCTCGCACGATGGACGAGACGTCCCGGGTGATCTCGAACACCATGCCCGGAGGCGCGCGGCGGCGTTGCTCGTCGAGGTACGCCTTGAGACCATCGATGACGTCGAGGGTGTCGTCCCGCCGGGCCTTCTCCACCCGGAGATAGGCCGCCCTTTGCCCATTGAAGAAGTTCTTGTCCTCCGCCCGCTCGAAGCGGTCGGTGATGGTGGCGATGTCTCCCAGCCTGATGACCGCGCCGCTGGCCGAAGCCACGACCACCAGCCCTTCGAACGCACGCGGGCTCCGCCGTTCGTCGGCGAACCGGATGAGCACGGTCGAATCCCGCGTCTCCACCGCCCCCGCGGGCAGCGTCAGGCTCTGGCCGGCCACGGCGCTTGCCAGATCGCGAACGCTGAGGCCGAACTGGCGTACGGTGGACGCCGGGATCTCGATGCGGATCTGACGCTGGGAAAAGCCCTGGAGCTCCACCCGGGCGACTCCCGGAATCGCCAACAGGTCGTCCTTCATGCGTTCCGCGTACGCCTTCAGTCCCTCGGGCCGCAACGGCCCGGCCACGGCGATGGAGGCGACCAGGTCCACACGCCCCAACTGCCGCACCACCGGCGGCTCCGCCTCATCGGGGAAGTCCTGGATGGCTTCGATCTGGCTCTTGACGTCTTCGAGGAAACGGTCGAGGTCGCCGCCCTCCCGCATCACCAAGGTCGCCACGGCCATACCTTCCCGGGCCGCGCAGCGGGTCTCCTCGCGGTTGTCGACACCGTCCGCCGCAATCTCGATCGCCAGGCAGATACCCTCCTCCACGTCCCGGGCCGAGGCCCCGGGATAGGGCACCCGTACCTCCACGGAGTCGGACGGTATGTCCGGGAACGTCTCGCGCTTGACCGTGCCGGCGAACACGAGGCCCACCAGCAGGAACGAGATCATCAGGAGATTTGCAGCCGTCGGGTGGCCGGCGAAGAAGCGGATCATGGAGATCTCACTGGAGGGGCGCGCTGCCTTCGGCCTCGGCCACGAGGCTGGCCGAGGCTACCGGGTCCGTTTCCGGAACCAGGAGCATTCCCTGGACGGCGAAGGGCAGGTCGGAGATCACCACCCGATCGCCCGAATCGAGTCCCGAGCGCAACACCACGAAATTGGCTTGGGTGAAGCTCACCTCCACTTCGCGGAACTCCAGCCGGTCCTCCGCCCCCACCACGTAGACCTGACCGCCCCGCAGGCCCGCGCGCGGAATCACCACGGCTTCACGTCGCGGCGGCCCCCGGAGCTCCACCTCCACGTACATGTTCTTGACCAGCGGCGGCCTGCCGCCCGTCCGGGCCTGACGGTAGGGTCGGTCCACCGCGACGATGACGCCCACCGTGCGGGTGCGCGGGTCCACCGTGTCGCTCATCCGGGAGAAACGCGCCGGCCACTCGATGGTGACATCGCCCGACTGCAGGCGCACGACCGCCTGGAGCTCCTCCCGCAACCGCGGTATCACGGCCCCCACTTCCGGCGCCGGCCCGACGCGCGACCCCAAAAGCGCCAGCACCCTGCTCAGGGGCACCTGGGCGATGACTTCCGCCACGTCCAGACTGTCCGCTTCCACCAGCACCTGCCCCTTGGCGGCGAACTGGGCCAGTTCGACGTTCACCGCGGCTATGCGGCAGGTGAACGGCGCCACGACGGTGGTCCGGCTCAGATTCCGTCTCGCCGTCTCCAAGTGGGACTTGAGCCGGTCGCGTTGCGCCCGCTGCGCGGCGCGCTCGGCGGGAAGCAGCCTGACGGTGTTCCGGAGGTTCTGAACCGCCTGCTCGCCGGCCAATACCGAACGCTCCTCGCGGTCCGCCTCGGACTGGGACACGGCGCCTCGGCGCAGCAACTCCCGCGTCCGCTCGAGCTGCTTGCGCCCCAGAGTCAGGCTTCGTTCCTCGATGGCCAGGGATTGCGCCGTGTTCCGGGCGCGGGCGTCCAGCAACGCGAGCTGGGCGTCCACCACGCGAACGTTGGCTTCGATCTCGGCCACCGCCAGACGGTAATCCGCGGGGTCGATGCGCAGAAGCTCGGTGCCGGCCGGGAGGATGGCGCCTCGCTGCAACTCGGGGTGCCGGAAGACCACCGTGCCGCTCACTTCGGCCACGGCCTCCCAGACCTTCCCGGGCTTCACACTGCCGCGGCCCACCACCCGGGGCACCACCGCCACCGACGCCGCCGGGACCACGCGCACGTGGGCGGCCCGCTCCTCGCGCGGGAGCCGCTCCGGACCTTCCCGCAACTCTATCGCGTACACCACCGCCAGCACGCCGAGGCCGACGGGTATCCAGAAGAGCAGCTTCTTCAGAAATCCAACCATGTGGGACCACGCACCCCGGCCAACGGAACAGGTGGGGCCGGCGCAACGATCTTCGGCAGGAGCGACCGGCCGCTCCTGCATGACTCGCCCAGCCTAGTCTAACCAGATCCGCCCTGGAGGCCAAGGCGGATCGGGAATATCGTGCCCCGGGCGCGGGTGGACACCCGCGACGGAAAGCTGCTAGCACATGAAGGAATTCCACACCATCGGAGAACCCACATGCCGCTGATGATCGACAACCGCATCGCCGAGCAGGCGCTCAACATGAAAGACGCCATCGACGCCATGGAGAGCGCGCTCAAGCAACTCGCGGAGGGTGACGCCGTCTACCAGCCCCGGACCGACCTGTGGTCCCCTACCGCCACCGTCGGCGACTACTTCCGCTGGGGCTCGCTGCTGGGCGCCATCAAGGACCCGCCGGTCTTGGCGTTCCGCTTCAAGCTCGACATCATGACCTGGCAGGAATACAGCGGCGCGGTCACCGAGCACTGGTTCAACGTCGAGCCGGGCAAGTACTGCGGCATCATCCTGCTGGTGGACACGCGCACCGGCGAGCTGCTGTGCATCATGAACGACGGCTATCTCCAGAGCTACCGAGTGGGCGCCACCGCGGGCGTCGGCGTGAAGCACCTGTCGCGGACCGACTCCAAGGTCATGGGGGTCCTGGGCTCCGGCGCCATGGCGCGAACCTATGCCATGGCCACGTGCGCGGTCCGGCCCATCGAGCACATCAAGATCTTCAGCCCGACCCAGGCCAACCGGGAAGCCTACGCGAAGAAGATGGCGGAGGAGTTGAAGATCAAGGTCACCGCCGTCAACTCGGCGCGGGAGGCCATGAGCGGGGCCGACGTAGGCGCCACCTGCACGGACTCGCGCGTTCCACTGTTCCAGGCCGACTGGCTCCAGACCGGCATGCACGTGGTGGACGTGCGCCCGGAGGAGCTGGAAGCCGAGACCTACGAGAAGGCCGACGTGGTCATCGGCACCTCCAACCTAGCCGTCCTGAACTACGCCCTCGGCACCCAGGAGGAACGCGACCGGCGTCCCATCGACGACAACTACATGCGGCGCTACAGGGACCGGAGCCACACCACCCTGTCCGAGGTGCTCACCGGTGATCAGCCCGGCCGGGAGAACGACGCCCAGACCACCCTGCACCACAACTTCTCCGCCGGCATCCAGTTCGCCGCCGTGGGATACCTGGTCTACCGCTACGCCAGGGAAAACGGCCTCGGCCACGAGCTGCCGCTGGAGTGGTTCCAGCAGGATATCCGTAACTGACGGGCCACGAACGGATTGATGAACATGCGCAGGATTCGTTGCCGCCCTCCGGACGGCGGTCCCCTCTTGAGGATCGAGGGCGTGACCCTGCGCCCATGACGCAACTCCTGCCCCAGGCCATCGGTCTGCTGACGGCGTGGACCTACGGCATCAGCATCATCTCGGCGCGCCGGGGGCTGCAGTACTCCAACGCCAGCACGGTCACCCTGCTCTCGCTGATCTCGCAGACAGTGATCCTGTGGACCCTGGTAGGGGTCTTCACGGGGGTCCCGGACGTGGGCCGGAGCTTTCTTGTGGCGGCCGTGACGGTGGGGTTCCTGATGCCCGTATTGCGCTGGCTCACCTACACGGGCATCTCGAAGATCGGCGCGGCCCGGGGCACGGCGCTGCGTTCCACGCACCCCCTCTTCAGCGCGCTGCTGGCGCTGACGTTCCTGGGCGAGACCGCCACCGCCCCCCTGCTGACCGGCATCGTCCTGGTGGTGGCGGGCATCGTGCTGATCTCCTGGCGGGAGGAGCAGAGACTCTCCACGGCCCGCTGGTGGCACGGCGCCTATTCCCTCTCCGGGGCCTTTACCGCGGCCGTTGTCCACAACATCGCCCGCTTCTCGCTCAAGTCGGCGGGCTACCCCATCCTGTTCGCGGCCATCGTCGGGGTGGTGTCCCTGGTGACCTTCACGGCCATCCTGGCATTGCCGCGCGGGTTCGGCCGGCCCGTGTGGGACCGGCGCGCCATGAAACCGTTCCTGGCGGCCGCGGTCCTGGAGAATATCGGCTTTCTCCTGTTCAACACGGCCCTCAGCGTGGGGCCGGTGGTCATCGTGACCCCCATGGTCGCCACCCAGCCCATGTGGGTGCTGGTGTTCACGGTGGTCTTCCTTCGCAGCATCGAGATGGTAACGCTCAGGACGGTGAGCGGCAGTGTCGGGGTGGTGGCCGGGACGCTGGCCATCACCCTTGGAGGCGCCTCGTAGGGGCGGGTTTCATGCTCGGACCACGCGTGCTGCGCAACTTCCTGCTGCTGTACGGCAGCACGTTCTTTTCCGGGCTCGGCTGGGGCATGGTCCTGCCCACCATCCCGGTGTTGGCCGCTTCCTTCGACATATCCCTGGGGGCCGCCGCTCAAACCGTCACGGCCTGGGCCGCCGGCCGCTTTGTGGGCACCCCCGTGAGCGGCATCATGCTCGACCGGACCGGCCCGCGGGTGATGATGGTGGGAGGCGCCGCCGTCACCAGCGCGGCCGCCGTCGCGGCGTTTGCGAGTTCCGCCTTCGGCTGGTTGCTGCTGGCCCTGTTCGTCATCGGCGCGGCCGACGCCGTGTGGAACCTGGGCCGCGAGGTGGCGGGCATCGACCTCACCGCCCAGAACCAGCGGGGACGGGTCATGAGCGGGTTCCACGGCGTCCACAACGGCGGGCTCACCCTGGGACCCCTGGTGGGCGGCTTCCTCACCGTGTCGGCCGGCTTCCGCTCGGTGTTCGTCGCCTACGCCCTGTTCGCGGCGGCCACCGTATTCCTGGCCCTGGCGGTGGATCGGCCCGCCCGGACGGGCGGCGGCGCGCCCCGGCCCGCCACGAAAACCGGGTTCAAGGGCCTCGGACCTCGTCACTGGGCAGGCCACATCACCGCGCTGTACCACGAGGTGGCGCCGCCGCTCCGCCGGACCTACCTGATCCTCGTCGTGGCCACCTGCGCCAGCCTGATGTTTCGCCTCACCCTTCAGAGCATGTTGCCGCTCTACGCCGGCGGGCAACTCGGCTTCAGCCCGGTGGAGGTGGGCGCGCTTTTCTCCATCTCCGGAGTGGTGGTCTTTTTCATGATCGTGCCCGCGGGGTTCGTGCTCGACAAGGTAGGCAGGAAGTGGGCGACGGTGCCCAGCAACGTGATTCCGGCCGTGGTCTTCCTCCTCATCCCGCTTGCCGATACCTTCTTCGAGCTCGCCGCGCTGATGGCGCTGATGGGGATCGCCAGCGGGCTTTCCCTGGGCTGTCTCGCCACCTCCACCTACGACGTGGCGCCACGGCACGCCCGGGGGCGCCTCCAGGCCATGCGCCGCACCCTAGCCGACCTCGTCGGGCTGGGGGCGCCCGCGGGCGGAGGCATGCTCGCCAACGCGTTCCACCCCGGCATCCCCTTCCTGGCCCTGACCCCGATCTTGTGGCTGTCCGCGCTGCTGCTGGCGTTCGTGGCCAAGGAGACGCTGGAGCGTTGAGCCGCGGTTTCGCCGGAAGTTGCATCCCGTGACATTTTCACGGGCCGGCGGACCCGAGCCTTCCGCGCTCTGAACGGCGCTCCGTCTAATCGGATTTCGGCTCGTCCGAGCCAGGGTCGGGCGGGGACGACGCGTCGAGTTGGTCCCGGAAGCGTTCGGTGGCGGCCCATGCCGCCTCGTACCGGCCCTGGTCGATGCGGCCCCGCATCAGCTCCACCCGCAACAACAGGAAATAGGTCTGGATGACGTCCTGGCGGCAGTACTCGTGGATCTCCGCCATGCGCCCCTCCTCCCACATGTCCTGGACCATGGAGCCGTCGATGTCCCCCTTGCCGCGCAGCCCGATGAGCCTGCACAGGAGGTCGAAGCCGCCGCGGATGCGGTTGACGCCGTGGTTGCCGATGAAGTCGTAGAGGTCGTAGTGGCCCTCTTCCGAGTACCGGTAGCGGTGTCCGAAGCGCTGGTTGAAGTAGCGCGGCGCCGGGCAGCCGTACTTGAGGGCGTGCAACTCCAGTACCGGGAGGTCGAAGTTGCGCCCGTTGAACGACACCAGGGTGCCGTTGAAGCGCTCCACCCGCTCCCAGAAGTCGCGGACGATGGCCTCCTCGCTGTAGTCGTCGCCGCACAGGGTCTCGACGTCGGCCAGGACGCCGTCGGCGTTGACGATGCCCACCGCGATGGAGACCGGGACGTGGAAGGAGATGGGGAGGAAATCGCTGCCGGTCTCGGCCACGCGCTCGGAGCGGAGCCGCTCGTAGGCCTGCCGGTCGGAAATATCCTCCCTGGGAGAGTAGACCGACTTGACCAACGCCTTGTCGATGCGGGTCTCGATGTCGAAGACGGCGTAAGTCATCGCGCTCGGTGAAGGGCCGCAGCCCTCGTCTTCCTAGTCTGGCCGCACCAGCAGCACCCGGTTGGCCGGAAGCTCCAGAGGCAGGCGATCCCAGGACTCGCCTTCGTCCTCCGAGACCAGGATGTCGCCCTTCCCCTTCTGAGTCGAATCGCTGGAACGCCCGCGGGAAACCGCGCCGAGTCCGGCGTAGACGCGCTTCGGCTCGCCGGGGCATTGGGCCAGCGCCCAGACCATCTGCAACATGTGATCCGGCAGGCCCCGGCCGACGCCTACGCGTTCCCAGCTCAAGGCCAGGTCACGGCTGCGGAAAACCGCCCCCTGGGCCTTCTCGGGCCGGTCCCAATAGCCCGGAGATTTGTCGGCGGTGGCCACCAGCATGACCGGCGGGTCCCCGGGCAGGAAGACGAAGTCGTGGAAGTAGTCCCGGGTCATGCCGCTCTCGGCCCGCTGCCAGCCCCCGCCCGGTTCGTCGCTGCGGAAGAAACCCCGGGCCGTAGCCACGAACATGGGCCCCGCTCCCTCGGGCGCGTGGCTGATGTGATGGATGTCGAGATAGTCGATGCCGCCGCTCACGTCCTCGAAGGACGCGCCACGGTCGAAGGTCCGCACGATGCCGCCGTGTTCCAGGCACACGTAGACCACGCGCGGGGCATCGGGGGAGACGAAGATGTGGCGGACGTGCTCCCGGTGAGGGGGACGCGGATAGGTCCACTTGGCGCGCACCTCCGACGGCAGCTCCTGCAAGGCGGTCAGCTCTTCCCAGCTCCCGCCCCCATCCTCGCTCCGGTGAAGGTGGATGGGCTCGGTGCCCACGTAGACCACGTCCGGGTCGGAAGGGTCCACGGTCACGGCCCGGATGTTGCCGGAGAAAACGGTGCGCCAGCTCTGCCCCCCGTCGTCGCTGCGGCAGAGCCCTTCCCCGGCCACGCTGGCATATACGGACTCGGGCCTCTGCGCGGGGCCATCGATGGCGTCCACCGTGCCGGGAGGGAGATGAACGTCCAACTCGTGCCAGGTGCGGTCCTTGCCGCGCCACACCTGAAGGCCTTCCTGCGTTCCGGCGATTATCCGTTCAGCCATTTCCGTTCCTCCTGGCCCACGCCCCTCCCTCTCGACCCCGGATCAAGCCCGGGGTGACGAAGAGCGGATGCGGGGTCCGGGATGACGCCCGGGTCAAGTCACGCTTTGCCCGCCAGGTCCTCGATGGCGGCCATCACTTCAACGTAGGTGCCGCAGCGGCAGATGTTCCCCGAAAGGTAGTCGCGCACCTCGGCCTCGTCGGGTTTCGCGTTCTCGTTCAGCAGGCCCTTGACGGCCATGATCATGCCGGGGGTGCAAAAGCCGCACTGGAACGCCTGATGGTCCAGGAACGCCTGTTGTACCGGGTCGAGGTTGCCTTCGCGGCCGAGCCCCTCGATGGTCAGAACCTCCTTGCCCTCGGCATTGCTGGCCAGCATGAGGCAGGAGCTCACGGGCTTGCCGTCCACCAGCACCGTGCAGGAGCCGCACACGCCCACGCTGCAGCCCTCCCGGGTACCCTTGAGCCGCAGGTCGTCGCGCAGCACCTCCAGCAGGGTCTGGTTGGACTTGACCGAAAGCTCGCGCTCGCGCCCGTTGACGTTGGCGGTAATGAGGTGTCGCATGGCGTCTTCCTACCTCGTGTTCGCTTCACGCTCGGCCAGAGCCGCCACGATCCGCTCCGGCCGGAGCGGCAGCTCGGTGACATTGAGGCCTCCCAGGGCGTTGGCTACCGCATTCCCGATGGCCGGGGCGACGGCGGGTATAACCGCCTCGCCTACCCCCTTGGCGCCGAACGGCCCATCCGGATGAGGGGTCTCCACCAGCAGCGACTGGAACCGTTCCGGGTGGTCCTGCATGGAGGGCAGCATGTATTCCAGAAGTGTGCCGTTCACGGGCTGGCCCTGCTCGAACACCATCTCCTCGAAGAACGCCGCTCCGAGGGCCTCCAGCATGGAGCCCTCGTTCTGGAGCCAGCACTGGAGCGGGTTGATGGCCTTGCCCACGTCCACCGAGGTGGCGACGTTGAGGACCCGCACCTTGCCGGTCTCCACGTCCACCTCCACCTCCGCGCCGCAGGCCGAGAAGAACCAGAAGGCCGCGGCCTTGCCCTTGCCGGTCTTGGGATCGAGCCCGCCCCGGACCTGGAAGTTGGAGCTGCCGAAGATGCTGCCGACGGAATCGCCGTATTTCACCCGCAGCAGCTGCGGCACCGTGAGGCCCCGGTCCGGCACGCCCTTGACCCGCACCCCGTCGGCGCCAAGCTCCAAATCGGCCTTGTCTACCTCCAGCCCCTGGGCGCCGGCTTCCAGCAGTTGCTCGCGCACCTCCTCGGCCGCCCGGAGCGCGGCGTTGCCCATGTGGAAGGTGGTGCGGCTCGAGCTGGTGGACTTGTCGTAGGGGGTCACATCCGTGTCCGGGGCGGACACGGTGACCCGCTCCACCGGCATGCCGAGCCGGTCGGCCACGATCTGCGCCAGGCAGGTGCGCACGCCCTGCCCCATCTCCGTGCTGCTGGTCAGGAGCATCACCGAGCCGTCGCCGTTGAGCCGCACGCTGGCGGCGGACGCCGTGGGCGTGGTGGTGCTCTTCATGATCACCGCCAAGCCCTTGCCCCGCCGGAGCGATCCTTCACCGGGGCCGTTGCCCTGCTCCTCCTGGCCGAGCCAGCCGACACCCGACGCCACCTGCCGGAGGCAGTCCGAGATGCCCACGGAC
The DNA here is from genome assembly GCA_964630405.1 of uncultured Syntrophobacterales bacterium. Taxonomy (GTDB): domain Bacteria; phylum Desulfobacterota; class Binatia; order UBA9968; family JAJDTQ01; genus JAJDTQ01. The sequence goes on along the minus strand of CAZVUC010000045.1, from coordinate 32,651 downwards.
ACCAGGGACTCGCCGGTGACGAAGACGTCACCTTCCTGCAGCAGGTTCTTGAGCCGGAGCTCGAGAGGGTCCATGCCGAGGTGACGGGCGATGCGGTCCATCTCCGACTCGTAGGCCCAGGCCACGTGGGGCACGCCCACACCCCGGTAGGGACCCGCCGGGGGGAGGTTCGTGTACACCGCGTAGGTGGTCAACCTGCGGTTGGGTACCCGGTACGGCCCGCTGGCCACGTAGGAGCCGGTCTTGGCGTTGGCGGGCCCGGAAAGCGCGTAGGCGCCCAGGTCGTAGAAAACCTCCACCTCCCGGGCCACCAGGCGGCCGTCGCGCTTGAAGCCGGTCTTCATCCGGACGAAGGCGCCGTAGCGGCGCCCGGTGAGGAACACCTCCTCGCGGGTGAGCACCCACTGGACCGGGCGGCCGGCCTTGCGCGCCAGCAGCGCCGTCACCGGCTCCAGCCGGGCATGGGTCTTGCCGCCGTAGCCGCCGCCCACGTGCGGCACCACCACCCGGACGCCGCTCTCGGGGATGTTGAAGATCCGCGCCAACTGCTCCTGGAGCCCCACCGCGTTCTGGCACGGGGTGTGGACCAACAGCCGGCCGGGCGACTCCCACACCGCCGTGGCGACGTGCGGCTCGATATGGCCGTGCTGCACCGGCGGCATGCGGTAGGTGTTCTCGAAGATCTCGTCGGACTCGGCGAAGCCGGCGTCCACGTCGCCGTCCCCGGCCCGGAACACGCTGCAGACGTTGCCGCCGGCGTTGAGGTTGAGCTGCTCCCGGAAGATGGCCGCCTGGGTCTCGAAGCGTTCTTCGTGGATGATGGACGCGTCGGCCTGGGCAGCTTCCACCACGTCGAAGACCGCGGGCAGGGGCTCGTACTCCACCTCGATGAGCTCTATCGCCTCCTCGGCGATTTCCCGCTCCTCCGCCGCCACCGCCGCCACGATGTCGCCGACGCAACGCACCCGGTCCATGGCCAGCACCGGCTGATCCTCCACCACCGCGCCGTAGTGGGGGTTCAGTCCTTCCAGGTCGTCCCGGGTCACGATGGCGATGACCCCGGGCAACGCCGCCGCCCGGCTCACGTCGATGCTGACGAGCTTCGCGTGGGGGTGAGGACTACGCAGCGCCTTGGCATGGAGCATGCCCGCCAGCTCGATGTCGGCGGTGTACTGGGCGGCGCCACGGACCTTGGCATTGCCGTCCACTCGCGGGGTGCTGTTGCCCACCGCGCTCATGGGGCGGCTTCCTTCCACGCGGCGACGAGGGCGCGGCGGCCCAGAACCCGCACCAGGTGCCGCTTGTAGCCAACCGAGCCACGCAGGTCGGGGATGGGATCGATTTCCTCGGCGGCGCGGCCGGCCATCGCCTCCAGCGCGGCCTCCGTGGGATCGGCATCGCACAGGAGCAACGGCCGTGACGCCACCGCCCCCACCGCGAGCCTTGCCTCCACCGGACGGTCCCCGTCCAGCCGCACCAGCGCGGTGATGCCGGCGCAGGGGCGTTCCTCGGACGAACCGGTGGTGAACTTGAGATAGCCACCCGCCAACCGTCCTTCCACGGGCGGAACCGTCACGGCCGTGACCATCTCGCCCGGCTCCAGCGCAGTCTCATAGGTGCCCAGCAGAAAATCCGCCAGCTTCAGGGTGCGCATGCCGCCGGCGCCGCTGAGCTCCACCTCGGCATCGAGCGCCACCAGCACCCCCGGCGGGTCGGACTGGTGGTCCCCGTGGGCCAGATTACCGCCGATGGTGGCGAGATGGCGGATACGGATGTTGGCCACCTGGTGGCAGGCCTGGGCCAGCACCGGCAGGTGCTCCCGCACCACCGGCGAGGTCTCCACCTCGTGGATGGTCGCCATGGCCTCGATGCGGACCGCTCCCGCGTCATCCCGCGCGATGGCGTTGGTTCCCTCCAGCTTCTTGAGGTTCACAAGGGTCCGGGGCCGCAGGAGGCCCTGCTTGACGAGGATGAGGAGGGCCGTCCCGCCGCTGACCGGACGGACATCTTCGCCGGCAGCAAGCATCCGGCAGGCTTCCGGGATCGTCTTGGGTTCCAGTAGATCGAAGTTGCGCATGATCCGTCGTAGCGTGCATAACACCGCCCCGGAACCATTGCAATGAATCGTCTGTCAGGCCGCTTCCCGCCGCCGGAACAAACCCGCCACTCCCCCGCCGATCACCAACGAAATCAGCCCCAGGGCGATGAACCCCCAGTGGAAACCCAGGTCGGCAACCAGGACGCCCGCGAGGAGAGGGCCGATCATGCGGCCGAAGGAGGTGCCGCCGCGGATGAGTCCCAGAGCGACGCCCTTGCTGGAGTCGTCGGCGACTTGAAGGGCGAGGGTGGTGGAGCCGACGTTGGAAAGGCCGAAGCCGGCGGTCATCAGGCACAGCGGAAGCAGCAACGCGATGTAGCCGTGGCCGAAAACCTGGAGGACAAAGGCCGGAACCGTCACGAAGACTCCCAGGAGGATCACCGTGCGGGTGCCGATGCGGTCGGAGAGCCAGCCGCCGCCCAGCCTTCCCGCGGTGTCCGTCAGGCGGGAAATGCTCACCATGGTGCCGATGATGTCCAGCGTCAGGCCGCGCCGCACCGCCAGGAACGGAAAGGCGATGCGGGTGACGCCGATGAGGCAGAGAAACGACTGGAAGATGGCGAGGGTGGCGCCGAGGAAGCCGGGCTGGGCCAGCAGCCCCGTGCCCACCCGCCAGAGCGGCAGCGAGCCGCGCTCGACCGGCTTCTCGGTCCGGTGCCCCCGGGCCAGCACGATGAAGATCAACCCCACGCCCTGCGGAACCGCCACCAGCAGGAACAGCTTGTCGAGCCCCCACCACTCGCCCACGAACCCGCCCATGGTGGGACCGAGGGCGAAGCCGAGCCCCAACGCCGCCGCCACCTGTCCCTGGGCCTTTCCTTGCTGTTCGGGAGTGGACTGCACGAACACGATGCGCCGGATGGCAAGGCTGAACATGGCCTCGGTGAGCCCCAGGATGGTGAAGGCCACGAGGAATACGGTCAGGCTGTCCTGGAAAGCGAAACCGAGAAGCGCCGTGACCAGCGCGATGACCACCGACGCCAGCAGCAGGAAGCTCGAGCGGAAATAGGACGCCAGCGTGCCCGACACCACATCGGAGCACAGGGCGCCGACGCCGTTGACCAACAGGGGCATGCCCACCACCGCCAGGGGGAAGCCCTTGGCGTCCATGTAGAAGGGAGCCAGCATGGAGGCGCCGATGGCGCCCGAGGCCATGCAGATGGCGGACAACGAATAAAGCAGGTTCGACGAGATTCCGATCCGCAGGCGCATCATTCCTCACCGGCCGCGGCGTCCGCTCGCGGCGCCGCCTTGCCGCTGCCGCGCAAACGCCCGATGACCGCGAGGCCGAGCGCAAGGAAAGGCAGCGGCAACAACCACAGCATGGCGGCCCTCTGCGCGGTCACGAAATCCACCGTACCCGCGCCTTCCATAAGGGACACGGCCAACCCGATACCCAAGGCACCCGCCCCCGGTCCGCACGCCGAGAGCAGTCCGCCGGCGACGCCGTAGTGTTCGCGGGGGGCCAGCGCGAACACGGTCTTCTGATTGGCCGGCAGGAAAACGCCCACTCCGACTCCCAGCAGCGCCAGCGCCAGCAACACCATGGCCGGACTCGATCCGTCTTGCAAGCGGGCGTAGACGACGATCCCGGCCGCGCCCGCCACCAGTCCCGCCGCCACCAGCACCGACGTTTCCATGCGGTCCGCAAGACGCCCGCTGACCGGCGAGCAGACCGCGGCCACCACCGGCAAGGTCGTGAGGATGAGCCCAAGGTGAAGCGGCGTCACCTCCAGCACGTTGCGCATGTACAGCGGCGACAGCAAGAAGATGGGGAAATAGGCCGCCGAGAACAACACCATGGTCAGGAACGAAAGCACCAATGGAACGTCCGTCATGAGCGGCAACGGTATCAGGGGCCGCCGGGCGCGGACCTGGCGCAGCACGAAGGCCGCCATGCCGGCGCCGCCGAGCAGGAAACACCACGCGATGAAGGGCGAGCGCCAGCCGCTGTTGGCGCCCAGGCTCAGACCCACCAGGAGCGACGGATAGCCCAGGACCAGAGCCGCCGCGCCCGTGTAGTCGAAGGACTCGCGGCTCCGCTCCTCCCTCACCCGAAGCATCAGCCACACGGCGATGCTGACCGCCAGCCCGATGGCGGCGTTGGCCAGGAAAACCGCGCGCCAACCCGCCATGTGGATGAAGAAGCCCCCCAGGGCGGGTCCGGTCAACCGCCCGACACCCGCGGCCGACAGCAGGATGCCCAGGCTCCAACCGGTGCGTTCCGGTCGCGAGACCGAGGCGGCGATGGCCGTGGACATGGGGTTGGCCATGGCCAGGCCCACGGTCATGACGACCCGGCAAGTCACCAGTTGCGGGAAGGTCTGCACGGCGGCGGCCAACGCCGCGCCCGCCCCGTAGAGGGTCACCCCCGCCTTGTAGAGCCGGTTGCGGCCCAGAATGTCGCCGGCCCGTCCCAGGCACAGGGCCACGCTGGACGAGAGCACCAGACCCATGGTGGCGATCCACTGCACCGCCGAGAGGCTGCTGCCGAACTCGGCCTGGATCATGGGGATGGCGACGTTGATGCTGCCGTAGCTATTGAAGAACAGGAAGGTGCCCGCGGAAAGAACGCTCAGCACCCGGACTTCACGGGCCCAGCCTTCACGGACGGGAGTGGTGCGCACGAATGGTTCTCATTGGGAAGGAGGGGCCGCCGGCGCATCCGTCAGTCGTCCTGGACAACCCCCTTGACCACGTAGTCGCCGGATTTTTCGTCCGGCTCGAGGTCCAGGAGCCGCAGGGACTGGGCTTCCTCCAGCAGTTTTCCGAAGGAGCGGAAGCCGTGGTAGCGCTCGTTGAAGCCTGGCTTGCGCCGCTTCAGGGCCTGCTTGACCATGGAGCCCCAGATCGTGTCCTTCTCGCCGCGCTCATCGAAGAGGTGGGTGACGGTCTCGACCACCAGGTCCAGGGCCTCCTGGGCCTCCTTCTTCTCCAAAGGCGCCTTGTCCTCCACCTCTGCCTTCTCTTCCGCCGGCGTCTTGTCCTCCGCCGACGCGGCGGCCGTCTTGCGCGGCGTCCGTGCGGCGGCCCTCGCCCGCTTGGCTCCGCCCCGGCGCCTGGAGTCGCGCGCCAGGTCGTCGTAGTAGATGAACTCGTCGCAGTTGGCGATCAGCAGGTCGGAGGTGGAGTTCTTCACGCCGACGCCAATGACCACCTTGTTGTTCTCCCGGAGCTTGCTGACCAGCGCGGAGAAATCGGAGTCGCCGCTGATGATCACGAAGGTGTCCACGTGGGCCTTGGTGTAACAGAGGTCCAAAGCGTCCACGACCATGCGGATGTCCGCGGAGTTCTTGCCCGATTGCCGCACGTGGGGGATCTCGATCATCTCGAAGGAGGCCTCGTGCATGGCCGGCTTGTACTCGCGGTAGCGTTCCCAGTCGCAGTACGCCTTCTTCACCACGATCTTGCCCTTGACGAGCAGCCGGTCCAGGACCTTCCGCATGTCGAAATCGGCGTAACGGGCGTCCCGGACGCCGATGGCGATGTTCTCGAAGTCGCAATAGAGCGCCAGGTTCTCGGTTGGCGCCATGTTCTCATTTTGTGATTGTGTCATGTTCTCATTTCTATGTTTGTCGTTAGTGCCTACCCCTTCACGACATTCACCGGCGCGCCGTCGAGATAGCCCCGTATGGCGGCAAGATAGCCGTCGAAGTAGGCGCCGTAGTTGGCCTCCTCCACGTACCCGAGATGCGGCGTGATGACGGTGTTGCCGCAGCGCCGCAGCGGGTGATCGAGAGGCAAGGGTTCGGTATCGTAGACATCCAGGCCCGCGCCGGCGATGGCGCCGCGCTCGAGGGCGTCCACCAACGCCTTCTCGTCGACGATGGGGCCCCTGGACGTGTTGACGAGCACCGCCGTGGGCTTCATCGCGGCCAGATCGGCTGCGCCGAAAAGGCCCCGGGTGCGGTCGCTCAGCACCAGGTGGATGCTCAGGATGTCGGACCGCGACAGCAATTCCTCCTTGCTGACCCGGGACACGCCGACCTCGCGGCATCGTTCCTCGGTCAGGTTCTGGCTCCACGCGATGACGTCCATCTCGAACGCGAGCCCCACCTGGGCCACCCGGGCGCCCAGCTTGCCCAGGCCCGCCACCCCCAGGGTCTTGCCCAGCAGCCCGCCTCCCACGGTCTCCTGCCAGCGGCCTTCGCGCGTGGCCCGGTCCTCCCGCGGGATGTGCCGGAGCAGTCCGATGATCAGTCCCCATGCCAGCTCCGCCGTGGGCCCGCCGACGCTGGGAGTGCCGCAAACCGTCACGCCCCGTTCCGCGGCGGCGTTCATGTCGATGGACGCGTTTCTCATGCCGCTGGTCACGAGCAACCTGAGGTTGGGCAGCCGCTCCAGAAGGCTGCGCCGGAACGGCGTCCGTTCCCGCATGACGCAGACGACCTCGACATCCCGCAGCCTGCGGGCCAGCGCATCCTCATCGGTCAAATGGTCGTGGAAGACCGTGATGTCCAGGTTGTCCGGTACCTCCCTGGAGTCCATCAGGGCCTTGGCGACATGTTGATAGTCATCCAGGATGGCGGCCTGTACCTTGCTCATGGGGTGCCTTTCGCGGGTGCTGTCTCGTTCCGGCCGCCGCACGTGGCGGCCCGAAGCGTGCATGGGACTCTCGGGGGTCCCGGTTTCTCAGGGATCGAGGTCACGGAGGATCGCGCGGCAGGGAGCCCCGTCCGCGCCGGCGATGCAGACGGGAAAGCAGATCAACTCGTAACGGCCCGGCCGGATCCCGGTGAGGTCCACGCCCTCCAGCAGCGCGAGCCCGTGATCCAGGAAGGCCCGGTGCACCGGCACCTGCTCGTCCGCGTGGGCCACCGAGAGATAGTCCAGGCCCACGAGCCGGTAGCCCTTGGCCACCAGCGCTTCGGCCGCTCCGACGGAAAACGCGGTGAAGTCCGGATCGTACTCCGCCCGCCGCAGGAGCTCGGAGTTGCGGGTCTTGAACAGGATACGTTCTCCGGGCAGAACAGCCGCCACGTGCTCCTCGGTGATGTAGCGGCCCGAGCCCACCTCGTGCACCAGGACCGGCCCGATGAACAGATCAAGAGGCAACTGGTCGATGGTCGGCCCGTCGGGGACGAAGTGAAAAGGGGCATCCATGTGCGTGCCGCTGTGGACGCTCATGTTGACGCTGGACGAGTTGTTGTGGTCGCCCCGCTGCATGCGCCTCCGGTCCAGCAATTCGAACGGCGCCGCGGTGACCCAGCGGGCGGTCTCGGGGCTCAATCGGAGCGAGATGTCGTAAAAACCCATGTCGTATCAGAGATCGCGGCAGAGCGCGGACTGAGGCACCTCGGCGCAAAATTCCGCGAGCCTTTCGCGTTCGGTCGGATTTCCCTGGACCGCCGCGGGCACCGGCGGGGGTGCCTGTCCCTGCTGCGGCGCCTCCGCCAGGACGGACGGCTTCCCGAACTCCTTCTGCAACTCGTCCAGACGCGCCGCAAGTTCGGCGTAGCGCCGCCGCGCCACGTCCTGGCTCTCCTGCAAGGCCAGGAACAGCTGTTTCCAGTTCTCCTGGTCGCGTTCCGTTCGTTCTCTGGCGGTCTGGGCGCGATTCTCATCCGCCTCGAGGATACGCTGCTCCAGGCCGGCCAGCGCCTTGCCGGGCTCATCCGCGGACGGCTTGGCCAGGTTCTTTGCCAGGGCGTTCAACTGGTCGGTGAGAGTCCTCCGGTTCCTGTCCAGAACCGTCGTCAGCTCCTTCCGGCCCTTGGTCTCGCTACGGCTCAACTCCTGCTGGAGGCCCTCCCGCAAAGCCGCCCAGCCCTTCTCCCTATGTTCCTGGAGCTGCGCGACCCACCTCTTCAACTCCTGCTGGAGGACTTCCCGCTGAGCCGCCGTCAGGGTAGCCGTGAGCTTCCCCTCCAGCGCGCCGGCGCGCGTCTTCTCATCCGGCTCCGATGTGACAGCGCTGCCGAGCAGCTCCATCGTCTCCCGCACTCTCGCGAGATGCCCTTCGGTCTCGACGAGCGCGATCACCATCTCCGTGAGCTTCTTCTCGTCGTCCGCGGCCATCCGGTCGAAAGCGGACCGGAGGTCATGGGTCTGCAACGCCGTGTAACCCATCGCAACCGTGGCCGCCACGAGGGCCACTGCAAGCGCATTTCCGAACCGTGAACTCATGGATTCCGTTCAAGGTGGTGGCGGCTCGAATGCCCGACCCGCCCGCCAAACCGATTCGTTCAGTCGCCGGCGGCCTCGATTCGGCCGAGAGTCTCCGGGCTGAGCTGGGGACGCACGAAGGCCTGATAGATGGACTCGTTCTGAAGCCACATGATATCCACGCGCGTCCGCACCGCGGCCCGCATTTCTTCCTGAAGCCCCCCGTCCATGACGTGTTCCTGGATCACGTCCACGATGAAGTTTCCATGTCCCTCGTCATGATACTCGTGGGCGCGAAAGAAGGCGAGGGATTCCGAGGGTATCCAGGGATACCGGGTCTCCAGGGCCTGGCGTTCTTCCCCCATCCGCTTGGGGCCCTCGCCCTCGAAGACGAGGCCGGTGCCGATGGCGACGGCCCAGTGGCTCTGCTGGACCAGTTGCACGTACATCTCCAGCCCCGCCTTGATGCCCGGCAAGGGCTCGTAGCCGTGCATCTCCTCACGCGCAATACCCAACCCCTCGCCGAAACGGGTCCACAACTCGGCATGGCTGGGATACTTTCCGCCGAAGAGATCCTCGCCCTCCTCCTCCACCATATTCTCCAGCAACATGCGCCGCAGTGCCTGGATCGGGCACTTCTGGTAACGGATGCCGAAGAAGCGATGGATGTTGCGGAACTCGTGAAACTGGTTCTTGGCCCACCCCTGCAACTGCTCCCGGGTGAGCTCGCCTCCCAGGAGCAGCTTGCGCAAGGGATGGACGGGGTACCGGCCGCGCAGCACACGGCGGAGATCTTCGATCAGCCCCTCCGGTCCAAGGACCTCCATACGTGTGTTCTCCTGTGTCCTCCTCCGCCGGCGCCGTGGGCGCTACTGGCCCTGGACGAAGAGATCCTGCCTCCTCACCTGGCCGGGGAAGACGTCCTTGCACTCCCCTTGTTCCAGCACCACCTTGCCGTTGACCACCACCGCGGCGATCCCGGGCGGATGCCGGTGAATCTCGTCCTCGTCGAGCTTGGCCGGCATGCGCTTGCTGGCCAGGTCGTCGATCTTGTCAGGGTCGAACACCGTGACGTCGGCCGGGAGGCCGGTCTTGAGGATGCCGCGGTTCATGCGCAGCTTGGCCGCGGGATGGCCGGTCACCTTGTGAACGGCGTCCTCGAGATTGAAGAGGTTCTTGTCGCGGCGCCAGTAGCCCAGCACGCGCGTCGGCGCGCCGTGCCAGAAAAACCGGTCCAGATGCGCGCCCGCGTCGGTGCCGATGAGCCCTTCGGTGGTCTTGATCATCTCGGCCAGAAGGTCCTGGTGTCCGTTGGCGAAACCCTGGTAGTAGAGTTTGGACTGGAGGCCGTCCTCCAGCCAGGTGTCGCAGAAAGCATCCACTTCGGACTTGCCGCCGGCGGCGGCGATCTCCGAGACGTTCCGCCCCTCGTGCGGCTTGAGGTCCTCGCGCTCCATCACGTCGAAGTAGACGCCGCCCCATCCGAGCCATTCGGGATATGCGGGCTCGCCCGCGTTCTCACGCCGCTGCTCGTCCAGCCTGCGCCGCACCTCGGGGTCCCTGAGCTTGCGCGGCAGCTCCTTCCGGTCGCCCTTGATCTCCTCCCAGAGCGGCAGGCCGTCCAGGATGAAGCAGTCGTCGAGGTCGAAGCGCCGGATGTGCGAGTAAGGGATAACCACGCCGTAGATGTCCTTGCCCCTCTCCCGGGCCTCCCTCATGAGCTCGATGGCCCGCAGTCCGTCTTCCTTCTCGCCGGGCCTTACCCGGAACTCGTTGCCGATCATGGGCACGTTGATCTTCTCCACCAGCTCGGGGAATCCGCTCTCGGGCTTCAGCAGGTTTCCGAAGCCGTTGAACTGGAAACAGCCGCCGTACTCGCCCGCGACATTGGCCAGGGCCGCCATCTCCTCCTGGGTGGCCAGGGTGCTGGGGGTGCCGGCATGGATCGCCGGGCCGCCGCGGGGGCTGGACGAGAAGCCGATGCCGCCCGCCTCCATGCCCTCCCGGACCATCTGCTTCATGCTCTCCAGCTCCTCGGGAGTGGACTCGCGCTTGTAGGCCGCCTCGCCCATCACCATCAGCCGCACCGGAGAGTGCGGCACCAGGGCGGCCACGTTCACGCCCACCCGGCCCTCGAGGTAGTCGAGGTACTCGGGGAATGTCGTCCACTTCCAGTCGTCGTCGTTGACGTAGTCGTCGAGCACCCGGCGCAGATAGGCGATCAGCACGTCCCGCGGCTCGCCCTTGGGCGGCACCGGCGCGATGGAGGCGCCGCAGTCGCCGATGACGATGGAAGTGACGCCGTAGTTGACCACGGGATTGCCGTGGGGATACTGCACGATGAAGAGATCCATGTGGGTGTGGGAATCGATGAAGCCCGGCGCCACCACCTGTCCGCGGGCGTCGACCTCGGTCGAGCCCGGTCCCACGTCCTTCCCGATAGCGGCGATGGTGCCCCCGTCGATCGCCACGTCCGCCTCGAAACCGGGACTGCCGGTGCCGTCGACCACGAGCCCGTTCTTGACAACCAGATCATGCGCCATGCTCTTCCCCCTTTTTGGCCTGGAATTCGTGACTGCCGTTCCGATTCCCTTAGTTAGACCGAAAGTCTCCTCCGCGTCAAGGAAAGCCGGGGCGCCGAAACGCCGCCGCGACCCCGTAAACGGAGTCGCAGCCGCTTCCGGCTGGACGGTCTCTTCCCTTTTGACTAGACTTCCGGCGTGAGCCATCTGACGGCAGACATTCTGGTGGTGGGCGCCGGCGGTGCGGGCATGTACGCGGCTATCGCCGCCGCCAGGAACAACGCGTCCGTGCTGCTGCTGGACAAGTCGCTGGTGGGCCGAGGCGGCGCCACCATCATGGCCCAGATGACCGTTGCCGCCGCCATCGGCCACGAAGAGCCCGACCACTGGACCGATCACCTCCAGGACACCCTGGCCGCGGGCCGCGAGCTCTGCGACGAGGGGCTGGCCCGGCTGCTGTGCGAGAACGGCCCCGCCCGAATCTTCGAGATGGACGGCTGGGGCGCCCACTGGGCGCGCGGAGCCGACGACCGCATCCGCCAGGTCAAGGCGCCCGGACACGGCCGCGCCCGCTGTTGCTACGTGGACTTCCTGAACACCGGGCCGGGGGTGGCAGGGACCCTGCGGCGGCAGGTAAGCACCCTGGACCCCGTGCGCCGCGTGAGCAACATCGCGGTCACCGACATCGTGGTGCACGACGGCCGCGCCGTGGGTGCGGTGGGCCTGGACGTGGTGTCCGGCGACATCGTCACCTTCGCTGCCAAGGCCGTGGTGCTGGCGGCGGGCGGCCTCACCAAGATCTACCGCCGCAACAGCGCGTCCACAAACATGGGCGGCGAAGCCTACGCGCTGGCCCTTTGGGCCGGCGCCGAGCTCATCGACATGGAGTTCGTGCAGTTCTTCCCCATCGCCCACCTGGCGCCGCGGCTGGTGGGCATGGACCCCATCATGTGGGACCCGTTCCGCTACAAGCTCGGGGGACGGCTGCTGAACGGCGACTTCGACGAGTTCATGCACCGGTACGGCGGCCAGGACAGCGGCACCTACACCACCGTGCGCGACCAGGCTTCCTACGCCATCCTGAAGGAAGTCGAGGCCGGCCGCGGCTCTCCCCACGGCGGCGTCTACCTGGACTTCCGCCACGTCCCCGACGCGACCCTCAGGGGCGCCTTCGGCCCGGTCATCGACCGGCTGGCGCAGAACGGCATCGACCTCACCCAAACGCCGGTGGAAGTGGCGCCGACGGCCCACTACCACATGGGGGGCATCCGCGTGAACGGCCGCATGGAAACCCGTGTCCCGGGCCTGTACGGCGCCGGTGAGGCCGTGGGCGGGGCCAACGGCGCCAACCGCCTTTCGGGCAACGCCATCACCGAGGCGCTGGTGTTCGGCGAATGCGCGGGCCGGGAGGCCGCCGCCGCCGTCGCCGGCGCCCCGCATGGATGGGATGTGCGGGCCGCGGAAAGCGCGGTAGAGCGCCTTCATGGGGCCCTGGACGCCGCTGACGACGGTGGCGTGCCGGCCAACGCGCTGCAACGGAAGCTGCAGGTCCTCATGTGGGAACACGCCGGGTCCTTCCGTACGGCGGATCAACTCGGCCAGGCGCTCGACGGCATCCGCGAGATACGCGAGTCGCCGGTGGCCGTCCGCCCGACCGAGGCCTACAACCTGGACCTTCAGGACCGGCTGGAGCTCAGGGCCATGCTGACCACCGCCGAGTCGGTGGTGCGGGGCGCCCTGGGCCGCGCCGAGAGCCGCGGGGCGCACCAGCGTCTGGATTTCCCGGAGAGCGACGAACGGCTTGTCGGCAACCAGGTGATCGAGATGCGAGGCGGGAAACTCACGGCCCGCTGGCCCGACGGGGCGAGTCTGTGAACCGTTTCGAACGGGGTTCTTGAATGGCGGGCGAAGACACTCCAACCGGGGGCGCGACGACGGAGCTCCGCGTGTGGCGCGGCCGCGCCGCGGACGAAGGCCGCTACGACGTGTACCGGGTTCCCTATGAGGAAGGCATGTCCGTGCTCGATGCGCTGGTGTGGGTCCGCGGCCACGTGGACTCGAGCCTCGCCTTCCGCTACGGGTGCGTCAACGCCAATGCCTGCAAGACCTGCATGGCCCTGGTGGACGGACAGGTGGCGTACATGTGCACCGCCCGCCTGACCCAGGCCGGGGGCAAGGTCGAGCCGCTGCCCAAGCGTCCGCTTATCCGGGACCTGGTGACCGACACCGTGCCCGACGACGAGAAGCTCGATTCGTCGGGGCACCGGGAATGAACCGCATGGACGAGAAGTCCTTCGACCTGGTGGTCATCGGCAGCGGCCCCGCCGGCCAGAAGGGCGCCATCGCCGCCGCCAAGATGGGCAAGCGGGTCGCCGTCATCGACCGCAACGACATGATCGGCGGCGTGTGCCTGCACGCCGGCACCATCCCCAGCAAGACGCTGCGTCTGGCGGTGCTCTACCTCACGGGCTTCCAGCAGAAGTCCTTCTACGGACAGGCCTACTCCCCGATGTCCCACGTGACCGCGGACGACCTGATGTTCCGGGTCCGCACCGTGATCGATCGGGAACAGGCCACGGTGACCGATCAGCTCCAGCGCAACGATGTGACCCTGGTGAACGGCTGGGCCCGGTTCGTGGACACCCACACGCTCCAGACGGACAGCGGCCGGCAAGTCCGGGGAGAGCACATCCTCATCGCCTGCGGCACCCGTTCCGCGCGGGATCCGGCAATCCCCTACGACGGACACAAGATCATGGTGGCGGAAGACTTCGGACGCGGCGACCGCGAGAAGATCCCCCGCAGCGTGATCGTGGTGGGGGCCGGAGTCATCGGCCTCGAGTACGCGTCGATGCTCTCGGCCCTGGGCGTGCGCGTCACCCTCATCGAATCCCGGGACACCATGCTGGACTTCGTGGACAAGGAGATCATCGAGGCGCTCCGGTACCACATGCGCCGCCGCGACGCCATATTCCGGCTCGGCGAAAAGGTGGTCGGCGTGCGGGTGCAGGAGAACGGACTGGTGCGGGCCGAGCTGGAAAGCGGCAAGCGGGTCACCGGCGACGCCCTGCTCTACACCGTGGGCAGGCAGTCCAACGCCGACCAGCTACAGCTCGACCGGATCGGCATCGACACCGACCCGCGGGGCCGCATCGCGGTCAACGAGCACTTCCAGACCGCGCACCCGCACATCTACGCGGTGGGCGATTGCATCGGCTTCCCCGCGCTGGCGTCCACCTCCATGGAACAGGGCCGCCTCGCGAGCACGCACATGTTCGACGGGCCGTCCCTGGAGTCGGCGCCCTTCTTCCCTTACGGCATCTACACCATCCCGGAAATTTCCATGGTGGGAAAGACGGAACAGGAACTCACCCAAGAGCGCATCCCCTACGAAGTGGGCAAGTGCCTCTACGAAGACGTCGCCAAGGCCCAGATGGTGGGCGACCGCGCCGGTATGCTCAAGCTGATCTTCGACCCCGACACCCTGAAGCTCCTCAGCGTCCACGCCATCGGCGACGAAGCCACCGAGATCATCCACATCGGCCACGCCGTCATCGCCCTCGGCGGCACCATGGAGTACTTCCGCGACAACGTCTTCAACTACCCTACGTTCGCCGAAGCCTACAAGGTGGCGGCCTACGACGGGTTCAACAAGATCGCGGGGGTGGGGTAAGGCAACATGCCCGGTATCGTCAGTGAATCGTCAACCCGGTGAGGTTGCCTGTGGACCTGCTCGAGCGGATCAAGACCGCGGCCAACAAACGGAACGTCCCCTATCAGTCGCTGATCAAGATCTGGCTGGCGGAGAAGGTGGATGGGGGATAGGCCGTCTATTCTCGTTTACTCCTGCCCTTTCCCCACCCCCGGATTCCCGCTTTCCAGGCTGTGTCAAAACTCATCTGACAGAGGCAACAACCCGCCGAATCGTCATTCCCGCGAAAGCGGGATCCAGGAGGGGCGAGGCGGGGAAACGCCGCTGTAGCGCCCCACCACCGCCCCTGGATTCCCGCTTTCGCGGGAATGACGGATCGCCTCTCGTGCCCTGAAGTTGCCGTTTTGACACAGCCTGTTTCGCGGGAATGACGGATTCGAGGCCTCTTCGTCAGTCGCGACCCGATAACCTTTCGGAAGCACCCGTTCGTGCGGGCGCAAGATTCGTGGCGGCACCGCCTGTTTACATGAAACGCGGGATGACCTCGGTGCCGAGGCGCTTGAGTTGATCGTGGACGGCCTCGGGCGGGCAGGCGGGGCGGGCGACGAACTTGGATGCGCCGGCGTTGATGTAGCGTTGGATGGCGTCGCTGATGTCTCCCACCGTTCCCAGGGCGGAAGTCTCGATGAAGTCTACGTCGGTGCGGTTGCGAAGGGCGTAGGGGCGGGCCAGTCGGGCGGCCTCCGCGGGGTCGGCGGCGAAGCAGAAGTTGAAGAGCACGCCGAAGTGGTCGTCGTCGATGCGGCGGCCGTAGTCGGCGGCGTACTTCCGGATGCGCGCGATGGCAGTCTCCACTTCCGAGGGGATCATCTGCGAGGCCAGCCAGCCGTCGGCCAGGCGGGCCGTGCGCCGGAAGGCTGGGCCGCTCCGTCCTCCTACCCAGATGGGCGGATCCGCCTGGGCGGGCTTGGGGGCGATGGAGACGTCCTCGAGATGGTAGTACTTACCCTGGAAACTGACGCCGTTTCCGGACCACAGCGCACGCAACAGGTGAACCATTTCCTCGGTGCGGTCGGCCCGCTCGGAGCGATGGATACCGCAGGCCTGCAGCTCGGTGTCGTCGTCGCGGCCAAGGCCCACGGCCAGCAGCAGGCGCCCGCCGGAAAGGAAGTCCAGGGTGGCGAGTTCCTTGGCCAGCACGGTGGGGTTTCTGAGCGGGAGGGCCATCACGCTGGTGCCGAATTTCATCTTGCGGGTACGCGCGGCAACGCAGGAGAGAGCAACCACGGGCTCCAGGCTCAGGGCTTCCGACACCACCCGGTCGCTCAGCCACAGCGAGTCGATGGCCAGGTCTTCCGCCAGATCCACCGCCCTCCAGAACCCTCCGGGGTCCGCGTCCCCGAATGGCCAGCCGGTAAAGCCGATGCCGATGCCGATTCCCATGTCACCTCCCTGCCCGAAGCGCCGATACGGAACCCTACCAGATCGAGCCGCCGGCCATCCACCGCGAGGGGCGTTCACCGCTCCACCGGCGCGGCGCCTCGAGCGGTGAGTTTGACGGATGGAGACGCGGATATTATTGAAGTGAGGCTTCGGGCCGTACACCGCCCCGTAAACACAACTACAACCGGAAAGACGAACTGCCTATGGAACCCATTGCGTGGCTGACTCTCATCATCTTCTCGCTGGCGATCCTCGCGGTCCTGACCAACGTCATCGAGCCCGCCGTGGCGGCCCTTCTGGGGGTGGCGGTCATGGTGTGGGCCGGGATCATGACCGAGGTGGACGCGTTCCTGTTCGTGGACTGGAACGTGATGGCGATCCTCGTGAGCGTGTGGATCATTGCCGGCTACTTCGGCAAGTCGGGAGTTCCGGAACTGCTGTCGGCCAAGGCCATGCAGTGGTCCGGGGGCCACTACGGAATGCTCGTGATCATCCTGTCACTGCTGGCGGGCATGCTGTCCATCGTGGTGGACAACGTGGTGGTGATCCTGATGCTGGCGCCGGTGGCCATACCGGTGGTGCGGCAACTCGGCTTCCCGTTGACGCCCGTGGTGCTCATGATCGGCTTCAGCGCCAACTTCATGGGGACGGCGCTGCTGTTGGGAGACCTGCCGCCCCAGATGCTGCACAGCGTGTCCGGAGCGGAGTTCCTGGACTTCATCTGGCAGCACGGCCGGCCTTCGTCCTTTCCTATCCTGATGGTCACTTTCGCCATCACGCTGGGCTTCATGTACGTGTACGGCTTTCGCAGCGCGGGCGCCGCGTCCGGCGGCGGCGACTCCGCGGCGGCGGCCGCCCGCATGGAGGTGCCAAAGTTGGCGGACCCGCTGCTGGCCTGGCTCGTCATCGGCGGTTTCACCGCCACGATCGTCGCCATGGCGTTCCGCGAGGTCCTGGACGTCAAGCTCGGCTTCATCGCCATGACCGGCGCCGTGCTGCTGATCGCGGTTGTGGAACTGCTGGGCGAGCGATTCAAGAACAAGCCGGACTTCGAGGAGATCCTCCAGGAGCTGGACTGGCGCGCGGTGTTCTTCTACATCGCGCTGTTCGCGCTGGTGGGCGGTCTCGAGAAACAGGGCATCCTGCACGACCTGGCCGAGTTGTTAAAGCCCATCTTCGCCACCAGCGTACCGCTGGGAACCTCCCTGCTTTACTGGGTCACCATTCCCATCGTCGGCGTGGTGGAGCACGACGCCTACATCCTGACGTTCCTGTACACCATCCGGGACCTCGGCGCGCAGGGCATCGACCCCTGGCCGCTGTGGTGGATGCTGGTGTGGTCCGGGACCCTCGGGAGCAACTTCACCGTGGCCGGCGCGCCGGCGCTCTACGTGGCCCTCAACATCTGCGAGCGGGAAGAACAGCGAAAGATCCCGCTACGGGAGTTCCTGAGCTGGAGCGTGCCGTTCACCATCGTGGCAAGCGTCATCTGCTACGTGTTCGGGATGCTGATCTGGGTGCTGTAGGTACCCGTATTCGACCGACAACGCGATGATGCGGGCGCGGGCGGGTTGGAACCCGCCCCTACAAGGCGGACGTTTCACGAGTCGATGGACGTGCCGCGGTACTTGTCCTTGAGCTCGTCCATGACCGTGCCCTTCCAGAACTTCACCCCCACTTGGTAGCCGGCGCGGCCGATCATGTGCGCCGACACGGGCGCGGTGAGGAAGACGAAGAGCGTGATGGCGAGAACCCTCACGGTGACGCCGATGTCGGGGAAGTAGAACGCCACCGACACCATCAGGCAGAACACGCCCAAGGTGGGCGGCTTGGTGGCGGTCTGCATCCGGGTGAGCAGGTCCGGCATGCGCAGGATGCCCACGCACCCCAGGAACATGAAGGCGGTGCCGATGATCATGAACGCGCCGCAGATGATGTCAGTCACCATGGTGTGCCCATTTCTCGATGTAGCGGGAGAACGTTACCGTTCCCAGGAAAGCCACCAACGCCAGGACGATGGCAACGTCCAGGTAGACCGGCTCGTTGTAGGCAATGGAATAGAGCGCCGCGATGCCGACGCCCACGGTGGTCAGCAGGTCCAGCGCCACCAGCCGGTCCGGGATGTTGGGGCCGCGCAGCAGGCGGATGAAGGCCAGCACGATGCCGATGCTCAGGACCGCGAGCAGAATGAAAGCCAGGGTCGTCATCGCAGCAACTCCATGACGCTCTTCTCGAAACCGTCCTTGATGGACCGGCGCAACTCCTCGGCGTCGTCCACGTACATGGCGTGAATGTAGAGCACCCGCCGGTCGTCCGACACGTCGAGGCTCAGGGTGCCGGGCGTCAGGGTGATGAGGTTCGCCAGCAGGGTGATCTCGGCGTCGGTCTCCGCATCCAGGGGGATCGCCACCACGCCGGGCTTCATGTTGTGCGACGGGGTCACCACCTCGTAGGCGATGCGCAGGTTCGCCACCAGGAGCTCCCAGGCGAACAAGGAGGCCAGGCTGACGCTCTGCCACAGCTTCTCGAAGTACCGGGACGGGCGCAGCAGCCGCCGCACCGCGTACAGGATCCCGAAACCGAAGACGAAGCCGACGGAGAGGTTCAAGGCTGTCACCTCCCCGGTCAACGCGGCCCAGCTCACCGCCAGCGTGATGTTCCACAGGAGAACGGTCATGATCCCCCCCTCGCTCCAAGCACCGCCCGAATGTACGACTCCGGGTTCAACAACTGCTCGCCGGCCTGCTGCGCCAGCGCGAAGAAGGGTCCCGCCGCCACGCCCATGACCACGGCCAGGACCGCGAGGGTCACGATGGGGCCCAGCAGGAGCGCCATGCCGCCACCGGGCGCGTTGATCGCGGTCCCGTCCGGCAGCGGCTTCCAGAACGCTTCCGCCCAGATCTTGGTCATGGAGAAGAGCGTCAGCAGGCTCACCCCCAGCGCCGCCGCCACCAGCACGAACTGCTCGATGCCGAGCCCGGCCTTGATCAGCACCAGCTTGCCGAAGAAGCCCGAAAGGGGCGGCACCCCGGCCAGCGACAACGCCGACAGCAGGAAGAGCATTCCGATCCACGGATGGGCGCGGTAGAGCCCCCCCAGCTTCTTGAGGTCGTAGGTGCCGTGCAGGCGATGGGAGACCCCGCTCACCAGGAACAGGTTGGTCTTGACGAATATGTTGTGGACGATGAAGAACACCGTGCCGGCCAGGGCCAGGGGGGTGAAGAAGCCGAGGCCCATGACCATGTAGCCGATCTGGCTCACGATGTGGAAGGACAGCAGCCGGCGGAACTCGTACTGGGCCACGGCGCCCAGCACTCCCGTCACCATGGTGATGCCGCCGGCCCAGAGGATGATTGTGTGGGTGTAGTCGACGTTGTTGAGGAACAGCAGCGTGAAGACGCGGATCAGCGCGTACACGCCCACCTTGGTCAGCAGCCCGCCGAAGATGGCCGAGACCGCCACCGGCGGCGTGTGGTAGGACGCCGGCAACCAGAAGAACAACGGGAAGATGGCCCCCTTGATGCCGAAGGCCACCAGGAACAGTATCGCGAGGGTGGTCACCAGGCCCGGTTGGGCTACGTCTCCAAGCCGTTGCGACAGGTCGGCCATGTTGAGAGAGCCGGCCATGGCGTACAGGATGCCCACCGCGGCCAGGAAGAACGCCGACGCCACCAGGTTGAGGGTGACGTACTTGATGGCTCCCTCGAGCTGGGCGCGCTCGCCTCCCAGCGCCAGCAGCACGAAGGACGAGATCAGCAGCACCTCGAACCACACGAACAAGTTGAAGATGTCGCCGGTCAGGAAGGCGCCGGAGACGCCCATGATGAGGATGTTGAAGAGCGGATAGTAGCCCCAGGCTTCCCGGGCGCGGTCCATGGTGCCCAGCGAATAGACGACGATCACGAGAGTCACGACCCCGGTGGCGGCCACCATGACGGCGCTGAACATGTCGGCCACCAAGGTGATGCCGAAAGGCGCGACCCAGGCGCCCTTCTGCACCGCCTGGATCCCCTCCGAGGCGACCCGCTCCAGCAACACGACGGCGACCGCGAGGTAGACGATGCTGCCGGCCAGGGTGAGGATCCGCTGCGCGGCCACGTAGCGCCATACGACCACGCAGCTCGCCCCCACCAGCAGGGGCAGCAGGATGGGCAGGACGATGAGCGAGTTCACGTGTCCGTTGCCTTCATGTCGTCGAGGTCGTCCGTGCCCACGGTCTGGTACGCGCGGTACGCCAGCACCATGGCGAAGGCCTGCACGCCGAAGCTGATGACGATGGCCGTCAGGATCAACGCCTGAGGCAACGGGTCCGCCACCGTTCCGGTAATGGCCTTTTCTCCGAAGGGGATCACCGGAGGCACCGCCCGGGTGAGGCCCGCGGCGGTGAACACCAGCAGGCTCGCGCCGTGGGCCAGCAGGGCCAGGCCGATGATGAGTTTCACGATGCTCCGGCGCATGAGCATGTAGACGCCGGAGGCATAGAGTACGCCGATGACGATGGCGAGCAGGGCTTCCATCAGTCGTCCTCCTCCACTTCCTCCGCCAGGCTCATGATGACGATGAGCACGACCCCCACCACCGTCAGGTAGACGCCGATGTCGAAGAGCAGCGGCGTGCCCAGGTGGAGGTCGAGGCCCAGGATGTAGACATGCGCCCACTGGCCGGTCATGAACGGCTGCCCCTTGAACATGGACCAGACCCCGCTCAGGGCCGCGGCCAGGAGGCCCCAGGCGATGATGGTCTGGGCCCGGCAAGGCAGGAACCGCCGCATGGAACGCACGTCGTAGGCGATGGCGTAGAGGGTCAACGCCGCCGCCAGCACCAGCCCGCCGACGAAGCCGCCGCCGGGATCGTTGTGTCCCCGGAGCAGCAGGAAGATGGAGAACTGGAACAGCAGGATCAGCAGGAACCGGCTGGCCGTCCTGAGAATCAGCGAGTTCACGAGCCCCCTCCCTTCCCGAGCCTCAACCGGATCAGCGAGTAGACGCCGATGCCGGCCACCGCCAGCACCGTGATCTCGCCCAGCGTGTCGAAGCCCCTGAAGTCCACCAGGATCACGTTCACGATGTTCCGGCCCTGTCCCATGAGGTACGAGTTCTGCGAGAAGTAGGTGGAGATGGTGGGATGCCACTGCACGGACGTGGCCACCAGCACCAGCAGCGTGAACAGCGCACCCACGGCCGTGCCGATGGCCACGTGCCGCATGATCACGCCGCGGGTGGAGAACCGCTTGAACGGCGGCATGTAGTAGAACACGAACACGAACAGGATGAGCGACAGGGTCTCGATGAGGAACTGCGTCATGGCCAGGTCGGGAGCGCCGTAGAGGACGAAGAACAGCGCCACGCTATAGCCCACCACCCCGAGGGCCATGACCGCGCGCAGGAATGTCTGCGCCCGGACGGTGGCGATGGAAGCCACCAGCGTCACGATCCCCAACACCCACTCGTGGATGCCGATGTCGCCCCAGTTGAACTCGATGACGCCGACGTCCGCCTGCGCGAGGACGGTGTACCAGGCGAGCACCGCGGTGACCGTCATGATGGTGCCGAGGTACAGCCGCAGGTATCCGTTCTGAAGCACCCGGGTCTGGCCCGCCGCCGACCAGTTGAGGAAGCGGAGCCAAAGCGCGTACCAGTGGGACGGGCCGCGGCTGACCACGGGCAGGGCGAACTCCGTGACCCTCTGCAACGTGCCGCGGTTCAGGTAGACCAGCACGCCCAGCGCGAAAGTCACCAGGCTCAGCACCAGCAGCGGATTGAAGCCGTGCCACAGCGCCAGGTGCATGTGCACCTCCTTGCCCAGCACGGATCCGGCGGCGGCCGACAGGAGCTTCTCGGGAAGCGCCGGCATCAATCCGAACAGCACGCTCAGACACCCCAAGAACACCGGCCCCAGCCACATGGTCCAGGGCGGATCGTGGGGATGCTTCGGCGTGTGGGTCTCCTCCCCGGAGAACGGCCGGATGCCCGCCAGCCAGGCCACCGCGAACAGCAGCATGCTGGTGAGGACCCCCACCGCCGTCACCAGCATGTTGTCGTGGGTCAGCGCCTCGTACAGCGCCTCCTTGCCGACGAAGCCGAAGAACGGCGGCAACCCGGCCATGGACAGGGCTCCGATCGCGGCGCCGGCGCAGATGATGGGCATGGTCTTGCGCAGCCCGCCGAGCTGCCGGACGTCGCGGGTGCCGGTCTCGTGGTCGATGGACCCGGCCACCAGGAAGAGAGCCGCCTTGTAGAGGACGTGGGCCATGAGAAAGACCATGGCCGCCTGGATGGCCAGCTTGTTGCCGAGGCCGATGAGCATGGTGAGGGTGCCCAGCACGCTCACCGTGGAGTAGGCCAGGATCTTCTTCAAGTCGGTCTGGTAGAGCGCCTGGTAGGCGCTGACCAGCATGGTGGCGGCGCCGAAGCCGGTGACGACGTAGAGCCAGATGTCGCTGCCGCCCAGCACCGGGCTGAACCGCGCCAGCAGGTAGACGCCGGCCTTCACCATGGTGGCGGAGTGAAGGTATGCGCTCACCGGCGTGGGCGCCTCCATGGCCGACGGCAGCCAGAAATGGAACGGCACCTGGGCCGACTTCGTGAACGCGCCGGCGAACACCAGCGCCAGCACCAGCGGATAGAGATGGTGGCCCTGCAGCGCGGCGTTGTCCGAAGCCAGGGCCGATATCTCGAAGCTGCCGCCGATCTGACCCATGAGCAGCACGCCCGCCATGAGCGCCAGGCCGCCGGTGCCGGTGACGATCAGCGCCTGCAGCGCGGCCGCCCGGGCGGTGTCCTTGTCGTGCTCGAAGCCGATGAGGAAATACGACGTGATGCTGGTGAGCTCCCAGAACACGAACAGCGCGATGAGATTGTCCGACAGGACCACGCCCAGCATGGACGCCATGAACATCAGGATGAACAGATAGAAGCGGGGCAGCGACGGATGGCCGTGGAGGTAGCTGCCCGCGTACGTGATGATCAGCGTCCCCACCACCGTAATGGCCAGCGCGAACAGGAGGCCCAGGCCGTCCAGGTTGAAGGAGAGCTCGAGCCCCATGGCCGGAACCCAGGGATAGGTGACCCGCACCGCCTCACCGGCCACCACGCCTTCCATGTGGCTCAGGAAGTAGAGCGCCAGCGCCGCCGGGAACAGCGAGAACACGCACCCCGCCCACCGGGCGTTCAACCGGTACAGAGACGGCGCCAGCAGGGCCAGGACGAAACCGGAGAGGACAGCGACAATCATCGAGCTCGATCCAGCGGATTTCCGGGACGCCTCAGGACGTCCATACCCCGTCCGGGTCGTACTTTCGCACGGCCAGGAGCTCTTCCCGGGACGGCGCCCGGGTCTGGGCGACGTCCGGAGCCGCCTTCAACGGCCAGTCGGTCTCGTCCCGGATCTCCCGCACCGTCACGCCGGGGTGGTACGATTCGATCTGCATCTCGCGGGTAGCGGGGTCGAACGAGAAGATCCCGAGGCTGCTGATGGTCCGGCTCGGTCCGCCGCCGGAAAGCCCGTGTTCCTCGCGCCAACCGGCGCCGTCGCCGTAACCCGGCGAGGTGATGAACTGCACCCGGGGCACGAAACGCCGCCGTTCATGGTTCATGATGATGACGCACCGGCCCGCCAGGGTGGCGATGTCCGCGGCGCCGCCGCTGCCCGGAAGCCGCAGCCGCCGGCCGCCGTCACCGACCCAGTGGGTGTTCAGGTTGCCGTGACGGTCCACCTCGGCGCCGCCGATGAACCCCATCTCCACACGGCCGCTCTGAAGCAGGCTCATGACCTCGATCAAACCGCAGCAAAACAGCGCGCGGGCAACGTTGGGCGGATCGCTCATGGTAAAGATCGGCTCCAGCGCAGGCCAGTCCCGCACCACGCCGCTCTCGAAGATGCCGATGGCGTTGGGCGCGTGCAGCTCCTTGGCCACGGCGAACCCCAGCAGCGGCAGCCGCATCCCCACGAAGACGCGCTCGCCGTCGCGAATCTCGCGGGCCGCCGCAATGACCATGAGCTCTCGCCGTGTGTAGTCCATGGGGTCTGTCACGGAAGGATCGCGATGCCTCCACCGCCGCCGATCCACTCCCGGTAGCATTCCCGGCGCCACGATTCAATGGTCACGACCGCAATGGCGTCCTTCGTGGGCCCTCCACGTTCTCCACCGTTGCCCCGCATCCTAGTACCCATAGCTCACCGGCGCCGCCATATGGTTGCCGTCCGGCTTGAGGTCCGCCACCCGCTCCCTCCCGAGCCGCGCCACGTAGCCGTCCGGCCCGTCCACTCCCAGCACCCATTGGTCCAGCCACTCGTCGAATCCGGCCCGGTCACGGGACTGCGCGTGATAGTCGAAGTAGAAGCGGTCGTCGCGGCGGCTGTAGCCCTGGGTCGGCGACGGGTGGGAGCCGAACGGGACACACGCCACCGCCGCCACCAGGAATCCAGGCACCAGCGTCCGGTTGGGATCGCTCAGGATCACCTCGTGGGGCACGATCTCCTCGCAGGTGAGCACCACCTTGCCCGCCGCCATGGCGGCGTCCTGGGTGACCCCCAGGTTGCCCCATACGTGGGCGTTGCCCTCCTCGTCGGCCCGCTGGACATGCAGGACGGCCACGTCGGGTTTCACCGCGCGCACGGCCAGCAGCTTCTCTCCGGTGAACGGACAGACGACACCGGCGAACGCGTCCTCCTCCCGGAAGTCGCTGCCCATGAGCGTCCGCGTGGGCAGGTACGGCACGCCCATGGCCGCGGCCTTGAGGCCCAGGGCGATGGAAAAGTTGGAATGGTTCTCCACCGCCAACGGCCCCGGCTCCCGCCGTTCCACCGCCCGCCGGTAATTATGCCCGAGGCCCGCCGCCACGTTGCCGACCCAGGCGCCGCACACCTTGCCGGCGCAGCCCGCGCCGATGAGCTGGTCGAACTGCATGTCCGAAATGGTGGTCATCAGCGTGAGGCCGCGCTTGCGCTGGCGGATGATCTCGTAGCCGGCGGCGAAGGGGATGAGGGACTCGAGGGCAGCCCCCATGAAGACGGACATGCCGTCCTCGACCTCCTCCGCGATGACGTCTCGAAGGCTCCGGAGCTTCGGCATGGCAGAGGGTTCTAACGGTTTGCCATTTGCGACGCAAGCCGGCCCCACCTCCGCCCCGCCTGGATTCCCGCTTTCGCGGGAATGACGGAGAGGGAAGGGAATGGCGGAGAAGGAAGGGAACGGCGGAGAGGCGGGAAATGGCGGAGAGGCGGAATGACGGTTTGACTGCCCGGAGCGCAGGTGGATATATAGCCGCTTGGAGGCACTCATGCGTTACGGATTTGTCATCGACCAGAACCGCTGCATCGGTTGCCACGCCTGCACCGTGGCCTGCAAGGACGAGCACGAGGTGCCCGTGGGGGTGAACCGCACCTGGGTCAAGTACATCGAGAAAGGCGCGTTCCCGGCCACCAGCCGTCACTTCGCGGTGCTCCGGTGCAATCATTGCGATGACGCCCCGTGCATCGAGATCTGTCCGACGGTGGCGCTCTACCGGAGCCCCAACGGCATCGTCGACTTCGACAACGATCGCTGCATCGGCTGCAAGTCGTGCATGCAGGCGTGCCCCTACGACGCCCTGTACATCGACCCGGACCACAACACCGCGGCCAAGTGCAACTTCTGCGCGCACCGGGTGGATCTCGGGTTGCAGCCCGCCTGCGAGGTGGTTTGTCCCACCCAGGCGATCATGTCCGGCGACCTCGACGACCCGGAAAGCCCCATCGCCCGCACGGTGGCCACCCGCAAGGTCTCTCTCAGGAAGCCCCACAAGGGCACCCGTCCGAAGCTCTTCTACGTGGGGGTGGAGGAGGACACGCTGCAGCCCACCATGACGGAGACCGGCGACACCCACTTCTGGTCGGACAAGTACCCCGGCGAAGACCTCTACGCCCTCTCCTCCTCCAGACACGGAAACCCGGTTCCGGGCGGCGCCCGCGAGGTCTACGACGTGCCGCACCCGCGGCCCTGGGGCTCCAGGATCGCCGCCTACCTGTGGACCAAGTCCATCGGCGCCGGGGTCCTCCTGGTGGCGGCGTTGCTGATGGCGCTGGGCCGCATCCAGGACGGACCGGTGCTGAACGTCGTGAGCCCGCTCATCGCGCTGGTCTTCACCGTGCTCACCACCGGCCTGCTGGTCTTCGACCTCAAGCGGCCCGACCGCTTCTACTACCTGTTGACCAAACCCAACCTGCGCTCCTGGCTCGTGCTGGGGGGCTACATCCTCATGGCCTACTCCCTGACCAGCCTGTTGTGGCTTGCCTACGGCATCGGAACCGGCGGCATGCCGGGGTGGGTGGTGGCGGCCTGCGTCGTCTTCGGCATCGGTTCCGCGGGCTACACCGCGTTCCTCTTCGCCCAGGCCAAGGGGCGGGACCTTTGGCAGAGTCCGCTCTTCTTCTGGCACCTCCTGGCCCAGGCGGTGAGCGCCGGGGCGGCGACCCTGATCCTGGCGGGCCTGGTGGCCGGCCTGGACGGGACGGTCATGGCGACCATGGGCACCCTGCTGATGGTCTCGCTGATCGTCACCGGCGGCCTGGTGCTCGGGGAGGTGTCGCTGACGCCCATCAGCGAGGACGTGCGGCGCGCCACCGAGCTGCTCACCTGCGGCCCGCTTCGCGAGAAGTTCTGGGGGCTTTTCATGGCCGTGGGCATCGTCCTGCCGGTGATCTTCCTGATCTGGGCCGGAGCGCAGGCGGAGGCCGCCTGGTTCTTGCACCCACTGTCCGCATTGCTGGCGCTCGCCGGGCTCTGGGTGTTCGAGACCTTGTGGGTCGAGGCCGGACAAGCCGTGCCGCTCAGCTAGTCATTCAGCGCATGGCGGGCACGTGAAACCCGCCCCTACGACAGCCACGCCCGGACGCAGCAAGAAGGGACGCTCCTCGATGAAAAATGAACCGCAACCGCTCAGCCCCGACGCCGCCAACCTCGAGCCGCCGCAGGGAGGACTCCGGAGCTTTCCGCCCCGCGAGCGCTGGTCGGACTGGACCGAGTACGACGCCGCCGCCTGGCCGAAGAAGGTGGAACGGAACTACGACCTGGTGCCGACCATCTGCTTCAACTGTGAGGCGGGCTGCGGCCTCTTGGCCTACGTGGACAAGGAGACGCTGAAGGTGCGCAAGTTCGAGGGCAACCCGGAGCACCCCGGCAGCCGGGGCCGGAACTGCGCCAAGGGACCCGCCACCATCAACCAGGTATACGACCCCGAACGCATCCTCTATCCCATGAAGCGGGTGGGAAAACGGGGCGGGGGCCAGTGGGAACGCGTAACCTGGGACGAGGTGCTGGACGACATGGCCGCCCGGATCCGCAAGGCCATCGTGGAAGACCGGCGCAACGAGATCATGTACCACGTAGGCCGCCCCGGCCATGAGCTCCTCTACCACCAGCGCATCATGCACGCCTGGGGCATCGACGCCCACAACAGCCATACCAACGTGTGCTCCGCCGGCGCCCGGACGGGATACGCCTTCTGGTGTGGCATCGACCGCCCCTCGCCCGATCACGCCAACTCGCGCTTCATGCTGCTGCTGAGCTCGCACCTGGAGACCGGACACTACTTCAACCCCCACGCCCAGCGCATCATCGAAGCCAAGGAACGCGGCGCCAAGGTCGCCGTCATCGACACCCGCCTCTCCAACACCGCGTCCAAGGCCGACTACTGGATGCCCACTTGGCCCGGCACCGAAGCGGCCGTGCTGCTGGCCATCTGCAACGTGTTGCTCCAGGAAGACCTGTACGACCGCGAGTTCGTCAGGAAGTGGGTCAACTGGGAACAGTTCCTGCGCCAGGAGCATCCCGACGGACCGCAGACCTTCGAGCAGTTCGAGGTGGAGCTGAAGGACCTTTACGGGCAGTATACGCCGGAGTTCGCCGCCGAGGAGTCGGGGGTGGATGCCGCCATGATCGTGGAAGTGGCTCACGAAGTGGCCCGGTCCGGCTCGGCCCTGTCCACCCACGTGTGGCGCAACGCCGCCGCCGGCAACCTGGGCGGCTGGGAAGTGGCGCGGGCGCTGGAGTTCCTGGTGGTGCTCATGGGCGCGGTCGGCACGCCCGGGGGCACTGCCCCCAACGCCTGGAACAAGTTCATCCCGGCGCCCCCGATGATGCCGCCCCCGGCCAAGGTGTGGAACACGCTCATGTACCCGCCTGAGTACCCGCTGGCCTTCTTCGAGATGAGCTTCCTGCTGCCGCACCTCGTGAAGGAAGGCCGGGGCAAGCTGGCGATGTACTTTACCCGGGTCTACAACCCCGTGTGGACCAATCCCGACGGCATGAGCTGGATCGAGATGCTCAGCGACGAAGCCAAGGTGGAGCGCCACGCCTGCCTCACGCCCACCTGGAGCGAGACCGCCTGGTTCGCGGACTACGTGCTGCCCATGGGGCTGGCGTCGGAACGGCATGACCTCATGAGCCAGGAGACCCACTCGGCCCGCTGGATCGGCTTCCGCCAGCCGGTGCTGCGGGTCGCCCTGGAGCGGCGCGGCAAGACCTTCGCCACCACCTGGGAAGCGCATGCCGAAGCCGGGCTGGGGGAAGTGTGGGAAGAAGACGAGTTCTGGATCGAGCTTTCCTGGCGTATCGACCCCGACGGCTCCCTGGGCATCCGCAAGTACTTCGAGTCGCCGTACCGGCCGGGCGAGAAGCTCACGGTGCACGAGTACTACCAGTGGATGTTCGAGAACAGCGTGCCGGGACTGCCGGAGGCGGCGGCCAGGGAAGGCATCTCGCCGCTGGACTACATGCGCAGGTACGGCGCCTTCCTGGTGGCCGAGAACATCTACAGCAGCCATGCGACCGAGATCAAGGAAGCGGACATGGCCGAAGCCACGGTGGACCCCGTCACCAAGGTGGTTTCCAAGGGCGGCGCGGTGATCGGGGTGGAGGTGGACGGCAAGGGTCACGCCGGCTTCCCCACGCCTTCGCGGAAGCTCGAGTTCTATTCCGAGACCCTGAAGGACTGGAAGTACCCCGAGCATCGGTTCCCGGGATACATCAAGAGCCACGTGCACCCCTCCAACATCGACGCCGCCAAGGGTGAGATGCTGCTGCTCCCCACCTTCCGGCTGCCGACACTGATCCACAGCCGCTCGGGCAACGCCAAGTGGCTTTATGAGATCTCCCACAAGAACCCGGTGTGGCTGCATCCCCGGGACGCCCGGCGGCTGGAGGTGGACACCGGCGATCTCGTCAAGGTCCACACCGAGATCGGCTACTTCGTGGACCGGGTGTGGGTGACCGAGGGCATCCGCCCCGGCGTGGTGGCGTGCTCGCACCATCTCGGGCGCTGGCGTCTCCAGGAAGAGAACGGCGGCGGCCGCTTCGCCACGGCGCTGGTGAACCTGGAGCAGGTGGAGCCGGGGCAGTGGATGATGCGCCAGCTCCACGGCGTCCAGCCTTTCGAAAGCGACGACAAGGACTCCGGGCGCGTGTGGTGGCAGGAGGCCGGGGTGCACCAGAACCTGACCTTCCCGGTGCAGCCCGACAACATCAGCGGACAGCATTGCTGGCACCAGAAGGTCCGGGTGGAAAAGCCCGGCGCGGACGACCGCTACGGCGACATCTTCGTGGACACCAACAAGTCCCACGAGGTGTACAAGCGCTGGCTCAAGCTGACCCGGCCGGCTCCCGGTCCGGGCAACCTGCGCCGTCCTCTGTGGCTGTTGCGCGCCTACAAGCCGGCGCCGGAGGCCTACGAGTTCAAGCCTTGAGCCGGTACGATACCTCGAAGCGACCGCCATGACGCGACGGGCGCTTCCGGAAGCGTAACCATACGAGAAGTCAGGCGTTCGCCTTGACAGACGACGCGCTTAACCGTTAAGAAGCTCCGCTAATATCTCCTTTCAGGGGAACGGCCGACTCCCTCCCATGGCACACTCGAAATCCACGTCACCACAAACCAGGAGCATAACGTGTTCGAAGCAATGGCCGATGGCCTGACCGCGCTGTTGAGCGTGGAACGGTTTCTCTTCATGATGTTCGGCGTCGTGGTGGGAATGGCGCTGGGAGCCATTCCGGGGCTGGGGGGCGTCGTCGGCCTGGCCTTGCTGCTGCCGTTCACGTTCGACATGGATCCCACCGCGGCCATCGCCATGCTGGTGGCCCTGTCCTCGGTGCCGGTGACCACCGACACCATCCCCTCGGTGCTGTTCGCCGTGCCCGGAACCGTCGGCTCCCAGGCCACCATCCTGGACGGCCATCCGATGGCCCGCAAGGGCGAGGCCGGGCGCGCCTTCGGCGCCGCCTACTTCGCGTCGCTGCTGGGGGGCGTCATCGGCGCGGTCATCCTGGGCATGCTGATCCCCATACTCAAGCCGCTGGTGCTCCTGTTCGCCGCTCCCGAGCTCTTCTCCCTGGGCATCATGGGCATCTCCATGGTGGCGATCCTGAGTGGCCGCGTGCCCCTCAAGGGCATCGTCGCCGGCGGCATGGGACTCTTGCTGTCGATGATCGGCATCGACAAGCAGGAGGGGCTGCTGCGGTGGACCTTCGATTCGCTGTACCTGTTCGACGGCCTGAACATCATCGTGGTGAGCCTGGGAATCTTCGCGCTGCCGGAGCTGGCCGACATGGTGATCGAAGGCAAGCAGATCAGCAGCGTGCCGAAGCAGGCCATGAAGGGGGTGGGACACGGCATCCGGGACGTGTTCACCAACTGGTGGCTGATGCTCCGTTGCGCCTTCCTGGGGACGTGGGTCGGCATCATTCCCGGCCTGGGCTCGGCGGTGGTGGACTGGCTGGCCTACGGTCATGCCAAGTCCACGTGCAAGGATGCCGCGTTGACCTTCGGCACCGGCGACGTCCGCGGCGTGATCGCGCCGGAGAGCGCCAACAACGCCAAGCAGGGCGGCGCGCTGGTCCCCACGCTGGCCTTCGGCATCCCCGGCAGCGCCTCCATGGCGCTGCTGATCGGCGCCTTCATGATCCACGGGCTGCAACCGGGCCCCTCCATGCTGAACGAGCATCTGGATCTCACCTACTCCATCGTGTGGAGCACGGCCATCGCCAACATCATGGCCACGGTCATCGCGCTGTGCTTCACCAACCAGCTCGCCAAGATCTCGTCGGTGCGGATCAACATCCTGGCGCCGCTGGTGACGGTGGTGGTGTTCCTGGCCGCCTACCAGGCCACGGCCAGCATCTTCGACCTGGTGACGGTGCTGCTCTTCGGGCTGCTGGGTTGGATCATGAAGCGGTGTGGATGGCCCCGGCCGCCGCTCTTGCTGGGGTTCCTGCTGGGCGGGCTCATCGAGCGGTACCTCTTTATCTCGGTACGCGCCTACGGCGCCGCCTTCCTCATCCGGCCTCTGGTCCTGGTGGTCCTGGCGGTCACCATCGCGACCATCTACTACAGCGTCAAGCAGGAACGGAAGGTCCGGCAACTCACCGGAGACACGGGAGAGGGAGAGTAGCCATGCGCATCACGCCGTCGCTCGTGTTCACGCTCTTCGTCGCCGTGGTCGCCGGCGCCATGGTCTACACCTCCAGGGACTGGCCGCTGGGCACCGGCCTGTTTCCCCGTTCCGTCGGCGTCCCGGTCCTGGTCATGGCGTTGATCCAACTGATCATGGACGCCTACCGCACCCTCAAGACAACCGAGAGCCAAGAGCGGGAGACCGGCGACCTGCAGGTGGACTGGACCATGTCCACGGCCGAGGTGGCGGCCCGGGGCCTGGCGTTTGCCGGATGGCTCCTGGGCATGTTCTTCGGCATCCTGCTGCTGGGCTTCTTCATCACGGTGCCGGTTTTCACCCTCCTGTATCTCAGGTATCAGGCCAAGGAGGGCTGGTCGCTGACCCTGTGGCTCACCGCCGTCATGCTCGTGTTCTTCGTCGGCGTGTTCGACCAGATCCTGCACATCCACTGGCTCGAGCCGGTCATTTCCGGTCCCGAGAATTTCCTGAAGAGCATCATGCCCTGGCTGGGCTGACGCAAAAAGGGCGCCGGAGACTGGAGTCCCCGGCGCCCTTTGTTTCAACTCCGTACCGCCCCGTGCAAGCCCTACTTCCCTCCCTTGGGGTTGAAGATCTGCGCCACGATGGCCTTGTCTTCCGGCGAGGCGGCGATCGAATCCTTCCACATCCTCTGGAGATCCGGGCCGGTCGTGGGATTGACGGGCCGCTTGAGCCTCTTGGCCTCGGCCAGGAACTTCGGGTCCTTCATGGTCGCATCGAAGGCCTTGCGCACCAGCGCAACGCGTTCCGCCGGGACTCCCGGCGGGAAGGTGTACGGACGCCCGTACCGTGAGAGCAGGAAGGTGGCTCGCACCAGATTCTTCTGCTTCTCGGTCTTGGCCAGTTCCTCGAGCAACGGCGCGTTGGGGAACTCGGGAGCCTTTTTCCCTTCCACCGTGCCGGTCTGGGCGAGCATGACAAGCTCGCCTGCCTTCCACATGTCTCCGAGCTGATCCAGGAACGACGAGGTCACGTTGCCGGAAGCGTCCACCTCGCCCTGCCGCAACGCGAGGCTGTACTGGCGCGCGCCGGGATAGCCGAACACGTACTCGAACAGCTTCTCCCCGCGCAGCTTCTCCAGGATGTTCCCCATCACGAACCCGCCGGACTGGTTTCCGCTGATGCCGACCCTGGCCAGCTTGCCCGAGTTCTTGATTTCGTCCAGCGACTTGAAGCGGTCCTTTCGTGTGTAGAAGAGGCCGTTCTCGATGACGATGACGCCGATGGCCTGCATCTTGTTGAAGTCGAACTGGCCGCCCCGTTTCTTGTCACCCACCACCTGCCAGTTCCACACGCCCCAGTTGATCTGCTCCATGACGGTGCCGTCGCGCCGCGCCTTGTTGTAGAGATAGCTCGCCGCCCGGAC